>NZ_JAKKFI010000013.1 GCF_022230955.1 Micromonospora cabrerizensis
GGGCGGCGGGCGGTGGCGAGCGGCGGTGGCCGTGGCCGTGGCTTAGCGGTGCATTAAACCGGCACGGCGGATTCGTCGGGACGCCGGTGCGACTCCTAGCATCACGGGGTGCGCATGACGTCGCTTGCCGCTCTGCTCGTCCTCGGTGTCGCCACCGCGACCCTGCCCGCCTGCGCGCCCAACGACCCGGCCCCCGCCTTCGAGGCCGGCGCGTCCGCTTCGCCGACGGCACCGACCAGCGCGCAGGGCGAAGCACCGGAGGTCCGCGACGGCCTCGGTGGCCCAGGGGCCAGCGCGAGCCCGAAGCCCGCCGAGAAGGTGCTCGCGGCCGGCAACCCGAACGGCAGGGCCACCGTGCCGGCCGAGGCGCGGGCGGTGGACACCTCGAAGCCGACCCGGACCATCGGCACCGGCACCCCGGCGAGCTGCACCTCCGCGGCCGTCGTGAAGGCGGTCGCGGCCGGCGGTGTCATCACGTTCAACTGCGGGCCGGCCCCGGTGACGATCAAGATGACCGCCACCGCGAAGGTCCGCAACGCCAACGGGCCCAAGATCGTGCTGGACGGCGGCGGCAAGGTCACGCTGAGCGGCCAGGGCCAGCGCCGCATCCTCTACATGAACACCTGCGACGGGGCCCAGGGCTGGACCACCTCGCACTGCCAGAACCAGGACCACCCGCAGCTCACCGTGCAGAACCTGACGTTCGCCGACGGCAACTCCACCGGCGACAAGGCCGAGGGCGGCGGCGGTGGGGCGATCTTCGTCCGCGGTGGGCGGTTCAAGGTGGTCAACTCGCGCTTCGTCCGCAACCGCTGCGACCGCACCGGCCCCGACCTGGGCGGCGCGGCCATCCGGGTGCTCAGCCAGCATGAGAACAAGCCGGTGTACGTGGTGGGCAGCACCTTCGGCGGCACCGCCGGCCAGGGCGGCTCCTGCTCCAACGGGGGCGCGCTGAGCAGCATCGGCGTCTCCTGGGTGGTGCTGAACAGCGTGCTCAGCCACAACGAGGCGATCGGCAGCGGCGCCAACCCGGCGAAGTCCGGCACCCCGGGCGGCGGCAGCGGTGGCGCGATCTACTGCGACGGCAACGAGTTCACCGTACGGATCGCCGGCACGATCATCGAGAACAACAAGGCCAACGAGGGCGGCGGTGCGGTCTTCTTCGTGAGCAACAACCGCACCGGCACCATGAAGATCGAAAACTCGACCCTGCGCCGCAACCCGAGCGGCAAGTTCGAGACGCGCGGCTTCCCCGGCATCTTCTTCCTGGGTGCCCAGAACCCCACGGTAACGGGCTCCAAACTGAGCTGACCCGGCCTGCGGCCCGCCCCGGTGCGGCTGCGCCTCCGCCCCGGTGATCAAGAGGTTTCGGTCACCGGGGCCCGGTTTTCTGACCGAAACCTCTTGATCACCGGGGCCAGCCAGCGGGTTGGGGTCAGTAGGGGTTGCCCTGGCCCGGCGGGCGGGCTTCGAGCAGGGCTGCGGGGCGGCCCGGCAGGTCGCGTGCGCCGGACATCGGCGGGCTTCCCGTGTGGGCGCCGTCGGCCATGCCGGCGAAGAGTTCCTTGAGCGCCGTCAGCGCGGTGATCGTGGGCTGCCAGCCCAGCTCGGTCTCCGCCCGCTCGCTGGACATCAGCGGGGCGTTCAGACCCAGCTCCACCCAGCCCGCGTCGACCGGCTGGAGGCGCGCCCGCCAGGTCAGCGCCGCCGCCGCCCGCAGCACCGGCGCGGCGACCGGCACCGTCCAACCGTGGAAGTGCCGGGCCACCAGCTCCGGGCTGAGCACCGGGTCCGCGGCGAGGTTGAAGGCGCCGCGCGCATCACCCATCACCGCCCGGGTGTACGCATCGGCCACGTCATCGGCGTGCACCGCCTGCATCCGCAACCGGCGGTTCGTCGGCACCAGGGGAATCCGGCCGAAGCGCAGCAGCCGAACCGGTGCCAGAGGGCCCAGGAAGTAGCGGGTGATCTCCGTGCCGGCGGCCCGCTGGAAGATCAACCCGGGTCGCATCCGCACCACCCGCAGAGTCGGGTGTTCCCGCTCCACCCCGTCCAGCAGCGCCTCCACCTCGGCCTTGTGCTCGCTGTACGACGAGCCGGGCACGCCGGTGGCCGGCCACCGCTCGCTGATCGGGTGGTCCTTCGGGCCGGGCGCGTAGACGCCGACCGACGAGGCGTACACCAGAGCCGGAACACCGGCCTGGACCACCGCGTCGATCACCGCCCGACTGCCGTCGACGTTGGTCCTCCGCAGCACCCGCTGGTCGTGGCTGGGCTGGATCTGCCAGGCCAGGTGCACCACCGCGTCCGCACCGGCGAACACCTCGGCGAGTTGCCCCGCCGCTCCCGGCGCGCCGATGTCGCAGGAGTGCCACTCCACCTGGTCGTACGGCTCGCCGGCGTCCGGGCCGGGCAACCGCCGGACCACCCCGGCCAGCTCCACGCCCCGCTCCCGGCGCAGCCGCCGCAGCAGCGCCGTACCGACGTTGCCACTCGCCCCCACCACCACGATCCGCATGTCCGACCCCGTACCCGCCCAGCAGCAGCTCAACCACCCACCCGCCGGCGGCCTGCGGCTTGCCGCTTGATCCACTCGGCTTCCTGAAAGTCGCGGTATCCCGGCGGGCACGACACCCCGACTTCCGGAAACCCGAGTCGATCAAGGGCGAGGAGACTCCCGGACCCAGCCGTGCTTCTCCGTCCCACGTCGGCCGGTGGTGGCCGCCAGACAACGCGGACAGATCCAGCCCACCGCGTCAGCCTCGGTGAGCACGTCGGTGCCCGAGTAGTCGAAGCGCACGTGCGGGAAACGACGCAGCCTGGTCCGGCTGAGAGCCAGGCCGCACACGGTCTGGTTCTGACCGGGCCGCCAGGCGTGCACCTCGCCACCCGGCTGGCGTACGCCGTCCGGCCCGATCTCCTCACCCGACGCCGCCACGGCCGGGATACTGCTCGCCCTCATGACTGTCCCGGTTCCCCGCCGGCCCACACCCATGCGTCGCCTGATCAATCTCACCGCACCAGCACTGATGATCGGCACGGCGAGCGCTGGCTGACGCAGGCATCGACGGCCGGCCGGAAGCCGAGAGTCGCCGACGCTCACCGTCGGGTAACCTGAGCGCGCGGGCCGCTAGCTCAATGGCAGAGCTGTGGACTTTTAATCCATAGGTTCAGGGTTCGAGTCCCTGGCGGCCCACCTCTTACCCATCCTGAGCTGCAAGAACCCCGAGCGAAGATCATCGGGCACAGCCGGGGCACAAGCTAGATCCGATCTTGCCCGGTGGAAGGTTCCCCCCGCTTGCCGTCTGCCTGCCGCAGCAGGTTGCCGACCAGGCCGCGCGGACGGTCCTTTTTCGGCAACCAGTGGACGTAGGTTTCCAGGGTGATCCGCAGGTTGGCGTGCCGTAGCGCCTTCTGCACCTCCTGCGGCTCGACGCCGTCCTGCCCGTCCTGCGCGCCCGCCTGCGCGACCCGCAGGTCGGCGGCATGGTGAAGGACGCCATCGCCGACATCGAGCAGTTCCTCGACCTCCCGCCCGGCGCCATGCGGGGATAGACACCCAACCAGGCTCGATGGCGCGGGATGCGCCGGGCCACCGCGCGGGAGCGCTGGTCCGGAACCTGGCGCCAGCGGCTGACGCAGTTATCCTCTTCAGGTGCTGGCCCGTGGAGATCGTTGACACGGGTCCGGCGCTGCGAAGGGACTCTCGACATGCCCCGTGTCGTACCGGCGGTCATCCGCGCACTCGACGTCCTCGAATTGTTCCTGGACTGCCCTGAACTGTCGGCCCGCCAGGTGATGGAGCGGCTCGACCTGCCCCGGACCACCGTCCACGAACTGCTCGTCACGCTCGAGGCTCGCTCGTACCTGATCTCCGTTCCGGGCCAGCCGGTGCACTATCGGCTCGGCATGCCGCTGTTCCAGCTCGGCGCGGCGTTCGCCGGCCGGCTTGACCTGGTCCGCGAGGCGCAGTGCGTCGCGCGGGACGTGGCCGCCGCCTGCGACGAGGCCGTCCACGTGGCCGTGCTCGACGGTGCCGATGTCATCTACCTCGTCAAGTTCGACAGCACGCACCCGGTCCGGATGGTCTCTGCGGTCGGGCGGCGGCTGCCGGCCCACTGCACGGCGGTCGGCAAGATCCTGCTGTCCGCCCTCGACGAGGCGGGCCTGGACGCCGTCCTGACGAAGGGCGACCTGCCGGGCATGACGCCGGACAGCATCACCGACCCGGACCGTCTACGCGAGCATCTCGATCGTGTCCGGGCGGACGACGTGGCGGTCGACATCGGTGAGTCTGACAGCGCCATGCGTTGCGTCGCCGCGGGGATCCGAGACCATTCCGGCACCACCATCGCCGCGATGAGCCTGTCCGCGCCGATCATCCGGTGGACGCCCGAGGCGCACGTGGAGTGGACCGGGCTGATTCGTGAGGGCGCGGCCGCGCTGTCCACACAGATGGGCTACCGGGCCCCGCCTCGATAGCCGACCTCCCGCTTTCGGCTCGAAACCACATCGAAACATTGACACTTGTAAGAGCGCTGCTCTAGCGTCGCGTCCACTCGATGCGATATCTCGAACTCAGTTCGAAATCTCGAACGGTGGTGGTCTCGTGGCCCGACCGAACTGGAACGTCAGCGCTGCTATCTCGGCCCGGTCGCCGATCGCCTCAACGCACTGATCGATGTGGGCGGCTTTTCCTGGTCGCCGTCATGGAGACACACCCGGAGCACGAGCACTGAGGTGATCGTCGAGCACGCCGTCGGCGTGCAGGGGTGCGGGGACTTGGAGGAGGCGAATGTCCATGGAAAACAATCCAGCCTGGTCACGGCGCGGCTTTCTGGGGATGGGGGTGGGAGTGCTCGGCGCGGCCGGTCTGGCCGCGTGCGGGGGCGAGTCCGACTCACCCACCAAGGTGCAGCCGGAGGTTCCGCAGGAGCTGATCGACGCCGCGGCGGCGATGAAGGGCTCCTCGATGGGGATGCTGTCGCAGAAGTTGTACTCGACGGCCGCGAACGACGCCCTCGACAGCTCGATCAAGAAGTTCGCCGACACCACCGGAACGAAGATCGAGAACAGTCTGGTCCAGGCCGACGCCGGTGACGTGGTGGCCAAGATCGACGCCGAGGTCAAGGGCGGGGTGGCGCGTGACCTGGCGTTCATGACCGACTCACGGTTCGTCGCGCAGTTCCAGGCGCTGGGCGACCTGGAGGACGTGACGGACGTCGTCCAGGCGCTGACGGCCAGATACGGCGAACCCTGCGCCGAGGCCAAGAACTTCTGCGTATTCGACGGCAAGTGGTTCGCAATCCCGTACCACTTCATCGGGATCGGGTCGTTCCTGCGCAAGGACTGGATGCAGGACAAGGGCATCTCCCCCAAGGACATCTACAGCTGGGAAGAGCTGCGGGATGTGTGCCTGGAGATCTCCGATCCCGCCAAGCGCCGGTTTGGCTGGGGCATGACGGTGAACCGGTCCGGTGACGGCAACGGAATGATCGAGGCGCTGATCAACGCCTACGGGGGGTCGATCGCCTCCAACGACGGCCGGAAGGTCACCTTCAACTCCCCCGAGACGGTGCAGGCGGTGACCTTCCTGGGCGATATCTACACCAACCCCAGGTACAAGCCGATGCTGCCGCCCGGGGTGGCGAGCTGGACCGACACCAGCAACAACGAGAACTGGCTCGCCGGGGTCCTCGGCTACACCCGCAACCAGTTCAGCGTCTACGCGGACTCCAGGACCAAGAAGAACCCGGTGCACGCGAACACCCACGTGTTCTCCGACTGCATCGGGCCGGCGACCAGCAACCCCCTGCTGCTCGGCCAGTCGCAGGGATTCGTCGTCTTCAAGGGCGCCAAGAACCCCGGGCTCGCCAAGCTCCTGGCGCAGTACCTGGTCAGCGCGCCCGCGCTGCTCGGGGTGGCGAAGGAAGCGCCCGGCCTGGTGATGCCCGCCTGGGAGAAGGTCTGGGATGCCGACCCGTTCTTCACCAGCGGCGACCCGGCGTTCCCCATGCTGCGCAAGATCACTGAATTGAAGCTGCCGCTGAACACGAAGAACGGCCTGGCCTTCCCGCAGAAGGCCAGCGCGGGCCAGCAGGCGGTGGGGTCGGCCTACGTCCTCACCGACATGATGCAGCAGGTCGTTCAGGGAACTGCGCCGTCGCAGGCCGTGACGACCGCCCACGAGAAGATGGTGCAGATCTTCACCCAGCAGGGGATGCCGCAGTGAGGTCGGTTCGTCCTGCGCGGGTCCCGGCGGCGAGGAAGTCCCCGCCGCCGGGACCCGGCTCTCTCACGGCGACCCAGCGGCGGCTGGGTCGTGACTGGCGGTTGGCGGCACTGTTCCTGGCACCGATGGCTGTGCTGGTCGGCAGCCTGGTCCTCGTGCCGATCGCCCGGTCGATCCTCACCAGCACCACGGAACGGCACGGGCAGGACACCGTGTTCGTCGGTCTGGACAACTACCTCGCCCTCGTCGGTGACGAGCAGTTCCACACCGGCGTGGTGAACTCGTTCGTCTTCACCGCGTACGCCGAGGTGTTCAAGGTCGTGCTGGGGTTGTCCGCGGCCCTGCTGCTGCACCATCGACGCCGCGGGCGGGCCGTGCTGGCGGGGTTGCTCCTGGTGCCGTGGGTGGTGCCGACGGTGGTGACCGCGTTCAGCTGGCGCGCGCTGCTCGACCCGATCTTCGGCAGCGTCAACACGCTGCTCACCGCCACCGGGATCGGGCCGCTGCTGGCCAGCGCGCACCTGGTCGACAGTTGGCCGGCCGGCTGGCTGTCCGACCCGTCGCTGGCCATGCCGTCGGTGATCCTCGTCAACGTCTGGAAGGGCGTGCCGTTCTTCACCGTGTGTTTCCTCGCGGGGTTGAAGGCCATCCCGGCGGACCTCTACGAGGCGGCGACCATCGACGGCGCCTCGTCGTGGCAGCGGTTCGCCAACGTGACGCTGCCCGGACTTCGCCACGTGATCACCGTGACGGTGACCCTGTCGTCGATCTGGACGTTCAACAACTTCGACCTCGTCTGGTTGCTGACCCAGGGCGGGCCGGGCGACGTGACCGCACCGTACGTGCTCGTCGCGTACTCGAAGGCGATCCTGCAACTGCAGTACGGCGCGGGGGCGGCGGTCACGCTCGTCATGCTGCCGGTCATCGGCGGGCTGGTGTTCGTCCTGGTCCGGTTGTTGCGCCAGGACACCAGCATCAAACTGCCCCGGCGACGCCGGCCAGCGTGGTGGATCGGGACGCGGCGGTGGGCCGGGCCGGTGCGGAAGGCGCTGCCGTGGGTCGTCACCGCGGTGGTCACCGGCCTGCTGGTCTGGGCGTCGCCACAGATCTTCTGGAAGGCGGCGGTGGTCCTCGGGGTGATCCTGCTGATCGCGGCGGCGGTCGGCCGGGTGGTCTCGACCCTCCAGTCCCGGGGCGGTCGCCGGTCGTCGTCCGTGGTGTCGGGCCTGGGGTCCGGTGTCGCGCTGGCCGGATTGCTCTTCTTCGTGCTGGGCCCGCTGTACTGGATCGCCGTCACGGCCTTCAAGTCCGAGGGCCAGGTCGTCATGCGCACCGACGACCTGTGGCCGACGCCGTGGACCCTGGAGCAGTTCGGCGCCCTGTTCGACAACCAGCCCTTCGGCCGCTGGTACCTCAACACGCTGCTGGTGTCCGCGGCGTCGACCGCGGTGGCACTGGTCTGCGCCGCCCTGGCGGGTTACGCGCTGGCCCGGCTGCGGTTCCGCGGGGCGCAGGGCTTCACCGTCACGGTGCTGCTCACCTACGTGATGCCGGGTGCGCTGCTGTTCATCCCGCTGTACCAGATGCTCATCGGCGCGCGACTCACCGACTCGCTGTGGTCCCTGGTGGTGACGTATCCGACCTTCACGCTGCCGTTCGCCACCTGGCTGTTGGTGGGCTACTTCTCGTCGATTCCCATCGAGCTGGAGGAGGCCGCGCTGGTCGACGGCTGCACCCGCGTTCAGGCCTTCGGCCGGGTGGTGCTGCCCCTCGCCAAGCCGGGGCTGCTGGCGGTCGCGCTGTTCACCCTGACCAACGCCTGGAACGAATTCCTCTTCGCCTTCGTGTTCATCACGAAGGACGAGTACAAGACGCTGCCGGTGGGGATGCAGTCGATGATCGCCGGAGACGTCGTGCCGCAAGGCCAACTCGCCGCGGCGTCGCTGCTCGTCAGCATCCCCGTGGTCATCATGTACGCCCTCGGGCAGCGCTTCCTGACCGAAGGACTCACCGCTGGCGCGGTGAAGGGCTGATCGGCGAATTACGGTTGCGCTCCACGGCTATCTTCGGCGACAAATCCATCGAGGAATGTTGTCACACGGGGGAAAGCACATGACATCTTCGCGCCTCCGCGCGCTGGTCACGACCGCGGCCGCCGCCGCGCTCGCCCTGTCGGTCACCACACCGGTGATGGCGGCGCCGGCTGCCGGCCCGGTTCTCGAGATCACGTCGATCGCCTTCGACCGTACGCAGGTCGACGCCACACAGGACTTCGCTGTCGCCTATCTCAGCTGGACGATCACCAACCAGGCTGCCCGGGCCCAGCGGGTCAGCGGCGCGGTCGAGCTGCGCCAGTTCGACGGGGACCAGCAGATCGGCCAGCCCCGCACTGTCACGTACGACCTGGAATGGGGTCGGGCGCAGATCGGGGGTTCCGGGACCGCACAGGAGTCCACCTACTCCTACGAGTTCGTGGTGCCGCGCTACTCGTCGGCGGCCCAGACGGTCTGGCGGGTCACGAAGGTGACCATCGCCGACGACGTTGCCCATGCCCGCACGGTGCGCGACCCGGGCCCGGCGGCGCTCGCCGTGACCCAGCTCGTCGACTCCGAGGGGCCACTCGCCGAGCTGTTCTACTTCGACTTCGACCAACCGCGCGGCTTCTACGACGACGGCTCCGGGGTGACGTTGCGCTACCGGGCACACATCGTCGACGAGTCCGCGTTCAAGAAGGGCAAGATCACGCTCACCGGCCCGGGTGGTAAGCGGGTCACCTCCTCGTTCCAGGTCACCCAGAGCGGTTCGCGGTGGACCTGCAACGGTGAGACGGCCTGGGAACTGACCAGGGTCACCTGCCCTGTCTCGGTCGCTGTGCCGGCCGGCTCGCCGTCCGGCACGTGGCGGGTCTCCCGGCTCGACCTGACCGACAGTTGGGGCAACACCCGGGCCGACACCTCGCCGGATGGGCCGGCTCCCGTCCAGGTGAGCCGCAACGACGTGGTCAGTGCGTCGAACTTCGCCCTCACCGTGCCGCAGGTGAACAGCTGGCGCGGGCCGGCGTCGACGGCGCTCACCTTCACGCCGCGAGGTGCGGTCGGCGGCCTGACCTCCGTCGACGTCGACCTCGACTCGTGCTCGCAGCCGTCGCGCACGCCGGTGGTGGGTGACGACGGCACCGTCTCGGTGGAGATCGTCGTGTCGTCGGGGTGGGCCCGCTCCTGCACGATCGGCGGGGTCAAGCTGACCGACGGAGCGGGCAACGTCGCGTTCTACGGCACGGCCTACGGCGCTCCCGACCTTGGCATCACCATCACCCAGGTGCCCGACGAGAAGGCACCGGTGGTGCTCTCGGCGACGCTGCCCAAGGCGACGTGGACACAGCAGGAGACCGAGGACGCGTGGGGCCTCGGCTTCGACGTCACGTTCGAGGTGGACGAGTTCGCCCCGATCGCGGGGTTCAGCGCGACGATCTACGACAGCACCGGAGCCCCGAAGGGCGGCATGTACGGCGGTAAGCACGACGACGGCAGCGGTGTCCTCCACCTGGCGGTGTCGACCGACCGGCTGGAGCCCGGGCAGTACACGATCGGCTTCTCGCTGAACGACGAGGCCGGGAACACGAGCATGTGGAACTATCCGAACGACGCCGGGAACCCGATCCCCAACGGGCCACTGGTCCTGACCGTGGTCGCCGACTGACGTCCGGTCCGGCCCGGCCGGTGTGGCCGGGCCGGCCCGCTCCAGCCGCCGTGACCAGTGCCGCGGCCAGCGCCGCTCGTGTGGCGCTGGCCGTCGCTCATTCCCAGGCCATGTTGAGCGCGCGCTCGAAGTTGACGTAACCGGCGCGGGCGAAGGCCTTCGCCATGGGTACGTTGCCCAGGTCGGTGGCCGCGCGGATGCGTGGGACGTCCTCGGCGGCCAGGATTCGGGTGCCCTCGGCGAGGAGGCCGTCGACGTACCCGTGGCCCCGGTGTTCGGGAACGACGCCGAGGTAGGCGATCACCGGGTGGTAGGCGTTGCGCGCCGCAACGACGAACCCGACCGGCTCGCCGTTGTCGCCCAACGTGCCGATGCGCCACCACTCCCGAGGGCTGGAGTACGTGGCGAGCTCCTGCTCGTAGTGCTTGAGCGCGGCCTCGTCAGGCGACATCTGTGCCAGGTCGGCACGGCTGTGTGCGTCCAGGGTCCCGTCCAGCGCACGGGTCATCAGCGCGACCAGTTCGCCGGTGTCCAGAGCCGGGCGGAAGGCCAGTCGCTGGTCGGGCGTGGGCAGGCCCGCAGCGGGACGCCACTCCAGGCGCAGCCGTTCGACCGTCAGGCGTGCGCCGGTGTTCTCGAGGACGCCCATCCTGGTCCGCACCGCCCGGTACGCGTCCGGGTCCTCCCGCCAGTCCGCAGGAATGAAGCGACCGTATTCGGGAGGGACAGCGCCGGGTGTCAGGACCTGCCTGGCGGCGGTCTCGTACAGCACCTGCGCCACCTCGGTCAGATCCTCTGCGGTGTCGTCCACGTCGAGGATGTCCAGCAGCAGCGGAGTGCTGTCGCCGCTGCGGCCCCACCAGGCGACCCTGGCCAGCAGACGGTCGCCGCGCAGGGCCACCCACATCCACTCCGGTCGGCGGCGTTGCCCGGCGAGGTCGTCGGTCAGCTCGTGGTTGATGGTGTACGGCAGGCGGTTGAACAGGGCGATCTCGTCCGCCCCGGTGATGGGCCGGATCGTGACGGCGCTGGGAGATGCGCTCATGCGGACTCGTTCCCGGTCTGTGCGCGCGTGTAGGTGAGGAAGAGAGCGCCGCTGTCCAGGACGGTGTGGTCGGTCAGGCGCCAGGTGCGCGGTGTGAAGACGGCGTCGCGGCCGAACAGCGGGACGCCGGCGCCGATGGTCAACGGTGCCAGCTTGATGATCAGCTGGTCGATCTCGGGGTAGAGGGCACCGGCCAGGGCACCGCCGCCGATCACCCAGACGTCCTTGCCGTCGTGGCGCTTCAGCTCTCGTACGGTGGCAATGGGGTCCTCGGCCATGACCTCGACGGCCGGGTCCGGGCTGCCACCCAGCGTGCGGGAGAACACCAGGTGGCGCAGATGCGGGTACGCGTCGGTCACGCCGACCTTCAGGCCCACCTCGTAGGAGTGGCGACCTTCCAGCACGGTGTCGAACCGGCCGCCCTGGTCGGTGATGCCGAACGCCTGCCGGGCCGGACCGGGCAGGGTCTCCGGATACTCGCTGACGAGGTGGTGCAGGTAGTCCTCCGGGATGGGCCAGAAGCCGTCGGGGCCGGTGGGGTCGGCGCCGTCGGGACCGGCGATGAAGCCGTCCAGGGTGGCGGCGATGTAATACACGAGCTTGCGCACGACGATCTCCTCGTTCAGGGTGCCGGATGCTGTTCCGCTTCGACGTCCGTCAGCCTGCCGGGCGAGACCCCGGGCTACAAGATCACACCTGGTAACGTGCCATAACCCATCGCTAATGGGTGGATCGGAACAGTGATGGAACTCCGCGACATCGAAATCTTTCTGACCCTGGCGGAGGAACTGCACTTCACCCGCACCGCCGAGCGGCTGCACGTGACCCAGGCCCGGGTCAGCCAGGCGATCAAGAAGCAGGAGCGGCGGATCGGCGCCGCGCTGTTCGAGCGCAACAACCGGCAGGTGGCACTGACACCGATCGGGCAACGGCTCGTCGACGACATCCAGCCCATGTACCGAGGTCTGTGCGAGGGCATGGACCGGGCCAGGCTGGCCGCCCGCGGCAAGACCGGGGTCCTGCGGGTCGGGTCGATCGCCGTCAACCTGCACGATTTCCGCGAGTTGTTCGACGCGTTCGCGAAGGAGCATCCCGAGTGCGAGGTGCAGCTGCGGCATGTCGACTTCGGTGACCCCTTCGGTCGGCTGCGCGCCGGCGACATCGACGTGCAGATCGTGTGGCTGCCCGTCCGGGAGCCGGACCTCACCGTCGGCCCGGTCATCTACACCGAACCCATCGTGCTGGCCGTCGGGGCCACCCACCGGCTGGCCAGCCGCGCATCGGTTTCCTATGAGGACCTGGCGGACGAGACGGTCATGGGCGGTGCCCGGCCGGACTACTGGCGGGAGATCCTGGTGCCCGTACGCACACCCAGCGGGCGGTTGATCCCGATCGGCCCGTCGGTCTCCAATTTCCAGGAGATGATCCCGATCCTCGTCACGGGCGAGGCCGTCTCGCCGGTCCACGCCCAGGCCGCCCGCTACTACGCGCGACCGGACATCGCCTACGTGCCCATTTCTGACGCTCCGGCGGGCCGGTGGGGGCTGATCTGGCGTACCGGCAGCGAGACCGCACTCATCCGGTCGTTCGCGAGCACCGCGCAAGCCACAGCCGTCGGATAGCCTGCGGACGGACGGGGACGAGGGCAGGTCTGCGCTAGCCGACGGCCAGCCACACCAGGAAGACAAGCCCGACGAGCAGCGCGGTCGCACCCCACATCCGGTGCGACGAAAGGTCGCCCCTCAGCTCGCCGGCCAGCGGAGTCGCGGTGCCGGGGAGTTCCGGGAGGGACGAGGGGCGGAACACCACCGCACCCACACGCCCCTCCGACACGGGGACAGAACTGCCGGCCCGTCGCCCCGGAATGCCGCTGCGAAGGGGCAGCCAGGCCACGACCTCGACGGTCCCGGCTGGAACCGCGACGTCGTACGGGTCCCACCCGGGCAGCCGGTGCTCGATTCCCTCGACCACGACAACCGGCTTGGTGTCGTCGGCATGGGCGTTCGGGTCAAGCCACCACTGGGGCTTGATCGGGATGATCCGCAGCACGCCCTGCCCGGACGCGACCGGGATCGTGGCAGATGCCGCTTCCATCGCCACCAACTCGCGTATGGCACCCGGGGTGAGGGCCTTGCCACGTACGAAGAACAGCTTCTCGAACAGATCGGGCCCCAGCACGACAGCGAGAAGGCAGTACGTGAAGAAGAACGCCCCGCCGACGGCGGCAAGACGCCCGAGCATGTCGAACAATCGGCCAACAAGTGGGATGTCGCTGGAGAGGTCGGCCAACACCCAGAAGCCGATCGCCAACGCTCCGAAGACGGCGACGACGCCCACCATGCCGACGAGGCTGCCGCCGAGGAACCGCCAACGGCTCCCGGCGGCGTCACCTTCCACTCCTCCGACGGTAACGATGGTCGGCAAGGCGGTACGCAACCCACCGACGACTGACGCCCACGTCCACGATGTCGGCAGCTCGCCGTCACCGTCGCAGCTGTTTCTCGAACCAGTGGTGGGCGTAGCGCTCGGTGTTGTACGCCTCGATCTCCCGGTAACCCGTTGCCCGGTACATGGCGATCGCCTCGGTCAGGTTGCGGTTGGTGTCCAGTCGGACGGCCGTCGCGCCACGCTCGGCGGCGTAGCGTTCCAGCTCGCCCAGCAGCCGCCGCCCGACGCCGAGCCCGCGTACGGTGTCGGCCACCCACACGCGTTTGATCTCGGCGGGCGCGCCGGGGTGGAGTTTGACCGCGCCGCAGCCGATCGGTTCGGCGTTGAGGGTGGCGAGCAGGAGCACCCCGGCGGGCGGGACGAGTGCCTCGTCGTGAACGGGGTTGCTCAGCCCCGGGTCGAATCCGTCGTCGAATCGACGGGCGATGTCCCGGGCGTACGCGCGCAGGCAGGCGCGGGCCCGTGGGTCGCTCGGCGGGCACGGCTCGATGACGACCATCGACCCGACGAGGAGACGTTCGACCTCGGCCATGGCGGCGACGAGTCGTTCGCGGCGGTGCTCGCTGAGCGGTTCGAGGATGGAGGCGGCGAGGTCGTCCGACCGCTCGTCGAGGTCGGCCCAGACCGCGCGGCCTGCGTCGGTGAGCGCGGCGCTGCGGACCCGGCCGTCGCCGCCGGCCTGGTCGGCCGGCCCCACGGTGATCAGGCCGTCGTTCTCCAGGGTGCGCAGGAGCCGGCTGAGGTATCCGGAGTCCAGGCCGAGCCGGGCGCGTAGCGCGGCGACCTCGGCACCGGCGGGGCCGATCTCCCAGAGCAGACGGGCCTGCCCCAGAGGCCGCCCCTGGGCCATGTACTCGTCATCGAGCGCACCCACCCGTTGGGTGACCGTCCGGTTGAACCGCCGCACGGCGGCGATGAGCGTGGAGTCCATACACCTGACTTTAGTCAGGATTTCTGATGCGGTGGTAGGAGAGGATGCCGGCGTGGTCCAGGACGACCACCGTGAGCACCACCCCGGTGGCGACCGCGCTGACCGCCAGCAGCGGCAGCCGCAGAACAGCCCCGCCGACGGCCAACGCGAGCAGCGCCGCCACCCGCGTCCAGGAGAGCCGTCGGTGGATCGCCAGCGAGAAGAGGATCCGCCCGGCGAGAAACAGCATCGGACCGCCCAGGATGACGACCGCCGCGGTCATGTCGGCCTCCTTCGTGGGGTGGGCGATGCTCAGCTCCGCCCCGACGGCGGTGACCACCAGCCCGGCGACCATCACGAGGTGCAGGTATCCCGTGATGACGCCCAGCCGGGACGGGTCGGCTTGCTCGATGGCCGGGCCGAGGCGCTGGCCGGCGGGCGTCACGTAGAGCAGACCGGTCAGCACGGCGGTGGCGAAGACCAGCAGGAAGGCGGCGGTCTGCGGGAGGTCGAGGTGGGTGTCGGCGTACGACAGGCCGGCGACCAGGACGAGTTCGCCCAGGGCAATGATCATGATTTGCTGGTACCGCTCGGCGAAGTGCTCCCCGGCGAGGCGCAACTCCTGCCTGCTCGTCCGTCCAAGCCGTGGGGTGGGCCAGCCGAGTCGTGGGCCGGTGAAGTCGATGGCGAGGGCGAGCACCCAGAGCGGCACCCGCCACTCCGGCAGGAACCCACCGACCAGCCACGGTACGGCGGAGACACCGAACCAGCAGAGGATCCGCACCGCCCGTTTCTGTCGGGGGTGACCGCGCAGCGCGAACGCGGTCACCGCGCCCCGGGCGATGTGGACCGCGACGTACGCGCTGGCGAAGAGCACGCCCCGCCCGTCCAACGCCTGCGGAATCGCCACCCCGGCCAGCAGGCTGCCCAGCGCGGCACCGACCAGCAGCCACCGGACCCACGGGCTCTCCGGGTCGTACCAGTCGGCGAACCAGGTGGTGGTCACCCAGATCCACCACACCGCCGCCAACAGCAGTGCGGTACGCAGCGCGCCGACCAGGGTGAGGTCGTGCAACAGGTGCCCCGCCAGTTGACTGAGGGCCAGCACGAACGCCAGGTCGAAGAACAGCTCCAGGAACGAGGCGCTCAGCGGTGAGTTGCTGCCCCGCAGCAGCCGTTCGGGCCTGCTGGCCATCGGCGCTCCTCCCGGTGGCACGCACGCCCCGCGTCCGTCGTACCACCCGAGGCCGGCCACCGGAGGTGGAAACGGGTCAACGGCGGACGCCGACCCCCGCGTTGGCGGAGGTCGGTCATGAGAGATCCCTTCGGCGATGCGGGGGATCTCGATGTCTGGCACCCCCGGCGACGACCCGCTGACCCCTCGTGTCGTTGATCCGGCAGCGCCCATGGTCGTCGCTGACCACGGTGGGGGCACCGACTCAACGAGGAGGGACGCCGATGACCGCTCAGCGGGAGACCGTGCAGGTCGACCACGACCTGTTCCGCGCCGTGTACGACTCACCCGCATCACTGCCCGGCCGACACCGCTGGATCACCCCGGAGTCAGACGTCCGGCGGTTGGAGAAGCTGCTCGGCATACCGACGCGCAGCATCGGCGCCCCGCTCTGGGTCAGCGGTGACGAGCCGGACTGCCCGAAGTGCGGCCGTCGGGTCACCTGGTACGACATCGTGTCGTCGGCGCTCTCCGGCCTGCACGACAAGGCCATGATCGCCACCGTCATCCTCGGCGAACGCAAGTACGTCAACACCGAGATCCCGGACGCCATCGCCGGCGTGCGCTGCGCCGACTGCCGCACCGCGATCGACGGCCTGCGCAGCTTCAAGTGCCACAACTGGGCGTACGCCTTCGAGGAGTTGGAGGCCGTCCGCGAACGGATGGCCGGCGGCCTCCCGCCGGCCTGAGGCGGCTCAGTCGGCCGAGCGGCGGGTGGGGCGGCGGCCGGGCGGGGAGGGCGGCTCCGGCCCCGGGTCGGGCACCGGGGGCATCGGCCGGGTGACCGGCTCGGCACCGGTGACCCGCAACGACTCACCGTGGTGCCACAGCTCGACCTCGGTGTCGGCGGCGGCGTCGGGCAGTTCGTAGCGGGCCTCGGTGGGAGTCAGCGTGACCCGCAGCCGGTGGCCGCGCCAGCGCAGGCTGAAGACCAGCCGGTCGATCCGACGCGGCAGCCGGGGGTCGAAGGAGAGCACCGCCCGGTCGTCGCGCAGCCCGCCGAAACCCTGCACCAGCGCCAGCCACGCACCGGCCAGCGAGGCCAGGTGCAGCCCGTCGGCGGTCTTGTCCCCCAGATCCGCCAGGTCCTGGAGGACCGACTCGGCGAACAGGTCGTACGCCAGATCCAGGTGCCCGACCTCGGCGGCCAGCACCGCCTGCGGGGCGGCCGACAGCGACGAGTCGCGGACCGTGCGGGCCTCGTAGTAGGCCAGGTTGCGGGCCTTCTCGTCGGCGGTGAACTCACCGGGGCAGAGCTGCATGGCGAGCACCAGGTCGGCCTGCTTGACCACCTGCTTGCGGTACAACTCCAGGTACGGGAAGTGAAGCAGCAGCGGGTAGTCGTCCTCGCCCGTGTTCGCGAAGTCCCACTCGGGCTGCTGGGTGAAGCCGGCGGCCTGCTGGTGCACCCCGCGCTCGTGGTCGTACGAAACGAACATCGCATCGGCGGCGGCCCGCCAGCCGGCCACCTCGTCGGGGTCCACGCCGAGCCGACCGGCCACGTCGGGGTGGCGCTCGGCGGCGTCCGCCGCGCCCCGCAGGTTGCGCTTCGCCATCAGGTTGGTGAAGACGTTGTCGTCGACCAGCGCCGCGTACTCGTCCGGGCCGGTCACGCCGTGCAGGTGGAAGTCCTCCTCCGACCAGTGCCCGAAGCCGTGCCAGAGCCGGGCGGTCTCCACCAGCAACTCCAGCCCCGCCTCGGCGAGGAACCGCTGGTCGTCGGTGACCGCCAGGTAGCGCAGCACCGCGTCGGCGATGTCGGCGTTGACGTGCAGCGCCGCGGTGCCCGCCGGCCAGTAACCGGAGCACTCCCGGCCGCCGATGGTGCGCCACGGGAAGGTGGCGCCGGTCAGCCGCAGCTCGCGGGCCCGTTCCCGAGCCTGCGGCAGGTGGGTGTGCCGCCAGGTCAGCGCCGAGCGGGCCACCGCCGGGGCCAGGTAGGTGAGCACCGGCAGGACGTAGGTCTCGGTGTCCCAGAGGACGTGCCCGTCGTAGCCGTTGCCGGTCAACCCCTTCGCCGAGATGGTCCGGTCCGAGTCCGGACGGCCGGCCTGGACCAGGTGGAACATCGCGAACCGGACCGCCTGTTGGAGATCCTGGTCGCCGTCGAGCTGCACGTCGGCGACCTGCCAGGCCGCGTCCAGTGCGGCGCGCTGGTCGGTGAGCAGAGCGTCGAAGCCGTCCGCGCGGGCCGCGTCCGCCTCCGCGACGACCAGGGCCGCCAACTCGTCGGCCGGTGTCCCGTCGACCGATGCCCACTCGTACGCGGCGAACTTCGTCAGCCGCAGCCGCTCCCCCGGGTGCAGGCGACCCGTCACGGTCAGCCGGATCCGGTCCGGGGTGCAGTCACCGGTGGCGGTGACGGTGTCCGGCCCGTCCAGCAGGTGACTGACCGCGACCGCGACGCGCTGACCACTGCGCTCGGTGCGGTGCACCAGCATCCCGTCGAGGCCGGTCGCGCTGTACGACTCGGCGCTCAGCGGGTCGGTGGGCACCGAGGCTGCCCGGGGGTCGTCCGAGCGCTCCGGCACCTTCTCGTTGGCCAGCAGGTCCGAGCAGACCCGCAGCTCGACGGGGGCGTCCAGCGGTTCGACCTCGTACCGGACGGCGGCCACCGGACGGCGCGGCAGGGACACCAGCCGGGTGCTGCGGATGCGCACTCCACGCCCCGCCGGGGAGATCCACTCGGTTTCCCTGCGCAGCACACCGTTGCGCAGGTCGAGCACCCGCTCGTGGCTGCGCAGCGTCCCGGTGCGGATGTCCAGCGGCTCGTCGTCGACCCAGAGCCGGATCAGCGCGGCGTTCGGCGCACTGATGACGGTGTCGCTGGCCTGCGGAAACGCGTACCCCTCCTCGGGGTAGCTCAGCTCCCGCCGCTCGTGCAGGCCGTTGACGTAGCTGCCCGGCATCCCGCAGGGTGCGCCCTCGTCGAGCACACCACGCCAGCCGACCCACCCGTTACCCAACGCGAAGATCGATTCAGTTTCGCCGAGCCGGTCCAGATCGGCCTCCGTACGCCGAATCTGCCAGGTCTGGTCGTCCAACGTGCCAGTGGCGGGCGGCGGTTGGCCGGTGGCCGAACTGGTGTGCACAAAGCCTCCTGTGGATGCCGACGTCCCCGACCAGCCAAGCAGAGCCGGCTGAACGAATCCTGGACGAAGGTCGTGAAGACCACCCGACCTTCGACAGCTGCGGTGCCCTCTGCCGTGTTCCTAGGTTGTCCCCCAGGTGAACAAGGTATGAACGTGGAGTGAGGTGATGCATGGTCCACAACGGCAGCATGGACGTTCCGGAGATCAGTGCTGAGTGGTACGGCGACGTCGTCGACGCCGCCGCCCGCAGCCCGGAACCGGTGCAATGGTTCGTCGGACACGCCACCGAGGGGGTGATCCTGCTACTCGGCGCGCTGCTGCTGATGGCCGCGCTGAGCCGCCGCGCCGGCAGCCCACACGACCGGGCACTCGCGCTGATCGCGCCGGTGCCGGCCCTCCTGGCGTACGTGGGCAGCGAATGGTTCAAGACCGTGGTGGACGAGGACCGCCCCTGCCGGACGATCGGGCGGGCGATCATCGCGGGCACCTGCCCACCCCCGGGCGACTGGTCGTTTCCCAGCAACCACGCCACCGTCGCCGGCGCGCTGGCGGTCACCACGCTGCTGCTCAACCGCCGGCTCGGTCTGATCGCGCTGCCACTGGCCGCGCTCGGCGCCTTCTCCCGGGTCTTCGTGGGAGTGCACTACCCGCACGACGTGGTCGCGGGCGTGCTCTTCGGCGCCCTGGTCGCCGTGGTGGCAACCCCGCTGCTGGCCCGACCCACCGCCGAGGTGCTGCGCCGCCGCGCCGACCGCGCCGACAGCCCGGCCCCCAAACTGGCGAGCCGCTCACGCCCCTGAACGATCTTGAGATTGCGCGGCGGGTGACGGGTGGTCAGGTCGCCAGCAGGAGCGCGCCGACCGTGCCGACGAGCAGGAACGGGCCGAACGGCAGGTGCGAACTCCAGCGGGCGCGCCGTGTGGCCAGCAGAGCCAGACTGACCAGCGCGGACAGCCCGGAGGCGAGCAGCAGCCCGAGCAGCAGCACCGGCCAGCCGTACCAGCCGAGCAGCGCCCCCACACTCAGCGCCAGCTTGGCGTCACCCAGCCCGAAGCCACGACGGCCGAGCAGCAACGTGGTGCTGGCGAAGAACAGCGCCAGTCCCGCGCCGCCGATTGCGGCTCTCAACCAGTGCCCGGGCTCGGCGTCGAGCGCGGCGACGCCGAGCAGGAGCCAGGTCCCGGCTGCCGCCGGCAGGGTGAGCCGGTCCGGCAGCCGGTGCACGGCCAGGTCGACGAAGACCGCCGGGATCGTCCAGCCGAGCCACCAGGCCAGCGCCGGGAGCGCCCCACCCGAGGGACCGACCAGGGCCAGCAGCACCACCGCGGCGAGCAGGGCCAGCTCGACCGTGCCCGGTGGCGGCCCGACCCGCGCCCGGCAGCGACCGCAGCGGGCTGTCGGGCCGAGCGCCGGCCAGGGACGGGTCAGGCCGAGCGGCGCGCCGCAGGCGTCGCAGCCGGTGCGGCTGGGCATACCCGGGGGTACGGCGTAGCGCAGCGCGGCGATCCGCATCAGTGGACCGATGGCGAGGATCGCGACCACGGTGGCGGCTCGGGTGCGAGCCATCGCAGGAACGCGCTCCGCGGTCGGCCGACGTTCCGGCGGGGGCGCTGCCCGGCCAGCGGGGTTGGTCGTGTCGCCGGACGGTGGGGATGCCGGACGCCGATCGGCTGGGTTCTCCCGCCCCGGGACGGCTGCCGGGGGGCCGGTCAGCGCCATGTCCCGTCCATTACGCCCCGGCGCTCCCCCGCGAAGGTGAACACGGATCGTGACGGAACGATCGCTGTGGTGTGGCGAATGGCGCAGAAAGCGACCTTGCCGCCCGACCGTCGCACGGCGCTCTCGGCCGGCCTCCGAGTGGGCGTCTCGCCGGACGAGGCCACCCCTCGAAGGGCCGACAACGGCGCTGGGATGCCGGGATGAGGCCGCGATGTCCTACTCCCGGGACCGGCGACGGGGCGTACCGGACCCGACCCGTCCTGACGAGGCCCGATCTTCGAAGACCCCTTGCTCGGCCACTGCCTCGGGCGCAGTGCGGACACCCGCCACCACCACCTGTCATCACGGAGAGTGTTCACTTGAATTGCCTCTGTTGTATCGGCGAACGTCAGCCTATGCTCGCCCCTTGGGTGTGACGCAAGCCTCACCTCGACAACCGGAAGACACAGGACCTTGCATTTGTAGAAGATCCGTAACGGTGAATGCAGAAGCGCAATGAACGGCTCCGGATGTGCTGATCCGGGCGCGCTTCCGTATGCCCGGCGGCGGTGGACCGACACCGCGCGGGGCGACCACGAGGAGGCTCGACGGTGCGCGGACGGCAGCTCAGACGAGCGGCAATCTGCCTGCTGGCGGTCGTAGCGGCGGTGCCGGTCACCGCCTGCGCCAGCGGACGGGAGCCGGTCGGACGACCGGCGGCAGCCCGTGAAGACGGACAACGGGCCGATCCCGACGCGGCACGGCGAGCTGCCGAGAAGGCAGCCCTCGACGCGTACTCCGGTTATCTCGCAGCCTCGCGCACGGCAAGTGGGCGCAGTGATCCACACGCGCCGGAACTCGCCCGGTTTCTCGCTGATCCACTTCTCAGTCGGGTGCAATTGTCCATTCGCGACGCTAAGGAGCACGGCGCTATGCGAACCGGGACGGTGAAGTCCGACCCGACCGTGACCGCGGTCAGCCTCGACGCGAAGCCGGCGACAGTGGAGATCCAGGACTGCCTGGACACGACCGGCTACCGACTGGTCTACGCGAAGGACAAGCGCGTGGTCCCGGGCAGCGGGGGCGGCAAGCACTTCTCCACCGCCACCGCGACCCGCTATCCCGACGGCCGCTGGTTGATCAACTACGGCACCACGCACCGGGATCAGCCGTGCTGACGCGTCGGGCTGGCGCATCCTGGCGGGCTCTCGCCGGGATCGGCCTCGCGCTCCTGTTGGTGGCCGGCGCGACCCCGCCGGCCGCCGCCGCTGGCCGCGCCGACCCGGGAGCCGGCTGCCCACCCGACCAGCCCGACTGCAGCGTCTGGGACGACGAGCCCGGCAACCCGGGTGACCCGGGCGGCGGCGGTGACGGCGACGACGGGGACGACGGGGACGACGGTGGCGGTGGCGGTGGCGGTGGCGGTGGTGTCTGCCGGTGGGACGGGCGGACCATCCCCTGCTACGACGAGTTCAAGGGCTGGTTCAGCAGCAGCGACGGCTGCTACTACAAGTTGGCCTCGCCGCAGAACGAGGCACCCGAGGGTCAGCAGTGGTACGTGCAGACCTGCAACGGCGGTGCCGACGTGGGCAACCGGAACATGGTGCTGCGGGCCGAGCCGCCACCCGGCTACGGCGCGCCGCCCAACCCGGAGGAACTCGCCCGTCGCGCCCTGGCGTCGATCAAGCTGCTGCCGGCGCCACTGAAGGTCGCACCCCGCAAGGGCAACGGCCCCGGCCTGGTCGGCCTGCCGGTCTGGATGTGGGCGGACTCGGGCAAGAACTACTTCGGCCCAATCGAGGCCAAGGCGACCGACCGGGACGTGACCGTCGAGATCACGGCGACGGTCGGCCGGATCGTCTGGGACATGGGCAACAAGGAGACGGTCACCTGCTACGGCGCGGGCACCGAGTACACGCGGACCGGCGCCGGTGCGGGCGGCACCTCCCCGACCTGCGGTTACGACAAGGGCTACCAGAAGGCCGGCACGTACCGGATCAGCGCCACCACGCACTGGACGGTGACGTGGCGCGGCGGTGGCCAGACCGGAGAGATCCTGGTGACCCGTCGCAGCGGCATCGTGCAGATCCGGATCAACGAACTCCAGGTGGTGACCCGGTGAGCCAGCCCAGTGTGCGAGCCCCGCGAACGGAGATGACGCAGTGAGCCTCGCGACGCGCAACGGGACCGGGTCGGTCGACGCGCCGGTCACCCCACCCACTGTTGTCCGGCAGCGCCGGGTCCGCCCGGGGTTGCTCGGTCTCGCCGTACTCCTGATCGCCCTGGGTGGGCTGGGCGCGGCGTTCGCGGTCACCTCGGTCCGGGCCACCGGTAGCTACCTCGCGGTGGCCCGACCGGTGGAGGTGGGCCGCGAGATCAGCGCCGCCGACCTGGTCAGCGTGCAGGTCGCCGGAGGTCAGGGGCTGCGCCCGGTGCCGGCCGGCCGGCTCGACGAGGTGATCGGCAAACGGGCCGCGGTGGCGCTGGTCCCGGGCACCCTGCTCACGCTGGCGCAGGTCACCGACGACCCTCTGCTCGGCCCCGGCCAACAGCAGATCGCGCTCGGTCTGAAGACCGCCCAGGTGCCGGCCCGCGAACTGCACCCCGGTGACAAGGTCCTGCTGGTCAGCACGCCGGACAGCAACGCCACCGGGGACGCGGCCGCTGCGGGCACCCGGTTCTCGGCCACCGTGATCGACATGGTCAGCCCGGCCAACGACGACAAGGTCCTGTACCTGGCGCTGCTCACCCGTGACGTCCCCGCGGTGGTGGCGCTCGCCGCACAGAAGCGGCTCGCCGTCGTGCTGACCGAAGCGGCCTGAGCATGGCGATCATCGCGCTGGTGTCCGCGAAGGGCTCGCCCGGCGTCACGACCTCGGCGCTGGCCTGTGCACTGGCCTGGCACCGGCGACTGGTGCTCGCCGAATGCGACCCGGCCGGCGGCTCGATCCTCGCCGGCTACCTCGGCGGCCAGCTGGACGGCCCGCGCGGCATCGGGGAGCTGGCCGTCGGGGAGCTGCGCGACGGCAACCTGGAAACCGCGTTCTGGTCCCAGCTCGTCGACCTGGACGCCCCCCGTCGGGAACGGCTGCTGCTGCCCGGGCTCGTCGACCCGGCCCAGGGCGGCAGTGTCACCCCGCTCTGGCAGCGCTTCGCCGACTACTTCGACGCCCTGGATCGCGGCACCCCCGGCTACGACGTCCTGGTGGACTGCGGCCGGCTGCACGTCACCGGGCCACCGTGGCCGGTGCTGCGGGCCGCGTCGGTGGTGCTGCTGGTGACCGGGGCGCAACTACCGGACCTCTCCGGCACCCGGGCGGTGGTCACCGCGATCGAACGGGACTTCGCCGAGCACCGGGTGCCGCCGGGCACCCTGCGGCTGCTGCTGGTCGGCGGCGGGCACGGGCGAGCCGAGATCAGTCGCGCCCTGAAACTGCCGGTGATCGCACGGCTGCCGCACGACCCGCGTACCGCCGGGGTTCTCGCCCTGGGCGGGACCGTCCGCGCCGGACGGCCGCTGATGCGCGCGGCGGCCGCGCTGGAGGTGCCGATCGGCGCGCTCCTGGACCGGCGTCGGGCCCGGCTGGCGTGGCCCGTGCAGCAGGGGGTGCCGGATGCGGTTTGAGCCGGTCTCCACCGACCCGCGCCAACAGCCGCCGGGCGCCACCTCCACCGTGCCGCCCCTGGCCGCGTCGAACGGGCGGCACCAGCAGGCCGGGCCGCCGCCGCAGCCGCCGCCCACGGCCACGGCGCCTCCGGCGGCGGCACCCCGCCCCCGGATGGACTTCCAGGTGGTCCGGGAACTGCGCCGGGAACTCACCGAACGGCTCACCCTGTGGCAGCGCGGCCGGGAGTTCACCGTCGACGAGGAGGACACCGAACGGGCGCGGCTCGCCGTCGGTGTGGTCGCCGCGTACGCCGACTCCGTGCGCCGGGCCGGCACGCCGATGGCCGCCGGTGAGGAACGTCTGCTGCTCGACCAGGTGACCGCCGAATTGGTGGGGTTGGGCCGGCTACAGACCCTGCTGGTCGACGACACCATCGAGGAGGTGCACATCCTCGGTTGCGACCAGGTGCGCATCAGCCGGCACGGCGGCGGGGTCGACTGGGCCGAACCGATCGCCGACAGCGACGCCGAGCTGGTGGAGATCCTCCAGGCGGCGGCCCGCCGGGCGGGCGCGACCGAGCGGTCCCTGTCCACCGTGAAGCCCACTCTCGACCTGCAACTGCCCGACGGCAGCCGGCTGGCCGCGGTGTTCCTGGTCAGCCACCGCCCGTACGCGGTGATCCGCAAGCACAACACCCTGGACGTGAGCCTGGACGACGTGGCCGGTGCACGGGGTGACCTGGACGAGATGATCGACCCGCTCCTGCGCGACTTCCTCCGCGCGGCGATGCGCGCCGGGCTGAACATCATGGTCGCCGGGTTGGCCGGCGCCGGGAAGACCACGATCATCCGCGCGCTGATGAACGAGATCCCGCAGGATGAGCCGTACGTGCTGCTGGAGGAGAGCCGGGAACTGTTGCCGGCCCGCCGTCGCGAGCGGCACCGGGCGGTGATGAGCTTCGAGGCCCGGGAGGGCCACGGGGAGCGCGGCTTCGACGGCCGACCGGCCGGTGAGGTGACCATCGCCGACCTGATCCCGCTGTCGCTGCGGATGGGCGTACTGCGGATCATCGTGGGTGAGGTGCGGTCCCGGGAGATCGTGCCGATGCTCCAGGCGATGACCACCAGCCGGGGCTCGATGTGCACCATCCACGCCCGCACCGCTTCGGGGGTGGGTGAACGGATCGTCGAGCTGGCGTTGGCGCACGGCCGTGAGATGACCGTCGACCAGGCCCGCCGGATGGCCGGCAACGCCCTCGACCTGATCGTCTACGTCACCGTCGAGGACGAGACCGCGATCGGCGGGCGTAAACACCGGTTCGTGTCGCACGTGGAGGAGGTGATCGGCGCTGGCGAGGCCGGTCGGATCACCACCACCACGGTCTTCGGGCCCGGCCCGGACGGTCGTGCGGTCCCCCGGCACCTGCCGGAGCGGGTGCGTGACCAGTTGCTGCGGGTGGGTTACGACGTACGGCTGCTGACCCGGTGGATCGAGGCCGGCGCCGGCGCGTGGCGGCGACCCCGGCAGACCCGACTGGCCCGGCGGTGACCTGATGCTGAGCCTGGAGCTGATCGCGGTGGTCTCCGGGGCCGCCTGTGTGGCCGGGCTGCTGCTGGCCGTGGTGGCGCTGGTCGGCACCCGACGTCCTCCCGGGCCGCGCCCCGGTGGCGGTCGGGGCCTCGATCGGCTGTGGCGCGGCCCCGGCACCACGCCTACCGAGCAGCGGTCCTACCAGGCCCTGCTGCTCGCCGCGCTGGTCGCGGGCGCGTTCGCGTTCCTGCTGACCGGGTTGCCGGTGGTGGGGCTGCTGGTGGCGGTCGCGGTGCCCGGCACCCCGTGGCTGTTCGGGGTCGGCAAGGCCGAACAGCGGGCGATCGCCCGGATCGAGGCGGTCGGCGAGTGGACCCGCCGCCTCAAGGACGTCTCCAACACCGGGCAGGGCCTCCAACAGTCGATCATCGGCACGATCGGCAGCGTGCCACCCGGCGTCGAGGACGAGGTACGGCTGCTCGCCGCCCGTCTGCAGGCCGGCTGGGTGGCCCGCACGGCGCTGCTGGCGTTCGCCGACGAGATCGCCGACCCGGTCTGCGACCAGGTGGTCGCGGCGCTGATCCTGCACCTCTCCGACCGGGGTGAACGGCTGGGTGACGTGCTCGGCTCGATCGCCGGCGCGGCATCCGCCGAGGTCGCCACCCGCCGGGAGATCGAGGCCAAGCGCACCCAGCCCCGGTTCGCGGTCCGCTTCCTCACCGGGATGACCCTGGCGACCCTCGCGTACGGGCTGATCAACACCGAGTACATCAAGCCGTACGGCACGCCGGTCGGGCAGGTGGTGATGGCCGCGCTCGGTGCCGCCTTCATCGCCCTGCTGGCCTGGGTGCGGTCGATGAGCCAACCGCAGCGGTCGACCCGGTTCCTGCCGGCGCCCGACCCGAGCGAGGTGACCGCGTGATCCTGAACTGGCAGTTGGCCATGGCGGTGTCTGGTGGTGCCGGGATCGGGCTGGGAGTCTTCCTGGTGGTCCGGGAGCTGGTGCCGGCGACCCCGGCGCTCGGGCCGGCGCTACGTCGACTGCACCAACCACCGGGCACCGGCCAGGTCGCCACTCCCGCCTCCCGACGGCTGGACTCACTGACCGGGCTGTCGCGTTGGCTGCGTCCGCCGCACCGACAGCTCGCCCTGATCGGTCAGACCCCCGAGCAGTACGCGCTGTCGGTGCTGCTGTCCGCGCTGATCGGACTGGCCACGCCGACCCTGCTCGGGGTGGCGCTGCTGGTGCTCGGCGTCTCGTTCCCGCTCGTCATACCGGTGCTCGGGAGTCTCGGCCTGGCGCTGCTGGGCGGGTTGCTGGCGCACCGGGCCGTGCTGACCAAGGCCGATGCCGCCCGGGACGAGTTCCGCCAGGCTGTCTGCACCTACCTCGACCTGGTGGCGTTGCAGCTCTCCGCCGCCCACGGGCCGGTGCAGTCGCTGGAGCGGGCGGCGGCGGTCTGTGACGGCTGGGTGTTCGATCGACTCCAGGAGTCGCTGCGGATCGCCCAGATGCAGATGCACGCGCCCTGGGACGAGCTGCGCGACCTCGCCGACAAGATCGGCATTCCGGAGCTGGGGGACGTCGGCGCGATCATGCGCTCCTCCGGCAGCGAGGGCGCGCAGGTGCACGAGACCCTGCGCAGTCGGGCCGACTCGCTGCGCGACCAGATCCGCACCGACAACCTCGCTCGCGCCGAGGGGGTCACCAGCCGACTCGACATTCCGGGCGCACTGCTCGTCTTCGTGCTGCTCGGCTTCGTCGTCTATCCGTTCATCGCCCGAATCTGACCCCACCCCTGAAGGAGCACGCCATGTCCATCCTCAGCTACCTGCACGTCGTGCTGACGACGCGCCTGGCCGAGCTACGCCACGACGGCGAGCGCGGCGACAGCCCGGTGCCCACCGCGGTGATCATCTTTGGGTTGGTCTTCGTGGCGACCATCGTCACCGGCCTGGCTCTGAGCAGGGCCAACAACTGGATGACCAACATCCCAACCTTCTCGAACCCCACGGCCCCGTAGCAGCCAGCGTGAGCAGAGCCGCATTTTCGAGGTGGCGTCGGGTGGTCACCGCCACCCGGCGCCGACTCGTGGGCGGCGACCGGGAGCGGGGTGCCAACCCGGTGGAGCTGGCCGTGATGATGCCGCTGATCCTGGTGCTGCTCTTCGCCTCGATCCAGATCGCGGCCGTCTTCCTCGCCCGTTCCACCGCGTTGAACGCCGCGCAGAGCGGCGTCAACGCCCAGCGGACGTACCAGGCCGGGGGCGGCGCCGGGGTGAACAGCGCCACCGGCTTCCTGAATGCCGCCGGCGGCTGGCTGGTGGGTTGGGAGACACCCGGCCCGACCTGCGTCGTCATCAACGACGACACCGAGGTGACCTGCACGGTGAGTGGCCGGTCCCTCTCGGTGGTGCCGGGCGTGGACTTCGCGGTGCAGCAGACCGCCCACGGGACGGTGGAGAGGGTGACCACACCATGAAGCGCACCGCCGAGCGGGGCTCGGTCTCCATCGAGGTGGCGGTGCTCGCGCCCGCGTTCATCGCGCTGATGGTGCTGGCCGGCGTTGTCGGGCGTACCGCCCTGGCCGCTGAGGCGGTCGATGCCGCCGCGCACGACGCCGCCCGCGCCGCCTCGATCTCGCGAACTTCGAGCACCGCCGAGAGCGCCGCGCTCGAAGCCGCCCGGCAGCAGCTGGACTGGCACGGCCTGGCCTGCGCGAACGGGTTGGCACCCACGTTCAGAGGCACGGTGGCAGGTGTGTCCACCACCTTCGACGCCGCCTTCACCAGCGCGGTGGGTGAGAACGCCACGGTGACGGTCGAGATCATCTGTGACGTGTCCTTCAGCGACATCTCGCTCGACATCCTGCCCGGCATGACATCCGGAAAACGGATCAAGGCGCATTTCACCTCGCCACTGGACCGTTACCGGGGCAGGGCCCTGGGGCCGGGTGCGGTGGGCGTGGGTGCCGCGCCGGACACGAGTGCGGGTGGCGTCTGATGAACGTCGACAGGCAGTCGGGCCTGGCCGGCGCGGTCCAGCTCCGCTCGGAGTGCCAGCGCGAGGTCGTCCCGTCGCTGCTCGGCGACGCGTTGCTCCTCCGCTGCGCCCAGGTAGGCGAAGACGCGGGGGCCACGCCGGTCAGCGGGAGCGTCCGGCATTCGGGGCACCACGTGGAAGTGCACGTGGGCGAAACCTTCCTGCTCGGCGAACTGCACCACGTACGTCTTGGAGCACCCGGTCACCGCGTGCAGCGCTCGGGAGAGCCGCACCTGCCAGGTGCCGAGGCTTTCCGCTTCGGCGTCGGTGAGGTCGGCGATCGACGTCACGTGCCGGCGCGGGGCGAGTATCAGCCAGCCCGGCAGGGCCGAGTCGAAGGCGTGGGCGACACGCCAGTGGTCGTCGGCCGCGACAAGCTCACGTGGCGGCAGCGAGCCGAGCCGTTCGTTGTGGTGGCAGGAGAAACAATCCATCGTCAAACATTAATGCGTGGGTGCGGACGTGTCGGCCCGTCGACCCGTCCTGCGGCGTTCGGGAGCGTCCGATGATCAGGTGGCCGGGTCGCTCAGGGCAGTGCCGGCGGGCAGAGTCGCACGGTGAGCACGGCCGGGTGAGCATCTTCTTCGCGGTGACGATGATCGGCGTACTGGCCATCATCGGCCTCACCTACGACGGCGCCGGGCAGCTCCGCACCCTGCAACGTGCCGAGAACCTGGCGGCCGAGGCGGCCCGGACCGGCGGTCAGGCCATCGACCGGGCCGTCGCCATCGATGGCGGGCCGAAGCGCATCAAGGAGTCCGAGGCCCTCGTGGCGGTCGACAGCTATCTGGCTGCCGCCGGCGTATCCGGCCACGTCGTGACCTTCCCCGTTGTCGACGGGGAGACCCTGATCCGGGTAACCGTTCCGATCACCTACAACCGCACGATGCTCGGGCTGTTCGTTCAGCAGAAGACCGTCACCGTCACCGGCGAGGCGACCGCGCGAGCCATCACCGCCGGACCGTAGGAAGGAAGGCAGCCATGCCCGTATCGGGTGGGTCCGTCGTACGACGAACCGGACGGTTCCTCACCGGCATCGGCTCCCTGGCCGTGCTGTGCACCCTGCTGGTCGGCGCACCGATCGCGCTGCTGGCCTTCGCCGGCAACCCGCTGCCCGATCACCTGCCCACGATCAGCGAGGTGGGCACCGCGCTGACCAGCCGGGACGACGGCCAACTCTTCCTGCGTGCACTGGCGGTGGCCGGCTGGTTCGGCTGGGCCACGTTCGCCTTCTCCGTCCTCGTCGAGCTGGGGGCACAGAGCCTGCGCCGACCCGCGCCGAAGTTGCCCGGGATGGGCCGCCAGCAGAAGGCCGCCGCCGCGCTGGTCGGCTCGGTCGCGCTGATCCTCGTCGCCAGCCCGGCCGCCGCCAGCGCGGCTGCGGTCTACGGCGCGCCGGCGTACACCGGCGCACCGGGCGTCGGTGCCGTGGCCGCGCCGGCCCACGCGGGTGCGACACCCGACACGGCGGCTCCGCTGGCCCGCAGCGGGCCACTCGGGTTGGCCGGGACGGAGCAGACCGCATTCGGCGGCTCCGCGGCCAACAACGAGGCCGCGCCGGTGTACCGGGTGGCGCGGGGCGACTACCTCGGCGAGGTGGCCGAGCGTTACCTGGACGAGTTCGGCGACTACCGGCAGCTCGCCAAGCTGAACAAGCTCGACGACCCGGACCGGATCCGCCCCGGCCAACTGCTCCGGCTCCCCACCGAGGCCGCCGACCAGGGGGCCCGGCAGCACGCCACCGGCCGCCTGGTCGACCGGCCCGCGGCACCCAAACCGCCCGCGCCCCGGCCGGCGCCCGAGCGCGCCGCGCCGGAGCGCGTGGACCCGGCACCCCCCAGCGGTACGGAGTCAGCAGGCCAGCCACCGACCATGACCGTCGGCGCAGCCCGAGCAGGCACGGCCGACGGGGTGAACCGTCCACTGGCGGTGTCCGCCGTCCTGGCCGTGGCGAGCATCGTCGGAGCACAGATCGGTGCGGTGCTGGGCCTACGCCGACGCCCGGCGACCGCCGGGGCGGCGCCCCGGTTGGCCGCGTCCTCCCGCAAGCCCCGGGGAGGTGCGGCCCGAAGCACCGGCGGCGCGGGCCGAACCGGCAGTGCAGGCCGAACCGGTGGCGCGGGCAGTACCGGCGGCGCGGGCCGAACCGGCAGTGCAGACCGAACCAGCAGTGCGGACCGGACCAGCAGCGCGGCCCGGCGGACGAGCGGTGGAGCGGCCGGAAGCGGTGCCGCGTGGGCCGCCCGCCGAGCGGCCGCGGCCATCGAATCCCCAACAACGCGGCCTAACGGCACGGCACCGAGCGGCGATGTCTTCGCGCCTCGCGACGGTGGGACACCTCGCGGAGGCGGGCCTCACGGAGGTGGGATGGCTCCTCCCGGCGGGGTCTCGCCCGCCGGCAGTGGGATGGCTCCTCCCGGCAGCACGGCGTTCCCCGGTGGCGGGATGGCTCTGTCCGGTGGTTCGTCGGCCGGCGGAGGGGCGGGGGCCGCCGGCACATCGGACTGGGGTGGTGACGAGGGTTGGGCCGGCGATGGCGCCGAGGGCGGGCTGTTCGCCGGCGGGCACGGCCTGGACTCCGTACCGGACGGACCTCCGGTCGGCCGCCACCGCCGCACCTGATTCGGATGGGCGAGGGCTGGCTCTCCGTCGCCCGGGCCACGACCCACCCGGCCACAACTCGCCCGGCTACGAATCAAGCTGGCCACAACTCAGGCTGGCCGGCACCGCCGAGCCGGTGGCGGTCGGGCGAACCGCGGCCACCACGCCGGCGGGTCAGGGCAGGCGGGTCTGGAGCACGCCGTTCTCGATCCGGGTGGGCAGGATCTGCTGGTCGTTGCCGGACGGTCCCTGCATGACCTCGCCGCCGTTGAGCCGGAAGGCGCTGCCGTGCCACGGGCAGACCACGCAGGCGTGGCCGTCGATCTCCTGCACCTCACCCTCGCCGAGCGGACCGCTCTGGTGCGGGCAGCGCTCCAACATCACGGTCACCTCGTCACCGTGTCGGTAGAGGATCACCGAGATGTCGTCGTCCACCTCTCGGGTGATCAGGGTGCGCTGCGGCAGCGTCGCCATGTCGGCCAGCGAGTGCCAGCCGTCGGTCATCCGGTGCAACTCGGAGATGCTCTGGTTGACCTGCGCCCCCTGCTTGTACGCGAGGTGTCCCCCGATGTACGCCCCCAGGCTGACGGTGGAGAGCCCGAGGAAGCCGAGGGCGCGGCCGACGCCGTGCCGGCCGGACAGCCGTGCGGCCAGTGACCCGGCGTACAGCGTCAGGCCGACGGTGTTGGCGGCGGCGTGCACCAGGCCGACCCGACGCTGGTCACGGGCGAGTGCCGCCCAGTCGTTCAACCCGGCGACCGCCGCCGGCAACGCGCTGACGGTGCCCAGGCCGACCAGCATGGTGGCGGGCCGGCGTTGCCCGGGCATCAGGTCCAGTACCGCGGCGCTGATCCACGCACCGACCGGCACCTGCACCATCGCCGGGTGCAGCGGATGCCCGAGGGTCACCCCGTGCAGCAGGTCCCGCAGCCGCCGCGGACGCAGCGTACTCAGGACCACGCGCTGCAACCGGTCACCCGTCCGGTCGAGGCTGGATGCCTGCTCAACTTTCGTCAGAAGTGCTCGCACCCGTACCGACTTCCCGGCGAAGGGGGTCGCAAACCGGTCTCGGGCGACAAAATCGTCACTGAGCGCGATCTTGCAGTTGCTGCCCCGGCAAACCGCCCACACCTGGCCGAAGCACGGCACCGGCCACAAGATCGACGGGGATTGTGGGTGCGGGACCGTACGGGCATGCTGAGTCGATGGGTGTACGGGTGGAGCGTGCCGGGCCGGTGACGACCGTCGTGCTGGATCGGGTGGCGGCTCGCAACGCCGTCGACGGGCCGACAGCTCGGGCGCTCGCCGACGCCTTCCGGGCCTTCGAGGCCGACCCCGACGCCGCGGTGGCCGTGCTCTGGGGCGCCGGCGGCACGTTCTGCGCGGGCGCCGACCTCAAGGCGATCGGCACGCCGAGCGGCAACCGGGTCGAGCCGGAGGGGGACGGGCCGATGGGCCCGACCAGGATGGCGCTCAGCAAACCGGTGGTCGCGGCGATCTCCGGGTACGCGGTGGCGGGCGGCCTGGAGCTGGCGCTCTGGTGCGACCTGCGGGTCGCCGAGTCCGACGCGACCCTCGGCGTGTTCTGCCGCCGCTGGGGAGTGCCGCTGATCGACGGTGGAACGGTCCGGCTGCCCCGGTTGATCGGCGAGAGCCGGGCGATGGACCTGATCCTCACCGGCCGCCCGGTGCCGGCCGAGGAGGCGTACGCGATGGGGTTGGTCAATCGGTTGGTGCCACCCGGCCAGGCGCGGGCCGCGGCCGAGGAGTTGGCGGCGGCGATCGCCCGGCACCCGCAGACCTGCCTGCGCAACGACCGGGCGGCGCTGCTGGCCGGAGTCGGGAGAGGGGAGCCGGAGGCGCTGGCGACCGAGTTGGCGTACGGGATGGACTCCTTGGCCACGGACGCGGCGGCCGGCGCGGCACGGTTCGCGGCCGGCGAGGGCCGACACGGCACGATGCCGCCGGGAGGGGGGACCCTCCCGGCGGCACCCGGTGCGAGCTAGGTCAGTTGCGGTTGATGGTGAAGGTTGACGTGGGGTTCTGGATGTCCACCGCGTTGTTGCTCAGCCGCAGGTTGTTGAAGGTGACCGACCCGACGGCAGGCCCCTGCCCAGCCTCCGGCATCGGGTTGGCCCAGATGGCGAAGCCGGACTTGGCGTCGTAGGCGTCGCCGCTCTTGCGCGCCCCGCTGATCGAGACGTTGGTGAAGACCGTGTCGGTGATCGGGTTCTGCGGCTGCCCGCCGACGTAGTTGGTCTGGAACATGATGCCGCTGTAGGTCGGGTCGACGATGTCGACGTCGCTGACGCGGATGCCCTGGAACACCTTCGAGGCGGAGAAGACCCAGATCGCCGGGAAGGTCTGCCCACCCCAGAAGTGCCCACCGGCCCGCACGATCGAGATGTTCTCGAACCGGGTCGGCGGGTTGGCACCGAAGCCGTTCATCGGGTAGCCGAAGTCGAGCGAGCTGATGGTGATGCCCGAGTAGACCAGGGTGTCCGCGATGTAGATGTTGCGGAACGTGTTGCCGTAGCCGCCGTAGACGGCCACACCGGCGGCCCGCCAGGTGAGGGTCGAGGTCAGGTTCTCGTAGATGTTGTCCTTCATGTCGGCGCCGCCCGCGTCGATCGCCGAGAACAGCGCGAAGCTGTCGTCGCCGGTGGCCCGGGCGTCGTTGTTGCTGACCAGGTTGTTGGTGCTGCCGTTGGTCATGTTGATGCCGTCGGCGAACATGTTGCGGATCCGGGAGTTCTTGATCGTCATGTAGTCGGTGTTCGCGCCCCAGTAGAGGCACACCATGTGCTCGTTCCAGATGTTGTCGATCACGATGTTCGACACGTTGGCGAAGTCGAACACCTTGCCCGGACCGTCGATGCGTGAGGTGTAGTTGCCGAAGTAGGCGAAGTTCTTGAAGGACGAGTTCGCCGCCGACGCCTCGGCCCGGAAGCCGATGTCGGTGTTGTCCTGACCCGCCGGTCCGTTGAACCGGGTGTACCAGGGGCCGGCGCCGGTAACCTGCACCGCCTTGCCGTACACCTGGAACTTCGACGAGGTGGAGTAGTTACCGGCCGGCAGGTACACCCCGACCAGGTTGCCGGTGGTGTCCATCCGCACCCGGTCCAGGGCGTTCTGCACGTCCTGGTGGGTGAAGCCGGTCGGCGTGGTGTAGCGGGCCGGGTCCGGGTTGGCGATCGGTGACACCTGCTCGGTGTTGATGAAGTCGATCGCGTACGTGGTGGTGTTGGCCGGGTCCTTCTGGAGGCGGATCTTGCTGCCCGCCGGCACGGTGGAGTTGAGCATGACGTTGGCTTCGTCGTAGATGTGCCGCGGTCCGCCCGCGCTCGGCGAGTTGCCCGGGCTGGCCTCGTTGCCGTAGAGCCAGGCGTACCGGGACGTCAGGTCGATGGCCTTGTGGAACGTGCCGTTGACGTAGACGTTCAGCGTCGAGTTGATTCCACCACCGCCCGGTGCGTCCGGGATGGAGAAGCGGGTGACCAGCGTGTTGGTGCTGGCCCGGGTGGTGAACTCGACGTAGCTGCCGGTCGAGTTGAGGGTCACCGCCCGTCGACCGGACGCCTCGCCGGCCAGGTCGCCGATCTCCCGGTTCGGACCGACGACGCTGGCGCCGCCGCCGACCGCGCCGTCCTCGGCCTCGTACATGTCGTACGGCATGTTGGCGCCGCGACCGACGAAGAGCGGGCGGTCACTGGTGTTGTTGGCCTGCTTGACCGGCAGCTCGTTGCCGTCGGCGGCGAGCACCACCCGGACGGTGTACTTACCGTTCGCGGCGGTCCAGGTGCCCAGGTTGACCGGGCCGACCGTGGCGCCGGCGTTGATCACGCCGGAGTACGAGCCGGTCAGCGTACGGACCACGGTGCCGGACTCGTTGAGCACGGTGAGCGTGATGCCGTGCGCGCCGGACGCGGACGCCACACTGCCGGCGTTGCGCACCGACACCGAGAAGGTGACCGTGCTGCCGGCAGACGGGTTGCCCGGCGACCAGGCCACCGCCGAGGCGACCAGGTCCGACGTGGCGACCGGGCTGACCACCAGCGGGCTGGGGTTGGAGTAGCTGTTGTTGGTGTCGTCCTGCTCGACAACGGTGTTCGACTCGTCGACCTTCGCGCTGAGCGGGTAGCTGCCGGAGTCACGGGTGCCGATGCTGGCGCTGACCGTGGTCGAGGCGCCGGCCGCGAGGCCGCCGACCGACGCGGTGCCCACCCGGGTGGCGCCCAGGTAGAAGTTGACGTTCGTCGCGCCGGAGGCCGACGAGCCCGCGTTCCGCACGGTCGCGGAGAGCGTGATGGTGCTCGTCTCCACGGGTGCGGACGGGCTGAACGACATGCCGGTCACGGTCAGGTCCGGGTTCGGCGCGGGGGTGCCGAAGACCTGGAACTCGGCCACCTGCCCGGCCGGTGCGCCGGTGTTCGAGGCGATCGAGAGCCGTACGTCGGCCGCGGCACCGGAGACCGGGATGGTCACCGTGTTGCCGCTGCCCGGGTTGAAGGAGTAGTTCGCCGCGCCCACCAGCGTGGTGAAGGACGACGAACCCTGGTCCCGGCCGAGCACGGTGATGTTCTGCGTACGCGCACCCCAGGCCGAGTCCGGGTTCAGCTTCACGACGACCTGGCTGAGGCTGGCGTTCGCACCGAGCTGCACGGTCAGCGTGCTCGGGTTGCCGTTGCCCTCCCAGTAGGTGGCCACGTTGTTGTCGTTGGCGTTGGTGGCCACGAACGTGTGCACGTACCCGGAGGCGGTGATCGGCTTGCCGATCGCCAGGTTGGAACCGGTCGGCGGGTTGCCGGTGCCGGTCCGGGTCACGGTGTTGCTGTTCGCCGACTGGTTGCCGGCCGCGTCCTTGGCCCGCACGTAGTACGAGACCGTGGTGCTGGTCGACTGGCTGTCGGTGTACGTGAGCGTCGAGCCGTTGACGCTGCCGCGCAGCGCGCCGTTGGCGTAGATGTCGTACCCGGTCACCCCGACGTTGTCGGTGGACGCCGACCAGGTGAGCCGGATCTGCCCACTGGCCGGCTGGGTGTACGCCAGGTTGCCGGGAACGCTCGGGGCCTGGGTGTCGGTGTTGCCGGCAGCGCCGTAGACCTCGACCTCGGAGAGCTGGGCGGCCGGCCAACCGGTGTTGCCGGTGACCTGCACCCGTACGTAGCGGGTGCTGGCTGCGGTGAAGCTGACCGTCGCGGTGTTGCCGCTGGCCGGGTTGAAGGTGTAGCCGGCGGACGCCTTCAGGGTGGTGAAGGTCGAGCCGTTGGTGGAGCCGAGCACCGACAGCGTCTGGGTGCGGGTCTGCCAGTCCGACGCGGGCGGCAGCTTGAGCACCACCCGGTCCACGCTGACCGTGGCGCCCAGGTCGGCCTGGATCCACTGCGGGAAGGCGTTGTTGGCGCTCTCCCAGTAGGTCGACGCGTTGCCGTCGTTGGCGTTGCTCGCCACGTAGTTCTGGTTGTAGCTGCTGGCGGTCATGGTGGCGGAGAGCCCGGCGAGCATGGCGACGCGGGCGGCTGCCGCGACCGGGTCGACCACCGGTGCCGCGCCGGCCGCCGCGGGGGTGACGACCGGTGCGGTGACGAGGAGCATCCCGGCGAGCACGCTGGAGAGCAGCCGACGGCGGCCGGAGCGGGTGGTGCCGGGGACGGGAGTGGGCGCGCCGGTTCGCGGCGTGCCTCGTCTGGTGCCGTTTCTCAACATGGGGTCGCTACACCTCTTTCGGGGGTGGGTGTGGGTGCGTTGCCCGGCGACGGGTGCAGGGGTACGCCCGTCGTTCCGCGACAGGTGGGGGACGGTGCGGGTTGGGGGACGGGGTGGGCGGCCGGGGCTGCGTTGCGCCGGACCGCCCGGACCGGGATGCCCCCGCCCTGGGCGGCGGGGGCACCCGGCCTAGCTGGAGTAGGCCTCGAACTCGCTGAGCTGACCGGCTGGCCAACCGGTGTTGCCGGTGACGGTCAGCCGCAGGTACCGCTGGCTGGTCGCCGTGAAGGTCACGGTGACCGTGTTGCCGCTGCCCGGGTTGAAGGTGTAGCCGGCGGACGCCTTCAGGGTGGCGAACGTCGAGCCGTTGGTGGAGCCGAGCACCGACAGTGTCTGGGTGCGCGTCTGCCAGGCCGACGACGGTGGGAGTTTCAGCACGACCCGGGACACCGTGCGGTTGGTGCCCAGGTCCACCGTCAGCGACTGCGGGAAGGCGTTGTTGGCGCTCTCCCAGTAGGTGTTCGGGTTGCCGTCCACCGTGTTGGTGGCGGCGTAGACGTCGGAGTGGCTGGTCTCGGTCACCGGCCGCCCGGCCGCCAGGTTGCCGCTGGGCGGCGGGGTGGTGGGCGGTGGCGTGGTCGGCGGCGGCGTGGTCGGGGGCGGTGTGGTGGGCGGCGGCGTGGTGGGGGTGCCGCCGTACACCTCGACCTCGGAGAGTTGCGCGGCCGGCCAGCCGGTGTTGCCGGTGACGGTCACCCGGAGGTAGCGACGGTCGCCGGAGGGCAACCCGATCGAGACGGCGTTGCCGGCGCCGGGGTCGAAGACCCGACCGGCGGACGACGCCAACGTGGCGTACGACGAGCCGTCGGTGGAGCCGAGGACCGACACCGTCTGGGTGCGGCTTCCCCAGCCGGCGGGCAGCTTGAGCACCACCCGGTCGACGGGCCGGGCCGAGCCGAGGTCGACGGTGACCGACTGCGGGAAGGCGTTGTTGGCGCTCTCCCAGTAGCTGGCCGCGTTGCCGTCCACCACGTTGCCCGCCGTGTAGCTCTGGTTGGTGCTGGTCGCGGTCGCCGGCCGGTTCAGGGCGAGGTTTCCACTGGTGGGAGGCGGGGTGGTGGGAGGCGGGGTGGTGGGCGGCGGGGTGGTCGGGGGCGGAGTGGTCGGCGGCGGGGTCGTGGGTCCACCGCCCCACTGCGGGTTGGGCCACGGGCCGCAGTACGGGGTGGGCGTGTACCAACCGGAGTTGCCGCTGCCCTGGGTGATCTGGAAGCCACCGCCCACGCAGTTGTGCATCGGGTTGCTCTGCGCGATGTTGGTGGCGCGCACGTTGGTGAACGACACCTGACTGGGTGCCTGCACCTGGAGCGCGTACGTGCCGGCGCCGTCGATCCGCACGTTGCTCAGGTTGATGCCGCTGGTCTGGCCCTCGATCCAGTGCAGCGCGGCGTACGAGCTGTCCAGGATGTCGGTGTCGGTGATGTTGATGGTGGCCTGCTGGAACGACTCGTTCAGTGCGGAGAACCAGATCGCTCCGACGCCGAAGTTCCAGTTGTAGTCCGAGTTGCCGTTGCGGATCAACGTGTTCCGGGCGATCGTCCAGGTGCCCCGGACCGCGGTGTCGCCCTGCACACCCGGATAGCGGTTGGCCACGTGGATGCCGCCGCCGTTGGTCAGCGAGTCGGCCGTCACGTTGTCGGTGATCTTGATGTCCCGACCGCCGTAGCTGACCAGGTGGTTCGCCAGCAGGGTCACACCGATGGTGTTGTGGGTGAAGGAGTTGTTGACGTTCGGCACGCTCTGCGCCCACATCGCCAGCGCGTCGTCGCCGGTGTTGCGCACGAACGTGTTGGTCACCGTCGAGTTGGTCACGCCGGTGTGGAAGTTCACGCCGTCCGCGGTCTGGTCCAGGATCCGGCTGTTGCGGATGGTGAAGTTGTCCATCGGGCCGTCCATCCACGCCCCGACCTTGGTGTTCTCCAGCCAGAGGTTGTCGACCACCGAGTTGGTCATCGCCCCGCCCAGGGCGTTGACCTGGTCGTCGTCGATCCGCTCCCGGATGTCGCCGATGATGGCGAAGTCCCGCAGTGTGACGTTGCGGCTCGGCCCGTTCGCCTCGTGCGCGCGGACCGGGCCGGTGTAGCCGCCACCGGGGACGTACTTGCCGTAGATCCCGACGGAACGGTTCCGGTCGGTGGGGTGCCGACCGCCGAGCACCGAATACCAGGGCCCGGCGCCGCGCAGGGTCACCCCGTCGACCACCACGTGGTCCCAGAGGGTGAAGGTGCCGGTCGGGATCCAGACGGCCCGGCCCTGGGCCTTGCCGGCGTCGACCGCCGCCTGGAACCTGGCGGTCGAGTCGGTCGCGCCGCTCGGGTCGGCACCGAAGTCGGTGACCACGTCGAGCACACCGGCGGGCTTCGTGATGGCCGGGGCGACCAGCTCGAAGTCGGCCAGGTCGATGGTGAACGTGGGCGACTGGGCGGTCGAGGAGACCTGGAAGCGGATCTTCGTACCGGCGGGCTGGGTGCTGCCGAACATCGCCCGGGTCTCGTCGTAGAAGTGGTGCGGGTTGGTGTCACCCGGGTTGTTGTTGAACGGGTATCCGCCGTAGTACCAGCCGTACCTCGACGTCACCGGGACCGACTTCAGCAGCGACCCGTTGGCCCGCAGGTCGATGGCGGCGTCCCGGCCGGTGCCGGACGGGCTGTCCGGCAGGCTGTAGCGGAAGGTGACCGCGTTGGCCGGCGCGGTGAGGGTGAACTCGACGTACTCGCCGACGGCGTCGAGGGTGACCGCCTCCCGGCCGGACGCCTCGGACGGCAACGTGCCGTAGCGCCGGTCCGGGCCGATCTTCGAGCCGTTGTGGGCGGCCTCCTCGGCCTCCTGCTCGATGAACGGGACGGTGGCGCCTCGATTGGGGATGTCGAAGGGGGACAGTCCAGCCGCCGAGGCCGGCGTCGCGGTGCCGGTGACCGCGAGAGCGGTCACCGTTGTGGCGGCGAGCAGGGTGGCGGCAATGGCGGCCAACCCTGCCCGGGTCGGGTGTCGGTGGTGCGGGGTGCCGGTGGTGTGGTTGGCCATGAGCTGCGCTCTCCCTTTCGTCAGGCAGGCCAGGTCCCCCCGTGTCGGTGCGGCGTGACGCGTCTCCCCTCGGTTCTCCTTTCCTTCGGTGGCGTGGTGCCGACGGCCGGGACGGGCCGCCGGCACCACGGCGAGCAGAGTCAGGTCAGGCTGGCCCGTCCGCCGATTCGGTGGTACGCAGCCAGACCGCGGTGTCGGACGGCAGCAACCCGTCGTCGAGCGGCCCGCTGGCCAGCAGCAACTGCCCCTCGGCCGGCATCGGAACCGGCGTGTCGGACAGGTTGACGAGGCAGGTGAAGCCACCGCCGCGGCTGAAGGCGAGCACCCCGTCCGGGGCGGGCAGCCAGGTCAGCTCACCGTCACCGAGCGCCGGGTCGGCACGGCGGGCCTGGATCGCCGCCCGGTACAGCTCCAGCATCGAGGCGGAGTCGCCGGTCTGCGCGCTGGCCGTCCGGTCCTTCCAGTCGGCCGGCTGGGGCAGCCAGGGCGCTGCCGCACCCGTCGGGCTGAACTCGAACGGCGGCTCGTCCCCCGCCCACGGCAGGGGCACGCGGCAGCCGTCCCGGCCCGGGTCGATCCGGCCGGACCGTTCCCACATGGGGTCCTGACGCATCGCGTACGGGATGTCCTCGACCTCGTAGAGGCCCAGTTCCTCGCCCTGGTAGACGTAGGCGGCGCCGGGCAGCGACAGCGACAGCAGCGCGGCGGCGCGGGCCCGGCGGGTGCCCAGCTCAAGGTCGGTGGGGGTGCCCTCGCGCTTGGCGGCGAAGCTGAACCGGGTGTCCGCGCGACCGTAGCGGGTGACGTGTCGGGTGACGTCGTGGTTCGAGAGCACCCAGGTGGCCGGCGCGCCGACCGGCGCGTGCGCGCTCAGCGTCCCGTCGATGCTCTCCCGCAGGGCCGAGGCGTCCCAGGCGCAGCCGAGGAAGTCGAAGTTGAACGCGGCGTGCAGCTCGTCCGGGCGCAGGTAGTTGGCGAACCGCTGCCGGTCCGGCAGCCACACCTCACCGATCAGGGCCCGCTCGCCCGGGTAGGAGTCGGCGACCCGCCGCCAGCCCCGGTAGATGTCGTGCACCCCGTCGAGGTCGTGGAACGGGTGCGGGTGGTCGGGGCGGACCTCGGGCAACTCCCCGTCCTTGACCAGGAGCCCGGCCGAGTCGATCCGGATGCCGTCCACACCCCGGTCGAACCAGAACCGCAGGATGTCCTCGAACTCCGCCCGCACCCGGGGGTGGTCCCAGTTGAAGTCCGGCTGCTGCGGGGCGAACAGGTGCAGGTACCAGTCGCCGGGGGTGCCGTCCGGGTTGGTGGTGCGGGTCCAGGTCTCGCCGCCGAACTCGCCGACCCAGTCGGTGGGCCGCTGGTCGCCGTTCGGGCCCCGGCCCGGCCGGAACCAGAACAGGTCCCGCTCGGGCGCGCCGGGCCCACCGGCGAGCGCCGCCTGGAACCAGGGGTGCGCGTCGGAGCAGTGGTTCGGCACCACGTCGACGATGGTCCGGATGCCCAGCGCGTGCGCCTCGGCGATCAGCGCCTCCGCCTCGGCCAGGCTGCCGAAGACCGGGTCGATGTCGCGGTAGTCGGACACGTCGTAGCCGGCGTCGGCCATCGGCGAGGGATACCAGGGACTGAACCAGATCGCGTCGACGCCGAGCGCGGACAGGTGGTTCAGCCGGGACCGGATGCCGGCGATGTCACCGATGCCGTCGCCGTTTCCGTCGGCGTAGCTGCGGGGATACACCTGGTAGATCACGGCTCCACGCCACCACGGACTTCTGTCAGCTGTGGACACGAGCACCTGCTTTCTGCGTCAGTACGTCGGCGGGTTCGCCGGACCTAGATATGTATCGGGGCGAACGGTCGTTGTTCGCCGCGCGGGGGGACCGGTGGTGGCTATCCCTTGATGCTGCCCGTGGTCAGACCGGACATGATGTTCCGCTGGAAGATCAGGAAGATGATGACAGTCGGGATCGCGGCGATCACCGAGGCGGCGATCACCACGTTCATCGGGGTGCCGCCGGCGAAGGTGTAGATGCCGACGCTGACCGTCCGGGTCTCCGGCGACGGCATGACCAGCTTCGGCCAGAGGAAGTCCTTCCACACCGCCGTCACGGCGAAGATCGAGACGACGCCGAGGATGGGGCGCGACAGCGGCAGGATGATCGACCAGAGGGTGCGCAGCGACGAGGCCCCGTCCATGAGGGCCGCCGCCATCAGCTCCTCGGGAATCGAGTCGAAGAACCGCTTCAGCAGGAAGATGTTGAACGCGTTCGCGACCATCGGCAACCAGATCGCGAACGGCGAGTCGAGCAGGTTGATGTGCAGGATCGGCAGGTCCAGCACCGTCACGTACTGCGGGACGATGAGGACCATTGCCGGGATCATCAGCGTTCCCAGCATCAGGGCGAGGATCACGTTGCCGAACATCGGTCGGAGCTTGGACAGCGAGTACGCCGCGGCGCTGTCGAAGACCAGTTGGAACAGCACCGCGCCGATGGCGTAGTAGAACGTGTTGAACAGCAGCTTGGCGAGGGCCAGGTTGTTCCACGCGTCGATGTAGTTCTGCGGCTGGGGGTCCTTCGGGAACAGCGACGGCGGGGTCTGGGCGATCTCCTGACCGGATTTGAGCGCGCCGGTGACCATCCAGTAGAGCGGTCCGAGGAACACGAGCGTGAACCCCGCCACGACGACGACCAGCAACGTCCAGTAGATGACCTTGCCTCGCCCCCGGCTGAGCTGGGAGTGGGAGATGAGGGTCCGGGTTCCGGAATCCTGTGCCATTCCTCGCCGTCCTAGTCCTGTTTCGCAGTCAGCCGCACGTACACGGCGGAGAAGCCGGCCAGCACCACGAGCATGATCACGCCCAGGGCGGCGGCGCCGTTGAGGTCGTTCTGGAAGAACCCGTGCTGGTAGATGAGGTACGCCACCGAGGTCGCCGAGTCCTCCGCGCCCGCGCCGTTGGCCAGGATCAGGGGCTCGATGAAGAGCTGCATCGTGGCGACGATCTGCAACATCGCCAGGAGCGCGAGGATCAGCCGGGTCTGCGGGATCGTCACGTGGCGGATCCGGCGCCAGATCCCGGCGCCGTCCAGTTCCGCCGCCTCGTACAACTCGCCGGGGATGTTCTGCAACGACGCCAGGTAGATCAGCACGGCGCCGCCCATGTTCATCCAGGTCGACGCGACCACCATCGCCGGCATCGTCATCTCGGGCGACTGCATCCACTGCGAGGTGGGCAGGTGCAGCGCCTTGAGGATCGCGTTGAAGAGCCCGGCCTCGCTGGGGTCGTACGCGTAGAACTTGAAGAGGAACAGCGCCGAGGCCGGCGGCAGCATCACCGGCAGGTAGACCAGGATCCGCAGGTAGCCCTTGGCGTGGCGGAACTCGTTGAGCAGGATCGCCACGAAGAACGGCACCGCGTACCCGAGGACGAGCGCGAGCGCCGTGAAGTAGAACGTGTTCTGCCAGGCCGTCCAGAAGCTGGGGTCGGCGATGATGCGGGAGTAGTTGTCCCAACCCACCCAGGTGGTCTCGCCGCGCCGGGTCCGCTGGAAGCTCATGATGATGCCGCGGACCATCGGGTACCAGGAGAAGACGACGAAGCAGAGCACCGCGCCGATCAGGAACGCGTGCCCGGTGAGGTTGTCCCGTACCTTGCGGCCGAGGCTCGTACGCTGCGGCCTCGCCGAGTACGGCGACGGCGGACGGCCCGGTTTCCTGGTGGTCTCCGGGACGGTGGTGATCGCCAAGGCAACTCCTGGGTGAGTCGGTGACGTCGACGATGTGGCGCGGGTGGTGTGGGGGCCGGGTCGGCGTACCGGCCCCCACACGCTCGGTCAGCTCTCCGCGGTGAGGAGCTGGTTGACCTTCTCCTCGGCGGTCTTGAGCAGGGCGTCGATGTTCGAGTTCGGGTTGGTCAGCACACCCGACATCGCGGCGTCGAGCACCGCGTAGATCGCCTGTGCGTTGCGGGGCTCACCCTTGATCGGCACCGGGGTCGCCTCGAAGAGGGCGAAGTTCGCGGTGTCGACGTTCGCGTTCGCCTTGCGCAGCTCCAGTTCCTGCTTCTGCGCGTCGCTGCCGTTGGCGAAGAGCAGCGGCTGGGGCAGACCCACCGGGTAGTTCTGCGGCTTCGCCCGGACGTAGTCGAACTGACCCTTGCCCGGGGTGAGCTTCTGGTACGCGATCCACTTCAGGCCGGCCTCGACCTGCTCGGGAGTGAGGTCCTTCTTGAAGAAGTAGCCCTCGCCACCACCGAGCGTCCCCTTCGCCGCGCCGTCCTGGCCGGGCAGCGGGGCCATCGCCCAGTCCTGGAACTTGCCCTGGAACTGGCTGACGATCGCCTGGGTGGCGTCCGGCGCGCCGATGAACATGCCGACCTTGCCCGCACCGGCGTTGGTCAGCAGGTCGCCCCACTGGAGCAGCTGACGGGCGCCCATGCTGTTGTCGCCGTACCGCATGTCCTTGATGTTCTGCAGGACCTGCTTGCCCATGGGGTTGTTGAAGTCGGCCTTCTTGCCGTCCGGGGTCAGCACCTGGCCGCCCTGCGAGTAGAGCAGGGAGGTGAAGTGCCAGCCGCCGGTGTTGCCGGCGCTGTACTCCGAGTAGCCCGCGATGCCGTTGCCGAGTGCGGAGATCTTCTTGGCGGCGGCCCGGACGTCGGCCCAGGTCTTCGGCGGGTTGTTGACGTCGAGCCCGGCCTGCTGGAACAGGGCCTTGTTGTAGACCAGACCCATCGAGTAGTTCTTCACCGGAACGGCGTAGAGCTTGCCGCCGTCGGTGAAGACGCCCTTGAGCGCCGGGTCGACGCTGTCCCAGGTGGGGATCGTGTCCTTGCTGACCTTGGAGGTGATGTCCATGGCCTGGCCGGAGTCGAGCACCTGCTGGAGATCGGTCATGTACCCGTAGAACACGTCCGTGACGGTGCCGCCGGCGAGGCGGGCGGTGAAGTCCGGCGGGTTGTTGCACTGCTCGCCGACGCTGACGCTCTTGATGACGATGTTGGGGTTCTGCTTCTGGAACTCGGCGACGTCGTCGTTCCAGTTCTTCAGCAGCTCTTTCTGCGCGCCGACCGGCTGGCAGTCGACGGTGATGGTGACCTTGCCGCCTGCGGTCGCGTCCTTGTCGTCACTCTTCGTGGAGCACGCCGTGAGGCTGAGCCCCAGGCCGGCCACGAGCGCAACCGCCGCAGCCTTTCGGTATTGCGGTACGGACATCTGTCCATCCCTTCGGGAACGGGTGTCTCCAATGACCTTCGCTGATCTGCGGTGATGCGACCTGACGCCCAGTAGCTGCGTCGGAGCCAGGTGTGAGTGGAGTCACTGTAGCGAGGGGGACTCATTTCGGCAAGGTATCGACCCTGTTCCGAAAGGACACGACGTGATTACGGCAGATGTTGGCAAGGCCCTGAAAGCAGCCAGATTTAGGGGCCTTTGATCACTTATGGCGGGTCATTCGGCAGAGTCGATGCCGCTCAGGACGAGCAACGACGAAAACGGCCGCCGACCGCGGGAGCGGTCGACGGCCGAAGCCTGGGTCGGTGCGGTGCCTAGCGACCCGGGGCGGGTGCGGTCGAGCCGCGTACCACCAGCTCGGGCTCGAACAGCAGCTCGTCGTGCAGCACGCCGGCGCCTTCGATCTGGGTGACCAGCAGATCCACCGCAGCCTGCCCCATCGTCTCGATCGGCTGCCGCACCGTGGTCAACGGCGGATCGGTGCAGGTCATGAACGCCGAGTCATCGAAGCCCACCACCGAGATGTCGGCCGGCACCGAGCGACCCAGCCGTCGGGCCGCGCGGATCGTGCCCAACGCGAGCACGTCGCTGGCGCAGATGATGCCGGTCACGCCACGCTCGACCAGTTTCGTCGCGGCGACCCGCGCCCCCTCCATCGAGAAGCTGGAACGCTCGACGCACTCGGCGTCACCCTCGTCCCAGCCAGCGGCCCGGATCATCGCGTCCAGTTTGCGCCGGGACGGCACGTGCCCCTCCGGGCCGAGCACCATCCCGATCCGCTCGTGCCCGAGCGAGCGCAGGTGCCCGTACGCCTGCTCCACCGCCACCGCGTCGTCCGTGGAGACGCGGGGAAAGCCCAACTCGTCCACACCCGCGTTGACCAGCACGACCGGGAGACCCCGATCGGTCAGCCGACGGTAGTGGTCGTGTCGGGCGTCGGCGAGCGCGTACGAACCACCGGCGAAGATCACCCCGGAGACCTGGTGGTCGAGGAGCATCTCCACGTAGTCCATCTCGGAGACACCGCCGATGGTGCGGGCACAGAGAGCCGGGGTGTAGCCGCGCTGCGCCAGGGTGCCGGTCACGACCTCGGCCAGCGCCGGGAAGATCGGGTTCTGCAACTCGGGCAGCACCAGCCCGACCAACCGGGCACGCTCGCCGCGCAGTTTGGTCGGCCGCTCGTAACCGAGCACGTCCAGCGCGGTCAGCACGGCGGTGCGGGTCGCCTCGGAAACCCCGTCGCGGCCGTTGAGCACCCGGCTGACGGTGGCCTCGCTGACGCCGGCCTTCTTGGCAACTTCAGTCAACCGCTTGGTCACGGTCGCAATCGTACGTCACCGGGATGAAAGAAATGAACAGCAAACTGCCCGGCGTTTGCTGGCCGGCTGCCGCATTCTTCCCATCGCCCACCATTACGGCACGCGAAATCGGGCCGGGCCGCGAGTCCACGGCCCCGTCGACGCAAGGTCGCACCGGCTGGACAGTGATCGACTCGGGTTTCAGGAAGTCGCGGTGTCGACAGGCCTCGGACACCGCGACTTTCATGAAGCCGAGTCGATCAAGCCCGACGCGCGCACGGCAACGCATGGCACGCGCGACGGGTGCGGCGCGCGGGCGTCAGGACAGGTCGCGCAACGCGGACTCGATGGCCCGGTGGAAGGTCGGGTACGCGTAGATCATGTGCCGGAGCTGGCTGAGCGGCACCGCCGCGTGCACCGCCACGACCAGCGCGGACAGCACCTCGCCACCGGCCGGGCCGACCGAGGTCGCGCCGATCAGCACGCCCTGGTCGGCGTCCGCGACGAGCTTGATGAAGCCGTCGTCGCCGACCCGGTGGATCCAGCCGCGTGTCGAGCTGCCCAGCTTGGTGAAACCGACCTGCACGTTGATGCCACGCTCGCGGGCCTGCCGCTCGGTGAGCCCGACCGCCCCGACCTCGGGGTCGGTGAAGGTCACCCGGGGCAGCGCGCGGTAGTCGGCGCGCGGGACGGTGCCGGCCGACCCACTCGATCCGCTGGAGGCCAACGCGCTGGACGCGCCCATCGCACCGCCGACCACGCTGGAGGTGCCGCTGGCGTCCGCCCCCGCACTCGCCTGCCGGGCGCGGGCCAGGATGTCGGCGATCACGATCCCGGCCTGGTACATGGCGATGTGGGTGAAGGCGCCCTCGCCGGTCAGGTCGCCGACCGCCCAGACCTGGTCGGTGACGTGCAACCGGTCGTCGACCGGCAGGTAGCGCTGACTGGCGTCGAGGCCGATGGTGTCCAACCCCAACTCGGTCAGGTGGGCCTTGCGCCCGGTCACCACCAGCAGACGGTCGGCGGTGTACGCCGAACCGCCACTGCCGCACAGGGTGAACCGGGTGCCGTCGTGCTCGACCCGCTCGGCGCGTACCCCGGTGTGGATCTCGACGCCGTCGGCGCGCAGCGCCGCGGCGGCGACCTCGGACGCCTCCGGTTCCTCGACGGCCAGCACCCGGTCGAGCGCCTCCACCACCGTGACCCGGACCCCGAAGCGGGCGAAGACCTGTGCCAGTTCCAGACCGATCGCGCCGCCGCCGAGCACCAGCAACGACTCCGGCAGCTCCTCGACCTCGATCGCCTGGTGGTTGGTCCAGTACGGAGTGTCGGCCAGGCCGTCGATCGGGGGCACCGACGGCCGGGTGCCGGTGCCCAGCACGACCCCGTGCCGGGCCTGGAACACCTGGTCACCGACGCGGACCCGGCCCGGGCCGTCGAGGCGACCACTCCCGCGAACGAGCCGGCCGCCCAGGCCCGTGAACCGGTCGGCGGCAACCGTGTCGTCCCAGGTGTCGGTGGCCTCCTCGCGGATGCGTTTGGCCACCGGCGCCCAGTCCGGCTGGACCTGCGCCGTCCCGGCCAGCCCGTCGACCCGGCGCGCCTCGGCGAGGGCGTTGGCCGCCCTGATCATCATCTTGCTCGGGATGCAGCCCCAGTAGGGGCACTCCCCGCCGACCAGATCCCGTTCGACGCCGACGACGCTCAGGCCGGCCTCGGCGAGCCGCTCGGCCACCTCCTCGCCGCCGACCCCGAGCCCGACCACGACCACATCCACCAGCTCCGGCTCTGCCACCCCGACAGCATCCCCCAGCGACACCGGCCGAACCACCGGGGTCGCGGAAAAGTCGGCGCGCTCACCGGTCCGCGACGCCTACCGTGGCGGGATGCACGCACGCTTCGCCCCGGTCCGGGACTCCTTCCACGACCTGCTCACCTCCGGCCGGGAGACCGGCGCCAGCCTGGTCGTCTGGTACGACGGTCAGCCCGTCGTCGACCTGGTCGGGGGCCTGTCCCGACCCGGTGACGGGCCCGGCGGCCAGCCCTGGCGGCCGGACACACTCGTCAACGTCTACTCGGTCGGCAAGCCGGTCGCCGCGCTCTGCCTGCTGATGCTCGTCGACCGGGGGCAGGTGGATCTCGACGCGCCCGTCGACCGGTACTGGCCGGAGTTCCGCACACCCGCCACCGTGCGTCAGGTGTTGTCGCACACCGCCGGGCTGCCAGCCTTCCCGGTGCCGCGACCGGCCACGGCGATCGCCGACTGGGCACTGCTCACCGGCGACCTGGCCGCCGCCGACCCCGAGTGGTCGCCGGGCTCGGTCGCCGGGGAACACGCCTGGACGTACGGGCACCTGGTGGGCGAGGTGGTCCGCCGCGTCGACGGGCGGTCGGTGGGCCGGTTCCTGGCCGAGGAGATCGCCGACCGGTGGCAGCTCGACCTCGGCTTCGGGTTGACCGAGGCGGACCAGTCGCGCTGCGCCGACCTGCGCTACGGCGATCCGCAGTGGCCGGCCGGCAAGCTCGGCAAGGCGGGATCTTTGCGGGCACGCGCGCTGGGCAACCCGGCCGGCGGGCTGGACCTGGCCGTGCTGAACAGCCCGCTCTGGCGGAAGGCCGAGATGCCCGCGGTCAATCTGCACGCCACCGCGTCCAGCCTGGCCCGGCTCTACGCCGGCCTGCTCGCTGGCGGCGTCCTGGACGGGGTTCGGCTGTTCGACCCGGACCTGGTCGCGGAGGCGACCCGGGTCCAGTACGACGGCCCCGACCTGGTGCTGGACCGCCCCGCCCACTGGACGCTGGGCATGCAGTGGGAGCCGGACGGCAGTTGGGGCATGGGCGGCATCGGCGGCAGCAGCGCGTGGGCCGACCCCGAGCGCGGCTACACCTTCGCGTACGCCACGGCGCACCTCGCCGAGCACGACCGCGTGGACGAGCTGGTCGAGGTGCTGCACTCCTGCCTCTGAGGCCGGGTCAACGCAGCCAGACGGGGTCGGTGCCCGGCACCGAGAGCGGCGGCGGATAGTCGAGCGTCCGGCCCAGCGCCTCGGGCAGTCGCCACGGTTGGTGCACGGCCTTGCCCCGCACCTTCGCCAGCTCCGGCACCCACCGGCGCACGTAGTCGCCGTCCGGGTCGTACCGTTCGGCCTGCCGGACGGGGTTGAACCCCCGGTACGGCTTGGTGTCGTTGCCGGTGCCGGCGACCCACTGCCAGTTGCCGGAGTTGTTGGCCACGTCCCCGTCCAGCAGCCACCGGAAGAAGACCGCCACCCCGGGACGCCAGTCCTGCCCGAGGTGCTTGGTCAGATAGCCGGCGGTGATCAGCCGGGCCCGGTTGTGCATCCAGCCCTGCGTACGCATCTGCCGCATCCCGGCGTCGACGATGGGCATGCCGGTCCGCCCCTCGGCCCAGGCCGCCAACGCGTCGTCGTCGTAGCGCCACTGCTCGGTGGCGCCCCGCCGGTACGCCGAGGTCGAGATCTCCGGGAAGGCGGCGGTGACCTGGTAGTAGAAGTCCCGCCAGCAGATCTGCCGGACGAACGGCCCGGACCGGTCCCCGGCGCGGTTGGCCACCGCCAGGGGGGACACGCAGCCGAACCGCAGGTACGGGCTGAGCCGGGACGTGTCGTCGCCGGCCATGTCGTCGTGCTGATCGTCGTAGCGGTCCAGGTCGGGCAGCCAGTCGGTGAGCCGCTGCCGGGCAACCCGCTCGCCGCCGACCGCCGCGTCCGGTGAGTCTCCGGCCGGCGGCTTCGGCAGGCTGCCCACGCTCACTGTGCCGGGCAGCGCCACCCGGTGCGGCGCGGCCAACTCCTCGCGCCACTGCTGGGCCGCCCAGGCCCGGTGGTACGGGCTGAACACCCGGTAGTGGTCGCCGCCTCCACCGGGCCGCAACGCGCCCGGCTCGACCACGGTCAGCCCGGGAAACAGCCGCAGGTGCAGCCGGTGCCGCTCACACTCCGCGCGCAGTCGCCGCTCGCGGCGTCGGGCGTAGTGGCTGACGTCGGCGGAGAGCGCGACGGCGGTGGCGCCCACCTCGTCGGCCAGCCGGATCGTCTCGGCCACCGGATCACCGTGGCGTACCACCAGGTCACCGCCACGCTCACGCAGCTCGGCCCGCAGCTCGGCGAGCGCCTGGTGCAGAAACCGGGTGCGGTTGGCCGACAGACCGGCCAGTGCCGGGTCGAGCACGTACAGCGGGACCACCCGGTCGAAGGCCGCGCAGGTGGTGGCCAGCGCCGGGTGGTCGTGCACCCGCAGGTCGCGGGTGAGGAGCACGATCGCGGTGCTCGCGGTCACCGGGTCTCCGGGTGGACCGTCGGCCCCGGGATGGTGACCGGCGTACCGGTCGAGGTGAGCAGTGCCCGTGCGGCCACCGCCATCCGTCGCCGCTGCGGCACCAGGGCCCGCCGGGCGAAGACGTCGTAGTCCTGCGCGGCCACCTCGTCGAGGATGCCGCCATACAGGGCGTACGCGGTGCGCATGCAGGCCTGTGAGGCTGGTGCCAGCATGGTGATGCCCGGTGCGGCGGCGGCGTAGTGCGCCTGGGCGCGGGTCACCTCGTACTCGATCAGCTCACGGGTCCGGGGCGTACCGCGGCCCCGGGCGCAGGCCTCGGCCAGCTCGTCGCGGGTGACGCCGAACTTCGCCAGGTCCTCGTCGGGCAGGTAGGTGCGGCCCCGGTCGAGGTCCTCGGCAACGTCCCGGATGAAGTTGGTGAGTTGGAACGCGAAGCCGAGCTGCCGCGCCGGTTCCCGTGCCGCCACCGGGTCGGAGGTGCCCAGGATCGGCAGCATCATGGTGCCGATGACCGCCGCCGAGCCCTCCATGTAGTCGAGCAGGTGGTCGTACGTCGGGTACGCGGTGACGGTCAGGTCCATCGCCATGCTCTTCAGAAACGACGCAAAGTCGTCCCGGTCGAGATCGAAGACGGCGATGGTGTGCAGCACGGCCGGCAACAACGGGTCGTCGACGGGCGCGCCGTGCAGGCCGGACACGAATCGGCCGGCCCAGTCATCGAGGCGGGCAGCCCGCTCGACCTGCGGTAGGTCCTCGGTGCGGTCGACGATCTCGTCGGCGTACCGCGTGAACCCGTACAGGGCATGTACATGTCGTCGTTTCCAAGCGGGAAGCAGTCGGGTGGCGAGATAGTAGGTGCGGCCGTGACGTTTGTGCAGCTCACGGCACCGGTCATAGGCAGCGGTGAGATCAGTTTCCACCGGCCCTCCTCATTTATCGACGCACCAATCGACGCAACTCGTAGCCTAGGGTACGCTCAGCCGCATGGCCAACGACGCAGTTGCGGGCAATGCGACCCGCGTGGCGCCGGCGGGGTCGGGAGACGGGGACGATCCGGTCCGCGCCGTTCTGGCCGCGTACACCCATGACCTGATCACCGCGGTCGACGAGACCCTGGCCGCCTTCCTCACCGCCGAGGTCGACTCCCTCGCCGAGATCGACACCTCGATGGGTCGCTTCGCCGCCGCAGCGCGAGAAGCCGTCCTCGTCGGTGGCAAGCGGATCCGTTCCACGTTCGCCTACTGGGGCTGGCGCGGCGCGGTCGGCGGCACCGAGGCGCTGCCGCCCGTGCTGCCCGCGCTGGCCGCGCTGGAGCTGCTGCACACCTTCGCCCTGGTGCACGACGACGTGATGGACGCGTCCACCACCCGTCGGGGCCGGCCCACCGCGCACGTCGCGCTCGCCGAACAGCACATCGCCGCAGGCCACCGGGGTGATCCCGGCCGATTCGGCGAAGCCGTCGCCGTGCTCATCGGTGACCTCTGCATGGTCTGGGCCGACCGGTTGCTGGCCCAGACCACGGTGCCGTCGGCCCGGCTGTTCGAGGTGCGGCGCTGCTACGACCAGATGCGGGTGGAGACGGTCGCCGGGCAGTATCTCGACGTGCTCGGCGAGAACGACCCGGCGAGCTGGTCGGTCGACCGGGCGCTACGGGTGGCCCGCTACAAGACCGCCAGCTACACCGTCCAGCGACCACTGCTCTTCGGGGCCTGCCTGGCCGGGGTGTCTGTCGACGACGCGCTGGTCTCCGCGTACACCCGCTACGGCCTGGCCGTCGGTGAGGCGTTCCAGCTCCGCGACGACCTGCTCGGCGTCTACGGCGATCCGGCCGCCACCGGCAAGCCGGCCGGCGACGACCTGCGCACCGGCAAGCCGACCACGCTGCTCATGCTGGCCCGCGAGCTGGCCACGCCGGCCCAGCTCCGGGTGCTCGAGCGGGCCGGCGACGAGCCGGTCGACCGGCTCGCCGAGCTGGTCGTGGAGACCGGCGCGGTGGCCAGGGTGGAGCGGATGATCGCCGAGCGGGTGAGCGACGCGCTGGCCGCGCTCGACGCCGCGCCCGTGGACCGGACGGCGCGGACCGCGCTGACCGGTCTGGCCACCGCCGCCACGAACCGGCGGGCCTGATGAGCGACTTTCTCGAGGAGGTGGTCACGTGCGGACGGTGACAGGACGGACGGACCGGGTGGTGGTCGTCGGGGCCGGGCTGGGCGGGCTCGCCTGCGCGCTGCACCTGGCCGGCAGCGGCCGGCAGGTGACCGTGCTGGAACGCGAGCCGGTGCCGGGCGGGCGAGCCGGCCGGCTCGGGGTCGACGGCTACGAGTTCGACACCGGCCCGACCGTGCTCACCATGCCCGACCTGATCGCCGAGGCACTCGGCGCGGTCGGTGAGGAGCTGCGCGACTGGCTCGACCTGACCCCGCTCGACCCTGCCTACCGGGCGTACTACCCGGACGGTTCCACCCTCGACGTGCTCACCGACACCACCCGGATGGCGGCGGAGATCTCCCGGGTCTGCGGGCCGCGCGAGGCCGACGGCTACCTGCGCTTCGTCGAGTACGCGCGGGAGCTGTGGCGCCTTGAGCGCGCCGACTTCATCGAGCGCAACCTGGACGCGCCGACCGACCTGATCACCGGCAACCTGCTCAAGCTGCTGGCCGGTGGGGCCTTCCGCCGCCTCCAAACGAAGATCAACCAGTTCTTCCGGGACCCGCGTACCCAGCGGATCTTCTCCTTCCAGGCGATGTACGCCGGCCTCGCGCCGCACGACGCGCTGGCGATCTACACAGTCATCGCGTACCTCGACTCGGTGGCCGGGGTCTACTTCCCGCGCGGCGGCATCCACGCGGTCTCCAGGGCGATGGCCGGCGCGGCCGAGAAGCACGGCGTGCAGATCCGCTACGGCACCACGGTGACCCGGGTGGAGACCGCCAACGGCCGCGCCACCGGCGTGCTCACCGCCGACGGCGAACTGGTGCCGGCGGACGTGGTGGTGCTCAACCCCGACCTGCCGGTGGCCTACCGGGACCTGCTGCCCGCCGCCCCGCAGCGCCGGCTCACCTACTCACCGTCCTGCGTCGTTCTGCACGTCGGCTCCCGACAGGGATATGACAAGATCGCCCATCACAACATCCACTTCGGACGCGCGTGGAAGGGCACCTTCGATGAGGTCATCCGACGGGGTGAGCTGATGACGGACCCATCGCTGCTGGTGACCAACCCGAGCCGGACCGACCCGTCGGTGGCCCCACCCGACCGGCACACCTACTACGTGCTGGCCCCCGTGCCCAACCTGCACCGGGCCCCGTTCGAGTGGCGCGGCGACCTGACGAAGCGCTACAGCGACCAGCTGATCGGCACCCTGGAGGAGCGCGGCTACGTCGGCTTCGGCGCCGGGGTCGAGGTGCTGCGGGCGATCACCCCGGCCGAGTGGGAGGAGCAGGGCATGGCCGCGGGCACGCCGTTCGCCGCCGCCCACACCCTCTTCCAGACCGGCCCGTTCCGCCCGTCGAACATGCATCGCAAGCTGTCGAACGTGGTCTTCGTCGGCTCCGGCACCCAGCCGGGCGTCGGCGTACCGATGGTGCTCATCTCCGGCAAACTCGCCGCCGGCCGGATCACCGGGGAAGGCCGATGAGCAGCCGCGAGGACCACCTCGTCGAGTTGGTCGACGAGAACGGCGAGGCCCACGGCGAGACGACCGTCGCGGCCGCGCACCAGCCCCCGGGGCAGTTGCACCGGGCCTTCTCGGTGCTGCTGGTCGACTCGGACGGCCAGGTGCTGCTCCAGCGCCGCGCCGCCGTCAAGACCCGGTTCCCGTTGCGCTGGGCCAACGCCTGCTGCGGCCACCCCCGGCCCGGCGAGTCCCTCGCCGAGGCGGCCAACCGGCGGCTACGCGAGGAGCTTGGCGCGGGCCCCGTCGAGCTGACCGAGGTCGGGGTCTACGTCTACTACGCCGAGGACCCGGCGACCGGTCGCGTCGAATTCGAGTACGACCACGTGCTGCGCGGTGATTTCCTACCCGGGGCCCCGCTCCTGCCGGACCCGGACGAGGTTGCCGAGCTGCGGTGGGCCGATCCGGCCGCGCTGGAGGCCGAGCTGGATCTCGACCCCCGGTCGTACGCGCCCTGGCTCGGCGGGGTGGTGGACCGGCTGCTGCGCCCCTCGGGCACGACTGGCACATCCGGCCTAGCCGTGACCCCGCCTGGCTCGTCGGCGGATGACTCGGCGGAGCGGTCGGGTGGTCGATGAGGCGCTGAGCGCGGGCGCGGTCGCACGCAGGTTGGGGGTCGCGGTGACGACCCTCCGCACCTGGCACCAGCGCTACGGGCTCGGGCCCAGTGAGCACATCCCCGGCCACCACCGCCGGTACACCCCGACCGACCTGGCCCGTCTCGAAATCATGCGACGGCTCACCGCCGAGGGGGTGAGCCCCGCCGAGGCGGCCCGCTGGGCTCGCCAGGCACCCGATCCGACACCCAACGGCACCGTCACCCCGGTCCGGATCCCCCCGTCCGGCCGCGACGGCGGTGGCACCATCCCGGTCGGCCGAGCCGGCCCCGCAGCCCGTGGACTGGCCCGGGCCGCCATGCGTCTGGATGCCGCGGCGATCAGCGAGACGATCGCGCGCGCCCTGGCCACCAGCGGGGTCGTCGCCACCTGGGAGGGCCTGCTGCGCCCGGTGCTCGCCGGCATCGGCGAACGCCACGCCGCCACCACCGGCCTGATCGAGGTGGAACACCTGGTGTCCCGCTGCGTCTCGGAGGCTCTCGCGGCGGCCAGTCGGGCCAAGGTTCCCGCCGGCCCAGCCCGGATCCTGCTCTCCTGCGCCGACGAGGAGCAGCACACCCTGCCACTGGAGGCGATGGCCGCCGCGCTCGCGGAGGCCGGGGTGAGCTACCGGATGCTCGGCGCCCGGGTGCCGGTGGCCGCTCTCGTCGAGGCGGTCAACCGGACCGGGCCGGCCGCCGTGGTGCTCTGGTCGCACACCCGGGCCACCGCCGATCCGGCACAGCTCAGCGCATTGCTCGCCGCACCCCGGCGCCCGTTGCTGGCGCTCGCCGCCGGCCCCGGTTGGCGCGCCGACACGCTGCCCGCCGGGGTGGTGCGGCCGGTCGACCTGGCCGAGGCGGTCTCGCTCGCCGTCGCGGTCCGTGACTCCCTGGACCAGTCGAGGCGTGACTGATCGCACTGTCGCCCAATGATCGCGTGAACTACCGTCGGGCGGGTCCGCCTACCCCGACCCCTCCGGGAGCGAGCAGATGCAAGCCCGCGCCTTCCTGGCGTCCGTCCTCGCCGTGGCGCTGGTCCTGTCCGGCTGTGCGGGGCCGGACCACACCATCGCGCCCGCCGCGCCGCACCCGGTGGAATCCACCACCGCGCCCACACCGTCACCGCATCCCACGCTCGCCAAGCCGCCCAAGCCTCCGCTGCGACCGCTGCCGGCCAAGCTCCCGGCCGGCCTGCGGCGCAACACCGGCGTACGCCAGGTGGTCCTGACCTTTGACGACGGGCCCAACCCGACCTGGACGCCCAAGGTGCTCGACCAACTGCGGGCATCCAAGGTGACCGCCACCTTCTGCGTGGTCGGTCGCGAGGTGCAGCGCCACCCGGAGCTGGTCCGGCGGATCGTCCGCGAGGGACACCAGCTCTGCAACCACAGCTGGCGACACGACCTCGACCTCGCCCGACGGCCCGTCAACGAGATCCGGGCCGACCTGGACCGCACGAACAGGGCCATCCAGAAAGCGGCTCCCGGCGCCAAGGTGTCCTTCTACCGCCAGCCGGGCGGCCGGTGGACGCCGGAGGTGCTGACGGTGGCGAAGGATCTCGGCATGCGCCCGCTGCACTGGTCGGTCGACCCACAGGACTGGGACAAGCCGAACGCCGCCACGATCGGCAAGCGGATCCACACCGCGGCCGGCCCCGGTGCCATCGTGCTGCTGCACGACGGGGGTGGCGACCGGGCCGCGACGCTCGCCGCCTGCCCCAGCCTGATCGCCGACCTGAAGAAGCGCTTCGGCATCATCAAACTCCGCTAGACCAGCTTTGACCTGCGGTTATACCTCTCCCGAAGCCCTTGCCGATACCGATTTTGTCGACCGACCGGGCATCACGTATGCTTTCCAAGCCTCCGGCGGGGCCGGATGGGAGCAAGTCCGCTTGAAGTTGCGAGTGTGCAATGATGGCGGGGCCGCCCTCATCGTCTAGCGGCCCAGGACGCCGCCCTTTCAAGGCGGTAGCACGGGTTCGAATCCCGTTGGGGGCACGACCGGCGCAAGCCGGAGCAACACAAGCTAGGTCCTGTGGAGCAGTTGGAGTGCTCGCCGCCCTGTCAAGGCGGAGGTCGCGGGTTCAAGTCCCGTCAGGACCGCAGCGCTGACGCCGCGCATCGCGCGGCGTTCTGCGTATCGGAGCAGGTCGCCCTGCCACCGGTTCGTCCGGTTGCCGGGTAGCATGAGCCGAGCAGCGATACGGCCAGGTAGCTCAGTTGGTACGAGCGTCCGACTGAAAATCGGAAGGTCGGCGGTTCGACCCCGCCCCTGGCCACATAGCCTTTCGCCGGGCTACAGAGGTCCCCACCAGCGGAAACGCAGGTGGGGATCTTGCTGTTTACGGGTGCGGATCCGCCAGTTGCGGAGGTGATTGCCCGATGCGGGTGTGATCCACTCGACTTTCTGGAAATCGGGGCATCAGAGGCGGCGGAATACCGCGCTTTCCTGAAAGACGAGTCGATCATGCGGGGCCACGCGGGTCGGTTGCGCGGCGTCACCGTCTCGGCCGCACGCGCGTCACTGGTCTCGGCCGCACGCGCGTCACTGGGCTCGGCGTCATCGTCTCCGTCGCGCGGGCGTTCACTGGTCTGGCCGCGCAAGGCGTCACTGGTCTCGGCGTCCCTGCTGGCGGTGCTGCGCCACGCCACTCTGGATCGCCTCCCACACGCTGCGCCCGGCCTGCCGCAGTGTCTCTCCCGCCTGCTCGGCCAGTTGCGCTGCGCTCTGTGCCCCGCCCAGCAACCCACCCCCGCCGTCACGATCGCCGGACGGGCTTGGCCCGGGGCCAGCCGAGCGACCAGGTCGGCTCTCAGGCCCCCCGGTAGACGGCCCTGCCGCATCCTCGGCGTTCCGATCCGCGCCGGTCGGCTTCCCCCCACCCGGGCCCGCGGACCGCTGACCCTCGGGGTGATGCCGCTCCCCGTGCCGCTGACCCTCGGGGTGCCGCTGACCCTCGGGGTGCCGCTGACCCTCGGGGTGCCGCTGACCCTCGGGGTGCCGCTGACCCTCGGGGTGCCGGCCCTCGGGGCCACGCTCACCCTCACGCTGCCCGCCGCCTGGGCCGCGCTGCTCCTCGTGCGGCCGACCTTCCGGGCGACGGCCCTCCGGACCGCCGGACTCCGGCTGCGACTTCTCGCCCGGCCCAGGGCCACCAGCTCTAACCCCGGGTCCCCCCGCACTGGGTCCCGGACCTCCGGCAGAGGACCCGGGACCCCCGGCACCCGGCCCCGCGCCACCCGACCCCGCCTCTGGCCCACCCGGACCTGAACCTGGGGCGCCCGGACCCAACCCAGGCCCGCCCGCACCTGGACCTGGGCCGCCCGGCCCCGCACCCGCCCCTGCACCAGGCCCGCCCGCACCTGAACCTGGCCCACCCGGACCTGCACCAGGCCCGCCCGCACCTGAACCTGGCCCACCCGGACCCGCACCAGACCCGCCGTGATCCCCCTTCGACCGGTCCGAACCTGACCGACCCTGGCCCGCACCCAGTTCCGGGCGACCCGGGCCTGGCTGGGCACGGTCGGTGACGGCACCGACCGCGCCCGCCTGCTGACCTGACTCATCCACGCCGTTGGAGCGCCGCGTCGACGCCCGTACCTCAGCAGCCTCCGGCACCAACTGCTGTGCGCCGCGGTTCACGTCGTCGACGGCGGTGCCGGCGGTCCGGGCGAGCGCCTCGATGATCTGTGGGTTGGTGTCGAGCGTGTCGAGCGCCCGGCCCAGGATCCTGGTCAGCTGTTCCAACCGCACCCGCAACTGCGCTTCCGCCTGCACCCCGTTGATGTCCAGCTCGCCGCCGTCGAGGTGCACCCGTACGCCGGCGTCGACCTGGAGCAGGTTGGCCACCCGGGCTCGCAGGGACAGGTCGGCGTCCAAGCCGTCGACGGCCAGCCGGATCGAGTCGACGGAGACCTTCGGGATGTCGAGCAGGACGTCGGGGTCCGGGCTCTCGACGTTCCGGTCCGGTCCTCGCTGTTGCGCGCTCTCGCTCATGATCTCCCGCCCCGCCTGCACACCGTCCCGGTCGTCCGGGCCGTTCGGCGCGGTTACCCGCTTTCCGGCGGGGCATCCCGTCCGTGACGAGTCGGCAACCCTCTGTCTGGAAAAGGCGCCGCGCGAAGCTGCACACCCGGGCATCAGCCGGTATGGTCCGGGCCTATGGGACAGGAAATGACTGATCCGGCCGACATCCGGCAGGACGCCGACCAGTTCTCCCTACGGTGCAGTCTCCTCGTCCCGGGCGCCGCCGAGCACGCGTTCGCGGTCTTCACCGACGAACTGACTGACTGGTGGGTCACCGAGTACACCTGGTCCGGCCCCGACGCTCTCGCGGAGCTGGGCATGGAGCCGCGCGCCGGCGGGATGCTCTACGAGATCGGCCCGTACGGGTTCCGCGCCGACTGGGGCCGGGTGCTCACCTGGGACCCACCGCGGCGGCTGGTCTTCGTCTGGCAGATCGGCCCCGACCGGGCGCCGGTGCCGGACCCGGCCCGGGCCAGCGAGGTCGAGGTGTTGTTTCTTCCCGAAGGGCCGGAGCGCACCCGGGTCGAGCTGGAGCACCGGCACTTCGACCGGCACGGCGAGGCTGCCGAGGGGTACCGCAAGGCGCTCACCGCCGGCTGGCACGAGCTGCTCACCCGCTACGTCGCCACGGTTTCACGCCGCCCCGGCACTCCGGCCTGACGAGCGCTCCGCGTCACCGGCCGAGCCGCCGGTCACCAGCGGCGCGGCCGCCGAGGTCCCGACCACCCAGGTTCGCGCGTTGGCCGGCCTCCGCCCCCGAACCGAAGCCGGTGCCGCCCAGCCGGCGCGGCGGTGCGGTGCGCAGCCGTGGGTACTCCTCGGCGAGCCGTCGCTGCACCCGGTCGGAACGGTCGGCCAGCACCAGCGCCACCGACGGCGTGCCCGACTCGCTGGCCGCCGCCGTCTCGGCAGCCCAGAGCCGGCCCCCGATGACCTCCGCGAAACCGGCGAGCCAGGAGCGGCGGAAGGCGGCGGGGTGGTCGTCCGCCGGCACGGCGGTGGCGGCCAGGCCGTGCGCCGCCTGCACGAGCAGTGAGGTGAAGAGCAGGTCGACCCGTTCCAGGTCGCTGGCGAAGCCGAACAGGTGCAGCGTGAAACCGTTGCCCTGCCGGCGGCGTACGCAGCGGCAGCGCAGTGGCTCGGCGACCGCGGCCAGCAGGCCGACCTTGTCGCGGGCGTACGGGGCGACGACGTCCAGCACCCGGTCACCGACGGGGTCGGTGGTCGGGTCACGTACGGCAAGCAGCGCCCGGTCCACCCCGTAGCGGGCGATCAGCTCGGTCGCCTTGGCGGTGAACGCGGCGGCCTCGGCGGGCGTGCAGGCCGGGTCCTCGGCCTGGGCCAGCAGCTTGCGCACCTTGCTGAGCATCGCCTCGGACATGCCTACAGAGCTACCACATGGGCCGGACATCACCGGGGTCACGCCGGCATTGATCGATAAGTATCATCGTCACGGTCGCATGATCAGTCCGATACGGACGGTCAGTCAGCTTCTTCCGGAGGCCCGCATGTCATCCCCGACCGCTCGCCTGCTCGCCGTCGCCACGGCCACCACACTGCTCTTCGCCGGCACACCCGCCCAGGCGGAGCCGACCACACCGACCGCACCGGTCAGCTCCGGGGCGAACGCGTTCGCCCCGCTGGCCACCTGCTACGGCGGGGCGGTCCGGTCGTACTTCGAGAGCGGCCGCTACGGCGGCTCGGCCGGGCAGTACCGCACCACGACCCGCTGTCGCGACATCAACGTCCGCAACGCCAGCGTGTACGCCACCGAGGCGTGCGTGATCTTCGTGGACAAGACCAGTGCCTGCAACTACTGGACGTACCTGCCGGCCAACTCGGGCTGGATCACGGTGGCGACCGACGTCCGGGACGGGGTCAACTTCCGGGTCCGCTTCGAGAACCTGCGCTACGAGTACGAGCCGCTGATCGCGTACCACGCGTTCTGAGCGGTCCGCGCGGTCGCGGCGTCCGCCCCCCGACGGACGCCGCGAGCCGGCGGCCGGTCACCCTGCACGGCTGCGCAGGGTGGCGATCGTCGAGCCGGCGAGCGTGAGCAGGCAGTCGGGCAGCAGCCCGTCGGCTGCCGCGGCGCCGAACAACGCCTCGCCGGTCGGCTCGTCCCGGTTGGCGTACGCGCTGACGAAGCGGGCCACCCAGCGGGTGTCGTACTCCGCCTGGTCGATTCCCGGGAAGTCCAGGGCCGCACCGCTGGCCGCCGGCGCGTCACCGAGCATCGTCGCGGCCAGGCACCAGGCGACCCCGTACGCGCCGCTCAGGCCGGCCCGGTCGACGACCGCGTCGAACGCTCCCACCACCGCTTCCCCATCCCCGGTCAGCGCTGAGCGGAGCACGGCGGCCGCGTCGTCGAACGTCTGCTGTGGTAGGTCCGTCACCCAGCGCACAGTAGGACGCGTGGTCAAGGCCCCCCGAAGACCGTCACTGTCCGTGTTCAACGCGAGCTACCTGCGCTTTACGCCACCTCCACGGTCCCGCCGTCGGCCTCGGCACGCTAATGTGCGCAGCGGACCTTCGCCGGAGGAAGGACGACCATGCTCGTATCACGCCGCTCGCGGGTGGCCTCACTGGCTGCCTGCGCGACGATCCTGCTCGCCACAAGCGCTTGCGGGGATGACAAGGCCAAGGAGACCAGCGCCCAACAGGTGCGCCTCTACGGCACGGACGGCAACATGCTCAACTCCTACCCTGCGGAGTTGAAGGAACGCGCAAGTCTCGTGGACGGGATGAAGGGCACCACGCCCCTCGTTCCGCTGCCCGAGGACTTCAAGGGCAGGCTACGGACCGTCAATCCGGCGCTGACGGACTACGTGTACTCGGCCGAGACGTACGACGCGGTGGTGATCGCCGTGCTCGCCGCGCAGCTGTCCGGCAGCACGGACCCGGCTGCCATCGCGAAGCAGATCGTCGCGGTGACCAACGACGGGCAGCGCTGCGAGGACCCGGTCAGCTGCCTGACGCTGGCCCGCAACGGCCAGGACATCGAGTACCGCGGCGTCTCGCTGACGCGGGCGGGCTTCACCGACAAGGGTGAGCCGGCCACCGCGAGCTACGCCACGCTGACCTTCGACGGGCAGCAGATCAACGACGGCAAGACCGAGTTCGTCGGTGCGGGCATCGAGTCGGCGGCGAGCACCAAGACGCCGCCGAAGCCGAAGAAGCAGCGCCCGAACGTGCCCGCCGACCAGGAGCCGTTGATCCTGGGCGGTCTGCTGCCCAAGACCGGTGACCTGTCGATCGCGTACCCGCCGATGGCCGCCGGCGCCGCGCTGGCGATCAAGGAGATCAACGCCGCTGGCGGCGCGCTGGGCAAGCCGGTGACGTGGCTGGAGGGCGACGACGGCACCAACCCGGCGGTGGCCAAGGCGACGGTGGCCAAGCACGCGACTGCCGGCGTCAGCGTGATCATCGGCGCGGGTGGTTCGGGCATCTCCCGGGCGGTTCTGCCGGACGTGGTGCAGGCCGGGAAGATCCTCTTCTCCCCGTCCAACACCGACAGCAGCCTGACCGACGTGGACGACGAGGGCCTCTACTTCCGCACTGCCCCGCCGGACAGCCTCCAGGGCCGGGCGCTGGCCGACGTCATCCTCCGCGACGGGTCGCAGAAGATCGTCATCGTGGCGCGCAAGGACTCCTACGGTGAGGGCCTCCAGGGCACCGTCCGTGAGGAGCTGGAGAAGGCCGGTATCGCTGCCGACCGACTCAAGCTGCTGACGTACGAGCCGCCGGCCGACGCCAAGGCGGCCCCTGTCGACTTCAGCCGGGGCGCGAAGGAGATCAAGGACTTCGGCGCGGACGCCGTGCTGATCATCGGCTTCGGTGAGTCGGCCCAGGTGATCCGCGGCCTGGCCGACGCCGAGGTGCAGATCCGGCAGTAGCACGACCACGGGCACACGAAGGCCGCACCGGCGCTTGCCGGTGCGGCCTCTTCGTTTCGAGGAGTCACCGCTGCCGGCGGCGCTCCAGGAACTCGGTCATCCGCCGGTGCTTCTCCTCGTCCTCGAAGAGCACCGCCTGACTGACCAGGTCGAGCTGCGGATGCGCGGCGGCGGGCGCGTCCACCGCGAGCTTGGTCAGCCGCAGCGCCAGCGGGGAGCCCAGGGCGATCTCGTCCAGCAGGGCGTGCGTCGCCGTCAGCAACTCGTCGGGCTCGTCCACCACCCGGTTCACCAGACCGATCCGCAGGGCCTCCGCGGCGTCCACCCGTCGGCCGGTGAAGAGCAGCTCCTTGGCCCGGCCCTCACCGACCAACGCGGGCAGCCGGTGGGTCGCGCCAGCGCCGGCCAGGATGCCCAACCGCACCTCCGGCTGACCGAAGACCGCCCGCGCCGTGCACACCCGCAGATCGCAGGCGTACGCCAGCTCCGCGCCACCGCCCAGCGCCGGGCCGTCGACGGCGGCGACGGTGGGCATCGGCAACGCCCGGATCCGGGCGAAGGCGGCGGAGTTGATCGCGGCGAGGGCATCGGTGCGGCCCCGTTCGCGGAGCTGGCCGATGTCGGCGCCACCCGCGAAGATGCCCGCCGCGCCACCGGTGAGCAGCAGGAGCCGGGGACGCGCCTCCAACTCCGCGCAGACCTGGTGCAGCTCGGCGATCAGGTCGGCGTCGATGGCGTTGCGCTTCTCCGGTCGGTCCAGGGTGACCACCAGCCGGTCCGGCCGTTCCTCGATCCGCAGCCCGCTCACTGCGTCCACCTTGTGTTCGCGACTGCGGGGCTCGCAAGCTCACTCCTCGCGCTCACTGCTTGACCCCGGCGTTCCACTGGTAGAAGCCGTGCCCGGACTTCTTGCCCAACCGCCCCTGGGCCACCATCTCGACGAGCAGGGGCGGCGGTGCGAAGCGGTCGCCGTACGCGGCCTGGAGGGTGCGGGCGATGTCGAGCCGCACGTCGAGGCCGACCAGGTCGGTGAGTTCCAACGGCCCGATCGGGTGCCGGTAGCCCAGCACCATCGCCTTGTCGATGTCGGCCGGGCTGGCCACCCCGTCGGCGACCATCCGGATCGCCTCCAGCCCGAGGGTGACCCCGAGCCGGGAGGTGGCGAAGCCGGGCAGGTCGCGTACGACGACGGGGTCCTTGCCCAGCCGGCCGGCGAGCGCGACGGCCGCGGCCGTGGTCTCCTCGGCGGTAGCCGGGCCGACCACGATCTCCAGCAGGGTCATCGCCCAGACCGGGTTGAAGAAGTGCAGGCCGAGGAAGCGCTCGGGCGCGTCCAGCCCGGCGGCCAGCTCACCGATGGCGATGCTGGAGGTGTTGCTGCCCAGCAGCACGGGGCGCAGGGCGGCGGCGTCCCGCAGCACCGCCCGCTTCAGGTCGAGCCGCTCCGGCACCGCCTCCACGATCACCCCGGGGGCGGGAGCGACATCGGCGAGCGTGGGACGCAGCGTGACCCGCTGCCGGTTCGCGGCGGCCTCGTCGGCGCTCAGCTTCCCGCGCTGCACCGCCCGCTCCCACAGCTCGGCGAGCCGGTTCAGCGCGGAGGCGCCCCGCTCGGGGTCCACCTCGACCAACTCCACGGCGTGCCCGGCCCCGGCCGCCACGTACGCGATGCCGAGCCCCATCGTGCCGGCACCGACGACCACGAAACGATCGCTCATCACGCCTCCCTGTCCCGCCCGCCGACGCGCGGGGTCCCCGCCACGCCGACCGGGGTGTTCCGCCCGCTCCGCTCGCTCATGGTGCGACCCTAGACAGCTCGACGACCCGGCTCATGCGTGGGGGAGCGCGGGATCGGGTAATGACCGCCCGTCAACCGAGGGAAGGACCACCGACATGAGCCAGGCACCGGAGAGCGTCACTGACGGGGAGATCGTGGAGACCCGGGGCGACGAGCGGGTCGAGCTGCTGCGCGCCGACACCAACAACGACGGCAAGACCGACGTGTGGGTGGTGGACACCGACGGCGACGGCAAGGCCGACCTGTTCCAGTTCGACACCGACGGCGACGGCAAGGTGGACATCACCATGGTCGACATCGACGAGGACGGCCAGCCGGACGAGGTGGTCGACGGCGATGGCGGTCTGCCGCCCGAGCAGCTTCCCCCGACCGTCCAGGTCTGAGCCGTACGACGGCCCCCGCCCTCCGTGACGCGGAGCGTGGGGGCCGTCGCTCAGTCGGCGAGCCGCAGGGTGGCCAGGTAGTAGGGCGCGTCGCGGTCGTCCACATCGGTCAACCGCCAGCCGGTGCCGTGCACCAGCGAGGCGAACTCCTCCGCCGAGCAGACCAGATAGTCGAACCACTCGGTGCCCAGCTCCCGGTAGCGCAACCGGAGCCGAAGCTGACCGCCGAGCCGACCCCGACTGCGGTTGCGCTCGTGGTAACTCGTGTGCAGCGGGTCCCGGGTGCCGTACGGGTCGGTGCCGTGCGCGATGATCTGCGCCCCCGGTCGGGCCAGCGCGGCGAGCGCGGCCAGGAACCCGGGGGCACGCTCGCGCCCCTCGAACAGCCCGAGGTTGTTGCCGAGCAGCAGGAACGTGTCGTACCGCTGCCCGTCTGCGACGTGCGTGTCGACGGTGCCGTGCACCAGTCGCCGGACGCCTCGACGCCGACTCACCGCCAGCGCGCCCGCGGAGGTGTCCAGCCCGGTGACCGGTACGCCGCGCTCCTGGAGCAGCAGGGCGATCCGGCCGGCGCCGGTGCCGATGTCCAGCGTCTCGCCGCGGGCCCGTTCCACCGCCCGGTGGTCGTACGGCTGCCAGTCCTGCGGACCGTCGAGATAGTGCGCGGCTGGCGCGCCGTTGATCAGACCGTCGTCCCGTTCGATGATCTCGATGACCGGCCGGGGCAGCCGCCCGCCGACCAGCGGCCGGGGTCCGACCCCGCTGGCCACCGCGAGCGTGTCCCGCAGCAGTTCGCCGACCACGTCACCGATTCGAGGCTCACCCGTCACGGCGTTCACGCTATCTGTCCACTCAGCGGCCGGTAGCGGCCGTATCCTGGCGGCGTGACCACGCTGGACCGGCTGTCGGCTGAGAAGTACATCCTGCTCACGACCTTCCGCAAGGACGGTCGGGCGGTGCCGACCCCGGTCTGGGCGGTACGCGACGGTGAGGCGCTGGCGGTCTGGACCGGGGCCGACTCGGGCAAGGTGAAGCGCATCCGCCACAACGGTGAGGTGACCGTGGCCCCGTGCGACGTGCGGGGACGGCCGCACGGGCCGGAGGTGCCGGCCCACGCGACGATCTACGGCAGCGGCGACACCGGTCGGGTCCGCGACCTGCTCAAGCACAAGTACCGCCTGATCGGTCGACTCAGCCTGCTCGGCAGCCGGCTGCGGCGCGGCGAGGGCGGCACGGTCGGCATCCGGTTGACGCTGACCGAGACGCGGCGCTGAGACGCTGACGAAGACGCGGCGTTGAAGACGCGACGGCGGCGACTGGAGGACGTGGAAAGGGGCGGCGGATCGAGATCCACCGCCCCTTTACCGGAAAACTATTGCCGCTCAGTCGCCCTGCCGCTGCTGCGGGATCTGACCCTGCAACAGCGCCCTGACCTCCGACTCGCGGTATCGACGGTGGCCACCCAGGGTGCGGATGGCACTGAGCTTGCCAGCCTTTGCCCACCGGGTCACCGTCTTCGGGTCGACACGGAACATCGACGCCACCTCGGCCGGCGTGAGTAGCGGCTCTGGTTCGTGCGTTCGCGATGCCATCGGTCACTCCTCCACATGTATAGACATCGGCCGGGGTCCCGCCGGCCGACGCGTCTCCCATGGTCCGGCTAGTCCCCGATGTCCGACATGGGCCGAACGGATGAAGGTCCCTAGACGGACGGATGAACCATGCCCGATTTTTACGACTTTTACACGGCAGAAAGTACCTTATTCGGACTCATGATCACGGTTCGTGATGCGTCAACTACGAGCACACCTCACCTTGGGAGCGCTCCTCGGGCGATATGCCCCTAGTTGCACCGCTCCAGCAACTGCACCGCGCGCCACCGGGCCACCAACGTGTCGTACGCGGCGGACGCCTCCTCGGCCTCACCGCGCGACAGCCCCGCGAGGCCGCTGGCGACCAACTCGGGCGAGTCGTCGGCGGTGAGGGTCTCGTCGGAGAGCAGGTCGACCAGACCGCCGTAGTCCAACTCGACCACCGAGCGCGGATGGAACTCCTCCAGCCAGCGCGCCGCCTCCTCCACCGCCTCGGTGATCGGCGCCTCGCCCACCGACTTGCGCAGCACCGACAGCGCCCGGGAGGACCGGCGACGGGCCTTGGAGATCTCGGTCCGGTAGCGCAGCGCCCGACGGCCCGGCTGGGTGACCAGGTCCCGCTCGGCCGGGTCGAAGAGCACGAACCACCGCAGGGGCACTCCCCAGGTCGCGATCTGCTCGTGCACCCGGGGCACCCCGTGCTCCAGCACCCGGGCACCGCTGCGCCAGTCGTCGACGACCGCCCTGGCCTGGCCGGCCAGCACCGGCGGCACGAAGGCGTCGGCAAGCACCGAGGGCACCCCGTCCCGAGCGCTGAGGGCCGCCTCAGCGACCCGGATGCGCAGGTTCCATGGGCAGACCAGCAGGCTGTCGTCCGTCTCCAGGACGTACGCCTCCTCCGGCAGGTCCGGCAGCCGGGTCCAACCAGCGCCCAGCGCCTCGATCACCGCCGTCCGCTGCCGGCCGGGCCCCTCGACCGGGGCCACCGCCCGGCCCTCCGACACGTAGCGGCGCCAGTAGCTCTGCCGGTCCCGGTCGAAGGCGGTCAACGGTTCGTACACGCGCAGGTAAGAAGCGAAGAGCGACGGCACGGCGCGATCCTCCCACGAACCGAAGCCGTACGCGGTCAGCGGCCGGACCACGCGCGCCGCAACGTGGGACACCGGCGGCGCGTCGAGCGACCTCAGGGCGGCCGATACTAGGCTCGATCACACCGGCAGCATCCCCGCCGGGGTCCACCAGGTCCGCGTCCCACAAGGACGCACACCACTCCAGGAGCCAACCATGGGCGTATTCGCGAGCACCGACGACCCGGGATCGACCGGTCACGAACAGGTCGTGTTCTGCCAGGACAAGCAGAGCGGCCTGAAGGCGATCATCGGGATCTACTCCACCGCGCTGGGGCCGGCGCTGGGCGGCACCCGCTTCTACCCGTACGCCAGCGAGGACGACGCCCTCGCCGACGTGCTCGACCTGTCCCGCGGGATGGCGTACAAGAACGCGCTCGCCGGGCTGGACCTGGGTGGTGGCAAGGCCGTCATCTGGGGTGACCCGGAGCAGATCAAGAGCGAGGCGCTGCTTCGCGCGTACGGGCGGTTCGTGGAGTCGCTGGGCGGTCGCTACTACACCGCGTGCGACGTCGGCACCTACGTGGCGGACATGGACGTCGTGGCCCGGGAGACCCGCTACGTGACCGGCCGCAGCGTGGAGCACGGCGGCGCCGGCGACTCGTCGATCCTCACCGCCTGGGGTGTCTTCCAGGGCATGCGGGCCGCCTCCGAGCACGTCTGGGGCACCCCGAGCCTGCGGGGCCGCCGGGTCGGCGTCGCCGGTCTCGGCAAGGTCGGCAAGTACCTCACCGGCCACCTGCTGGAGGACGGCGCAGAGGTGGTCGCCACCGACGTCAACCCGAAGGCGCTGGCCTGGGTACGCAGCAACCACCCGCAGGTCACCCTGGTGGACGACGCCAGCGCGCTGGTCGCCGCGGACATCGACGTGTACGCGCCGTGCGCGCTCGGCGGCGCCCTGAACGACGACACCGTGCCGGCGCTGCGTGCCAAGGTCGTGGCCGGTGCGGCGAACAACCAGCTCGCCCACCCGGGCATCGAGAAACTGCTGGCCGACCGCGGCATCCTCTACACGCCGGACTACGTGGTCAACGCCGGCGGTGTGATCCAGGTCGCCGACGAGATCGAGGGCTTCAACTTCGATCGGGCGAAGCTGCGGGCAACCCGGATCTACGACACCACCCGCGAGATCCTGCGCCTGGCCGACGCCGAGGGCGTGCCGCCCGCGGTCGCCGCGGACCGGCTGGCCGAGCGACGGATGGCGGACGTCGGCCGCCTGCGGGCGATCCACCTGCGCTGAGCACTCCCGGGGGCGGGTCGACGGGATCCGCCTCCGGGCCACCTGTGCCGGCGTGGCTCGCTAAGCTGAGGCCGGATCGAATTTTGATCCGGTTTGTCCGGTGTCACGGGCGCTAACCGTTCCGCTCCTTACCCGGTACACTGGGTGACGGCCGGATCGACGCGACGCGCAGAGCCGGCTGACGGTAACCCGAGGTGCCGAACGGTGGCATCCCCATGTACCGTAAGAGCCACGAGAGATGCCTGACGTCATCGGGGCCCGCCTTCGGGCTGCCCCGCATTCTGTGCGAGGGGGTCGAGCCATGGGGCGCGGCCGTGCTAAGGCCAAGCAGACAAAGGTGGCCCGGGAGTTGAAGTACCACTCCCCGAACACCGACCTCACCGCCTTGCAGCGCGAACTGGCGGGTGCTGGTAAGTCTGAGCACCACTTCGTCGACGACTCGAAAGAGTCCGTCGATGAGGATGATGAGGATCACGCGGACGACGATCCGGATCCCTGGGTCCGTCCGACCCGCTGACCTCTCGACGCACCTGAGCACGCGGTAACCCCCGCGTGCTCACGCGCGTCCCGTGCAGGTGCAGCTGGCCGACGATCAAGGGGCCTGGCCCGACCGGAGCCACTCCGGCCGCTCGACAGGCCCCTGATCGCGGCTCACTTCAGCGCGGGCGGTTGTTCCAGTTGTAGAAGGTCGGGATGTTCTCGAAGTGGTTCCACGCGCAGACCGCGCTGGCACCGTCCCCGCCGGACACCTCCGAGCGCAGCCGCCGGGCGTCCTCGGCCTCCTGCAGCAGCGCGACGAGCGCAGGAGCCGCCTCCCGCACCCGCTCGTTGACTCCGTCATCCGCCTCGCGCTCAGGCCGCCGGTTACTGGTGCTCTCGGGCATGCTCCAACACTCCATCCAATAGGCGGATCTTGCTGTTGCGGCAGTGCTCGGTCTCCGTACCGTCAAAACGCCCCAGCTCGAAGTAACGGTTGGCGGCGTGGCCACCGCCACAGAAGCCGAAGTAGGGGCAGGACACCCGGCAGGCCTCCACCCCGGCCAGGAACTCCCCCACCCACGGTGTCCCCGCCGCTCGACCGAGAATTTCCGCCAGCGGGGTCTTCAGGACGTTGCCGCTGCTGAAGTCGCCGTAGCGCGGGTCGGTGAAGCCGGCCAACTCCGGGGACAGCACGGTCACCGAGCCGTCGTGACCGATGGTCGGGATCGGGTCCAGTTGGCGGGGCAGCACACCGTCAGCCGAGTTGTCGAGCACCGCCGCGGCGTAGCGCAACGTCCACTCGACCTCGCGCAGGTGGATCCGGGGTTCACGCCGCCACGCCGCGACCAGCTCCGCCCAGAACGCGGTCACCGCCGAGGAGTCGTGGCGGTTGTCGCGGGTGTTGACGCCCTCGGTCTCCTCGATGTTGATGCCCAGCACGTCGCAGCCCAGTTCGAGGAAGTAGTCGTACAACTCGTTGGCGAGCCCCGGCGCGGGCTGCGACACCACGGCCAGGGCGGAGAACGGCAGGCCATGACGGCGCAGCGCCGCGACGCCGCGCAGGATCCGGTCGTACGCCGGCTGGCCGCCCCGGTTGACCCGGTCGCCGTTGCGGGCCCGCGGCCCGTCGACGCTCACGCTCACCCGCATCTCGTGCCGGGCGAAGAAGTCACACCAGTCGTCGTCGATCAGCGTGGCGTTGGTCTGCACGTGGTGCTCGACCTCGGGGCCGAACGGCGCCATCAGGTCGGCCAGGTGCTCCCGGCCGGCCGCCAACGGCTCGCCGCCGTGCCACACCACGGAGAACCGGCCGGCCGTCGCCCACGGGTTGACCGCCGCCGCCACCGCCGCGGCCACCGCCACCGGCATCCGCTGGTCGGTGGCCCGGAACGGCAGGTAGCAGTACGCGCAGTCGAGGTTGCAGAGGGTCGTGGGCTGCATGACGACGTACGACGGGACGGTGGCCAGACCCCGCATCCCGCTGAACGACTGTCCCCGAGCAGCCATCGCCCTCCTCCGCCAAGCCTGAGCCCTTCAGGCTAGGCGGCACAGGCCACTCGGGTGAAGCCCTGATCAGGTGTCCGTACGATCACCGGATAGTGATCATCCTCGGGTGTGCTGACCGACCATCTGCACGTTGCCGGTGCCCTCGATGATCTCGCCGGCCTGCCAGGCCTCGACCCCACGGCCGGTCAGCGTGGCCAGCGCCCGGTCGGCGTCCTCGGCCGACACGATCGCGAACATGCCGACGCCCATGTTGAAGGTCGACTCCATGTCGTGGTCGTCGATCCGACCCTTCGACTGGATCAGGTCGAAGATCGGCTGCGGCTTCCACGTGGAGCGGTTGACCACCGCGTCGACGTGCTCGGGGAGCACCCGGACCAGGTTGCCGGGGATGCCGCCGCCGGTGATGTGGGACAGCGCCCGCACCTCGGCCTCGGCGATCAGCTTGAGGCAGTCCTTGGCGTAGATCTTGGTCGGGGTGAGCAGCTCCTCGCCGAGGGTCCGCTGCCGACCGAAGTCGTCGATGACGATGTCCAGGCGCATACGGGCCGCACCGAGCAGCACGTGCCGGACCAGCGAGTACCCGTTGGAGTGCAGACCCGAGGAGCGCATGGCGATCACCACGTCGCCCACCTCGACCCGGTCCGGGCTGAGGATGTCGGCCTCCTCGACGACACCGACACCGGTCGCCGAGATGTCGTACTCGTCCGGGCGGAGCACGCCGGGGTGCTCCGCGGTCTCCCCGCCCAGCAACGCGCAGCCGGCGTAACGGCAGCCGTCGGCGATGCCCGCACCGATCTCGGCGACCTTGTCCGGGACGACCTCGCCCGTCGCGATGTAGTCGAGCAGGAACAGCGGCTCGGCACCGCAGGCCACCAGGTCGTCCACGACCATGGCCACCAGGTCGATGCCGACCGTGTCGTGGATGTCCATCTGCTGAGCGATCACCAGCTTGGTGCCCACCCCGTCGGTGGAGGACGCCAGGATCGGGCTCTTGTACTTCTTCGTGTCCAGTCGGAACAGACCAGCGAACCCGCCGAGGTCACCCATCACCTCGGGCCGGCGGGTCTGGCGCACCTTCGACTTGAGCAACTCCACGGCGCGGTCGCCCGCGTCGATGGAGACCCCGGCATCGGCGTACGAGACCGAGCGTTTGCGCGCCTGACGGCCAGCGCCGGCCGTCCAGAGCTGGCGGTCGCCGCCGGCGCCGGTCGGGCTGCTTCCTGCGCCACTGCGCTCGGACACGTGCGTCACGGTTCTCCCCTTTGGTTCTCGGTGCCACGCCGGCGGTGGCCGGGCCGCGCCGGTTGGTGCTACGGGCGGTTTGCGGTAACGCCACCCGGAGTGGCGACGAACGAGCCGTTGGTGTGCGGGGCCTCCGGCGCCGAGTTGGCGACCCGTCGGCCCACCCCTTCGAGCACGTGCTTGCCGATCAGGTTGCCGGCCGGCAACTCGATCGGGTACTCCCCATCGAAACACGCCCGACACAGCCTGGTCTTCGGCTGCTCGGTCGCGGCGATCAGGCCAGGAAGCGAGACGTAACCCAGCGTGTCGGCGCCGATGGAACGCCGGATGCCGTCGTTGTCCAACCCGTTGGCCAGCAGCTCCGCCCGGGTGGCGAAGTCGATGCCGTAGAAACACGGCCAGCTGACCGGCGGGGAGGAGATCCGGACGTGCACCTCCAGCGCCCCCGCCTCACGCAACATCCGCACGATGGCGCGCTGGGTGTTGCCGCGCACGATCGAGTCGTCCACGACCACCAACCGCTTGCCCCGGACGTTTTCCCGCAGCGGGTTGAGCTTGAGCCGGATGCCGAGCTGCCGCAGGGTCTGCGACGGCTGGATGAAGGTGCGCCCCACGTACGGGTTCTTCATGAGGCCGGCGCCGTAGGTGATGCCGGACGCCTCCGCGTAGCCGATCGCGGCCGGGGTGCCCGACTCGGGCACCGGGATCACCAGGTCGGCCTCGACCGGGTGTTCCTTGGCCAACTGCCGGCCGATCTGCACCCGCGCCGAGTGGACGTTGCGCCCGGCGATCGTGGCGTCCGGGCGGGCGATGTAGACGTACTCGAAAAGACAGCCCTTCGGCTCCGGCGCGGCGAACCGGGTGGAGCGCAGGCCGTTCTCGTCGATCGCGATCAGCTCGCCCGGCTCGACCTCGCGCACCACGCTGGCACCGACGATGTCCAGTGCGGCCGTCTCACTGGCCACCACCCAGCCCCGCTCCAGGCGGCCGAGCACCAGTGGACGGACGCCGTGCGGATCGCGGGCCGCGTAGAGGGTCGACTCGTCCATGAAGACGAAACTGAACGCGCCACGCAGCTGCGGCAGCACCTCCAGGGCGGCCGCCTCGACCGACAGATCCGGTCGGCTGGCGAGCAGCATCGTCACCAGGGAGGTGTCGTTGGTCGAACCGTCCGCGACGAGGCCGCGCTCGGCGACCTCCTTCTCCAGCTCTGCCGTGTTGACCAGGTTGCCGTTGTGAGCCAACGCGATGGTCGTGCCGGAGGTGGTCGACCGGATCGTCGGCTGGGCGTTCTCCCAGTTCGATGCGCCGGTCGTGGAGTAGCGGGCGTGCCCGATGGCCAGGTGGCCGCGCAGGCTCGCCAGGGTTGGCTCGTCGAAGACCTGGGCCACCAGGCCGAGATCCTTGTAGACCACCACACCCGAGCCATCGCTCACCGCGATGCCCGCCGCCTCCTGGCCGCGGTGCTGCAGGGCGTAGAGGCCGAAGTAGGTCAGATTGGCAACCTCTTCGCCGGGGGCCCAGACGCCGAAGACGCCACAGGCATCCTGGGGGCCAGGTCGTTGGGGGTCAAGGTCGTGGCTCAGCCGGCCGTCGCCTCGGGGCACCTACCGCTCCCTCATGCTGGTCTGGACCGGCCGGGCGGGATCACGGGCGGATCCACACTTCTCTGCCGGGACCACTGTCGTCGCCTGACAGTGTACGCGAATCGCTATCAATACAGATAGTCACGGTTCCTGCGCACGCCGTCACCGTGAGTGGGACTCCGAGATAATTAGAGGGGCAGATACGCCGAGAGGTCCGCGCGGACACCACTCATCTGGACGCGCCCCTCGGCAACCGCGTCGACCCAGTCGATCCCCCCGGTCGCCAAACGCAGCCAGGTGTCGGGAGCCATCTCGACCACGTTTGGCGGGTTTCCCCTGGTGTGTCGAGGTCCGGGTACGCACTGGATCGCCCCGTATGGTGGGACGCGCACCTCAACCGATCGGCCGGGGGCGCGCTCCGCGAGGACGGTCAACAACGACCGGACCGCCTCTCGGAACACCGGCCTTTCGGGCGTACGCCCCTCGTCGAGCGCCGACAACGCCGCCGTAACGGCAGCGGACTTACTGTGCGGAGAGGACACGACGGGACGATACGACCCGCAGGCCAACTACCTGACGCTGGCCCTGGGTCGCGCCGATCCGGTCGGACAAGGCATAGTTGCCGACGGCGTATTCGAACCGTGATGATCCCCGGCCCGGCGCCCCGCCGGTCAGAGGGAAGTCAGCCCGGAAGGCGGTGGACGTGTCAACACACCGACGTGCCTGGAAGCAGCGGGCCGGTGTGGTCGTAGCGCTGGTTGCCGGCGCTCTGCTCGCCGTCCCCGCCACACCAGCCATGGCCGCAGATGTTCAGGTTTCCCCCGGCTCCGTCACCGTCAACGCCGGCAGCGATGCCACGGTCACCGTGCGCGTCACAGGCGGTAACGGCGACAAAGAAGGAAAGATCAGTCTCTCCGGCCTGCCCTCCGGTGTCAGCTGCGCCAGCGGTTGCGGCGATTTCGACTTCCCTGACGGCGGCCTGGGCAACCCGACAAAGTCCGTGCTGGTCAGGATCGCGGCCAACGACAATGCCGGCGACGCGACTGCAAACGTCACGGTCGCCGTCGAGGCCGATTCGAGCCCGGGCACCGCCTCCGTCGCTCTGACGGTCAAGGGCAAGGCAGCCGCGCCGCCGCCGAAGCAGACCGTGCAGTCGGTCTCCGGCAAGGTCGTCGCGCAGGCCGACAGCAAGGCCGTGCCCAACGCGGTGGTCATGCTGCTGGACAGCACCGGCAAGACCTTCGACACCACCAGCGACGGCAGCGGCAACTTCCGCTTCACCGGCACCACGGCCAACCCGATCGCACCGGGCCGGATCGACCTGGGCGCGACCTTCGACAACGTGGTGGCCAGGAAGACCATCAACGCTGCCGCCGGGCAGTCCATCACCGGGCAGCGGATCAGCCTCGCGATCAAGGTCGAGGGGACGCCCAGCCCCACGCCGTCGGCCAGCACCGAGGCCGCTCCCACCGATGAGGCGCTCCCGGAGGGCAACGAGGACCAGGCTGCCGACGACCCCAGCCCAGGTGCTGCGGCGAACGCCTCGAACAACGAGGACAGCGGCGGCGCGGGTAACTACCTGATCATCCTGCTCGGCGGTCTCCTGGTCGCGGCCGGCGTCGGCACCATCGTGCTGCTCTGGATGAAGCGCAAGGAGAACGGCGGCGAGGACGACGACGCGCCCGCGGCGGCTGGCGGCGGTCCGGTCCCACCTGCACGAGGCGGTTTCCGTGGCGCCGAAGAGACCCGCGTGGTCGGTGGACGGCCCGGTGGCGGGGCGGACCCGACCATGGTCGGTGGCGCGGCGCTGAGCGAGGCCCCGACGATGATGCACCGCCCGGTGGTCGACGACGTCCCGCCGGACCCGTACGGTGCGCCGGCGCAGGCGTACGGCGGTGCGGGCCAGCAGGGCTGGGGTGGCGCCGGTTACGGCGACGAGCCAGCAACCGGCGGTTATGGCGCTGGCGGTTACGGCAACGCCCCCGCGTCTGGTGGCGGCTACGGCAACGCGCCCGCCTCCGGTGGCGGCTACGGTGCTCCGGCAGGTGCCGAGGGCGCGTACGGCGCTGGCGCGGCCGGTGACGGCTACGGCGCCGCGCCCGGCTCCGGCGCTGGATACGGCGGTGCGCCGGCCTCCGGTGGCGGCTACGGCAACGCGCCGGCCTCCGGTGGCGGCTACGGCAGCCGTGACTACACCGCCCAGGCCGGGACGGCCGGCTACCCGCCGGCTCCCGCTGGCGGAGCGGCCTACGGGGAGCGGTACGACGAGCCGACCGGCCGCTACACCGGCGACAACACCCAGTACCCGGCTCCGGCCGACCCGTACGCGACCGGCGTCTACCAGCCCGAGCAGGGGCAGGGGTACGGCCAGCCGGACCCGGCCCCGTACGGCGGCCGGGCTGCCGAACCGACCGCAGGGTATGGCGGTCAGCCGGCCGGTGGCTACGACCAGGGTGGTTACGGCCAGCAGGCCGGCGGGTACGACCAGGGCGGATACGGCCAGGAGCCTCCACCGCCGCAGCAGCGCGGCGGCTACGACGACCAGGGCTACGACCAGGGCGGATACGGCCAGCAGGCCGGCGGGTACGACCAGGGCGGATACGGCCAGGAGCCTCCACCGCCGCAGCAGCGCGGCGGCTACGACGAACGGGGCTATGACCAGGGCGGATACGGCCAGCAGGCCGGCCGGGCCCGGCCGGAAACCCCGCCGCCGACCGAGCGGGGCGGCCGACGCCTCGACTGGCTGGACGACTGACCGATCACAACGCACGAAAACGGCCACCCGGCGATCCGGGTGGCCGTTTCGTCGTGGCAGGACAGACGGCGACCCAGGACCGAACCTGCTCCAGCCCCCGCGTTTTTCGGTGCCCACGCCGCGTGAGCCCGCACGCCGCGTCATTGCGCACGCCGCGTCATTGCGCACGCCGCGTCATTGCGCACGCCGCGTCAGTGCCCAACCTTTGGCAAGATCGACTCGCGTTTCAGGAAGTCGCGGCGTCCCAAGGACCTGGAGACCCCGATTTCCTGAAACGCGAGTCGATCACGGCCAGCGGCCGGCCTCCGGCGCGGCCCGGCGGGCAGGCACCCGGTTGCGGCTCGGCAAGCAGACGTGCAGCGCCAGGCGCCCAGTTGCGCCCGGCGAGCAGACGTGCAGCGCCAGGCGCCCAGTTGCGGCCCGGCGAGCAGCGTGCAGCGCCAGGCGCCCGGTTGCGGCTCGGCGAGCAGCCGTGCAGCGCCAGGCGCGGGCAGCGGTCGCGGCCAAGCGGTCGCGGCCAAGCGGACGCGGCCAAGCGGACGCGGCAGGGCGCGGCCAAGTGGGCGGCCGGCATCCGTGCAAGGCCAGGCGGGAAGCAGGCGACCGGGGCGCGGCCAGAGCGGAAAACAGGTCTGAGCGGAAAGCAGGCCCGAGCGGGCGAGGTCCGCACCCCTCGATCAGGCCGCGGAGAAGACGCCCTGGTGCAGCACCGGCACGACCTCCGACACGCCGATCCGGACGGCGACGTCCACGTCCTCGGCGAAGCCGCTCTCGGTCAGCTCCCGCCCGGAGACGCTCCCGCGCACGGCGGCGGGCACGTCGGGAGTGCTGGCCAGCGCGGCAAGCGCCATGGCCGCCTCCACGGACAGCCCGCCCGGCACTCCGGAGAGGGCGTCGAGCACCGAGGCGGCACCGAGTTGGTCCTCCACCGATGGGCGCAGCGAGCCGTCCGGCCACCGCTCCCCCGAGGCGATCACGCCGATCGGGGCATCCGCTGTGCCGTACCCCTGGCGGCGCAGCCAACGCCCGACGGCGGGTGCGTTGCGCAGACACGCCGCGACCACCGGCAGGCCGGTGGCGCTGGCGGCGGCGCTGATGGCGGAGCCGTTGGGTGAGGGCAGGACCAGATCCGCTACCACCGGCGCGGTGCTCAGTGCGGCCGGCGACAGCGACCACGGATGCTCCGCGCTCACCTGCCGCCGCCCCACCGCAGCGGTCGCGCCGACCCGCACGGCGTAGTCCGCGGCCTGTTCGCCCCAGGGGAACGGGTGCACCCTCATGCCACGGGCGACCGCCACCTCCACCGAGGTGGTGAACGAGAGGACGTCCACCACCACCAGTGCCGCGCAGACCCGACCGAGCTCGGCCGCCCCGGTCAGCCCCCAGTCGAACCGGGCACCGGAACCGGGTTGGCCGTGGACGGCGGCCGCCAACGCCTCAGCGCTCGTCAGGCGACGGCTCGGTGACACCGGTGTCAGACTCGGCGGCGGTGTCAGCCTGCTCCGACTCGATCGGCTCGACGGCACCGGTCTGCGGGACCGGCCCGAACGAGGCGATCGGCTCGGAGACCACCTCTGCGGGATCGACCGGCTCGGCCTGCGCGACGGGCAGCGGGACGGCCTCGACCGCACCCGCCACACCGGCGGCCGGCGCGGGCACCTCGACGGCGGCGGCGCCCCCGAAGAGCCGCGGCAGCGTCTCGGTGTGTGCCGTCCGCAGCTCGTCCAGGCCGATCCGGAACTGGCCGTGCACCTCCAGCGCACCGCCGGACGGGTCGGTGGCGCCGATCAGCTCGAACGGCACCCCCCGCTCGGCGCAGAGCGCCGCGAACGCCTTGTCGTGGCCACGCGGCACCGACACCAGCGCCCGGGTGGCGGACTCGCTGAACAGGTAGACGAACGGCATCGAGCCCTCGGCGAACTGCTCCGGCACCGCGACCCGCGCACCGACGCCGCGCCGCAGGCAGGACTCGACCAGGCTCTGGGCGAGACCGCCGTCGGAGAGGTCGTGCGCGGAGGCCAGGTGACCGACCCGGGCCGCCTCGGCCAGCAGGTCGGCGAGCGCCTTCTCGCGGAGCAGGTCGACCTGCGGCGGGATGCCACCGAGGTGCTCGTGCGTCACCCAGGCCCACTCCGAGCCGGACAGCTCAACGTTCGTCTCGCCGAGCAGGTAGAGCTGGTCGTGGTCGCCCCCGGCGCGCGGCACGAAGCCCATCGGCACCCGGTCGGCGACGTTGTCCAGCACGCCCAGCACACCGACCACGGGGGTCGGGTGGATGGCCGCCGCACCGGTCTGGTTGTAGAAGCTGACGTTGCCGCCGGTCACCGGGATGCCCAGCTCCAGGCAGCCGTCCGCGAGGCCGCGGACGGCCTCGGCGAACTGCCACATGACGCCCGGGTCCTCCGGGGAGCCGAAGTTGAGGCAGTTGGTCACGGCGATCGGCTTCGCGCCGGTCACCGCCACGTTCCGGTACGCCTCGGCCAGGGCCAGCTTGGTGCCGTTGTACGGGTCCAGTCGGGCGTACCGGCCGTTGCCGTCCAACGACAGCGCCACGCCGAGACCGGTCCGCTCGTCGACCCGGATCACGCCGCCGTCCTCCGGCTGGGCGAGCACGGTGTTGCCCAGCACGTAACGGTCGTACTGCTCGGTGACCCAGGTCTTGTCGGCCAGGTTCGGCGACGCGATCATGCGCAGCACGGTCTCCCGCAGCGCCTCCGGGTCGGCCGGGCGGGGCAGCGTCTCGGCACGGTCGGCCTGGAGCAGGATCAGGTCGGCCGGCTCACGCATCGGCCGGGCGTAGACCGGGCCGTCGTCGACCAGCGAACCCGGCGGCACGTCGACGACCAGGTGGTCCTGCCAGGTGATCGCCAGTCGGCCGGGGCGGCCGTCCGGCTCCGGTGCGGTGACCTCGCCGATCGCGGTGGCGAGGACGCCCCACTTCTCGCAGGTCTTGAGCACCGCGTCGAGCTTGTCGGGCTCGACGACCAGCAGCATCCGCTCCTGCGACTCGCTGGCCAGGATCTCGTGCGGGTCCATCGAGGGCTCGCGCAGCGGCACCCGCTCCAGCCAGACCCGCATGCCGGTGCCGGCAGCGGCGGCGGTCTCGGTGAGCGCGCAGGTCAGACCGGCGCCGCCGAGGTCCTGGATGCCGACGACCAGTTGCCCGTCGTACAGCTCGAGGCACGCCTCGATCAGCAGCTTCTCGGTGAACGGGTCGCCGACCTGCACGGCGGGGCGGCGGGCCTCGCTGCCCTCGTCGAAGGTGGCGCTGGCCAGCACCGACACGCCGCCGATGCCGTCGCGGCCGGTCTTGGCGCCCATCAGCACGACAACGTTGCCCGGGCCGGCGGCGGCCTTGTTCTGCAACCGGCTGACCGGCAGCACGCCCAGGCAGAGCGCGTTGAGCAGCGGGTTGCCCTGGTAGGAGGGGTCGAAGACCAGCTCACCGCCGATGTTGGGCAGACCGAGGCAGTTGCCGTAGCCGCCGACGCCGGCAACCACGCCGGTGAGCACGCGGGCGGTGTCCGGGTGGTCCGCGGCACCGAAGCGCAGCGGGTCCATCACCGCGATCGGGCGGGCGCCCATGGCGAGGATGTCCCGGACGATGCCGCCGACGCCGGTGGCCGCGCCCTGGTACGGCTCGACGAAGCTCGGGTGGTTGTGCGACTCGACCTTGAATGTCACCGCCAGCTCGTCGGAGATCTGCACGACACCGGCGTTCTCGCCGATGCCGGCGAGCATCCGATCGCTGGGCGGGGCCTTCTCGCCGAACTGGCGCAGGTGCACCTTGCTCGACTTGTAGGAGCAGTGCTCGCTCCACATGATCGAATACATCGCGAGCTCGGACTGCGTGGGCCGGCGGCCGAGGATCTGCCGGATGCGGTCGTACTCGTCGTCACGCAGGCCCAGCTCGGTGTACGGCTGAAGCTCGCCCGGGGTGCCGTCGGCGCGCGGAACGGTGTCCACGCCCTCGGTCCAGACGGCGGGAGCCGGCTGGGCGGGGGCGGCGGCCGGCGCGACGGGCTGCGCCAGGCTGGGCTCCGCTGGCTGCGACGGGGCGGAGTACGCCTCCGGTGTGTCCCGTACCGGGTCCGGATGGGTGGTCATGACCTCTCCTCGCTGCGCTCGTGCCCGCCAGGCCGGCGGTTGAGCAGACCGATGATCGTGTCGCCGGTCACCGCCCCCGTCTCTGTTCGCGACTGCGGGGCTCGCAGACCCGGCTCACTCCTCGCGCTCACGCTGGCGCCCCCACCAGGTGCTTGAGGACCGACGTGAAGAAGCCGAGGCCGTCCAGCGAAGGGCCGGTGAGTGCCTCCACCGCGTGCTCGGGGTGCGGCATGATGCCCACAACGTTGCCGGCGGCGTTGGTGATCGCGGCGATGTCGCGCATCGACCCGTTGGGATTGCCGCCGACGTAGCGGGCGACCACCCGACCCTCGGCTTCGAGCTGGTCCAGCGTCGCGGTGTCCGCGACGTAGCAGCCCTCGCCGTTCTTGACCGGGACGAGCACCTCCTGGCCGGGCTGGAACGCGTTGGTCCACGCGGTGCCGGCCGACTCCACGCGCAGGACCTGGTCCCGGTTGCGGAAGTGCAGGTGCTGGTTGCGGGTGAGCGCGCCGGGCAGCAGGTGCGCCTCGCACAGGATCTGGAAGCCGTTGCAGATGCCGAGCACCGGCAGACCGCCCTGGGCGGCGTCCACGATCGTCTCCATCACCGGGGCGAACCGGGCGATGGCGCCGCACCGCAGGTAGTCACCGTAGGAGAAACCGCCGGGCAGCACGACCGCATCGACGCCGTGCAGCTGCGGGTCGCCGTGCCAGAGCCGGACCGGCTCGGCGCCGGCGATCCGGACCGCTCGGGCCGCGTCCCCGTCGTCGAGCGAGCCGGGGAAGGTGACCACACCGACCCGGGCGGTCACGAGCGGGCGTCCGCGGTCTCGTCGGCCTCGACCAGGCGGACCGTGAAGTCCTCGATGACCGGGTTGGCGAGCAGCTTGTCGGCAATCTCCCGAGCGCGGTCCAGGTCCGGTTCACCGGTGAACTCGATCTCGATCCGCCTGCCGATCCGAACCGAGGCGACGTCACCGACGCCGAGCCGGGGCAGCGCGTTTGCGACGGCCTGGCCCTGCGGATCGAGGATCTCGGGCTTGAGCATGACGTCGACGACGACGCGAGGCACTGGGCACTCCTGACTGTGTACGCAGTTGGGTGCCGACCCACAACGGGCGAGCGCAGCCAGCGTACCTGGCAGATACGGCCGCGGACGCACCGGCCGGCCGCAGTTCAAGCAGTGATCGACATTGCCGACGCTCTGAGCGGCTCCACAGGCGGGGCAGGTGCCCTCAGCAGGGCATACAGGGCGCAAGGGGAGGCCGAATCGTTACATCGGCGATCCTCGATCAGGTCCTTGATAACGCTCGGCGCGGGCCCTACTGTACATCGACGTAAGTCGATTAAGGTGCCAGCGGGGACCTCCCGCTGTCGCCCATCCGCACCCGGCGACCCCGGGTCCGCCCGTCCAAGGAGTCCACCCGATGCGCATCCGCCCCCTGCTCGCCACACTCAGCATCGCGCTGGTCGGCGCCCTCGGCGTCACGTCCGCCGCGTCCGCCGCCCCCGCCGGCCCGCAACCCATCATCGGCGGCGGCACCGTCTCCTCCGCGCCCTGGGCCGCCGCGGTGCTCAGCAACGGCTCGTTCACCTGCTCCGGCAGCGTCATCGCCGCGCAGTGGGTGCTCACCGCCCGGCACTGCATCAGCGGCACCATGTCGGTGCGCGTCGGGAGCGTCAACCGCACCTCCGGTGGGGTCACCCGCACGGTCAGCGCCACCTACACCCGCTACGACCTCGCACTCATGCGGCTCTCCAGCAGCGTCAGCACCTCGGCGGTCAGCCTGGCCAGCAGCAACCCGCCCCTCAACTCGACGAACTCGATCTACGGCTGGGGCATGACCTGCTACAGCGGCTGCTCGGCGTCCACCCAGCTCAAGACCGCCAGCGTCCGGGTGACCAGCAACAGCGTCACCGACGCGTACGGCGGCCAGGCGATCCGCAGCACCCGGATCAACGGAAACGCCTGGCGCGGTGACTCCGGTGGCCCGCAGTTCTACAACGGCCAGCAGGTCGGAGTCGCCTCCACGGCCGACGGGCAGAGCATCCAGAACTACGGCAGCGTTGCGTACAACCGGGCCTGGATCACCTCGGTGGCCGGTGTCTGACGGTTAACGCCCGGTGCGGCGCGGATGGTCGGCGGCGTGCCGGCCGTCCGCGCCGCGTCGTTTTGCAGCATCCGATCAGGTGAACAATGCACCCGATCGGGTCACGCCACTCCTGACAGCATCGGAAACGTGCTGGTCGTGACGACAGAGCAACTGCCCGGTTACGAGATCCGCCAGATTCTCGGTGAGGTGGTGTCATCCATGGCCAGGACGCGCAACCCGTACCGCGAGGGGGTCAAGAACCTGCGCGGTGGCGCGTACGACCCCATGGCTCCGGACAACCTGACCCGGTGGCGCACCGACTCGGTGGCCCGGCTCGGCGAGGAGGCCCTGCGGCTCGGCGCGAACGCGGTGATCGGCATGCGCTTCGACAGCCGGGACTGCGGTGAGATGTGGATGGAGATCTGCGCGTACGGAACGGCCGTGGTCGCCGTACCCAAGATGCCCGAGGTCATGCCGGCCGACCAGCCGGCGGTGGCCGCCGGAACCGCGGAGGTCGCTGGCATCACGGAGTCGCCCGGCGGCATCGCCGAACCGGCCAGCGCGCCCAACCTGAGAACCGCCGCCGAAACCCCAACCGGCGAATAACACCAACCCACCACCCACCCCAACCCACCCGCCCCAACCCACCCGGCCCGGTGATCAAGAGGTTTCGGTCAAGTAGGAGATCAAAGTTGACGCAAACTTCTTGATCACCGGAGTGGGGCGGCGGGGCGGGTGGGGCGGCAGGGTGGGTGGGGTGGGGCGGCGCGGCGGGTGGGGCGGCGGGGTGGGTGGGTGGGTTAGAGGATGGGGGGCGGGCTGTAGGTGGCCGCTTCTGGGTGGGTTTCGACCACCTTCGTGATGCGGCTGCTTACCGCTGCCACCTGGGCGGCGGCCGCGCCGACGAAGGCGGAGCGGTCGGCGACCAGGGTGTCGATGTCGGCGCGGGACAGGCCGAGTCGACCGTCCGCCGCCAAGCGGTCGAACAGGTCGTTCTCCGGCGAGCCCTTCTCGCGCATCGCCAGGGCCACCGCGACCGCGTGCTCCTTGATCACCTCGTGGGCGACCTCGCGGCCGACGCCACGCCGGACCGCCGCCACCAGGATCTTCGTGGTGGCCAGGAACGGCAGGAAGCGCTCCAGCTCCCGGTTGATCACCGCCGGGTACGCGCCGAACTCGTCGAGCACGGTGAGGAACGTCTGGAACAGCCCGTCGGCGGCGAAGAACGCGTCCGGCAGGGCCACCCGGCGGACCACCGAGCAGGACACGTCGCCCTCGTTCCACTGGTCGCCGGCCAGCTCCCCGACCATCGACAGGTAACCCCGGATGATCACCGCGAAGCCGTTCACCCGCTCCGACGAGCGGGTGTTCATCTTGTGCGGCATCGCGCTGGAGCCGACCTGGCCCGGCTTGAAGCCCTCGGTCGCCAGCTCCTGACCGACCATCAGGCGGATCGTGGTGGCCAGTGACGACGGCGCGGCGGCGGTCTGGGCCAGCGCGGCCAACACGTCGAAATCCAGTGAGCGTGGGTAGACCTGCCCGACGCTGTTCAGTACGCGGGAGAAGCCCAGGTGCTCGGCGACCCGCCGCTCCAGCTCGGCCACCTTGTCGGCGTCGCCGTCGAAGAGGTCCAACTGGTCGGCCGCCGTGCCGACCGGGCCCTTGATCCCCCGCAGCGGGTAGCGGGCGATGAGGTCCTCCAGCCGCTCGTACGCGATCAGCAGCTCCTCCGCCGCCGACGCGAAGCGCTTGCCCAGCGTGGTGGCCTGCGCCGCCACGTTGTGGGAACGGCCGGTCATGACCAGGTCGGTGTGCTCGTACGCGAGGAAGGCGAGTCGGGCCAGGGTGGCCACCACGCGGTCCCGGATCAGCTCCAGCGAGGCGCGCACCTGGAGCTGCTCGACGTTCTCGGTGAGATCCCGCGAGGTCATGCCCTTGTGCACGTGCTCGTGCCCGGCGAGCGCGCTGAACTCCTCGATCCGGGCCTTCACGTCATGCCGGGTGACCCGCTCCCGCTCCGCGATCGAGGCGAGGTCGACCTGGTCGAGCACCCGCTCGTACGCCTCGACCACACCGTCGGGCACCGCCACGCCCAGATCCCGCTGGGCCCGGAGGACGGCGAGCCAGAGCCGCCGCTCCATGCGGACCTTCTCCTCCGGAGACCAGAGGGCGACCAGTTCGGGCGAGGCGTACCGGTTGGCCAGCACGTTGGGGATCGTCGTCACGTACCTCATTGTCCCGCACCCGCCGGCCGGCACCTGGACCGGGCCGGGCTGTCCGGTGCTGCCGCGCTCAGCGCTCCAGGATGGCGGTCACTCCCTGGCCACCGGCCGCGCAGATGGAGATCAGCCCGCGTCCGCTGCCCTTCTCGGCCAGCAGCTTGGCCAGGGTCGCCACGATCCGCCCGCCGGTGGCGGCGAACGGGTGCCCGGCGGCCAGCGACGAGCCGTTCACGTTGAGCCGGTCGGTGTCGATCGCGCCCAGCGGCGCGTCCAGGCCGAGCCTGTCCTTGCAGAACTCCGGCGACTCCCAGGCGGCGAGGGTGGCCAGCACCTGGGACGCGAACGCCTCGTGGATCTCGTAGTAGTCGAAGTCCTGCAACGTCAGCCCGGCCCGGGCCAGCATCCGGGGCACCGCGTACGCGGGGGCCATCAACAGCCCCTCGTCGCCGTGCACGAAGTCCACCGCGGCCGTCTCCGACCAGCTGAACCAGGCCAGCACCGGCAGGTTGTGCGCGGCCGCCCACTCCTCGCTGGCGAGCAGCACGGTGGATGCCCCGTCGGTGAGCGGTGACGAGTTGCCGGCGGTCATGGTGGCCTGCTCGGCGTCCGGGCCGCGGGTGCCGAAGACCGGCTTGAGCGTGCCGAGCTTCTCCACGCTGGTGTCCGGACGCAGGTTCGCGTCGCGGGTCAACCCCAGGTACGGCGTCATCAGGTCGTCGAAGAAGCCCCGGTCGTACGCGGCGGCGAGCCGTTGGTGCGAGCGCAGGGCCAGCTCGTCCTGGGATCGCCGGTCGATCTGCCAGCGCACGGCGGTGCGGGCGGCGTGGTCGCCCATGGACAGGCCGGTGCGGGGTTCGGCGTTGCGGGGGATCTCCGGCTTGAACGGCTGGAGTGGGCGTAGCTTCGCCGCGACCTTGAGCCGTTCGCCCAGCGTGCGGGCCGAGTTGAGCTTGAGCAGGGTGCGGCGCATCTCCTCGTTGACCGCGAGCGGCGCGTCGGAGGTGGTGTCGACGCCACCGGCGATGCCCACGTCGAGCTGACCGAGGGCGATCTTGTTGGCGACGAGGATCGCCGCCTCCAGGCCGGTGCCGCAGGCCTGCTGGAGGTCGTACGCCGGGGTGTGCGGGTCGAGCCGGGAGCCGAGGACCACCTCGCGGGTGAGGTTGAAGTCGCGGGAGTGCTTGAGCACGGCACCGGCCACCACCTCACCGACGCGCTGCCCGGCCAGCCCGTACCGGGCGATCAGGCCGTCCAGCGCGGCACCGAGCAGGTCGGCGTTCGACGCGTCCGCGTAGCGCGAGTTGGAACGGGCGAAGGGGATGCGGTTGCCCCCGATGACCGCGACCCTCCGGATGCTCTGCACGATCCGCCTCCTCGACATGTGTTGCTCGAACCCTACTCGCCAGTAGGCTACGCCCATGACCGACAGGTACGCGAGCTTCGTCCAATCGGCTGCCGGCCGCACGCTGGTCAAGCGCCTCGGGCTGCCCGACCCGCCCCGGCTGCGCCGGCACTCTCCCGGCGACCCGCTGCTGCCCGGGCCGGCCCTGCTCGGCGCGGCCACCGACGGCCGGCTCGCCGAGCCGGTCGCCAGGATCCTGACCGCCGCCGGGGTCGAGCTGGCCGACCCGGCCGCCACCACCGCCCCCGGCGACAACCCGCGGCGGTACGGCGCACTGCTCTTCGACGCCACCGGGATCACCGATTCGACCGAGCTGCGTCAGCTCTACGACTTCTTCCACCCGCAGGCCCGGGCCGTTCTGCCCGGCGGCCGGGTGATCGTGCTGGGCACCGCCCCGCAGGAGTGCCCGACGCCCCGCGAGGCGACCGCCCAGCGCGCCCTGGAAGGCCTGGTGCGCAGCATCGGCAAGGAGTTCGGCCGGGGCACCACCGCCCAACTCGTCTACGTGAGCCGCGCCGAGAACGGCGTCCTCACCAGCCTCGAGTCGACGCTCCGGTTTTTGCTGTCCGGGCGGTCCGCGTACGTCTCGGGCCAGGTGATCCGGGTCGGCACCGGCGAGGCGACCGTCCCGGCCGACTGGGACCGCCCGCTGGACGGCCAGGTCGTGCTGGTCACCGGCGCCGCCCGGGGCATCGGCGCGGCGCTGGCCCGGGTGCTCGCCCGCGACGGCGCACGGGTGGTGGCACTGGACATCCCGGCCGCCGGTGACGCGCTGGCCGCGGTGGCGAACGACATCGGCGGCACGGCGGTGCAACTCGACCTGACCGCACCGGACGCGCCGACCCGGCTCGCCGACCACCTGGCCAGCCGACACGGCCGGGTCGACGTGGTGGTGCACAACGCCGGCATCACCCGGGACAAGACGCTCGGCCGGATGGACGCCGACCGGTGGGACCAGGTCATCGACGTCAACCTCTCCAGCCAGGAACGTATCAACGACGTGCTGCTGGAGCGGGGGCTCATCCCGACCGGCGGTCGGATCGTCGCGGTCTCCTCGATCGCCGGGATCGCCGGCAACCGGGGGCAGACCAACTACGCCACCAGCAAGGCCGGCGTGATCGGCCTGGTCGACTCGCTTGCCCCGGCTCTGCGGGAGCGGGGCATCAGCGTCAACGCGGTGGCCCCCGGCTTCATCGAGACCCGGCTGACCGCGCGCATCCCGCTGGTGGTCCGCGAGGCGGGCCGGCGGATGAACAGCCTGGCCCAGGGCGGGCTCCCGGAGGACGTGGCCGAGACGATCGGCTGGTTGGCCTGGCCGGCCAGCGGTGCGGTCAGCGGAAACGTGGTCCGGGTCTGCGGCCAGAGCCTGCTGGGGGCGTGATGGGCAGCACCCGGAGGCAGCCGGACGACGACCTCTCCCTGCACGAGCTGATCGACGGCCCGACGGAGATCCTGTCGGCGGAGACGCGGGCCGCGGCACTCCGGCCGCAGCCCGGCGGCCGTGATCGGGTCGACCTGCCCCGGATGCCGGCGGCCGGGGCGCTCTACCGGCGGGCGTTGCTCGGATCGCTGCCCGTCCCCGGAGCCGGGCGGCGACGGGGTCCCGACCTGCCGGCCGTCGAGCTGGCCGTGGGCGGGGTGACCGTCGACCGGGCACAGCTGGCCGACTACGACCGGGTCTGCGGGTTCCGGCTCACCGACCGGTTGCCCGGCACCTTTCCGCACGTCCTGGGCTTCCCGCTGAGCCTGCGGCTGATGACCGCGCCGGAGTTCCCCATTCCACTGATCGGTCTGGTGCACGTCGGCAACCGGATCACCGTGCACCGCCCGATCACCGCCGACGAGACCCTCGACTTCACGACGTACGCGGAGAACCTGCGCCCGCACGACCGGGGGCGGCAGGTGGACGTGGTGCTGGTCGGCTCGGTCGGTGGCGAGAAGGTCTGGGAGGGCGTCTCGACGTACCTGGGTCGGGAACGCAGGCCCGGCGGGGGCGACCGCGGTGGACGGCCCGACGCGCCGACCGGCTCGGCACGCTGGCGGGTGGAGCCCCGGGTCGGCACGGAGTACGCGCGGGTGTCCGGGGACCACAATCCGATCCACACGTCCCGGCTCGGGGCGCGGCTGTTCGGGTTCCTTCGGCCGATCGCCCACGGCATGTGGAGCAAGGCCCGCTGCCTGGCCGCACTGGAGAACCGCCTGCCGGACGCCTACGCCGTCGAGGTCGCCTTCAAGCTTCCCGTCCCACTTCCGAGCACGGTGAGCTTCGCCCTCCTGCCGGACGGCGGGTTCGCCCTGCACGACTCGCGCGGCAGACCGCACCTGGCGGGCCTGCTGCGCTGAATCAGCGCCCCCTTGGCAAGCGCGCTCGCATGGGCTAAGTTGTTCTCACAGAGAGATATTCTCAAGATGAGAGAGACGCGATGAACGAGCAGGAGTTTCTGGCCGCGTACGACCCCCGGGCCTATCCGTCGGTCGCGGTGACCGTCGACGTGGTGGCGCTGACCATCCGCGACGACGCGCTGCACCTGCTGCTGATCCGGCGTGGCCAGGCACCCTTCGAGGGGCACTGGGCACTGCCCGGTGGGTTCGTCCGCCCCGACGAGGACCTGACCGCCGGCGCACGGCGCGAGCTGGCCGAGGAGACCGGGCTCGGCGGCGAGCGGCTGCGCCGCGTACACCTGGAGCAGTTGGGCAGCTACGGCACGCCCGACCGCGACCCGCGGATGCGCGTCGTCTCGATCGCCCACCTCGCGTTCGCCCCCGACCTGCCGGACCCGGCCGCCGGCACCGACGCCGACGAGGCGATCTGGCTGCCCGTGACCGCCCTGACCAGCCGGCAGCTCGCCTTCGACCACGGCCGGATCATCGACGACGCGCTGGAACGGGCCCGCTCCAAGCTGGAATACACGCCGCTCGCCACGCGCTTCCTCGCCGCCGAGTTCACCATCAGCGAGCTGCGTGCCGTCTACGAGACGGTCTGGGGTCACCCGCTGCACGCCGGCAACTTCCACCGCAAGGTGCTCTCCGTGCCGGGCTTCGTGGAGAGCACCGGCGCCAGCACCGAGCGCGGCGGCGCCCGGGGCGGCCCCCGCGCCCGGCTCTACCGGGCCGGTGACGCCCGACTGCTGCACCCGGCCCTGCTGCGCCCCGCCAGCGAGGAGACGGTGCGATGAGGACGGCGGCGGCCATCGACCTGGTCACGGCCGCCCGCACCGACGCCGACCTGTTCGGCACGGACCAGCCGGCCCGGCGTTACCGCGAGCTGGTCGCGGCCCTGCACCCCGACCGCCTGCCGGCAGACCCGGCGGTACGCGCCGAGGCACTCGACGCGTTCGTCCACGTCACCACCCGCTGGCAGGCCCGGCAGGTCACCGTTCTCGGCGACTACCGGCTCGGCGCGCCGGCCCACTCGGGCGACCTGGCCGACCTCTACGACGTCGGCGCCGACCGGCTGCTCAAGCTCCCCCGACGGCCGACCGACAACGACCTGATGGCCCGCGAGGCACACGCGCTGCGCACCATCGCCGAGCGCGGCGACCCCCGCTACCTGCCGTACGTGCCCCGGCTCGTCGACGAGTTCCCGCACCGCGACGCCGCCTCCGGCGCCGAACGGCGGATCACCGTGCTCGCCACCGCACCCGGGCTGCACGACCTCGACGAGGTGCGGCGCGCGTACCCCGGCGGGTTGGACCCCCGGGACGCGGCCTGGATGTGGCGGCGGCTGCTGGTGGTGCTCGGCCTGGCCCACCGGGCGGGCGTGGTGCACGGCGCGGTCCTGCCGCGACACGTGCTCATCGAGCCGGACGCCCACGGCGTCGTGCTGGTCGACTGGTGCTTTTCCGCGCCCACCGGCACCACGATCCCGGCGATGGTGCCCGGCCACGACTCCGCGTGGTACATGGTGCCCGGCCACTCGGACTGGTACCCGGAGGAGGTCCCCCGCAAGCGACCCTGCGGCCCGGGCACCGACATCGCGATGGCCAGCCGCTGCATGAGCTGGCTGATGGGGTCACGCGCGCCCCGCGAGCTGCACGCCTTCGCGGAGGGCTGCCGACAGCGGTCGCTGGACGCCCGACCCGACGACGCCTGGCGTCTGCTGCGCGAACTCGACCAGGTGCTGGAACGGCTCTACGGGCCACGCACCTTTCGACCCTTCACCCTCACCCCCTAAGGAGCTGTCATGGGCAGTGGAATCTGGTCCACCGACGTGTACGACGCCGCCGACCGCTACCGCCGGTCCACCGGCCGGAGCGCCTTCTCCTACAGCGACAGCGGGGCGCGCACCGTGCACGCCGCGCTCGACCCCCGTGACGCGATGCGCGAGAGCCGTGACTCCGACGAGCACCCGCAGTCCACTCCCGTCGCGGTGCTCTTCGACGTGACCGGCTCGATGCGCACGGTGCCGCGCGTCCTGCAGACCAAGCTGCCGCAGCTGCTCGGGCTGCTGCAACGGCAGGGCTACGCCAGCGACCCGCAGATCATGTTCGGCGCGATCGGCGACGCCACCTGCGACCGGGTGCCGTTGCAGGTCGGGCAGTTCGAGTCGGACAACCGGATGGACGACGACCTCGGCCGGATCGTGCTGGAGGGCGGTGGCGGCGGGCAGATGAGCGAGTCGTACGAGCTGGCCATGTACTTCATGGCCCGGCACACCGCCACGGACAACTGGGAGAAGCGCGGCCGGCGCGGCTACCTGTTCATCATCGGCGACGAGCTGGCGTACCAGCGGGTCAAGAGCCAGGAGGTGACCCGCCTGATCGGTGACGACCTGGCCGAGGACGTGCCGCTGCGGCAGATCGTCGACGAGGTGACCCGCCGCTGGGACACCTACTACCTGCTCCCCGCCGGCAGCCACTACGCCGGCAGCGCCAAGGTCCTCGACTTCTGGCGCGACCTGCTCGGGCAGAACACCGTCGTGCTCGACGACCTCGACGCGGTCTGCGAGACCATCGCGCTCACCATCGGCCTCGGCGAGCAGGCCATCGACCTGGACGAGGGCCTGCGCCACCTGGACCACGCCGGTTCCAGCGCCACCGGCACCGTCTCGAAAGCCCTGGCCCGGCTCGGCCGTGGACGGCGGGCCGAGGTGTCGACGCTGCCCGCGTTCACCGACACCGCCGGTGGGGTGAAGAGGCTGTGAGGCACGTGGCGGTGGTCGACCTCGGCTACGGGGACGCCGGCAAGGGCACGGTGGTGGACTGGCTCTGCGCCACCCGCCCCGTCCACACGGTGGTCCGCTTCAACGGGGGCGCGCAGGCGGCGCACAACGTCGTGCTGCGCGACGGGCGGCACCACACGTTCGCGCAGTTCGGTGCCGGGACGTTCCATCGCGGTGTCCGTACGCACCTGTCGCGGCACGTCGTGGTGGACCCGCTGGCGCTGGCCGCCGAGGCCGACCACCTCGCCACGGTAGGGGTGACCGACGCGCTCGACCGACTGACCGTCGACGGAGACGCGCTGCTCGCCACCCCGTACCACCGGGCCGCCAACCAGGCCCGGGAGATCGCCCGGGGAGCCGACCGGCACGGCTCCTGCGGGCTGGGGGTGGGCGAGGCCGTCGCGTACGGTCTCGCCCACCCGCACGACGCGCCCCGGGTCGCCGACTGCCGCAGCCCAGCGCTGCTGCGCCGCCGACTGACCGTCCTGCGGGACCGGCTGACCGCCGAGCTCGGCCCACTGGACGCGCCACCGGTCGAGGACTGCCTGCCCGCGTTCACCGGCTTCGCCGGACGGGTCGCGGTCGTCGACGGGACGTGGCTCGCCGGGGCGCTGCGCGCGGGGACCTGCGTCTTCGAGGGTGCGCAGGGGGTGCTGCTCGACGAGTGGCACGGCTTCCACCCGTACACGACGTGGAGCACCACCACGTTCGCCAACGCCGACAGTCTGCTGGCCGAGGCGGGCCAGGCCGGCGGCGCGACCCGGATCGGGGTGCTCCGGCTGGTCACCACCCGGCACGGGGCCGGCCCGCTGGTGACCGAGGACCCGACCCTGCCGCTGGCCGATCCGCACAATCCGACGAACCCGTGGCAGGGCCGGTTCCGGTTCGGTCACTTCGACGCGGTCGCCCACCGGTACGCCCTCGCCGCCGCCGGTAGGGTCGACGGCCTGGCACTGACCCACCTCGACCTCGCCGGCCCTGAGCTGCGGATCTGCCGCCGCTACGACACCACCGACCGGCTCACCCCGGGCCCACCCGGTGACCTGGACCGGCAGGCCGCGCTCACCGCCCGGCTGTTGCGCTCCCGCCCGCTCTACGACGACCCACCGACGGACTGGGCGGAGGCGGTCGGCACGGAGCTGGGCGCCCCGGTGGTGCTGACCTCCCACGGCCCCACCGCCGACGACAAGACCCCGCACGGCCCGCTGCTCGCCCCACCCGCCCTGGTCCGGTCGGCCTGATCGCCCACGGCGGTCCGTCAGCTCCTGGTCGGCTCGGGCTGACGCAGGGGACCGGAGGGGGTGATCCGCCGACTCGGCCACCGGGCGGGGCGCACCCGGCGAGCATGGGGGGCATGGACTCCGCGCTCGACCTGCTCCGACAGCTGGTCACCTCGCCATGGGTGTACCTGCTGATCTTCGGGCTCACGGCGGTCGACGCGTTCTTCCCGGCCGTACCCGGTGAGGCGGCCGTCATCACCGCCGCCGTGCTCTCCACCAGCGGCAACCCCAACCTGGCGGCGGTGATCGTCGCCGCCGCGCTGGGCGCCTGCGCCGGCGACCACGTCTCCTACGCGATCGGGCGCGGTGGTGGCGCGAACCGGCTCGCCGGGTTTCCCGACGGCAGCCGACGGCGGGCCAGCTCCGAGTGGGCCCGCCGCGCGCTGAACCGGCGCGGCGGGTTGATCCTGACCACCTCCCGCTACCTGCCGGGCGGCCGGACGGCGGTCACCCTCACCATGGGCGCGGTGCGGTACCCCCGCCGGTCGTTCCTGCTCTACGACGTGATCGCGACGGTCACCTGGGCCCTGTACTGCGGGCTGCTGGGCTACTTCGGTGGGCTGGCCTTCGAGCGCCACCCCGTGAAGGGCGTCCTCGCCGGGATCGGCCTCTCGGTGATCGTCACGCTGGGCATCGAGGGCGTCCGGTGGCTGCGGCACCGGGCGCACCGCCGCGCCGCCGCCCGCCACTGACGGGCCCGGATCGACCTGCCACCCGTCACAGCAGGTCGGCGTCGTGCACCAGGATGGCCAGCTGCACCCGATTGCCCGCCTGGAGTTTCGCCAGCGCCCGGCTGACGTGCGCCTTCACGGTGGCCTCGCTCATCGTCAACCGTCGGGCGATCTCGGCGTTGCCGAGCCCGCGCGCCACCTCCCGGACGATCTCCAGCTCGCGCGCGGTGAGCGGGGCGAGCCGCTGACGTGCCGCGTCCCGACGGGCCGGACCACGCTCGGCGAACGAGCTGATCAGGCGTCGGGTCACCGTCGGGGCGAGCATCGCGTTGCCGGCGGCCACCGTACGGACGGCGGCGGCCAGCTCGCGGGGCGGAGTGTCCTTGAGCAGGAAGCCCACCGCCCCGGCCCGGAGCGCCCGGTGTACGTACTCGTCGAGGTCGAATGTGGTCAACATGATCACCTTCGGCCCGGCGGAGACCACCTCGGGCGCGACGGTCAGCCCGTCGACGCCCGGCATCCGCACGTCGAGCAGCACGACGTCGGGGCGTAACCGGTGGGCCTGCTCCAGCGCGCCGGCAGCGTCCGCCGCCTCACCGACGACCGTGATGTCCTCCGCCGCCTCCAGGATCAGCCGCAGGCCGGCGCGCACCAGGTGCTCGTCGTCGACCACCACCACCCGGATCACGCCGCGCCCGCCAGCGGGATCAGGGCCCGGACCAGGAAGCCGCCGTCCACCGGCCTGGCCTCCAGTCGGCCGCCGAGCAGCTCCACCCGCTCGCGCAGCCCGAGCAGCCCCTGGCCGGCACCGGGCAGCGCCGACCCGCCCTCGGACGGACCGTTGCGGACCACCACCTCCAGCCCGTCGGGCAGGTAGTGCAGGCCGACGACCGTCTCGGCGTCCGCGGCGTGCTTGCGCGCGTTCGTCAACGCCTCCCGGACCACCCGGTACGCGGTACGCCCCAGCGTCGCCGGAAGTGCCGTCGGCACGCCCTCGTCGCACCGGGACACCCGCAGCCCGGCGGCCCGGGACTCCCCGATCAGCTCGTCCAACGCGTCGATCCCGCGCTCCGGCACCACGGCCGGGCCGGCCTGTCGCAGCACGCCCAGCACCTCGCGCAGGTCGGTGAGCGCCTGCCGACCGGTCGTCCGGATCAGCGCGGCGGCCTCGACGGTCGCCGGGTCCGCGGCGGTCACCTCCAGCGCCCCGGCGTGCACGACCATCAACGAGACCCGGTGCGCCACCACGTCGTGCATCTCCCGGGCGATCCTGGTCCGTTCCTCGGCACGGACCTGGTCGGTGCGGGCCTCCTGCTCGCGTTCCAGCCGCTCGGCCCGGTCGCGCAGTGCGGCGAGGACGTCCCGGCGTGCCCGCACCCAGAGGCCGAAGACCAACGGGAGCCCGACCAGACAGACGGCGAGGAACAGCACGTTGCCGGTGGTGGCGGTGGTGATCCGGCGGGTGCCGCCCACCTCCAGCCCGACCAGCACCCCAGCGGCGAGCACCAGGGCCGCGGCGGCGAGGAAGCCGGCAAGCCGTCGACCACGCAGCCGCAGACCCGCCTGGTACGACGCGACCACCCCGGCCGCCGCGGCGGCGAGCACCAGCCAGCCCGCCGCAGCGGTCAGGTACAACGGCCAGCGGCGCGTCCCGATCATGCCGGCGGCCCAACCCGAGGCCCCCGCGAGGAGCAGCGAGACGACACCCGGCAGCGACGAGCGGACGCCGATGGCACCGGTCGAGCTGGCCCAGACGGCTGCCGCGACGGTGACGGCGAGCAGCACCGGGGCGTACCGCTGGACGGCCCGCCGGACGGCGACGGCGCTGGAGGCCACGCAGCGAGCTTAGGGCTCTGCGGACGGATCGAGGCGTCCCGCGCAGCCAGACCGGGGTGGGGTGGGGGATCACCCCTACCCGCCGTCGGGGCCGGATGCGACCTAAGTAGTGGTGCCCGTCTGACCACTGGCCGATGGCGGGAGCCGCCGCCCACACCAGCATCACGACCATGGATCTACTCGACCTGCTGCACGAGACGATGTCCTCGCCCTGGGTGTACCTGGCGATCTTCGCGATCGCGGTGCTCGACGGCTTCTTTCCGGTGGTGCCGAGCGAGACGGCGGTGATCACCGCCGGAGTCTTCGCCGCCTCCGGCGCGCCGTACCTGCCCGCGGTGATCCTGGTGGCCGCCGCCGGCGCGCTGGTCGGCGACCACGTCTCGTACGCCATCGGGCGGAGTGGTGGCACGCGGCTGCTCGACCGGCTGCCGCCCGACGGACGACGCCGGGCCGCCATCGAGTGGGCACGGCGGGGAATCGCGACACGCGGCGGGCTGATCCTCACCGTGGCCCGCTACGTGCCGGGCGGCCGGACCGCGGTCACCCTCACCATGGGCGCGGTGCACTACCCCCGCCGACGCTTCCTGGCCTTCGACGCGCTCGCCGCCGGCTCGTGGGGGCTCTACTCGGCGCTGGTCGGCTACGTCGGCGGGCTGGCCTTCGAGCAGGACCCGCTGCGCGGTCTCCTGCTCGGCCTGGGCCTCGCCCTGACGGTGACGCTGATCGTCGAGGTGGTCCGTTGGCTGCGCAACCGTCGCCGGTCCGCGCGGCCTGCACCGGTGACCGAGCCGCTGGGTCGGACCCCGGTGCGGTGACGGGCGGGCGGTCAGTCGACCGGTGGCCGCCAGGTCGCCCCGTGCAGGAGCTGGGCGGCACCGAGCCAGGCCACATTCATCATCCGGGTGGCCGTCTTCTCCGGGTCGGCGTCCGGGTGGTCCGCGAGCCAGTCGGCCAGCGACTCGGTCGCGCCGACGAGGGCGTACGCGACGACCTCCAGGTCGACGGCGGCGATCTCACGGCCCTCGGCGCGCAACGCGTGGTCGAGCATCCCGGCGACCACCTCGACGAGCCGGGCCCGCATGGTGGCCAACTCCCCGGCGAACGGCTGCTCGCCCCGGGCCTGCCGGTAGAGCACCGCCCAGCCGTCCCGGTATGCGCCCACGAAGCCGAAGAACGCCCTCAGCCCACGCCAGAGCCGCTCGTCGGCCGGCAGGTCGGGGGCGGCGGCTCCCGCGATGGCCTGCATCATCCGGGTGCCCTCCCGGTGCAGGCAGGCGACGAACAGCTCCTCCTTGGTGCCGAGGTACGCGTACACCATGGGCTTGGAGATGCCGGCATCCTCCGCGATCTCGTCCATGCTGGCGGCATGGAAGCCGCGACGGGAGAAGACCTTCACGGCCGCGTCGAGCATCTGCTGCTCGCGGACGGCGCGTGGCAGGCGCTTGAACGCGGGAACGGTGGACACCTTGCGAGCATACCTACTCGTGCGTAGGGTTACGCGCGAGTAGCCAATCTTTCGGAAGGCGCACCTGATGACTGACTTCGACCCGGCCACCTTCGCCAACGTCGGCCCCAAGGAGTTCGCCCAGCTGGTCAAGTCCACCCCGGACGACAAGATCGCTCAGGTGATGTCCGGTGACCTGCGCGACAAGGTACTGGGCGAGGTGTTCGGCCGTATGCCGTCGCTGTTCCGCGCGGACCGGGCCGGCTCGACCAACGCGGTCATCCACTGGGTCATCACCGGTCGCCCCGACGGTGGCAGCGACACCTACGAGGTGGTCATCGCCGACGGCACCTGCGTCGTGAACGAGACCCCGCAGCACGACCCGAAGCTGAGCCTCACCATGGGCCCGGTCGAGTTCCTGAAGATCGTCTCCGGTGGCGCCAACCCGGTGATGATGTTCATGACCGGCAAGCTGAAGGCGAAGGGCGACCTCGGCCTCGCCGCCAACATCGCGAACCTGTTCGACATCCCCAAGGCCTGACATGGCTGAGTTCTCGCTCGACCTGAACGAGGAACAGCGGGATCTACGCGACTGGGTGCACGGCTTCGCCGCCGAGGTCGTGCGCCCGGCCGCCGCCGAGTGGGACGAGCGCGAGGAAACCCCGTGGCCGGTGATCCAGGAAGCCGCCAAGGTCGGCCTCTACGGCTTCGAGTTCCTCGCCACCTGCTGGGCCGACCCGACCGGGCTCTCCCTGGCGATCGCCAGCGAGGAACTCTTCTGGGGTGACGCCGGCATCGGCCTGTCCATCTTCGGCACCTCCCTCGCCGTCGCCGCCATCTACGGCGCCGGCACCCCCGACCAGATGGTCGAGTGGGTGCCGCAGTGCTTCGGCGACGTCGACTCGCCGACCGTCGCTGCGTTCTGCACCAGCGAACCCGAGGCCGGTTCCGACGTCGGCGCGATGCGCACCCGGGCCGTCTACGACGAGGCCACCGACGAATGGGTGCTCAACGGCCAGAAGGCGTACGCCACCAACGGCGGGATCGCCGGCGTGCACGTGGTCACCGCCTCCGTCGACCCCACGCTCGGCTCCCGAGGCCAGGCGGCGTTCGTCGTACCACCGGGCACCCCCGGCCTGGCCGCCACCCGCAAGCTGCGCAAACTCGGCCTCCGCGCGTCACACACCGCCGATGTCTTCCTCGACGACGTACGCGTGCCCGGCCGCTGCCTGCTCGGCGGGCGGGACGCACTGCTGGAACGCCTCGACCGGGCCCGATCCGGTCAGCGGGCCACCGGCCAGGCCGCGATGCGCACGTTCGAGCTGTCCCGACCCACGGTGGGCGCGCAGGCGCTCGGTGTGGCCCGGGCCGCCTACGAGTACGCCCTGGACTACGCGAAGGACCGGGTCCAGTTCGGACGACCCATCATCGAGAACCAGGCGGTCGCGTTCGCACTCGCCGACATGCGGATGGAGATCGACGCGGCGCGGCTGCTGGTCTGGCGTGCCTCGTGGATGGGCCGCAACAACCGCCCGTTCACCGCGGGTGAGGGCTCGATGTCCAAACTGAAGGCCGGCGAGGTGGCGGTGTCGGTCACCGAGAAGGCGGTGCAGTTACTCGGCGGGGCGGGCTTCCTGCGCGACCACCCGGTCGAGCGCTGGTACCGGGACGCCAAGATCTACACCATCTTCGAGGGCACCTCGGAGATCCAACGACTGGTGATCTCCCGGGCGATCTCCGGGATGCAGATCCGCTGACCACCGTCGGCCCGGCGCCTCACCAGGAGGGTCGGGCCGACGGTGGCCCGGATTCCACGATCTGTGCCGTCTTCGTCACCCCGCGCCGACGCCAACTGGGCCTTCAGCCGCGCCCAGTGCATGATCAAGGAAGAAGCCCTGATGGACGGGCAGGCCACTGCCCCGTCCGCGCACCACCCTAGGAGGTCTGCGGCATGGACCTGCCGTTCGTCATCGCCACCCTGACCCGTCGCGGGCTGCTCACCCCCGGCAGCCCGGTCCGGGTCGCCTCGCAGCTCAACGCCCTGCGTACCTGGGGATGGAGCCTGGCGGGCGAGTTGCGCCAGGCGGCCGCCCGGGACCCCGGCCGCGCGGCGGTCATCGATGAGGACGGCGTCGAGCTGACCTACCACGACCTGCTCGACCGGGCCGAACGGATGGCCAGGTCGATGCGGGCCGGGCTCGGCGTGCAGGCCGGCGACCGGATCGGCGTGCTCTGCCGCAACCACCACGGGCTGATCGAGACGATCGTCGCCGCCACCCTGCTCGGCGTCGACGCGGTGCTGGTCAACACCGGCCTCTCCGCAGCCCAGCTCGGCACCGTCGCCGAGGAGCAAAGGCTGCGACTGCTCGTGCACGACGACGAGTTCGCCGACCGGGTCCTCGGTCTCCCCGCCGAGCTGCCCCGGCTCGACGAACGCACCCGCGAGGAGCTGGTGGCCGGCGCGCTGCCGGGTGACCTGCACCCGCCGGAGCGGGACGGCCGGATCATCGTGCTCACGTCCGGCACCACCGGTACGCCCAAGGGCGCCCGCCGTCCCACCCCGAGCGGCTTCGGCCCACTGGTGTCCATCATCGACCGCATCCCGCTGCACGCCCGGGACCGGGTGATGATCGCCGCACCGATCTTCCACACCTGGGGGTTCGCCGCCCTCCAGGTCTGCCTGGCACTGCGGGCCACCATCGTGCTGCACCGACGCTTCGACCCGGCCGCCACGCTCGCCGCCCTGACCGCCAACCGGTGCGACGCGCTGTTCGCCGTACCCGTGATGGTGCAGCGACTGCTGGAGGTGCCCCCGCCGGACCCGCGCCCCCCGCTCAAGGTCGTCGCGGTCAGCGGCTCGGCCCTGCCCGGCGGGCTCGCGCCGAAGTTCATGGACGCCTACGGCGACGTCCTGTACAACCTCTACGGCTCCACCGAGGTCTCCTGGGCGTCGATCGCCGACCCGCAGGACCTGCGACAGGCACCCACCACCGCCGGCCGGCCACCCCACGGCACCCGGCTGGAAATGCTCGACGACGCCGGCCAGCCGGTGCCGGCCGGACGCGTCGGGCGGATCTTCGTCGGCAACGAGATGCTCTTCGAGGGCTACACCTCCGGCGTCAACCGGGAAACCCACGACGGCCTGCTCGACACCGGCGACCTCGGCCGGCTCAACGCCGACGGGCTGCTCTTCGTCGACGGACGGGCCGACGACATGATCGTCTCCGGTGGCGAGAACGTCTTCCCCTCCGAGGTGGAGGATCTGCTCGCCCAACTGCCGCAGGTCCGCGAAGTGGCCGTGATCGGCGTACCCGACCCCGAGTACGGCCAGCGCCTGTCCGCGTTCCTCGCCCTGCACCCCGACGAGACGCTCGACCCCGAGGCGGTACGCGAGTACGTCCGGCACTATCTGGCGCGCTTCAGCGTCCCTCGGGACGTGATCTTCGTGAAATACCTGCCCCGTAACGCCACCGGCAAGGTGCTCGCCCGGGAACTGCGCCGCTACTACGGCTGAGTCGCCGCTCAGTTCACAGCTCCGCGGGCGCTCAGCCCGGCCGGCTTTCAGCCCGGCCGGCATCCAGCCCGGCCGGCTCAGCTTGGCCGGCTCAGCTTGGGATCGTGATCCGGCCGTCGAGGGCGGCGGCGGCGATGTCGGTGCGGTGCTGCGAGCCGGCCAACTCCACCCCGTCCACCAACGCGTACGCGGCGTCCCGCGCGGCGGCCAGGTCGGAGCCGGTGGCCGTACCGCAGAGAACCCTGCCGCCCGCGGAGAGCAACGCGCCGTCGCTGGCCCGGCGGGCGGTGCCCGCGTGGATGATGCCCGGCCGGTCCGCGCCGGTGATGACGTCGCCGGTGCGCGGCGCGGCCGGATAGCCCGCGGAGGCGAGCACCACGGTGACGGCGCTGCCGTCCCGCCACCGCAGCGGCGGATGCTCGGCCAGCGTGCCGGTGGCCGACGCGTGCAGCAGCCCGCCCAGCGGGGTCTCCAGCAACGCGAGCACCACCTGGGTCTCCGGGTCACCGAAGCGCGCGTTGAACTCGATCACCCGGGGGCCGGCAGCGGTGATCGCGAGCCCGACGTAGAGCAGACCAGCGAACGGGGTGCCCCGGTGGCGCATCTCCGCGAGCGTCGGGTGGACCACGTCGCGCATGACGTCGTCGACCAGGCCGGGCGGCGCCCAGGCCAACGGCGCGTACGCCCCCATGCCACCGGTGTTCGGCCCCGTGTCGCCGTCACCGAGGCGCTTGAAGTCCTGGGCTGGCAGCAGCGGCAGCGCCGCCTCACCATCGGTGACCACGAAGAGGCTGACCTCCGGGCCGTCGAGGAACTCCTCGACCACGACCCGACCACACTCGTTCGCGTGGGCCAGCGCGGCGGACCGGTCGTCGGTCACCACCACGCCCTTGCCGGCAGCCAGCCCGTCGTCCTTCACCACGTACGGGGCGCCAAACTCGTCCAGCGCCCGAGCGGTGCTGTCCTCGTCCGTGCAGACGTACGCCCGAGCGGTCGGCACGCCGGCGGCGGTCATGACGTCCTTGGCGAACGCCTTGGAGCCCTCCAGTTGAGCGGCCGCGCCGGATGGACCGAACACGGCGATGCCCTTGGCGCGGACAGCATCGGCGACCCCGGCAACCAACGGTGCCTCCGGCCCGATCACCACCAGGTCAGCAGCGGTCTCCACGGCCAGCGCCGCCACCGCCGCCGGATCTGTCGGAGTAACCGTCCGCAGCTCGGCCAGGCTCGCGATCCCCGGGTTGCCAGGCGCAGCAACAACCGCGGAAACAGCCGGATCCGCCACCAACCCGAGGGCGAGCGCATGCTCCCGCCCACCGCCACCAACCAAGAGAACCCGCACGACCGAGATCCTACTGTCCCCCACCCCAACCCCACCCACACCGCCCAGCCGCCGCCCACCCCACCCCGTCCCACCCCGCCCGCCCCGCCGTCGGTGATCAAGAGGTTTGCGTCAAAAACGGGCCGATGTCTGACGCAAAACTTCTTGATCAGCGTTGCTGGTGTCGGGCAGCCGCAATCGCTTGGCGGACCGTGTGAGGTATGTAGGTGGGGTGCAGGGTGTCCTGCCAGGTGAAGCGGAGGATGGTCCAACCAGCGTTGACCAGGCGATTCTGACGGCGACGGTCGGCAAAGGCCGCCTGCACAGTGCCGTGCGCGTCACGACCATCCGCTTCGGCGATCACTCTGGGGCCGCGCCAACCCAGGTCGCCAATGCCGAGCAGGTATCCGTCGTCGTCGCGTACCTCAAGTTGGAGGGTGTCTGGCGGAACCCGTCCGTCAATGCATCGCAGTCGGCTACGGGTCTCCAGCGGTGACTGCGCCCGCCCGTCCGCTTCGGCCAGGTAGGTGCGGGCCGCAACCGCGCCTCGCCGCCCCCGAATGAGTCTAGGGATCGCCGCCAGTTGCGCTGGATCGATACGTCGCTGGTTCAGCGCCGAATCGAGGACTGAGACCGCGGGATACCGATCAACCCGCAGAACCACATCCGAGACGGTGCGGAGCGGAGAGGTCGTCCGAATGCCAGCAACCTCACCGATATCGCCAGGGCTGACAGTCACCTGATGCACGGTCAGCCACGGCGCCAGGGCGCGCCGGGGCCGGGGTCGGTCGACCGGTACCGAGACGTGGACCTGCGCGGTCCGCCAGAGACCCGCAATTCCATGCAGCTCCAGCGCAGTGTCCAGAACAGCGAAGGCACCTGGGCCGAGGCTGACGGCTGCGGCGCGGATCCGTGCGCGCCGCAGCGTCGATTCACTCAGCTCCACGTCCAGCACGAAGCAGCCGCGCAGAATCCGTCGCCACCTGCCGGATCGGTGCAGCTGTCGGACCTGGTCCCTGGTCAGGCCGGCACGCAACGCCTGACCCAGGGTGATCATCCCGTCCTGCCCGGCCGCGATACGACGAAGAAGTTGGTGTTGTCCCACCCCCACACCCTGCCGAGTCACCCCGTCCAACCGAAGCCCCTGTGGATAACCTCAGCAGCCCTGGGGATAACCGCCTGCCAACCCTGGTGATCAAGAGGTTTCCGTCAATTTTACGCGGATTCCTGACGCAAACTTCTTGATCACCAGGGTGGGCGGGTGGGTGGGTGGGTGGGTGGGTGGGTGGCCTGGGGGGCGCCGTGGGTTAGGGGAGGAGGGGGTGGAGGACCACGTTTTCGTCTCGGCCTGGGCCTACGCCTACGACGCTCACCTGGGTGTTGCAGAGTTCCTCTACCCGGGCGATGTAGCGGCGGGCGTTCTCCGGCAGGTCGGCGGCGGTCCTTGCCTTGGTGATGTCTTCCCACCAGCCGTCGAGTTCCTCGTAGACGGGCTTGGCGTGGTGGAAGTCCGTCTGGCTCATCGGCATGTCGTCGACCCGGACGCCGTTGATCTCGTAGCCGACGCAGATCGGCACCTTGGGCATACCGGTGAGCACGTCAAGCTTGGTGATGACCAGGTCGGTGACACCGTTGAGGCGGCAGGCGTACCGGGCGACGACCGCGTCGAACCACCCGCACCGGCGCTCCCGCCCGGTGGTCGTGCCGTACTCCGCGCCGATCTTGCGCAGGTGCTCACCGTTGGCGTCGAACAGCTCGGTCGGGAAGGGTCCCGCGCCGACCCGGGTGGTGTACGCCTTGCTCACCGCGATGACCTTGTTGATCGCCGTCGGCGGGATGCCGGCACCCACGCAGGCACCACCGGCGGTCGGGTTCGACGAGGTCACGAAGGGGTACGTGCCGTGGTCCATGTCGAGCATGGTGGCCTGGGCACCCTCCAGCAGGACCGTCTCGTCCCGGTCCAGCGCGTCCCAGAGCATCGCCCGGGTCTCCGCGATGTACGGCTTGAGCCGCTCCGCGTACGCCAGGTACTCCTCGACGGTCGCCTCAAGGTCGATCGCCTTGCGGTTGTAGACCTTGAACAGGATCTGGTTCTTCTCGCGCAGCGCGAGTTCCAGCTTCTTGCGCAGGATGCCCGGGTCGAGCAGGTCCTGCAGGCGGATGCCGATCCGGGCGACCTTGTCGCCGTACGCCGGGCCGATGCCCCGGCCGGTGGTGCCGATCCGGGACGAGCCGAGGTAGCGCTCGATCACCCGGTCCAGTGCCCGGTGGTGCGGCATGATCAGGTGCGCGTCACCGGAGATCCGCAGTCGGGACACGTCGACGCCACGCTCGGCGAGGCCGTCGATCTCGGCGAGCAGCACCTTCGGGTCGACCACCACACCGTTGCCGATGACGATCATCGCGTTGGGCGAGAGCGCTCCGGACGGCATGAGGTGCAGCGCGTACTTCTGGCCGTCCGGGGTGATCACCGTGTGGCCGGCGTTGTTGCCGCCGGAGTAGCGAACGACGTAGTCGACCCGCTCACCCAGCAGGTCGGTAACCTTGCCCTTGCCCTCGTCGCCCCACTGAGCGCCGATGAGCACGATCGCTGGCATCTTTTCCGCCTCCAGAAGGCTCGGGTGCCAGGTGGCGACCGGTTGGCGAGCCCGGGGTGTCAGGTTAACAAGTAGTGACGGCGCGGCCGGCAGGGGTCGCGTCGAGAGGCAGGAGGCTCCTTCCGTGTACGACGTGGTGCTGCTCACCCTCGGTTCGGAGCGGGACGCTCCCGGGGGCTGTGGCAGCGGCGGGGCCTGCTGCGGCGGTGCGGCGGAGGCCGCCACCGACCCGACAAGCCAGACCGACAACAGCCCGACCGACAACAGCGCGACGCGCCAGGCCGACACCGGCCAGGCTCACACCAACCAGGCCGACACCAGCCACACCCACACCAGCCACACCGACACCGGCCAGGCAGCCCAGGCCGGCGCCGGCGGCGACACCGAACGGTGCGTCACCGAGCGGCCGCGGGTGCCGGTGTTGGCCTGCGCCGACGCGCTGAACGCCCGTGGCGCCCGGGTCGAGATGGTCACCGCCCGCTCGGACGCGGAGATCGACGCGGTGTTGGCCCGGCTCGACGGTCCGGCCCGCCCGGACGGGCTCACCTGGCCGGACACCGACGGCAAGACCCGGCTGGTCGTCGCCACGGCCAACGACGGGCAGTTGCGCGCCGTGCTGCGCCGGCTGGTCCGGCGGTACGCCCCGGCGCCGAGCAAGCGCCCGGCGGATCTGCCCGGCAACCGGACTCTGCCCGACCTGCCGCCGGTGGCCGTACTCCCGCTCGACCCGGCCCGTGGCGGCACCCACCGCGACCTGGCCGCGCAGCTCGGGCTGCCCCGTGACCCGGCGGTGGTGGCCGCCGCGGTGCTGGACGGCACGCCGCGCCGACTGGACCTGCTGCGCAACGACGGTGGTTCGGTGACGCTGGACGGCGCTCTGCTCGGTGCCGCCGACGACGCCGGACGGCCGCTGCACTGGCGGGCTCGGGTGGAGGTCGACGACGCCATCCTCACCGACGGTGACGAGCCCTTGCTGGCCTGCGCGGTCGCCAACGCCGGCGGCTACGCGACGCTCGACGACGTGACGCTGCTGACCGCACCGGACCCGGCCGACGGCCAGGTCGAGGTCGCGGTTGCCGTGCCGGTTGTCGTCCGGTCGGCGTTCGGCCGCAAACGGGTACGTCTCGAGGTGCGGCGGGCCCGTGGCCGGGCGGTTTCGGTGCTGCCCAGGGAGGGGAAGGTGCCGTACCTCGACGACGGTGTCGAGGGCGAGCTGACCCGGAAGCGTTCCTGGTGGGTCGAGCCGGGCGCCTGGGCGGTCTGGTCGATCTGACCTCCGGCCGCGCGGAGCGGCCGACCTCGGCTGCGCCGACCGCCCCTCGTGGGCGGATGCGCCTATCCTCGCAGGAGGACTGGGGAGGGCCCTAATGGACGAGAACGCCGACCGGGCGCAGGTGCACGGCCAGCAGCCGGTGCCGGAGCGGGACATCGAACCACTCTGGCCACCGGATCCGGCCGACCGGGGCGCCGGGCCCGTCGTACCGCCCTGGGCGGCGGTCGCCGAGCAGCGGGGCGCGCCGTCGTCGTCCGCGCCCGGGCCGGTGACGCCGCCGGTGGCGGCACCGCCGATCAACCGGCCGCCGGTTCCCGGGCAGCCCGGAGCTGCCCCGCTGCCGCCACCTTCGCCGTCCGACTACCCGTCGCTGAGCGGCGCCGTTCCGGCACCCGGGGGTTGGGGTGTCGGCGGCCCGGCCGGCGG
>NZ_JAKKFI010000130.1 GCF_022230955.1 Micromonospora cabrerizensis
CAGCAGGGCGGCGGCGAGCACCGGCACCAGCAGCCCGGCCGCCACCGCCCGCAGCGTCCGCCCCCCGACCAGCCAGGCCGCACCGAGCCCGGTCAGCGCGACCAGCAGCAGCGGCAGCCCGGCCAGCAGTGGCGAACCTGCCGCCCGCCCGAGGACCAGCGGCGTCAGGGCGCAGCCGGCGGCACCGACGAGCGCGGCGACGTGGCCGATCCCGGCCGACACCCGACCGACGAGTCGCGCGGTGCCGTCCCGCCCGCGCAACGCGGCCAGCACCGCCAGGTTCAGCAGTGCCACCCCGAGCAGGACCAGCGCCCAACCGGCCGCACCCGGTTCGGCCCCGACGGCGAAGAGCGGCAGCACCGGCTGGGCGGCCAGCAGTGCGGCGAACCAGGGCCCGGTCAACCCGCTCCACCGGCCGTACGCCACGGCGACCGCCGCGCTGGCCCCCCCGACCAGCGCGGCGTACCGGCTGCCCGGCCACCCGGCCACCCCGGCCAGGTCCACCGACCAGGCCGCGTAACCGTCCAGCACCACCAGCAGCAGACCCACCGCGGCGAAGGTCTCCGCCGTGCCCCGCAACCCCCGGCGGACCGCCAGCAGCGGCACGGCGAGCGCGAGCGCGGTGAACGCGGCCAGGATGGCCGCCCGTCCGCCGACCCCCACCGCCGCCCAGGCCACCGCGGTGAACACGACCGCCGCGGTGCCCAGCAGGAGTCCACCGAGGACGAAGAGCAGCCCCTGGACGGTCCGGGTCGAGGTTTCCGCCGCGCCCCGCGCCGCGGCCGGGACGAGAGCTGGAACCGGCCCGACGAGAGGCGCCGGGCGTGCCCCGGCGGAGGCGGCCAACCCGGCACGGACGACCGCCGCCAGCTCCGCCCGCCGCCGCGACAGGGCCGACAGGCGACCGGCCAGCTCGGCGTACGCGTGCCGGGCCCGGTCCACCTGCGGCTCGAGCTGGGCGATCTCCCGGCTGAGCCGGACCACCTCGGCGGCGGTCGGGTCGGGCGCACGCGAACAGCCGGTGCAACCGACGGTCAGGTCGGCCGGAGCACCGCAGGCGGGGCAGGGATAGCGGGTGTCGTCCACCCGGTCATCATCGGGAGTCGACCGGGGTGGGGCCCAGAGTGCGCGTACTCAGGGCCGGGTGTGCTCGTGCACCCAGGTGGCGTACGCCGGGTCGCCGCTCTCCACCCTGGACACCAGAATCTCCGGCACCTCGTACGGATGGCTGACCCGGATCTGGTCCACCAACGCGGAGAGCCGGTCGGGTGCCGTCTTGAACTGCACCGACCATTCGGTGCTGGTCTCCACGCCGGACCTCCACCAGTAGGTGCTGTCCACCTGACCGCCCACCTGGGCGCAGGCGGCGAGCCTGCCGGCGACGGCCGCAGCCGCCAGCACGTCGGCGACCGAACGCGCATCCACCACCGTCGTCACCACGCAGATCTGATCCACGACCGCACCCTACGCGGCATTGTCCCGGTTGGACGCGATCCAGGCATCGATCCGCGCCCACCAGTCGAAGAGCCAGTCGATGCGTTCCTGCCGCCCGACCGGTACCTCCTCCGGTGGCACCGACCAGAACCGCATCACGATCCGCTTGTCCATCGGCAGCTCACGCCAGACGTCGGCGACGGTGAGCATCCGGTCCAGCCCGGTGTGGGCCACGAAGATGACCCCGGCGTCCGGGGCGGCGTCCAGCGCGGCGAGCATTCCGCCGGGCTGCGGGGCGAGCACGTGACGCATCCGCTCGGCGCGCAGCGCCATGCGTTCCAGCCCGAGGGAACGTAGCCGGGCGATGGCACGCAGTCGTCGCTTGGGGGTGAAGTTGCCGCCCTCGGGGAAGATCACGAACGCGTCGTTGTCGTCCAGACCGGCGGCCAGGTGCCCGACCTGGCGGACCGTCTCCTCGCCGCGCTCCGGCGTCGGCGCGATGAACCGGTTGGGCAGCCGGTTGAGCAGCACGTCGACAGCCGGATCCCACTGGAGGCTGTCCTTGAGGACGATCCGTGGCTCCCGGTTGAACCAGTTGACCAACCCGTGGATCAGGATGAACGAGTCGCCCGGCCCGGCGTGCCGGCAGAGCACCAGCTCCGGCCGGCCGGGCAGGGCGGTGTCCGGGTCGGTGCCCACCACGTCGATGCGCAACCGCAGCGTCCAGCGCGCCTGCCAGAACAGCACCCGCAGGAACCAGCCGGCCAGCACGTAGTGCGCCCGCTGGAAGGCCGGGGACCGGGTTCGCCAGCCGAAGCCGGAGGCCACCCAGAGCAGGAAGAGCGCGAGCAGAGCGGCGGCGTCCCAGACCAGGTAGACACAGCCGATCCAGAGCAGCCGCAGCGGGCGTAACCGACCCGGGACCAGCGGGGACGCGGCGGCGGCGAGCAGCGCCCAGATCGGCAGGGTGGTGACCACGACGAACGCGAGCGTCACCACGGCGGGGGCGAACAGCAACCGGCGCAGCCACCTGGGGGGCAGCGGCATCATCGCTCCACGTGGGTGGCGAGATAGCGCCGGGAGGCGGTGTACGCCCGGCTGATCCGTCGCCCCACCGCCGCCATGTCCCGGTACGCCCACGGCGTGTCGTCGCGGGGGTTCAGCCCTCCGGTCGGCAGGACGTGCACCTCCACCCCCTCGGGCAGTGCCGCCAACTCCCGGAAGAAGCGGTGCCGACGGGAGATCTCGAACGCGACCTGCGCGATCTCCCACGGCCGGCGTGGCGGTGTCAGCTCCCGTTCGATCCGACCCACCTGGAGGACGTAGATCCGGCGGGCGCCGACGGCCACCGCCTCGCCGATCGGGATGGAGTTGACGATGCCCCCGTCCACGTAGTGCGCACCGTTGATTTCCATGGGTGGGAGCAGGCCCGGCACCGACGCCGACGCCATCACCGCCGGCACCACCGGGCCGCTGTCGAACCAGTGCTCGGCCGCCCGCTCGATGTGGGCGGCGCAGCAGCGGAACGGCACCCGCAGGTCGGCGAAGGTGGTGTCCACACCCAGCTCGGTCTCCAGCAGCCGACGCAGCGGCCGGGGAGAGTGCAGGTGCGTACGGGCGGCGAAGCGGCGCAACTGCCGGGCGACGGAGTCGCCGTACACCTCACTGGCCTCCGGCGAGGCCCAGAGCCGGACCAGCCGGTCGGTCACGGCCTCCGACGGGTCGGCGGCGACCAGCGCGCCGTTCACCGCGCCGATCGAGGTGCCGAGCACCATGTCGGGTTTGATGCCGGCGCGGAACAGCGCCCGCAACATGCCCACCTCGACCGCGCCGAGGACGCCCCCGCCGCCGAGCACGAATGCCACCGGTCCCGCCGCCATGCCTCTCATCCTGGCACGGGCGCGCAGCCGACCTGCCGGCCGCCGGCACCGGGCGGTCGGCGCACGGCAGGCACCGCCCGTCGACAGCGGACGACGACGGCGTTGACAGGCCGGAGACATTCGCGCAACCTGATACGGCTCCCACCCCTGAGGCAGGTGCGATCGGTGAAGGCAGCACTGCATCCGGGCCGGTTACTGGCTCGCAGATACCGACTTCTCGACCAGATCGGCGCCGGCGGCATGTCGGTCATCTGGCGTGCCCGGGACGAGGTGCTGGACCGGCTCGTCGCGCTCAAGGTGCTCGCCCCCTCGCTGGCCGCCGACGCGCGGTTCCGGGGCATGGTGCGCGAGGAGGCCAGGGCCGCCGCACAGTTGGTGCATCCGCACCTGACCTCGGTGCACGACTACGGCGAGACGGTCGACCCGGACGGCTCGATCACCTCGTTCGTGGTGATGGAGCTGCTCAGCGGCGAGGAGTTGGAGCTGCGGCTCACCGAGGGGCCGCTGCCCTGGGCCGAGGCGATCGAGGTGGGTGCCCAGGTCGCGGAGGCGTTGGCCGCGGCGCACCGGCTCGGCATCGTGCACCGGGACGTCACGCCGGCCAACGTGATGATGACCGCGACGGGCGTCAAGGTGCTCGACTTCGGCATCGCCACCCGCATCGGCGCGCCCGACGAGGACGAGGACGGCGAGACGTTCGGCACGCCGGCGTACGTGGCCCCGGAACGCCTCGACGGCGCGCCGGCCCAGCCGTCCACCGACGTGTACTCGCTCGGCGTGCTGCTGCACGAGGCGCTCACCGGCCGGGTCCCGTACCCGGCGGACACCTGGGAGCAACTCAGCGCCGCGCTGGCCGACGGCCCGCCACCCACGCTGGCCGACCTGCCGGACCTGCCCCCACCGGTGGCCCGCATCTGCCTGCGCAGCCTCGCCCGCGACCCGGCCGACCGGCCGACCGCCCGGCAGGTCGCCGCCGTGCTGCGCGACCAGCTGCTGCCCCCCGATCCCCCGACCGCGACCATCCGGGTGCCCACCCAGCCCCTGCCGCCGCAGCCGGTCGCCGTGCCATCGGCTGCGGGAGGGACAGCGGCCGACTCGGGCTGGTCCCGTCGACAGCTGGTGCTGCTGCTCGCCCTCGCTGTGACGCTGGGCGGTGTGGCCCTTCTGCCCGAGGACGAGCCGACACCTCGGACGCAGCCCTCGGTCGCCCCGGCGACCACCCCGCCGAGCAACCCACCGGCACCCGCGTCGTCCGAACCGAGCGCGTCCCCGCCGTCGAGGAAGCCGAGCACCGGCGCGCCCACCTCGGATCCGGGCACCCTCGTCGAGGCCGCCAACCGGGTCGACGGGCTGATCAGCGCCGGGCTGGGCGCCGGGGAGATCCGCGAGGACGTGGGCCTCGACCTGCGCAACGAGCTGCGCAACCTGACCGCCGCGGTCAGCGCCGGCCGCGACGAGCTGGCACCACCGGTGGCCCGGCTGCGCGAGAAGGTCGCGGTCCGCCTCGGCGAGGGCGGCATCAGTCCGGCGTACGCGTCTCGGCTCGACGCCGCCATCGCGCAGCTCGGCGGCGCCGAGGTCTGACCCCGCGGGCACGCCGGGCGGGCGGGTCAGCGAGCCGGCATCCGGGCCGATTCGCGGATGTCGTACCGGTCGGCGGCGAAGCGTCGGAAGATCGCCGCGTAGCCGTCCGCCATCCGCTCGACCGAGAAGTTCTCCGCGACGTGCGCCACGCAGTCGTTCGGGTCGAGCCGCTCCGCCGCCAGCACCGCCGCGGCCAGCTCCTCCGGCCGATCGCAGACCAGCCCGGTCAGCCCGGGCCGGACCAGCTCCGGCACGGCCCCCCGGTTGAGCGCGACCACCGGTGTGCCGGTCGCCATCGCTTCCAGCATCACCATGCCGAACGGCTCTTCCCACTGGATCGGCATGATCAGGCAACGGGCGTCGACGAGCATCCGCAGCGTCTCCGCGCGGCCGGCGTTGAGCACGACCGTCACGTTCTCGTCGACCAGCGGCGCGACGACCTGCTCGTAGTAGCGGCGCTCGGCCGGCTCGTTGCACTTGCCGGCCAGCAGCAGCGGCACCCCTGCCTCCCGGCACGCCCGGATGGCGACTTCCGGGCCCTTGTCCGGGCTGAAGCGGGCCAGCCACAGCACCGGTCCCGTCCCGGGTCTGGTCTTCCGCGGAAAGCCATGGATGTCCAGCGCGTTGTGCACCGTGCCGGCCCAGGGCAGGTCGGTGTTCAGCCGGCGCTGGGTGTGCGAGATCGCCACCAGGGCGACGCCGGAGTCGATGTCGCTGAGCACCTCCCCGTACTCCCCCACGGGGTTGCCGTGCACGGTCGCGACCGTCGGCACCGCCCGGCGGCCGGCGACCAGCGGGCCGATCGTGGTGTGGTCGTGGATCACGTCGAAGTCGGCCGCCGTGATCAGCCGATTCACCCTGGCCAGGTGGGCCAGCTCCGGCAGTGACTCGCCGAGCCGCTCGTACTGGACCTCGGGAACGGTGGAGACGAAGCCGTGGGCCGCCGTGCCGTGGTCGTCACCGGCACCGAACAGCGTGACCTCGTGCCCCTGCCCGCAGAGCGCGTCCACCAGGCCGGCGACGACCTGTTCGAGGCCGCCGTAGCCGGGTGGCGGCACGGACAACCATGGTGGAACCACCATCGCGATGCGCAACGACCGCTCTTCCGGGCGGCCCGCAGGCGAGTGGTTCACGGCCACGAGTCCTCCCCGTTGATCCCCGGTGCGGTGTCACCGCCGGTCCAGACGGTCGGCGGCGATTTCCCGGTGAGGTCACGGGTAAACGGGACAGGGCGGATGCTCACCCGCCCACCAGGAGCTGGTCGTGGACCGCCCGCACACCGGGGGCGGACCAGGCCACCCGCTCGACCTGGTCGCGTTCCCACCAGGAGCGGACCACCCCGGCGAGGACGAGCGTGTCGCCGTCCACCTCGACGGTCACCCGCTCCGCACCGAGCGTGCGCATCAACGCCCGCTGCACGTCCCGTCGCAAGCGGTCGGCGGCCGGCGCTGCCGGAGGTCGTACCTCGATGAGGTTGGTGAGCCCCCGCACGCCGTCGAGTCGGCGCAGCTCCCCCTCGGCGGCGCGCCGCTGCCAGCCGAACTCGACCTCACCGCGCAGCATCAGCCAGCCGTTGGCCACTGTCACGTCCAGCCGCTCGGCGGGCACGAAGCTGTCCCACTCCAGCGCACGGGACGCGGCGAGGGCGACCTCGGCGTCGGTACGCCCCGGCGTGCCGGGCAGCCGCACCTCGATCTCGTCGGCCACCGCCCGGACGCCCCGGACCCGCTGTGCGCACCGGGTCGCGGCCCAGCTGCGGGCGGCACCGTCCACGAACCCGGTCAGGGTGACCACTCCCTGGTCGACGCGTACGCCGATCTCGTTGGGTTGCAGCTGGGCGTCCCAGGCCAACTGCGCCAGGACGTCACGCTGGATCCGCTGGTCGTCGCGGACATCCACCACCTCGGTCATGGCACCCACCCCCGGTTCCGAATCGCCGAGACTCGCCCGCCGAACGTGCCGGACAGACGGGTGACGGCGGTTCACCCGATCCGGGTGAACCGCCGTCGGGCGGAAAAGAGCGGCGGGTGACGGAGCCGACCCCCTCGGCCCCGCCACCCGCCGCCGGAGGAAGGAAGCAGGTGGAGATATCTGTTAGGACGTCTCGGCGAGCGTCACGGTTGCGGACTTCTCGGCGCCGTTGCGCTTGAACTGGACCTCGACGCGGTCGCCGACCTTGCCGGCCTGCACCGCGCCGACCAGGTCGTCCGAGTCGTTGACCGGCTTGTCGCCGAAGCGGGTGACGACGTCGCCACGCTGGAGGCCGGCCTTCTCGGCCGGGCTGCCCGGGGTGACCGACGCGACGAGCGCGCCGCCGCCCTCGGCCTGGTTGACGCCCACCCCGAGCGACGGGTGGCTGACCTTCTCGCCGCGCTGGAGCTTGCCCGCGACGTCCTTGGCCTTGTTGCTGGGGATGGCGAACCCGACACCGATGTTGCCGGTGCTCTGCCCGGAGGTCGCGATGGCGGTGTTGACGCCGATCACCTCGCCCCGGGTGTTGACCAGCGCGCCGCCGGAGTTGCCGGGGTTGATCGGAGCGTCCGTCTGGAGCAGGCCGGAGATCGAGCTGGCGGCCTGGCTCTGCTGCTGGGTCGGGTCCTGCGGTTGCCCCTCGCCGGCCCGGATCGTGCGGTCCCGGGCGCTGAGGATGCCGGAGGTCACCGAGCCCTGGAGGCCGAGCGGGCTGCCCAGGGCGAGCACCTGGTCGCCGACCTGCATGGCGTCGCTGTCGCCGAACTTGGCCGGCTTGAGGTTGCTGACCCCGTTGGCCTTCACCACGGCCAGGTCGGTCTTCGGGTCGGTACCGATGATCTTCGCATCGGCCTTCTTGCCGTCGGCGAAGATCACCTGCACGGCGTCACCGGCGGCGTTGGCGACCACGTGGTTGTTGGTCAGCACGTACCCGTCGTCGCTGAGGACCACCCCGGAGCCCTCACCGCTGTCGGTGGTGATCGACACGACGCTGTCCTGCACGGACGCGGCAATCTTCGGGAGGTCGGCGCTGTTGATGACCGGTGCCGCCGAGTAGGTGCGGGTGACGCCGCCACCGTCCCCGTCGAGGGCGAGGGCGAGGGCACCGCCGGCAACGCCCGAGCCGAGCATCAGGGCGAACACCGCGACACCCGCTCCGGCGAACTTGGCGATCCGACTCGGCCGAGGGCCGCTGCCGGGCGGCGCGACCTGCGGGCCCCACGGCGGAACCGGCTGGCCCGGGTGCTGCCCGTGCTGGCCGAGGTGCTGGGTGTGCTGCTGGTGCTGCCCGTGCTGCGGGTACGCGCCCGGCTGGCCCCCGCCAGCCCATCCGGACTGCTGGCCCGCGTACCAGGGCGCGCCGGGGTGGTGGCCGGCGGTTGGCTGCGGGTAGCCGTGCTGGGCGGGCGCCGGGTAGCCGGAGACCGGGTACGGCGGCGCGGACGGGGTGGCGGCCGGTGGCTCGTACCCGGTCGTCGGCTGGGCGGCGGTCGGCGGCTCGTACCCGGTCGACTGGGGGGTGGCCGGCGGCGCGCTGGCCGGCTGGCCGGCGGACGCGACAGGGGTGACGGCCCTGGTCTCCGTGTCGTCACCGGCGCTCGGGACGACCGGGACGGGAGTGGTCGGGGAGTCGGACTGCGCGCGCTCGTCACGCGGCAGCTCGGCGGAGGGGTGCGACGGCTCGGCGTCGGTGGGGGCCGGCCGGCGCTGCGGGTCGGACTCGAACTCGGTCATGGGACTACCTTCTCCCTCCGCACTGCGATCAACCTGGAACCGTCCTGGAAGTTGGCTGAAAGTCACTCGCCCGCGCCCTCGACCTGTGCCAGCAGCGGGAGCCGGACCCGGAAGGTCGCGCCACCGCCGGGCGTCTCGGCCACCGAGACCGAGCCGTGGTGGGCAGCGACCAGCGCCGCCACGATGGCCAGGCCGAGGCCGGTGCCGGTGTTGCCGTCGGCTCGTCGCGTCCGCGCCGCGTCGGCCCGGTAGAACCGTTCGAAGACCCGTTCGGCCTGCTCCGGGGAGAGGCCCGGGCCGGTGTCGGCGACCTCCACCACGGCGAAGCCGCCCGGCTCGCTGTGCAACCGCACGCGGATCTCGGCGTCCGGAGGGGTGTGGGTCAGCGCGTTGGTGACCAGGTTGCCGATCACCTGGCGCAGCCGCGCGTCGTCGGCGGACACGACCAGTGGGCCCGCGTCCGGCTCGATCTCCAGCTCGATCCGCCGATCCGGGGCGATCGCCCGGGCGGCGTGCACGGCGTCGGAGGCGAGCACCGGCAGCTCCACCGGGGTCAGCGACAGCGGCCGTTCCCGGTCCAACCGGGCCAGCAGCAGCAGGTCCTCCACCAGCAGCCCCATCCGGGCCGCCTCGTCCTCGATCCGACGCAGCAGACCGGCGGTCTGCTCCGGTGCCCGCGCCGCACCCTGCCGGTACAGCTCGGCGAAGCCGCGGATGGTGGTCAGCGGGGTCCGCAGCTCGTGGGAGGCGTCCGCGACGAACTGCCGCATCCGCTCCTCGGAGCGCCGGGCCCGCGCCTCGGACGCCTGGGCGGAGGCGGCGGCGTCCCGGGCGGCGCTCTCGGCCCAGCGGGCCGACGTCTCCGAGGCGGCTCGGGCGGTGAACGCCGCCTCGATCTGGGTGAGCATCGCGTTCAACGCGCGAGACAGCCGACCCAGCTCGGAGGTGGGATGCTCCTGGCCCTGCTCCGGGTCGGGCACCCGTTGGGTCAGATCACCCCCGGCGATGGCGGCGGCGGTGCGTTCGATCTCCACCAGCGGTTTGAGGCTGGTGCGGACGATCGCCGCGCCGACCGACGCCAACATGATCAGCACCGCGCCGCCGACCAGCAGGTCGATCCAGGCGAGCCGCTTGACGGCCAGGTCGACGTCGGTCAGGTGCTCGCCGATGGCCGCCATCTGGCCGTCCGGCCGCTCGATGTAGAACATCCGCCAGCGCACCGAACTGTCCCGTGCGCGGACCGTGCGTGGCTTGCCATCCTGGGCCTTCTCCTGCGCTTGGAACCCGGCCGCGTCGCTCGGCCAGGGCGGTAGATCCGCGGTCTTGAAGCGGGACGTGTCGTAGGCGAAGTCCCGCACCTTGCCGGTGATCGGGCTGGTCAGCACGACCACGTAGTCGCTGGGCAGCGAGACGGAGTTCGTGTTCGATGAGGGCATGATCGACTGGATCCGGTCGGCCGAGTCGCGCAGCTCCAGGTCGATCTGGTCCACCAGGTAGTTGTGCAGGAAGTAAGCGGTCGAGACGCTGATCACCACCAGCGCGACGGAGACCAGCGCGAGCACCGACGCGACCAGCTTCACCCGCAGGGGAACGCTGCGGACCCGCCCTTTCGCCTGCTGGACCGCGTTCACGCCGCCGGCTTGCGCAGCACGTACCCGACGCCGCGGAGGGTGTGGATCAGCCGGGGCTGGGTGGTGTCGACCTTGCGCCGCAGGTAGGAGATGTAGGACTCGACGATGTTGTCGTCACCACGGAAGTCGTAGTTCCAGACGTGGTCGAGGATCTGCGCCTTGGACAGCACCCGGTTGGCGTTGAGCATCAGGTAGCGCAGCAGCTTGAACTCCGTCGGCGAGAGCTGCACGCGCTGGCCGGCCCGGTGCACCTCGTGCGTCTCCTCGTCCAGCTCCAGGTCGGCGAAGGTGAGCCGGGACGGGGCCTGCTCGCCGGTCGTGGTGCGGCGCAGCACGGCGCGGATCCGGGCGGTCAGCTCCTCCAGGCTGAACGGCTTCGTGACGTAGTCGTCGCCGCCCAGGGTCAGCCCACGGATCTTGTCGTCGGTGGCGTCCCGGGCGGTCAGGAAGACCACCGGGGTACGTGTGCCGCCCTCGCGGAGCATCCGGATGACCTCGAAGCCGTCGAGATCCGGAAGCATCACGTCGAGCACCACCAGGTCGGGCCGGTGGTCCTTGGCGGCGTTGAGCGCCGCGCTCCCACTTGTCGCGGTGGCCACGTCGAAGCCCGCGAACCGCAGGCTCGCGGAGAGCAGTTCGAGGATGTTGGGGTCGTCCTCGACGACGAGGAGTCGCGCCTCGGTCTGGGTAGCGGGCATGGGCCCATCATCGATGACGTCACTGCGCCGGCGCTGGACGGTTCCTGCAAAAACCCTGTGAGTCGTGACCCGAACCTTGATCCTGCTCAGCGCAGCAGGCGGCGCAGCCCGTCCAGGGCGCCGTCGAGCAGCCGGATCGCGGTGCGCAGTTGGGTTTCGCTGAACTGTCGGGCGCGCACGAGCCGGCCCACCTCGGCGGTGAACGCGGCCAGCCGCTGGTCGAGTTCGTCGAGCAGCGGGGCGTGCGGTCCGGCGGTCGGCGTCGGCCGGGGCGACGCTGCGGGGGCCTCCCACCGGGTACGCCGGGTCTGCCGGGTGGCCTCGCTCAGCTCCCGTTTGAGGTCGCGCACCGACCCGCGCACCTCGCTGCGGATCTCGCCGGCCAGGCTGGAGAGGTCCGCCACCGAGGCCGCGATGTCCGATTCCAGCTCGGTCAGCTCGCCGGCCCGCTGGCGCAGCTCGGCACGGCCGGCGTCGGTGATGTCGTACGTCTTGCGGCCACCGGCCGCGGTGTGGCTGACCAGCCCCTCGGCCTCCAGCCGTTGCAGGCGGGGATAGATGGTGCCGGCGCTGGGCGCGTAGAGCCCGAGGAACCGGTCCTCCAGCAGGCGGATCAGCTCGTAGCCGTGCTTCGGGCCGTCGTCGAGGAGTTTGAGGAGGTAGAGCCGGAGCCGCCCGTGGCTGAACACGGCGGTCACGGCAGCTCCTCCCCCTCGGCGTCGACCGCACGGGCGAGCAGGGCGATGCTCCCCGAGGTCGCGGAAGCCCAGAGCTTACCTTCGCCGTCGCCGAGCACTCCCTCGCTGCTGCGCAGTGGGAACGTCGAGGTGCGTACCTGCGGAAAGCCGCTGGTGATCCGGCCCGAGGCGGTGTGCAGTTGGACGGCGAGGTCGCTGTCCTCGCGGACCCGGACGGTGATGCTGCCCGAGATGGTGGTCAACCGGATCTCGCTGCGCCGGGGGTTGTCCAGGTCGCAGGTGATCGCGCCGGAGACGGTCTGGGCCCGCACCCGGTCAGCGGCGCTGTCGGCGAGGATCACCTCTCCGGAGACCGTTTCCAGGGTGAGGTCGCCCCGGACGCCGAGCGCCTCCACCGGCCCGGAGGTGATCGTCGCGGAGGTGTTGCCGCGCAGCCCCATCAGGGTGATCTGACCGGCGGTGACGCGCGCCGTGGTCTGCCGGCGCAGACCGGAGGCGACCAGCGAGCCCGCGACCAGCCCCAGGTCGGCGAGGACGTCGGCGGGCACGGCGAGGGAGACGTCCACCCGGGGGTAGCGGTGGATCATCCGGAACCAGCGCAGGACGTCCGACCAGCCGTGGCCGCGCTGCTGACGGATGGTGAGCCGGCCGTCGGAGTGGTCGATCAGGACCGGGCGGCGGCCGACCTGGGTGACGTCGATGCGGGTCGGGCCGTCGGTGGCGACCACGTTGAGCCGGCCGCTCACCAGGCGGACGTCCAGCCGGGTGACCGGGCCGTCCACGGTGAGCCGCTGCGGGCTCTCGACCGTCCATCCGGGCATGGGCTTCCTCCCCTCGACGACGCGCGGACACGCGCCTGACAGGGAGGAACAGTAACGCGATACATCGCGATAGCACAAGACAGGTCGCGTGTTGGTCGCCCCTGCGCCGGGCGGGGCCGCCGGGCGGCGACCCCGCTCCCCTCAGGCCGCCAGGTCCAGCTCCCGGCCGGGCGTCGGCACCGGCACGGCCGGGGCCGACGCCGGCTCCGGGACCGCCAAGGTCGCCGCGGGCTCCGGGACC
>NZ_JAKKFI010000131.1 GCF_022230955.1 Micromonospora cabrerizensis
CACGCGCCGGGCACGGCGGGCAGCCCGGCGCACACGGCGGGCGCGACAACGCGGGTGGATTAGTCGCGTTCGATGAGGTGGCCGACCACCGTTGGGCCGAGCATCACGGCGAAGCCGGAGCCGTCGCGGCGGGGGTCCGCCGCCGGCAGCTCCACCGGGTCGCCGGTGCCGGTCGCGCCGACCGGGCGCGGGCCCACCCAGGCAACAGCCACGTCCGTCTCACCCTTGAGGAAGCGGTGCGCGCGCACGCCGCCGGTCGCCCGACCCTTCGCGGGGTACGCCTTGAACGGCGTCACCTTGACCGTCGCCCCGGTGGAGGTGACCACCATCGGCTCGCCGTGCCCCGGGTCGTCGGTGCGGACCGCGCCGAAGAACGCCACCCGCGCACCGGCCGGCAGGTTGATGCCGGCCATCCCGCCGCCCTTGAGGCCCTGCGGACGAACCAGCCCCACCGGGAAGCGCAGCAGCGACGCCTCCGAGGTGACGAAGGTCAGCGTCTCGTTGCCGTCGGTCAGCCAGGTCGCCCCGACCACCTCGTCACCGTCGCGCAGACCGATCACCTCGAACTCGTCGGAGCGCACCGGCCACTCCGGCGCGCAGATCTTCACCACGCCCTGCCGGGTGCCCAGCGCCAGCCCCGGTGAGCCCTCTGCCTGCCCACCCAACGGGGCCAGGCCGACGACGGTCTCCCCCGCCTCCAGTGGCACCAGCTCGGCCGCGGACATGCCGCCCCGCAGCGACACCGTGCCGGCCTGCTCCGGCAACACCGGCAGCGGCAGGACGTCGACCTTGAAGGCCCGGCCCGCACTGGTCAGCAACAGCACTCGACCACGGGCCGTGGAGTGCGCGATGGCGCGTACCGTGTCGTGCTTGACCCGGCCGTTGCGTCGACGCCCCTCGGCGCTCTCCTCCGACTCGGCCGCGGTCCGGGCGACCAGCCCGGTAGCGGAGAGGATCACCTGGCACGGGTCGTCGGCGACCTCCAGCGGGCCGGCCGGTGCGGACGCGGCCAGCACCTCCTTGAGGTCGCCGTCGACCAGCGTCGTACGCCGTTCGGTGCCGAACTGCTTGACCACGGCGGCCAGCTCGTCGGAGACCAGCTTCTTGAGCACCCGCTCGTCGTCGAGGATCGTGCTCAGCTCGGCGATCTCGGCGCGCAGTCGCTCCTGCTCGGCCTCCAGCTCGATCCGGTCGAACTTGGTCAACCGGCGCAGCGGAGTGTCCAGAATGTAGGTGGCCTGGATGTCGGACAGGCCGAACCGGCTCATCAGCCCGTCCTTCGCGGCCTGCGCGTCGTCGCTGCCCCGGATCAGCCGGACCACCTCGTCGATGTCCAGCAGGGCGATCAGCAGACCGTCGACCAGGTGCAGGCGCTCCTGGCGCTTGCGGCGGCGGTACGAGGTGCGCCGGGTGACCACCTCGTACCGGTGGGCGAGGAACACCTCCAGCAGCGCCTTCAACCCCAGCGTGCGCGGCTGACCGCCGTCCAGGACCAGGTTGTTGACGCCGAACGACTGCTCCAGCGGGGTCAGCCGGTAGAGGTCGGCGAGCAGCGCCTGCGGGTTGACGCCCACCTTGCACTCGATGACGAGGCGGGTGCCGCTCTCCCGGTCGGTAAGGTCCTTGACGTCGGCGATGCCGGTCAGCCGCTTGGTCTTGGTGACCTCGTTGGTGATGGCCGCGATGACCTTCTCCGCGCCGACGCCGTAGGGCAGCTCGACCACGGTGATCGCCTGGCGACCGCGGCTGCCCTCGATCGGGCCGATCTCCACCTTGCCGCGCATCCGCACCACGCCGCGCCCGGTCTCGTACGCCCGGCGCACCTCGTCCAGACCGAGCAGCACCCCACCGGTGGGCAGGTCGGGGCCGGGGACGAACTCCATGAGTTTGTCCAGAGTGGCGTCCGGGTGGTTGATCAGCCAGCGGGCCGCCGAGACGACCTCCGCCAGGTTGTGCGGGATCATGTTGGTGGCCATTCCGACCGCGATCCCGGACGCGCCGTTGACCAGCAGGTTGGGGAAGGCCGCCGGCAGCACTGTTGGCTGGGTCAGCGACCCGTCGTAGTTGGGTTCGACGTCGACGGTGTCCTCGCCCAGCTCACCGACGAGCAGCATGGCCTCGCGGGACATCCGGGCTTCGGTGTAGCGCGAGGCGGCCGGGCCGTCGTCGGGAGAGCCGAAGTTGCCATGGCCGTCGATGAGAGGCACGTTGAGCGAGAAGTCCTGCGCGAGGCGGACCATGGCGTCGTAGATCGCCGTGTCGCCGTGCGGATGGTACTTACCCATGCAGTCGCCCACAATTCGGGCAGACTTCACGTGTCCGCGATCCGGGCGGTAGCCCTGCTCGTACATCGACCAGAGGATGCGCCGGTGCACGGGCTTGAGGCCGTCGCGCGCGTCGGGCAGGGCACGGGAGTGGATGACCGAGAACGCGTACTCCAGGTAGGAGTCGGAGACCTCGGTGACCAGCGGGTTGTCGAAGACCCGCGCGCCGGCCTGGTCGAACGAGGAGAGGTCGACCTTGTTTTCCTTACGGCGTGCCATGACTCAGCTCTCCACTGGAACTGGAACGGAACGGGCGCTCATGCGTCGATCGCATCCCGGTCGACACGGTCGGCGGAGTCGATGAGCCAGTTGCGGCGCGGCTCGACCTTCTCGCCCATCAGCAGTTCGAGGATGTGTTCGGCGGCGTCGACGTCGTCGAGGGTGATGCGTCGGACGGCACGGGTCGCCGGGTTCATCGTGGTGTCCCACAACTCGTCGGCGTCCATCTCACCGAGACCCTTGAAGCGCGGGATGGGCGTGACGATCTGCTTGCCGGCCTTTTCCAGCTTGCGGACCGTCGTCTCCATCTCGGCCTGGGTGTAGGTGTAGACCGTCTGCGGGCTGCGCCCCTTGGTGGTGATCTTGTGCAGGGGTGGCATCGCGGCATAGAGCCGGCCGGCCTCGATCAACGGCCGCATGTACCGGGCGAACAGGGTGATCAGCAGCGTACGGATGTGGGCGCCGTCCACGTCGGCGTCGGCCATGATCAGCACGCGGCCGTAGCGCAGCGCGGAGAGGTCGAAGGTGCGCCCCGAGCCGGCGCCGAGGACCTGCACGATGGCCGCGCACTCGGCATTGTCCAGAACCTGCTGGAGGTTGGCCTTCTGCACGTTGAGGATCTTGCCGCGGATGGGCAGCAGCGCCTGGTATTCCGAGGATCGGGCCATCCGGCTCGTCCCGAGGGCACTGTCGCCCTCGACGATGAACAGCTCGCTGCGGTCGATGCCGGTGGCCCGGCAGTCGACCAGCTTCGGCGGCATGGACGCGCCCTCCAGCGCGGTCTTGCGCCGGGCGGCGTCCTTCTGCTGCTTCTGGGTGAGCCGCACCCGGGCCGCGTCGACGATCTTCTGGAGGACCGTGCGCGCCTCGGCCTTGGTGCGCCGGTCTTCCAGCCAGGCCTTGACGTGCGCGTCGACCAGGGTCTGGATGACCTTGGTGATGCCGGTGGTGGAGAGCTCGTCCTTGGTCTGCGAGGTGAACTGCGGCTCGGGGATCCGTACGTGCACCACCGCCGTCATCCCCTCCAGGACGTCGTCGAGGGTGGGCGGCTCCTCCTTGGCCTTGAGCAGGCCGCGGGTGTTGCGGATGGCGTCGGCGAGGCTGCGGACGAGGGCGCGCTCGAAGCCCTTACGGTGGGTGCCGCCGTGTGCGTTGCGGATGGTGTTGGTGAAGCACTCGACGGTGCGCTCGTAGCCGGTGCCCCACCGGAACGCCACCTCGACCTCGGCGCGCCGCTGCACGTTGGACTGCATGACGCCGTTGGCGTCGGCGGCGTTCTCCCGGTAGGTGCCCTCGCCGTTGACCAGCAGGGTGCCGGAGACCGGCCGGTCACCGGCCGGAGCGAGGAACTCGACCATGTCGCTGAGCCCGTTGGGGTAGTGGAACCGCTCCTCGGCGGGCGCCTCGCCGGTCAGGTCGCGCAGCAGGTAGGTCACGCCGGGGACCAGGAAGGCGGTGTTGCGCAGCTTGGTGCGGACGGCGTCGACGTCGAGCGCCGCGCCGGTCTCGAAGTAGCGGGCGTCGTGCCACCAACGGATCGACGTGCCGGTGCGCTGGCCGCGCTTGACCGCGCCGACGACCTGGAGCCCGGGGCCGGCGGTGAAGGGCGCTTGCGGCCCGTCGCCGTCGAAGATGCCCGGGACGCCGTGCCGGAACGACATCGCGTGGATCTTTCCGGCCCGGCGGACGGTCACGTCGAACCGGTGGGACAGCGCGTTGACCGCCGAGGCACCGACGCCGTGCAGGCCGCCGGAGGTCTTGTAGCCGGAGCCGCCGAACTTGCCGCCGGCGTGCAGCCGGGTCAGCACCAGCTCGACGCCGGAGATGCCGGATTTGGCGTGCACGTCGGTGGGGATGCCCCGGCCGTCGTCGTCGACCTGCACCGAGCCGTCGGCGTGCAGGATCACCTCGACGGTGCTGGCGTGACCGGCGACACCCTCGTCGGTGGAGTTGTCGAGGATCTCGTTGACGAGGTGACCCACGCCACGGCTGTCGGTGGAACCGATGTACATGCCGGGCCGCTTGCGGACAGCGTCCAGCCCCTCAAGGTGGGTGAGGTCATCGGCCCCGTACAGGGTGTCAGGCTCTGCGGTCAACTGGTCGTACTCCCCGGTCTCGGCGGTGTGCAGCCGGTCACCGGCGACATCAGCCGGCGTGGCGCGCCGCAGCGAGCCTAGCCCGAGGCTAGGACAACTCCCGGAGGGCCCGCGCGACCCGCCGCGCGGGGGCCTCCGGACGTGAGCCAGGAAACACCCTGCGAGTGATCACGGGATCACGCGGAGACACCATCGTCGGTACGCTCTCATGATCGCGGCTGGTCGAGAGCATTCGTCGGGAGGCGACCGGGATGGACGAGACGATTCGTGACGCCGTGCGACGCTCCCTCGGCACCCGTGCCCGGCGCTGGCTGCTCGCGGGCACCCTGCTGGCGGGTGTCCTGTACGCGGTGGCGCTGGTGGCGGCGGCGGCTCCCGCCGACCGGACGTTCGCCGCGCTCTCGGAGACGGTCCAGAGCCTGATGTCGGTCGTGACGCCACTCTTCGGCATCCTGCTGGTGCGTGACCTGCGACGGGCTCCCGGCGATGTCCGAGTCCTGCCCAGCGTGCTCGCGGTGGGGCTGCCGGCCGTGGTCATCGGTGTGGTCGGGGTGCTGATCTGCGCGACGACGCTGGCGCTCACCACGGCCGAGGTCGCCGACGAGCCGTGGCGGCACGCCGGCACGGTCGCGGTGGGCAGCGTGCTGGTGCAGGTCGTCGCCGGCCTGGTCGGCACCGGGCTGGGTCTGCTGCTGCGGTCGACAGTGGTCGCGTTCCTCGCCACGATCGTCCTGCCGCTGGGCCTGTTCGGGCTGCTGGGCGCCGTGGACGCCCTCCGTCCGGCGCAGCCGTGGCTCACCCCGCTCGGCGGTGTCCGCAACCTGCTCTCGGGGGACATGACGGTGCTGCGGTGGGCGCAGTGGCTGTGCGTACTCCTGCTCTGGGGTGTCGGGCTGAACGCCCTGGGTGCGGCCCTGCTGAGCCGCCGCGACCACCCGACCGGTCGCTGACTCCGCGCGCAGTCGGGCGCGGGGTCGGCGGGGTCGACAACCCAGAGAGCGGGACACCCTCCTCGCCGTAGGGCCTCATGCCTACGCGCGCATGTCTTTCATCGAACGAATCTGTTACGGGCCATTGACGCCCGTTGCACAGGGGTGATCTGATCGCGCTCTCAGAGAATCTTTCATCTTTCGATGGATGGGGGCCCCATGCCCAGGTTCCGCCGTACCGCGCTCGCCGCGGGACTAACGATCGCCATGGCCGCGCTGTCGACCGCCGTCGCGCTGCCCGCACCCGCGTCCGCCGCACTGCCCACCGCCGCGGTGGCACTCGGGGACAGCTTCATCAGCGGCGAGGGCGCCGGGGCGTACACCCCGGTGGTCGACGTCAACGGAGTCAACCAGGGCTTCCCCGGTTGGACAGCCGCGAACAACAACGCGTTCTTCTGCCACCGGTCGGCCAACGCCTCGCTCAACCAGGCCAACCTGCCGGGCATCCAGAACCGGTTCAACCTGGCCTGCTCCGGCGGTCAGCCGCACGACATCGCCAACGCCTCGCAGGCGCGGACCAACGGTCGTACCGTGGCCGCGCAGCTCGACCAGCTCCGCGCCGTCGCACAGACCCAGGACATCGACCTGGTGCTGATCGGCCTGGGCTCCAACAACAGCTCGTTCACGTTCGGCAGCGTCGCGGAGAAGTGCGCCAACCGGTTCATCGCCGACGCGTGGACCGGCTGGTGGGAGTTCTGGGCGTACCTGAACGGCCCGGTGGAGCAGAAGCCGTGCAGCGACGCCGACCTGGCCACCGCCGCGCAGCTCAGCGCCGCGACCGCGGAGACCACCGCCGCCGTACGCCAGTTGCTGACCACCCTCGACCAGGTGGACGCGGACGGGCAGCACCGGGTGGTGTTCCAGGACTACACGAACCCGCTGCCGCTGGACCTGAACCCGCAGTTCCACGAGGAGGACAGCCGGGACGACACCCGCGACAAGTTCCGCGACCTGGGTGCCGAGCGGTACGCGGCCGGCTGCCCGATCCACCGGGCCAGCCTGGCGCCGGGGCACCGCTTCTCGCAGGGCCTGGGCACCATCGTGAAGTCCACCCGGGACACTCTGGCCGCCGAGTTCCCCGGCGACGACCTGGTGTACCTGAACGTGCAGCAGGCCTTCAACGGCGCCCGGCTGTGTGAGCAGACGAGCAGCCCGACGGGTGCTCTCGCCACTCCGATCCGGCTCCAGGACGGCGCGACCGGCACCTTCGTGACCAGCCTCGCCGGCAAGGACAAGATCGCCATCCAGCGGATCGCCAACACCTGTGTCACCTACTTCCAGACGTGCCAGGAGTCGTGGCACCCGAACGCCACCGGGCACCAGGTGCTCGGCCAGTGCCTGAGCGGCGCGGCCTCCACCAGCGCCCGGTCGGTGGCCTGCGTCCGCGCCGGCAACGGGACGATCTCCGTCTCCTGATCGCCGCGTCGTCTCGGAGGCCCCGCCGGTCGGCGGGGCCTCCGTCGTGTCCGACCACCTGCGGCTACCCGCCAGTAACGTCAGGCCGTAGGCTGGGCCGATGAACGGGGAGCCGGAGTACGCGCAGGAGTTCGTCGAGGTCGACGGTGGTCGGCTGGGTGTACAGGTCCATCCCGAGCCGACCGGCGTCACGGATGCGCCGGTGGCCGTGATCTGGCCCGCGATGGGGGTCCGCGCCCGTTACTACCGGCCCTTCGCCGCCGAGCTGCGTGCCGCCGGGCTGGCCGTGGTCGTCGCCGACCTGCGGGGCACCGGCGCGAGCACCCCCACGCCGAGCCGGGCCGACCGGTACGGCTATTCGGAGCTGGCCGACGACGTCGGCGCCGTGCTGGCCGCGCTCAAGCCACGACTGGACGGGCGCACCCGTCTGCTGGTCGGGCACTCGCTCGGCGGGCAGGCCGCGCTGCTGCACCTCGCCCTGCACGGCGGCGACGAGGTGGACGGGCTGGCGCTGATCGCGGTCGGCATTCCGTACTGGCGAAACTATCCGGGTCGGCGCGGCCTCGGCGTGCTGCCGTACACCCAGGGAATCGCCGCCACCGCGGCGCTGCTCGGGGTGTGGCCGGGCTGGGGGTTCGGCGGCCGGCAGGCGCGCGGCGTGATCCGTGACTGGGCGTACACCGCGCGCACCGGCCGGTTCCCCCGGCTCAACGGCACGGACACCGAGGCGGCGGTACGCGCGGTGCGGACACCGGTGCTGGCCGTCAGTGTGGACGACGACCAGTTCACCCCGCACGAGACAGTGGACAGCCTCTGCGGAAAGCTCGCCGCGGCACCGGTGTCCCGGGAGCGCTACACAGTGGCCCAGGCCGGCGCCCCGCTGGACCACTTCACCTGGGTCCGCGCGGGCGCGCCGCTGGCGCGGCGGGTCGCCGAGTTCGCCGGCGACCTGCCGCCACGCTGAGCCGTACCGGCCGGTCGTCGTGCGACGGCCCGGCCGGCCGGCTCACTCCTCCTGGTCCAGCGGCACCAGGGTGCCGTCGCGTTCCACCTGGATCGCCGCGTGGTCCTTGCGCGGCGCGACCTCCGCGGTGTTCTTGTGCGGGTCGTTGTCCGGGTGCATGAGCACGGCGTCGGTCTTGGGGGTCTTCTCTCGGCTCTCGTCCGGCTGTGACATCGCGTTCCCCTCTCGTCGGCGTCGCTCGGGATCTACCCGCCACCGCGCGAACGACTCCTGCTGGCGGCGATACCGCCCACCTGCGTCCTCGACGTCCCCTGGCTGCCCGCTCCGGCGTGGATCGGCCCGCACGGGGCGGGGTTAGCGGCCCGACCGGCGGGTAAGCCGCAGCGCCCGACACGGCGGAAGGGGATCACATGTCCGAACGGCACACCGCACTGCGCTCGATGCACGATCTGGGCCTGGCGGCCTGGTTTGGCGGCTCCCTCATGGGTGCCTTCGGCGTCAACGGCGCAGCGGCGAAAATCAGCGACTCGACCCAGCGACTCCCAGTCGCCTCGGCGGGGTGGTCCAAGTGGACCCCCGTCAACGCGGCGGCGATCGGCGCACACCTGGCCGGCGCGGTGGGCGAGCTGGTGACGGAGAGCCCACGGGTGGCGGCCCAGTCCGGCGTCGCCCGGACGAGCCTCATCAAGACCGCGTTGACGATCGGCGCGCTCGCCGTGACCGGCTACAGCCGGTTGATCGGTATGCGGCTGGAGAAGGCGGGTGGCCCGTCGGTGAGCGGCGCCACCGAACCGAACCACCAGACTCCGGCCAGCGTGGCCTCCTCGCAGCGGCAGATGAAGCTGCTCCAGTGGGCCATCCCGGCACTGACCGGGACCCTGGTGGTGGTCACCGCGTACATGGGTGAGCAGCAGAAACCGGGGCAGGTGTTCCGGGGGATGCTGGGCCGGGGTGGCGGCATGAAGGGCGCCTCGAAGACCATGATCAAGATGGCCGGGATGAGCAACGGCAAGCGGCCGATGGCGATGGCCGGGCGCTGAACGTCGGGCCGGCCGGCGTCCCGCCGCCACCTTGACGGCGGGGCGCTGGCTGGCCCTACGCACACCCCATCGGCGTGCCGCGCAGGGCAGGTGGCCACGCCGGTGGGCGGGGACGGCACATCGTCCGCCGGTGGCGGCGGACCGACGAGCGGGGTGGCCATGGCGGCGTACGAGGCACGCAACGGCGACAACGACCGGCAGGAGCCGGAGGCGGCGAAGCCGTGGGGCACCAGCGACGGCTTCGACGCCGACGCGCCCTGGGGCACCGACGAGGATTCACCGATGGACGAGGGCAGCGAGGAGACCGCGGTGCCCGAGGGGCGGCGCGGAGAGCGGCGCGCGGGCGCCCCGGCGGGCTCCTCCGACCCGGCGGGACGGCACGGCTTCGGCTCGGTGGAGCCGACCCGCACGACGATGGCCGGCCCCGGTGCCCCGCCCGACCCGGCACCCAGCGGCCGGACCTTCCCCGACGACGCGGACATCGGCGAGTCGACGCAGGACGCGTTCCGCGCCCGGGGCCGGCGCTCCTGACCCGAGGGCCGGCCTTCCCGACCGGGGCCGTCAACCGGCAGACGACGTCGCCCGCGCCGGGACAGCCTGATCGGCGATCATCGTCTCGGCCAGCAGTTGCGCCAGCCGGGTGGCGTCGCGTTGGGACTGCCCGGCGCAGCAGTTGTTGAACAGCACGTGCAGGTCGTCGGCCCCGGTGGCCAACTCGGCCAACAGAGCGGCCCAGTGCCGAAGCTCGTCGTCGGCGTACGCGTACCGAAACTTCTCCTGCTTGTCGCCGTCCCGCCAGGCCTCACTGTGGCCGTGGAACCGGACGATGGCCGGCTCGGCCGTCGTGGTCAGGATCGGTGGCACCGACGACGGGTGCCCCTGCGGCATGTCGACGCAGACCAGGGACAGGTCGTGCGCGCGCAGCAGCTCAACGGTGTCCTCCGCGGCCGGACCGTCGAACCATGACCCGTGCCGCACCTCCACGGCGACCCGCCACGGCCGGCAGCGCTGTGCCAGCTCGACGATCCGACGCTCGGCCGCGACGCCGCGGGCGAGCCACGGTGGGAACTGCAACAGCACCACACCCAGCTTGCCGGCCGCCGCGATCGGGTCGAGGGCCGCGCGAAACCGGGTCCACAGCTCGTCGTACGCCTCGGGCGGCAGGTCCCGGCGGCGGATCCGGCTCGGGCCGGTCGCCGGGCGCAGGTCCCGGGGCAGCGCGGCGACCGGCGTCGGGTGGCCGGTGAAGAGGCTGAACGCCTTGACGTCGAAGGTGAAGTCGTCCGGGGTGGCGTCGACCCAGCCCTGCGTGGTCTCCGGCACGGGGACGGCGTAGTAGGACGTGTCCACCTCGACCAGCGGGAACCGGCTGGCGTAGAAACCGAGCCGGCGGGCCGGCGTGTTGGCCGAGCGCGGGTACCACCCGGAGCGCAGCAGTGACTGGTCCGCCCAGGACGACGTGCCCACCTTGATTACACCCATGTCATTCAGTGGACGGCCGTGGGCGCGGATCGGCAACCGCTGGCGGGTCTCGCGTCGCACTGGTGTCGCGCCCGGGAAGTGTCGGTACCTGGCCCTACGGTGACACCGGGATGAGATTTCGAGTGTCGAACGGGCACCGACGAGAGGTGGCGGCATGACCAGCACGGAGCAGCTCACCGGTGAGCGGGCCGACCTGTTGCAGAGTCTGCGCAGGCATCGCGCTTTCCTCCTGCACACCGTCGACGGGCTCACCGACGAGCAGGCCGCCGCCTGTCCCACCGTCAGCGCGCTGAGCCTCGGTGGCCTCGTCAAGCACGTCGCCGGCGTCGAGCACCGCTGGATGCTCTTCGCCGTCGGCGGCGCGGAGGCGATGGAGCGCGAGCCCGTCGACTGGGTCGGTCAGTTCCGGATGGCACCGGGCGAGACCCTGGCCGGGCTCGTCGAGCGGTTCCAGGAGGTGGCTGACCAGACCGACGAGCTGGTCGCCACCCTCGACCTGGACGCGGCGCACCCGCTGCCGCAGGCGCCCTGGTTCGAGGCGGGTGCGAGGTGGACGGTCCGTCGGGTGCTGCTGCACGTGATCGCCGAGACGTCCCAGCACGCCGGGCACGCCGACATCCTGCGGGAGTCGATCGACGGCGCCAGGACCATGGGCTGACCCGGGCGCTCAGCGTGGCCGGGCGCGGGTCTCAGCGCACCCGCGGGCGGGCCCTGTGCGCGGTGTTCCGGTCTCTCGCGTAGGCGTCGGAGTGACCCCACCGACCGGGGATGTCCAGCAGCTCCAGTCGACCGAAGCCGGCTGGCACCGCCGGGTTCACCAGCAGGTTGTCGCCGGTGGGTCGCAGGCCCAGCATGGTGCTCAGCAGCATCAGCAGCGCCCCCGACGACCACGCCTGTGGGCGCCCGGCCGCCGGCAACTGCACCGGATACTTCGTCAGTCGGCGCTCGTGGCCGGCGATCATCTCCGGCACCGCCCCACCGAGGGTCTGCGCCATGTCCAAGATGGCGGCCGCGATGGTGGCCGCCTGGGCGTCGAAGCCGTAGCGGCGCAGCCCGGCGGCGATCAGGGCGTTGTCCGACGGCCACACGGCACCCAGGTGAGCGCCCATCGGGTTGTACGGTCGCTGCCCGGTGGCGAAGGTGCGCACCCCCCAACCACCGAACAACCGCGACCCGACCAGGTGCTCGGCGACCGCCTCGGCACGGTCGTCCGCGACGATCCCGCTCCACAGCAGATGCCCGATGTTGGATGACAGCGCGTCGACCGGCTCGCCGTACGGGTCGAGGGCCAACGCGTAGTACTCCTGGTGCGGCAACCAGAAGTCGCGGTTGAAGCGCTCCTTCAGCGCCGCGGCCTCCCGCTCCAGGCGATCGGCGTACGCGGGGTCGCCCCAGAACTCCCGGGCCAGCCGGGCGCCGCGCATCTTCGCGTCGTAGGCGTAGCCCTGCACCTCGCAGGTGGCGCGGGGAAGGGCGGGTTGCCGACCGTTCGCGTCGGTGATCGCCTCCGGGGAGTCCTTCCAGACCTGGTTGATCACGCCGTCGCGCTCGTTGCGACGCTGGTAGCGCACGTAGCCGTCGCCGGTCAGGTCGCCGTACTCGTCGATCCAGTCCAACGCCATCCGGGCCGGGTGGCGCAGCTCGCGGACCAGGTCCGCGTCACCGGACCAGCGCTCGTACTCGTCGAGCAGGACGACGAAGAGCGGGGTGGTGTCGGCCGAGCCGTAGTACAGCGCGTTCGCCCGGTCGCCGAACGCGCCGGACTCGCCGTAGCGCAGGTGGGCCAGGATCTTGCCCGGCTCCTCGTCGATGTCGTCGTCGAGGTGACCGCCCTGCATGAGCGCCAGCATCCGCAGCGTCGCGGGGGCCAGTTCGGGCGTGAACGCCATCGTCTGCAGGCAGGTGATGATGCTGTGCCGCCCGCACAACCACATCCTCCACGGCAGACCCGCGACGGGCACCCGCTCGTCGTACGACAACGGCCGGTACCGCAGTGCCGCCAGGTCGGCCAGGCTGCCCCGGTACATCTCCTCCAGCCCGCGGCGCTCGGCCACCAGCTGCGGCGCACGGTCCATCCAGTCCGCCAGGTCCTCGCGCATCCCCGTCCGCACGGCCCGCTGGTGGGACTCCAGGTGGTCGCGTACGTCCTGGCCGTCCTCGCCGCCCATGGTCATGGTGACGTGCAGGTCCGTCTGCCACTGCCCCTCGGCGGGGACCCGGATCCGGTACGTCATGCCCCCCTCGTCCACCTCGGCGGGTTCGGTGCTCCGCACGGTGGTCTGGCGGACGAACCGGTCCCGCTGGTAGCGCAGCACGAGCTGGTTGTTCGCCGAGTCCGCGGTGACCTCGACGGCCCGCTGTCGGAGCCCGAGCTCGGCGATGTCGGTGAAGTCGCTGCCCATCTCCACCCGGACGGTGAAATCGGCGGGCTGTGCCGAGTGGTTCAGCACGGTGATCTTCTCGTGGAAGCAGTCGTGGATCGACCGGTGCCGAATGATCGACACGTCGGCGTCGACGTAGTGACTCGCCGCGCCGGGCACCAGGAAGAACCGGGTCTCGGCGTACGTCATGTCGTCGCGGGAGAGTGCGTTGATCCGCTCCCCGTCGATGCTGAGCACCCAGTGGGACAGGAAGCGGGTGTCGAACGCGAAGAGACCGACCGGCTCCTGCGGGTCGACCTCCATGTCGCCCTGGGCGTCACTGATGGCGAACACGCTGCCGGCGATCACGTGGAGCTTTTCCTGCCTCACGGTCGCGCCTCCCCGGTGGCCGCCGCGCCCCGGCCCCTGCGCGCCAACGCGGCCCGGCCCAGCTCCCGCGGGTGGCGCGCGCCAGCCGGCCCCGGGAACACCCGCCGCAGCAGCATCAACAGTTGGATGTTGCCCTGCACGGTCAGCTCGTTGCGCAGCAGAGCCGCGCCCGGATGCAGCTCACCGTTGACCATCTGGTCGACGACCGACCGGTCCGCGCGGACCACCAGGTCGGCGTCGTCGGCGGCACGGGTCACATGGATGCGCTGGTCGGAGATGGTCAGATACCAGTGGTCGGTGCAGCCGTCGCCGCGTACGTCCAGCCGCAGTGTGCCCGCTGTGGTCTCCGGCAGGTCGGGGCGCCGGCCAGCATCCACCTGTCGCAGGTACTGCTCCGCCGTCGTACGCATCAGGTGCCCCTCCCCACGGTTCTCCGCAGGATCACCCGCGCCGGGGTGAGGCCGGTTCACCCGGATCGGGTGAGGGCCGTTGGGGTGTGCGCCGGCTCGGCGCGGACGGTCAGTCGGTGCCGATCAGACCGCGCACGTAGGCGGCCTGGCCCACGTGTTGCAGGTCGTCGTCGGCGATGCTGACCAGTCGGACGCCGAGGGTGACCGGCGGGTCCCACGCCTCGTCCACCACCCGGTCCAGGTCCGCGGGGCGCAGGCCGGCCAGGAACGATCCGGTACGCGACGCGACCGCCTCGTAGTAGTCGATCAGCGCCTGTGCGCTCTCCGGTCGCACCGCCGCGACCTGCGCGGGCGAGTGCCCGTAGCCGGTGTCGTCGGGGTCGGCGGTGAGGCCGAACCGGCCCGCCCAGTCGCCGCTCACCCAGATCTGCTCGGCGTCGAGAAGGTCGGCGACGTGATGGTCCTGCACCCGGGTGAGGTGCCAGACCAGCCAGCCGATCGAGTTGGTGCCCGGGCCGGGCTCGTGACGTAGTTGCTCCGGGCTGAGCCCGTCGACCGCCGCGCGGACGAGGTCGGGCAGCCGGTCGTACGTCTCGGTCAGCAGGTCACTCACGTCCACCGGGCACGCCTCCTGGTCGGTTTTCCGACCAGGTACCGCCGGAGGCGGGCGCTCAAACCTGGCCGCTACGGTGATCGAATGGTGGCGGCGCTGGAGTTGTATCTGGACCCGGACGCCACCCGCCGAATCCGGGTGCTGTGGGACGCGCTGGAGGCCGAGGGCGTGCAGAGCATGCGGTCGCTGCTGGAGCGGCGCCACCGCCCGCACGTCTCCCTCGCGGTGGCGCCCCGCTTCGACCCCGAGCAGGTCGCCGAGGCGTTGCGCGGGACGGTGGTCGCGGCCCCGCTGCGGCTCGATTTCCAACACGCCGGCCAGTTCGTCGGTCGGGTGCTCTGGCTCGGCCCGGCGCCCACCGCGGAGCTGCTGGCCCACCAACGCGTGGTGTCCGACCGGCTCACCGCCGCCGGCATCCCGCTGGCCGAGCACTACCAGCCGGGTCGCTGGGTGCCGCACTGCACGCTGTCCATGCGGGTGCCGAACGCGTTGATGGCCGCCGCGGTGCGGCGCTGCCTGGAGGTGTTGCCGCTGGCCGCGACCGTGGTCGGCGCGGCGCTCACCGACCACGCGCGCGGCATCGCCCACCCCCTGCCCTGACGACCCATCAGCGATCTGCCGACGACGGCGCGGAAGATACCGGCAAAATGTCCGGTTTGGCGGGCGACAGTCGGGAAACCGAAAACAAGCGGTGGTATCACGGCCCGACGTGGGATGGTTCGACATGGATGCCGTACCGGTGGTGACCTGCCCGAGCGCGGGTGGCCCGGCCGGTGGCGCGGGCGCACCCGCGCCGCCGAGGCGGCTTCGACGAGGAGGGGCAGTGCCTATGCAGGCTCAGCGCAGGCCACCGCGCGCGGAGCGGAGCCAGACCCGGGACGACCGGACCGGGGGCGGAATGACCGGGGCGGCCACGCCACTGACGATCTGGGCCGCCGCCGTGCTGCTCGGCCGGATCAGTGCCGGCGACGACGACATCGAGGACGAGCGGCACATCCTGCGCGGCATCGAGTGATCCCGGCGGCGCGGGCTCACAGCCAGCCGCGCCGCTTGAAGATCAGATAGAGGGTGCCGCAGACCAGCAGCATCAGCAACAGCGCGAACAGGTAGCCGAACCGCCAGTTCAACTCCGGCATGTGGACGAAGTTCATCCCGTACACGGTGCCGATGAGCGTGGGAGCGAACAGGATCGCCGCCCAGGACGAGACCTTCTTCAGCTCCTCGTTCTGCGCGTAGCTGGCCGCGGTGAGGCTGCGCATCTCCTCGTTCTGCTGCTGCGAGACGAGCGTGGCGTTGACGGTGAGGATGTTCTGCAACAGGTGCCGGAACCCGTCCACCCGCTCCACGACCTGCGTCAGGTGGTCGGTCACGTCGCGTAGGTAGCGGCGCAGTTCCTCGTCCTTGCTGGCGCTGCCGGCGCCGTCGGCCAGCGCGTCGAGCACCGTGAGCAGGGGGCGGGCCGCCCGCTGGAACTGGATGACCTCGCGGCTGAGGCCGTAGATGCGCCGGCTCGCGTTCGGGTCGCCCCCGAACACCTCGGTCTCGATCTCGTCGATGTCGTTCTCCAGCCCGGCCACCACCGGGGCGTACCCGTCGACGACCTGGTCGAGGATCGCGTAGAGCACCGCCTGCGGGCCCCGGGCCAGCATGTGCGCCTCGGTCTCCAGCCGCCGCCGCACCGCGACCAGGTCCGGTGCCTCACCGTGCCGGACGGTGACCACGAAACCCGGCCCGATGAACAGGTGCAGCTCGGAGAACTCGACCTCCTCGCGCAGGTCGTCGTAGCGGGCGGCCCGCAGCACCACGAACAGGGTCTCCCCGTACCGTTCCAGCTTGGGTCGCTGGTGGGCGTTGATCGCGTCCTCGACCGCCAGGTCGTGCAGCCGGAACTCCCGGGCCAGCGAGGTGATCTGCTCGATGTCGGGCCGGTACAACCCGATCCAGGCCATCGCGCCGTCCTGCTCCTGCAGGCAGCGGTACGTCTCGGCGAGGCCGGACGGCGAGGCGAACCGGTGTCCTCGGATGTAGACCGCGCTGTCCACCAGACCGATGGCCGGCGGGGCGGGCGCCTCCGTGGACGGCGGCACGCCGACCCTGCTCTCGTACTCGTCGAGTTGGCGACCGAAGCCACCACCCGGGCGGAAGCGACGGCCACCGACCATGCCCTGTCCCCTCCCCCGGCGACGCCGGGAACGGCGCACGCCCGCCAACCCGGGCGCGCTGGGTTCCCCCTGTCCCGGGCCCGAAACCCGCCGTGAGCCGGCCGGGTTCCGCGCACCGGCGGACGGGCGCGGTACTGCGGGCGGATACTCACGGTGACCATGGGCGGGATGACGGGGGACGCGCCGGTGGAGGTCGACAGACGCGCGGGCCGGTTGCGGGGGTGGCTGCTCGGCACCGGCGCGGAGGAGCCCGTGCAGCACCCGGGGCCGCACGGGCGACCGCCGGAGCACCGGCAGCACCCGTGGTGGAAGGTGATGTGCCTGACCGGCGTCGACTACTTCTCGACGCTCGGCTACCAGCCGGGCATCGCGGCGCTGGCCGCCGGGGCGCTCTCGCCGGTGGCGACCCTCGTGCTGGTGCTGGTGACACTGCTGGGCGCGCTGCCGGTCTACCGGCGGGTGGCGGTGGAGAGCCCACACGGTGAGGGTTCCATCGCGATGCTGGTACGCCTGCTGAGCTACTGGCCGGGCAAGTTGCTGGTGCTGGTACTGCTCGGTTTCGCGGCCACCGACTTCATCATCACCATCACCCTCTCGGCTGCCGACGCGACCGCGCACATCGACGAGAACCCGTTCTGGCCCAGCGGGCTCAAGGGCCACGAGGTGCTGGTCACGCTGGTGCTCGTGGCACTGCTGGGCGCGGTGTTCCTCAAGGGATTCACCGAGGCCATCGGGATCGCCGTCGTCTTGGTCGCGCTCTACCTGGGGCTGAACGCGGTGGTGATGGCCGACTCGCTGTGGCGGGTGGTGACGCACCCGAGCGCCGTCGAGGACTGGACGACCACGCTGAGCACCGGGCACGGCGATCCCTGGATGGTGGTCGGGCTGTCGTTGCTGGTCTTCCCGAAACTGGCGCTGGGGTTGTCCGGTTTCGAGACCGGGGTGGCCGTCATGCCGAGCGTACGAGGCGACCCGCAGGACTCCGAGGCGCGCCCGCTGGGCCGGATCCGCGGTGCGCGCCGGCTGCTCACCACCGCCGCGGTGATCATGAGCGTCTTCCTGATCACCAGCAGCGTGACCACCACCGTCCTGATCCCGCCGGAGGCCTTCCAGCCGGGCGGCCCCGCGAACGGCCGGGCGCTGGCCTATCTGGCGCACGAGCACCTCGGGGAGGTGTTCGGCACCGTCTACGACCTGTCCACCATCGGGATCCTCTGGTTCGCGGGGGCGTCGGCGATGGCCGGGCTGCTCAACCTCGTACCCCGGTACCTGCCGCGCTACGGCATGGCACCGACCTGGGCGCGGGCGGTCCGGCCGCTGGTGCTGGTCTTCACCGCGGTGGCGTTCCTGATCACGATCCTCTTCGAGGCCAGCGTGGACGCGCAGGGCGGCGCGTACGCCACCGGGGTCCTGGTGTTGATCACGTCGGCGGCGACGGCGGTGACGCTCGCGGCGGCACGGCGACGGCAGCGCGGCCGCACCATCGCGTTCGGAACCATCGCGGTGATCTTCATCTACACCACAGTGGCGAACGTGGTGGAACGCCCCGACGGCGTCAAGATCGCGGCCTGCTTCATCAGCGCGATCATCGTGGTCTCGGTGCTCTCCCGGTTGTCCCGCGCCTACGAGTTGCGGGTCGACCAGGTCGAGCTGGACCCGGTCGCGACCCGGATGATCGACGAGCGCACCGGGCGGCGGATCCGCCTCATCGCGCACGAACCCGACCGCCGCGACGTGGCCGAGTACCGCGCCAAGCTGGCACAGACCATGGCGGACAACGACTTCCCCGACGACAGCGACGTCATCTTCGTCGAAGTGCACGTCACCGATCCCTCGGACTTCGAGACCGAACTGCTGGTCCGCGGCAGCATGGCGGACGACCGCTTCCCGGTGCTCAGCCTGGCCAGCTCCTCGGTGCCCACCGCGCTCGCCGCGCTACTGCTGGAGATCCGCGACCGGAGCCGGCGACGCCCCCACATCTACTTCGAGTGGAGCGAGGGCAGCCCGGGCCGCAACATCCTGCGCTACCTGGTGTTCGGGCAGGGCGCGATCGCCTCGGTGACCCGGGAGATCCTGCGCCGCCAGGAGCCCGACCCGCGACGCCGACCGCACGTGCACGCCGGCTGACCTGCGGGTCGGCACCTTGCCGCGCACGGTGAGCGTCGTCATAACGACTGGACGACCCACCGGTGCCTGCTGCTAGCCTCGGCCCAGGTCATGAGCGCCAGCGCGAAGCCCCGGCTCGCTGGCCGGCAACCCTCCTCCGCGGTGGGGTGCCCCGGGTGAAGACCAGGCACCGGCACGACGTCGGTGCAAGCGTGGCCTGGCACCCAGGTCAGCACAGACCCGGGAGAACCATGCGCATCCTCAGCACCGCCCCACCGACCGACGACGCGGAACTCCGCCCCGGTTGGCCCTCGCCGGCACTGACCCGGCGACGGCACGTGGACATGATGCGAATGTGCAGCGCCGCCTGTCGCGGCACCACGCACTAGCGCCGCCTGTCGCGGCACCACGCACCAGCGCTGCACTTCTCCCGAACCCTCTCCCCCACCGGTACGCCCATCGGGCGCACCGTCGGCGACGCACACCCGTGCGTGCCGAGACACGACCCTCTCGGAGACACCCGTGCGACTTCTTCCTGCCCTGACCCGTGCCGCCGCCCTCGGCGCGGCCACCATCCTGGCTGCCACCGCGCTCACCGCCTGCGGCGACGACAGCTCGTCCGACGCCACCGCCAACCCGTACGGCCTGGCCCAGCCGGGTGTGCTGCGGGCCGGCACCCTGACCGACGCCCCGCCGAACGTCTTCCTCAAGGACGGGAAGTTCACCGGCTTCGACAACGACCTGTTGACCGCGGTGGCCGGCAAGCTCGGCCTCACTGTGGAGTTCGTCGGCACCGACTTCTCCGCGCTGCTCTCCCAGGTCAACAACCGCAAGTTCGACGTCGGCAGCTCCTCGATCACCATCACCGAGGCGCGGAAGAAGACCGTCGACTTCGGCAACGGTTACGACTTCGGCTACTTCGGTCTGGACGTCCCGGCCGGCTCGCCGATCACCAGCTTCGACCAGCTCGCCGGCAAGCGCGTGGTGGTGGTGCAGGGCACCGTGCAGGACGACTACGCCACCGGCCAGCATCTCGACCCGGTGCGGGTGCCCGACTACAACGGCGCGATCAACCAGCTCAAGGCCGGCACCGCCGACGCGTGGATCGCCCCGGCCGAGATCGGCGAGAAGTCGGCCGCCGACAGCAACGGCAAGATCACCGTGGCGGCCAAGCAGCTCAGCCCCGCGCCGACCGCGTACGCCGTCGCCAAGGGCAGCGACAAGCTGCGCGAGGCGCTGAACAAGGGCCTCGACGAGGTCATCGCGGACGGCACCTGGAGCCGGTTGCAGGCCCAGTGGTACCCGGGCCGGCCGATCCCGGCGGACTTCACGGCCGGCAGCGGCACGGTGAGCCCACCGTCCGCGTCGGTCGCGCCGTCGGCGTCGGCGTCGGCCGCGTCCTGAACCGGTGACGAGCGAGCAGGACGGTAGGAGGGGCGACCGATGGATCCGCTGAGCACCCTGTGGGAAACATTCTTCGACTGGGACGCGATGGGCGAGGCGCTGCCCGAGATGCTGACCGTCGGGCTGCCCAACACGCTGATCCTGGCGGTCTCCGCCGCCCTGCTCGGCTCGGTGCTGGGCCTGCTGCTGGCCGTCGCCGGGATCTCCCGCAGCCGGTGGCTGCGCTGGCCGGCGCGGGTCTACACCGACGTGTTCCGTGGCCTGCCGGCCGCGGCGACGATCCTGCTGATCGGCGTCGGGCTGGCCCCGCTGGGCATGCAGGTCTGGGGACCGGACCCCTACCCGCTGGGGATCCTGGCGCTGTCACTCATCGCCGCCGCGTACATCGGGGAGATCTTTCGCTCCGGCATCCAGTCGGTGGAGGCCGCCCAGCTGGAGGGCGCCCGAGCTCTCGGCTTCTCCTGGTCCGACGCGATGCGGCTGGTGATCATCCCGCAGGGCATCCGGCGGGTGCTGCCAGCCTGGGTCAACCAGCTCATCGCGCTGATCAAGGATTCCAGCCTGGTCTACTTCCTCGGTCTGGTGGCCAGTCAGCGGGAGCTGTTCCGGATCGGGCAGGACTACGCGGCCACCACCGGCAACGAGTCGGCGCTGCTGCTGGCTGGGCTGTTCTACCTGGCGCTGACCGTCCCGCTGACGCACGTCGTCAACTGGATCGACCGCCGGCTGCGCAACGGCCGGCCGGCCGCCGCGCCGACAGACGAGGACGACGACGACACCACCCCAGCGTCGTACGCCCCGACCGGAGGAGACCGGCGATGAGCACCGACACGACCACCTCGGTCAGCCTGGACGTCCGCGACGTGCACCTCGCCTTCGGACCGAACCGGGTGCTGCGCGGCGTCGACCTCACCGTGCCGCGAGGGGCCACGGCCTGCGTGATCGGCCCGTCCGGGTCGGGCAAGTCCACCCTGCTGCGCACCATCAACCGGCTGATCGAGCCGGACCGTGGCGACGTGCTGCTCGACGGGCGCAGCGTGCTGGGCGACGACCCGGACGCGCTGCGCCAGCGGGTCGGCATGGTCTTCCAGCAGTTCAACCTCTTCCCGCACATGAGCGTGCTGCGCAACGTCACCCTCGCGCTGCGCCGGCTCCGCAAGCTCGGCGAGGACGAGGCGGAGGCCGTGGCCCGGGCCCAGTTGGAGCTGGTGGGGTTGGCCGCCAAGGCCGGTTCTCGTCCCGCGCAGCTCTCCGGTGGTCAGCAGCAGCGGGTGGCGATCGCCCGGGCGCTGGCACTGCGGCCCGAGGTGATGCTCTTCGACGAGGCCACCTCCGCGCTCGACCCGGAGCTGGTCAAGGGTGTCCTCGCGGTGATGGCCGACCTGTCCGCCGCCGGCATGACCATGGTGGTGGTCACCCACGAGATGGGCTTCGCCCGGCAGGTCGCCGACACCGTCGCCTTCATGGACCGGGGCGTGGTGCTGGAGGCCGGCCCGCCCGGGCAGGTCTTCGAGCGGGCCGAGCACCCTCGGCTTCGCCGGTTCCTCGCCCAGGTGCTCTGAGCCCCGCCGAGGGCAGGGTCGCAGTTTTTCACTGGTTGTTGGGCCCGCGGCCCAGCAGCCGGATCTCCTCGTTGTCCAGCGCGGCCTGGAGTTCCTGAAGCACGAGGTCGTCGATCTCCCGGTTGTCCCGCAGTCGGGTCACCTCCCGACGCTTGTGGGCGAGCACCCCGAGGCGCAGTCGGCGTTCCAGCCGGCGCTCCTCGGCGGTGTTCCCCCCACTCTCGTCGAGGTCCTCCAGATGCCGCCGATACTCGGCCTCCAGCCGACGCACCGATTCATCCTGGGCGCCGATCTCCTCGGCGACCTGGGGCAGAGCGGCCAGGCCGACCTCCGTGGCCCGCCGCCGGGCGTTGCGGGCCTCGTCGACGCGTTCCGGGTCGCCGCTCAGCCCCGCCCAGCGCACGATCAACGGCAGGGTGGTGCCCTGAAGCAGCATGATCAACACGATCACCAGCGCGGTGACGAAGATGATCAGATCGCGTTCGACCACCGGTCGACCGTCGACCATCACCGTCGGGACGGCCAGGGCGGCGGCGAGCGAGACCGCGCCCCGGAAACCGGACCAGCCGGCCACGGTCCCCACCCGCCAGCTCGACGGACCTCGGCCGTCGTCGTCCACCATCCGACGGCGTCGCAGCCGCGCCGACTCAGCGGTGAGGTAGATGAAGAGCAGCCGGGTGCCGATCACGACCAGGGTGACCACCAGGACGATCAGCAGAGCCCGCTCGGGCGAGGTGCTGGTGATGCTCCGCACCGAGCGCGGAATCTGCGTGCCGAGCAGGACGAACAACCCGCCGTTGATCAGGAACGTGGAGAGGTCCCAGAACGCGTACGCCAGCACCCGGGACCGGGCGCGGATCACCCGAGGGCCGGCGTAGGCCAGCACCAGGCCGGCGACCACCACCGCCAGCACACCGCTGGCGTGCACCGAGTCGGCCAGCAGGAAAGCGCCGAACGGGGTCAGCACGCTGAGCGCGCCCTCGCGCAGCGGATCGTCGAGCCGTTTGCGGATCAGCACCACGGCGGTCCCCACCAGCAGACCGGCGACCACGCCGCCGACGCTGGCGCCGACGAACTCCTCGCCGATGCCCAGCACGCCCGGATCGGCGCTGTGGCTGAGCAGTCCCACGGTCACCGCGAAGATCACCAGGGCGGTGCCGTCGTTGATCAGGCTCTCCGCGTGCAGGGTGGTGAGGAGCTTGCGGGGCAGCCGCTTGGCCAGACCGGTGACCGCCGCCGCGTCGGTCGGGGCGAGGACCGCGCCGAGCACCCAGGCGGCGGCGGGGTTCACCCCGAACGCCTGTGCGGTGAACGACACCGTGACCATGGTGAGCACCACCAGGACCACGGCCAGCAGCCCGATCACCGGAAGGTTGGCCCGGATCTCGCGCAGGCTGATGGTGAGGCTCTCCCGGTACAGGATCGCCGGCAGGAAGATCAACAACACCAGTTCGGGTTCCAGGGTCACCTCGGACAGCGGCGGCGTCAGACCGAGCAGCACCCCGAACGCGATGAGCAGGACCGGCGGGGCGACCCGGTAGCGGCCGCCGAGGGTGGTGCCGATCAGGACGGTGGCGCCCAGCACCACGATCAGGATGAGCACCTCCACGGCGTACCCCCTTGATCGTCGACCGACGGTGGACGCGCCGGTGGTTCCATCTGACCGCACCGCCGCCGGGTTCCGACGCGAATCGGCAAGTCGCGGCCGGCAGCGGCCGACGGTCAGGGCGCGGGGGTGGCGGCGCGGGCCCGTTCGGTGACCGCGCGGGCGACGCGTCGGTGCGCGGCCGCCTCCTCGTGGCGGCCCAGCGCGTCGGCCAGGGCGGCGAGGTGCCCGGCCACCGGGCCGAGGGTGAGCACCCCGCTGCCGGCCACCACCTCGCCCGCCGCCGGGAGCAGCTCGACGTAGACCCGTTGCATCGTCACCCGGTCCCCGAGGACGCGCGCGGCCCGACCGACGAGGCAGAGCCGCGCCTCCCGCAGCAGGTCGTGCGGGCCGTCCGGAAGGGTCCGCAGGGCCGCTGCGGCGGCGTCCCGGTCACCGTCGGCGATCAACAGCAACGGCCGGACCCACGGCTCGTGCGGCCCCCAGTCCAGATCCGCCCAACCCGCGGGGTCCGATCCGGGGATCGGTTGGTCCGGGCCGTCGGACCCCTCGGCTCCGGGGGTCGACCGGTCACCGCCGACGGCATCGGCCAGCCGTAGGCCGAGCAGGGCGAGCGGGAGCAGGCCGCGGGTCAGTCCCGGCATACCGTCGGCACTCAGCCGGTCGGCAGCCCGCCGGTACGCGTCCGCCGCCGCGGCCGACTCGCCGTCCAGAGCCAGGCGCAGTGCCGCGTACCAGCGGGTGAAGACGCCGACCAGCGGCAGCTCGTACCGTTCGGCGAGGTGGTCGGCGGCGCGGGCGTGCGCGTCGGCGGCGGGCCGGTCGGCCATCGCGCAGTGCGCCTGGACCAGGACGAGGTGACCGAGCACCTCGAAGGTCACCAGCCGGTGCCGGGCCGCCAGGTCGACCAGTTCGGCACCGATCCGAGCCCGGTCGGCGGCCAGGCCGACGCGGTCGAAGGCGTGCATGAAGCGGGCGTTGAGCGCGAAGGCCAGCAGCCCCGGGTCACCGACGGTCCGGGCGATCGTCTCGGCCTCGTGCGCCGCACGACGGCCCCGGTCGGTGGTGGTGCCGCGCAGCTCCAGCGCGAGGGTGCTCAGCAGTCGGCTGCGCTGCGCCGACCCGGTCGGGCCGAGTGCGGTCAGGGCGTGCTCGGCAGCGCGCACGATGTGCCCGGAGAGCAGGTCGTCGTCGTTGCGCGTCCAGATCGCGGGCACGTCGAAGCCGGCCAGTACCTCCTCGATCAGCAGCGGATCGCCGACGGACTCGGCGGCGGTGATCGCCTCGGCACGCCGTCGCCGGGCCTCGGCCAGCCGGCCCGTCACAGCCAGCGCGCGTCCCAGACCGAGCAGAGCGCTCAACCGCTGGCGCGGCTCGACCGCACCGGCGCGGTCGTACGCCTCCACCGCCTGCCCCCACAGGCGGGCCGCCTCGTGCGGGTTACCGCCCCGTTCGGCCTGCTCGGCGGCTGTGCGGGCGTACGCCGCGGCGCGACCGGCGGCGATGGGGCCACCCGCGCGGAGCAGGTGGTGCGCGAGCGCGGCGGGCTCGACGGGCTCGCGTTGTCGCAGCACCTCGGCGACGGCCGCGTGCCAGGCGGCGCGGCGCGGTGTGGACAGGTCGGCGTAGAGCGTGTCGCGGACCAGGATGTGGGTGAAGCGCAACGGCCCGTCGGGCTCCCGCTCGGTGAGGAACCCGGCCCGCAGGGCGCGGTCGACGGCGTCCAGCACGGCGGCGGGGTCACCGGCCAACGCGGTGAGCACCTCCGGGTCGAGGTCCCGGCCGAGCACGGCTGCCTGCCGCAGCACGGTACGCGTCTGTGTGGGTAGCTGTGCCAACCGGTGCCGGATGACGTCACGCACCCCGGGCGGCACGGCGGCCAGCGCGGCCTCCCCCTCGCTCGCGTACAGCTGGGCCAGCTCGCGGACGAAGAAGGGGTTGCCGCCGCTGCGGTCGTGGATCAACTGGGCGGTGGCCGGGTCGAGCGCCGTCCCGACGACGGCACCGGCCAGCTCGTCGGTCGCCGACGCGGGCAGGCCGGCGAGATACTCCCGGATCGGCTCCAGCCCGGCGGCGCGAGCCAGGGCGGCGGTCAGCTCGGGGCTGATCTCGGTGGCCCGGTAGGTGCCGAGGATCAACACCGGCCCGGTGGCGGGCTGCGGGCCGGTGAGCAGGGCGGTCAGCAGATCCAGGGTGTCACCGTCGGCGCGGTGCAGGTCGTCGAGGACCAGCAGCACCGGCCCGCGGTCGGCGACCGCCGAGACCAGTGACGCCACCGCACGGTGCCGGCGGAAGCGTGCCCCGGCGGGGTCACCCGGGCCAGCCTCCGCACCAGGGCCGTCGGCGGCACCGGCATCGGCCGGTCCGGTGAGCGCGTCGGTGATCTGGGACCACGGCCAGGCCGGTGGGGCGCCCTCGTACTCCGGGCTGCGTCCCCACGCCGTGGTCCAGCCCTCGGCGGCGAGCCGCTCGGTCAGGGTCTCGGCCATCGCGGACTTGCCGGCCCCCGGGTCGCCGCTGAGGAGCGCGAGGGTGGGCCGACGGCGTCGGGACGCGGCCTCGGCGGCCTGTCGCAGGCGACCCAGCTCGGCGTCCCGGCCGACGAACGGGCGCTGCCGGGCCGGACCCGGCTCGACAGGTCGCACGAGGCCGGCGCTGGCCGCGTCGAGAGCCGGGGTGAGGTGCGGGGCGGGGGTGAGGTCTGGGGCCGGGGTGAGGTGTGGGGCCTGGGCCAGGATGTCGGCTTCCAACCGGCGCAGCTCGGGCCCCGGGTCGACGCCCAACTCGGTCACCAGGACGTGTCGCGCCTCGCGCAGCGCGGCAAGCGCGTCGCCCTGCCGGCCGGCGCGGTAGCGGGCCACCGCGAGCAACCGCCAGGCATCCTCGCGCAGCGGGTAGCTGGCCAGGTGGGCCGGCAGGTCGGCGGCGGCCTCGTCGGGCCGACCCAACGCCAGCAGCGCCTCCGCCCGCCGCTCGACGGCCAGCATCCGCAGCTCGTCCAGCCGGTTGATCTCGGCGACCGCCCAGGGCTCGTTGGCGCAGTCCGCGTACGCGGGGCCGCGCCAGAGCCGGAGCGCGCCGTCCAGCGCAGCCAGGGCCGGCGCGGGCCGCCCGGTCGCCAGCAACCGGCCCGTCTCGCCGACGGCCGCCTCGAACTGTCCGGCGTCCACCGCGTGCGGGGCGGCCCGCAGCACGTACCCGGGTGGTTCGGTGACCAGGATCCGGGGCGGTTGTCGGGGTGCTCGATCGGGCTCCAGGGCCCGGCGCAGGTCGGCGACGAAGGTCCGGATGGCGCCCACCGCGCCGTCCGGCGCGACCTCCCACAGGTCGTCGACGAGACGTTCCACCGGCACCACCCGACCGTGGGCGATCAACAGCCGGGCCAGCACCAGGCGCTGCCGGTGCCCGCGCAACGGTGCCGGGCCACGCTCGGTCACGGCGGTCACCGGCCCGAGGACGCCGAAGGTCACCGCGTCCGGTGCCGTCGGTTGCCTGGTCATGGCACCAATCTAGGCGCGCCGGGCGGCCGGCACTGATTCGACACTGACCGCCTGCTGATCACCACCGGGCAGGCTCGATGACGTTAGGACGGCGAGGGGTCACCCCCAGCCGGCACTGCTCACCAGGAAGGTTCCCCGTGGACCCCAGGATCAACGGATTCGACTACCGGCGTGTGACCGTCGCCGACGGTGTGACGCTCAACGCCGCCGTGGGCGGCTCCGGGCCGGCGATCGTGCTGCTGCACGGCTTTCCGCAGACCCACCTCATGTGGCGGCACGTCGCGGCCGACCTGGCCGCCGACCACACCGTCATCTGCCCCGACCTGCGCGGCTACGGCGACAGCGACAAGCCCCTCGACACCGACGGCGACGGGTACGCCAAGCGCACCATGGCCGCCGACATCGTGGCGCTGGCCGGCGCGCTCGGCCACGAACGGTTCGCGCTGGCCGGCCACGACCGGGGCGCCCTGGTGGCGTTCCGTGCCGGCCTCGACCACCCGGAGGCGATCACTCAGCTCGCGCTGCTCGACGTGCTGCCCACCCTGGACACGTGGGAGGTGCTGCACGGCACCTCCGCCGCCGTCGCGTTCCACCTGTACCTCATGGCGCAGCCGCCCGGCCTGCCGGAAGCCCTGATCGGCGGCAGCCCGGACGCCTTCTTCGGCCACTTCCTGGACGTCTGGACCCGTGATCCGGAGGCGCTGCCGGCGGACGTACGGGCGGAGTACCTGCGCGCGTCCCGGGAGGCGGTCACGTCGATCGTCGCCGACTACCGGGCGTCGGCCGGGATCGACGTCGCCCACGACACGGCCGACCGGGTGGCTGGCAACCAGCTGCGGATGCCGGTGACCGTGCTCCAGCAGGACTGGGGTGCAGCGCTGGGCTACGACGCGGCCGCGGTGTGGCGTGCCTGGGCCCCGGATCTGGAGCATCGGACGGTCACCTGCGGGCACTTCATGGCGGAGGAGGCGCCCGCCGAGGTGGTCCGGGCGCTGCGCGCCCTGCTCGCCCGCTGACCGATCGGCGACCCGGTCGCACCACTGTCACCCTCGGCAAGATATCCGACACTCATTGTCACCGGGGCCATGGTGCGGCCGGGTCGCCGCGTTCCGACCGACCCCGCGCGCTCGAATCGGCCCAAAACTGGGCCTGACCTGCGGCAACACGACGTTACACCTGGTGGACGACAACCGGTCATCGGTGCTACACAGGCAGATATCGGCAGCCAACGACGGCGAGTCGCAGCACCCTTCTCGCCCAACGACCGTCCATAGGCAACGCACCAACGGGCCTCGCCGCGCGGACCGCAGCTCGACAGTCGCGACCCACCGAATGGCACCGGCTCACCGGCCGCTGCTGGACGCCGGTCCTCGACCAAGGAGTTGCCGTGGGAAATCTCCGTATCCGATCCCGTCACCAGCCGTACGAGATCGCTGTCCTCGCTGCGGCACCCGTCTGCGGCGTGCTGATGTTGACCCTCGACGTCCGTCCGACGTCCGTGCAGACGTCCATGCCGGTGCCGATCCAGATCGCCTGGGAGCTGGGTCTGATCGCGGTGGGTGTGGGCGGGCTGTTGGGGATCGTGTGGCCCGGCCGGCTCTCCACCGGGCTCGGCATCGAGCTCGCGTCGGTGCTGGTGCTGGGCACGATCACGGGCATGTACGCGGTGGCCCTGGTGGCCGCGTCGGGCCGACAATCCATCGCTGCGACGTCGTTCGTCGCCGCGGTGGCGGTCGGGTCGCTCTGGCGGGCGGCGCAGATCGCCGTCGACCTGCGCCGGCTCGCCCAGGCCTGCGAGCTGGTGAGTTACGAACAGTTGCAGGCGGGTGTCACATGATTTCGTCTCCGGCGCCGGCCGCACCGCACTGGGTGCAGATGGCGCTCAGTGTGCTCGGCATCCTCGGTGGAAGCACCGGCCTGGCCGCCATCGCCACGGTGGTGGTGCAGCGCGGCAAGTTCAAGGCCGACGCCGCCGACACCCTCACCGAGGCGGCCCTGACCCTGGTGCAGCCGTTGCAGACCCGGATCACCCAGTTGGAGAGCGAGGCACTCAACGCACGCTCGGAACTCAACGTGCTCCGCGAGCAGGTCAACCAGTTGCAGTTCCTGGTCCGGGTCCTCAACCGGACGCTGGACCGCTGGCGGACCGCGATCCGTGCGCCCGACGCCACCCTGCGAAAGGTCCGAGCGACGGTGACGGAGACCGACAGGTCGACCCAGGACCGCTGACCCGTACGCGGCCGGCACGCCTCAGTGACCCAGGCGTCGGGCGAGTTCGCTCACCGCCGCACGGAACTCGGGATCTGACTCGCCCGGATGATGCCCGCGCACCGGTGGCGGACGGCGCTCCCCCGGGGCAGGCAACAGGCTCTGCGGGTCCCGCAACCGCCGGTCGACCCGGCCCGCCGGGTCGGCGGGGTCCGGAGGCGGATCGCCGGGCCGGTGGGCGGCGAAGATCCAACCACCGACGGGGTCGGTGTCCCGCCACAGGTTGAGCCACCGCCACTCGACCCGCTCCCCCACCGTGCGGAGCACCGTCTCGTTGAGATAGGCCGGAAAGAGCCGGGCGTACAGGCGGTCCAGCGGCGACCCGTAGGTGAGCAGGACGACACGCTGACGTACCCGCGGGGGCAGTCGCAGCACCGCGAGGGCCAGCAGCACCGACCCGTGGCTGTGCCCACAGAGCAGCACCCCGTCGTGCCGCTCGGTCAGCTGGGTGATCCGGTCGGCCAGCTCCGGCACCGCGCGGTCGGCGTAGCTCGGCGGTGCGAACGGATGCGCGGCCCGGGGCCAGAAGGTCCCCAGATCCCACAGGATGCCGACGTGCCGACGGAACCACGCCGTGCGGTAGGCGAACACCCCTCCCAGGATCAGGGCCACCACCATGGCAGCGACGAGATAGCTGCCCAGGGCGAGCCCCATGCCGACGGCCCCGGCCGGCAGCCCGAGGACACGCCACGCCAGTTGATCCGGTGCCAGGTCGGCCAGCCTCAACAGACTGGCGGCCAGACCGATCACCGTGAGCGCCGCGTACGTGATGGCGAGCAGTCCCAGCCACTCGGTGAACCGCGCCCGGGCGACCGTCTCCGTCACCTGCCGCAGGCGCCCGGCGCCCTCCGGCGTCACCTCCGGGAAGTCGCGGGCGATGATCGCCGCCGCCGCCCGCCACCGGCGGCGTCGCGACACGAGGGTCAGCCCGCCGCACATCACCACGCCCACGATGACGTGCAGGAAGAAGGCCAGCAGCGTCCACTGGTACGGCAGCGGCGGCCCGCCGTCGCCACGGTAGCCGTCAAGCAGGTCGCCGCTCTGGTATACGAGGTTGGCGGCGAACGCACTGCCGAGACCGACCGCGATGGCCGCGACGACCGCAGCGCCCAACCCCCGCGGCAGCGCGTCGCGGCCGTCGCCTCGGCCGTGGTGCCACAGCACCAGCCCGCTCAGCACCACCAGCAGCGTCATCTGCGTGAGCAGCGCCCAGCTCACGACCTCGTCGTAGCCCGGCAGCCCGTCCGACGACGGCCAGGCCCGCTCATCCCAGGCGACGGAGATCAGGGTGGCCACGCTCAGAGCGACTGCCACCGCGCCCACCCCGCTGGCGGTCCGGGTGACCATCCGTTCGGTCGCCGCCCGATCCAGCAGACCGGGGACGGCCAGCAGGCCGGTGCAGGCCAGCAGCACCGCCGCGCTGAGCGTCAGCAGCACGCTCGTCCAGGCCGTCGCGCCGCCAGCGGCCCGGGCCACGAGCAGCATCAGGTCGACCACCGCGAAAGCGGCGGCGACGTGGACCGCGCGCAGCCGCCCCACCAGCGGCTCGACGGCCCACAAGGGGTTGCCGGCCGGACGGGGCCGTCGGGTGCCCAGCAGTCGGAGGAAGATGACGGCGGCGATCGGCAGCAGAGCCAGCACCGCCAACCTCGGCCCGACCTCCCGTCCGTCCAGGCCGGCCATGGTGTCGAAGGGAGCGCGGCACCGGGCGGTGCCCAGACACCGCCAGGCGAGCAGGTCGAGGGCCACCCCGGCGATGGACACCACGTACACCACGGTGAGGTTGAGGGCGAGGAGCCGGCACAGCACGGTGACACCGGCGGCGCTGTGACGGCCGGTCGGCCGCATCCAGACCGCCACATTGCTGAGCATGAACGGCAGCAGGAAGACCAGCGAGAGCGTCCGGGCCACGGTGCCCGAGGGCAGGTCTCCCCACCGGTACGCCTCCAGCGTCACCCCGCCCGACTCGGCGTCCTCGGATTCGGCGGCGCGGTGGAAGCCACCGCTGTCGTCACCGGCGACCTGCCGGACGTGCGCCTGACCGAGCACCTGCTCCGGTCGCGCTCCCGACACGCCGTGGACCCGCAACTCCACGACGTCGTGCCGACCGCGCCGCTCGCGGTGCGGCGTGTCATCCATCGGTGCCCGCAGCGGGCCGACCCGGTGCCTCCCACCGTTGCGGCAGCCGCCCCGCACTCCCACTCGCCATCGCCATCCCCCCGGCCCGCGGCTGCCACCGCCGACCCAGTCGTACCACCCGGACGAGAGGCCCCGGGCGGGTTCGGTCAGGCCGGGTGGTCGTACTCAGCGGCCGGTGCCGCCGACGCGTTGGGAGACCAGGTCCGACGCGACATCCCAGAGCCGTTCGGCGTTGCCCGGGTCGACGGCGTACGTGGCCACGCCGGTGTAGTCGGCAGGGCGCTCGGTGACCACCGCCGCCTCGGCGCAGTCCTCGAAGTAGCGACCGCCGACGCCGTCCAGCAGGGGAGACGCGGCGAGCAGCACCGAGGTGGCGGCACCCTGCTGCGGGGTCTTCTGCCGTTCCTTGGGCGTCCGCAGCCCGCCGGTGTGCTTCTGCAACCCGGTGGCGATCGCGCCCGGGTTGAGCGCGTTGGCGTGGATGCCCTCGCCGGACCAGCGGCGGGTCGCCTCGACCGCGAGCAACGCCTCGGCGCTCTTGGACTGCCCGTACGCGAGCAGCGGGTCGTAGGGCCGGAACGCGAAGTGCAGGTCGTCGAAGATCACCGGGGAGAAGAGGTTGCCGCTGGAGCTGACCGACACGACCCGGGCGCCGTTGGCCGCGGCGAGCGCGTCGTGCAGGCCGACGGTCAGGGCGAAGTGCCCCATGAAGTTGGTGGCGAACTGCATCTCCCAGCCCTCTGCGGTGCGCTCCAACTCGGGCAGCGCCATGATCCCCGCGTTGTTGACCAGGATGTGCAGCGGCTGGTCCCAGCCGGCGACGAACCGACGTACCGATTCCTGGTCGGCCAGGTCCAGCTCGCGGGCGGTGACCCGGTCGACGCCGATGCTGGCCGCGATGTCGGCGGCGGCCTGCTCGCCGGCGCTGACCCGGCGTACCCCGAGCACCACCTCGGCGCCGGCGGCGGCGAGCGAGCGGGCCGTCTCGACGCCGATGCCGGCGGCGCCTCCGGTGATGACGGCCCGCTTGCCGGTCAGGTCGACCCCGGCGAGGACCTCGTCGGCGGTCGAGGCGAACCCGAAGGGAGTGTTGATGCGAGATGTCATTGCTGTCCCGTCTCTCGATCACGCTTACCCCGACACTGTCACCCAGCCGGCCGGTCGCAGCCGGATCCCTGCTTTTCCTGGGAGTGGCAGGACCAGGATGGGCGCCGGTGGCGGCTCCTACGATGAGCGGGTGAGCACAGCCGGCCCACTCGGCGACTACCTGCGTGCCCGGCGCGAGCTGATCAGGCCGGGTGACGTCGGGCTGCCCGCGCACGGGCGTCGGCGGGTGCCCGGCCTGCGCCGCGAGGAGGCCGCTCTGCTCGCCGGGATCAGCGTCGACTACTACCTGCGGTTGGAGCAGGGCCGGGACCGGCACCCGTCGACGCAGGTGCTGGATGCTCTGGCCCGCGCACTGATGCTGGACGCGGAGGCGGCAGCACACCTGTACGGCCTGGCCCGGCCGGCGCCGGCCCGCCCGGCGGCGCGGCGGCAGGAGCGGGTGCCCCTGGGCATCCGGCAGTTGGTCGGCTCGTGGAGTGAGACCCCCGCCTTCGTGCACGGTCGGCACCTGGACGTGCTTCTCGCCAACCCCGTCGCGACCGCGCTGGCGCCGATCTTCACGGCGGGCGTGAACCTGCTGCGCGCCGTCTTCCTGGACCCGAGCGTGCCGGCTCTGTACCCGGCGCTGACGGCCGTCGCGGCCAACGCGGTGGCCGGCCTGCGCGCACAGGTCGGCATCGAGGTGGACGACCCCCGGCTCACCGAGCTGGTCGAGGAGCTGACGGCCGGCAGCGAGCGCTTCCGGCGGTTGTGGGCCCGGCACGACGTCACCGTCCGTGCGGGCGGTGGCCTCCGGGTGTTCCGGCATCCGCAGGTCGGCGAGCTGGAGCTGCGCTACGAGAAGTTCACCATCAGCGGCACCACCCAGTCGCTGGTCGTCTATCACGCGGAACCGGGCGGCCCGTCGGCACGCTCACTCGCGCGGCTGGCCAGAAGCGCGGGCAGCCCGGCGGGTGCGGCGGCGGACGGCGAGGAGTCAGCCTAGCTCTGCGGGCCGGTCACCGGCGGGCCGCCCGCTCGGCGACCACGACCGAGATCCCGTCGAGGACGCGTTGCAGACCAAACTCGAACGCGTACTCCGGGCCGTACGCGCCACCGTGCTGCTCCCCGGCCGCGGTGCCGACCCGGGAGGCGGTCGGGTAGCTGCCGGCCGTCATGAACGTCTCCAGCCAGGGCGCGTGCGACTGCCACCACTGGCCGTCGGTCATGCCGGTCTCGCGCTCCAGGTCGACCACCTCGGAGGCGGCCCGCGCCGCGCTCTTCACGTGGCCGAGCACGAGCGTGAGCACCGCGTCCATCTCGACGTCGCTGAGGCCGATGTCGACGATCGCGGCCAGCTCGTAGTCGTACTTGGCGATCAGGTGCGGGCCGAGCACGGGTCGGGTCGTCTCGGCCCGCAGCATCCAGGGATGCCGCTGGTAGAGCGCCAGGTTGTCGCGCGCGATCCGCTCCAGTCGGGCCCGCCAGTCACCCTCGACGGCGGGGCGCGGCATCTCGCCGTACGCGGTGTCGATCATGACGGCGACGAGTTCGGCCTTGCCCGGCACGTAGGTGTAGACCGACATCGTGCCGACACCCAGCGCCTCACCGACGCGGCGCATGGTCAGCGCGTCGAGACCCTCCGCGTCGGCGATGTCGATCGCGGCCCGGACGACCCGGTCGACGCTGAGCCCGGGCCCGGCGCTGCGGCTGGTCGGCTCCCGGGTGCGCCAGAGGATGGCCAGGCTGCGGGCCGGGTCCGCGGTCGCCTTGCGCTCACTCGCCATGGTGCGGCCATCCTAACAACGCGGGCGTACGACGTACGCCGCGCGGCTGGCCCCCTTCCCGGCGCTCGGGCGGTCCCAGCAGAACCCGGTCACACGGCCTCGCGGTCGTCGGACAGCGCCGGGCCGGCGGCGGCGGGCACCAGGTGCCGTACGTCCGGTTCGCCGTCGGTCAGCTCCCGGGCCCGTTCCTCGGCCGCGCGGTCCTCGCCGGTCAACCGGCCGCCGTGCTGGCGCAGGTGCTCGTCCCAGGACGGCACCAGATACACCTCGACGAACCGGTCCGTGGTCTCCGCCGGCCGGAACAGTCCCCAGCGCATCGCGCCGGTACGCTGCCGCGCGCCGCGCACCAGGTCCATCGCCGCCAGGAACGACTCGGTCCGCTCCGGCCGCACGGTGTACTGCACGGTCACCAGCACCGGCCCCACCCCCGGGTCCGGCTCGTGTGCCAGGTGCAGTTGCGGCCAGTAGGCCGCCGGTTCGCGGTTGACCGACCGCAGGTCCGGCAGCGGCCAGATCCGACTCGTCACGGTGCCGACGAGCATCAGCGCCGCCGCCGCGAGGTAGGCGAGCGCCAACCCGGCCATCTCGGCCACCAGCCCCCAGAGAAGCGCGCCGACCGCCTGCCCACCGGCGAAACACACCTGGTAGACGGCCAGACCTCGGGCCCGTACCCAACTGGGCAGGAAGAGCTGCATCTCGGCGTTGACGTTGGCCAGCACCGTCACCCAGGCCGCCCCGGCGGGCAGCAGGGCGAGCAGCACCAGCGGCACCGCGTCCACGGTGCCGACCACGGTCAGCGCCACGGTGAACAGCGCCCCGGCGATCAGCAGGAGCTGGTTGGCCGAGAGCCGGGTGCGGATCACCGCCAGCAACACGCCACCGACGATGGCGCCCACGCCGAGGGCGGCCAGCAGCAGCCCGTACCCGCCGGAGCCCAACCCCAGTCGCCGGCTCGCCACCAGCGGCAGCAACGCCCACAGCGCGCTGGCCGGCACGACGAAGACCAGCGCACGGCGCAAGAGCCGGCGCACCGTCGGCGAGTGGCGTACGTAGCGGCTGCCCGCGCGCAACGCGGCAGCGAACCGCTCGGGCACCTCGACCGCGCGGGCGGTGCCGGGCCGCCAGCGCCACAACGCGTACGCGAAGACTCCGAACGCGATCGCGTTGAGGCCGAAGACCGGGGCGACACCGGTGCGGGCGATCAGCACGCCGGCCACGGCGGGCCCGACGGCCCTCGCCACGTTCACGCTGATCGAACCGAGTGCGGACGCCGAGCGCAGTTGGTCCGGTGGCACCAGCTCCGGGATCACCGCGGCCCAGGCCGGCAGGGTGAGCGCCTGCCCGACCCCGAACGCGAAGGTGAGGGTGAGCAGCAGCGCCGGAGGCATCCGGTCGGTCAGGGTGAGCAGCGTCAACGCCACCGCCACCGCCACCAGGAACAGCTGCACGGCGATCAGCAGGTGCCGGCGGTCGAAGCTGTCGGCCAGCACCCCGGCGGGCAACGCCAGCAGCAGCACCGGCAGCAGACTCGCGGTCTGGACCAGCGCGACCAGGGTGGAGGCGTTGGAGTGGTGGATCAGCAGCCACTGCGCGCCGACCGTCTGCATCCAGGTGCCGATGTTGGCGACGAGCAGGGCCAGCCACAGGTTGCGGTAGACCGCGGTCCGCAGCGGCGCCCACGCCGAGGCCGGACGGTCGTCTGGTCCGGCTACGGCCGTCACCACCGCCCGTCCGCGCGCAGCACGCGCTCGCCGGAGACGTAGAGGTCGTCGGGTTCGAGCAGCAGCAGCCGGACGACCTCGGTGGCGACCTGTTCCGGCATGGCGTACACCTCGTCCAGGAAGTCGGCCCCGACCCGCTCCTGCAGCCGCGTCGGCATCGGCCCGGGATGCAGTTGCATCACCTTGACCCGGTTGCTGTGCTGGGCCTCGGCCAGCGAGTCGACCAGGCTGTTGCCGTAGCTCTTGGTGGCCCGATAGACGGGGATGCCGGGCCGAGGAGCGGCCAGCGCCAGCGCGCCGATGTAGACGACGTTGCCGTGGCCCTGCCGGTGCAGGTGCCCGACCGCCTCCCGCAGCAGGTACGTGACGCCCAGGACGTTGATCTCCACGGCTCGGCGGATGTGCTCCACCGACAGGTCACCCAGGTCGCCGCCCGCCCACATGGAGGCGCAGGCGGCCACCCCGTCGATCGTGCCGTAGCGCTGCACCACCTCGGCGAAACCCGCACGGACCTGCTCGTACGAGGAGATGTCGCAGACGGCGCCGTCGCACCCCAGCTCCTCGGTCACGGCGGCGACCTCGGCCGGAACGTTGCCGAACACCACCACCTGGTGCTCGTCCACCAACAGCCGGGCCACCGCGAGGCCGAGACCGCTGGTCCCGCCCACCACCACCAAAGTCTTGGCACCCATGTCTCTCCAGCCGCCGCAGCACAGGTCACGCGAGCCGCGCGACGGCGCGTTCTTCCCGTTTCCGGACCCGGCACACCCGTTGGCCGGTAGTGCTGGGCATACCCCGGGGAGGGGATCTGGACGGCTGGGGCACCGGGTCGCTCCCGATTAGCGTCTTCCGCATGACCACGGAACACCCTTCGCACCTGGCCGAGGCGCTGCGCCGCCGCCGCTGGCTGATCTCCGCGTGGCCCTGGCGCGCGCTGGCCTACCTGGCGACCACCGTGCCGATCGCCGGCGTGCTCGGCGTCGGGCTGCTCGTCATCGGCGCGCCCCTGTTGGCCGCCGCCAACGGGCTCCGTCTGCACAGCCGACCGCCGAGCATCGCGCTGATGCTGTTCCTGGCGACCGGCAGCCTCACCCTGCTGGCGTTGGCACCGCTGGTGAGCTACCCGGTGGCCGTCGTCGAGCGGTGGCGGGTCCGGCTCGTGGACGGCCGCCCGCTGCCCACCTCACCGTGGCCGGGCCTGGTCGCCCGCTACCGCAGCGCCGCGACCTGGCGGGAGGTGGCGTACCTGTTCTGGCTGGGCGGGTTCGCTCCGGTCGCGTACTGGGTGTTCCTGGTGCTGGTGCTGCTCGACCTCGGAATGATCTCCAGCCCCTGGCTGGCCGGCGACGCCAACCAGCCCGTCGTGATCTGGCAGCCGATCGACACCACCGGCGAAGCCATTCCGTACGCGATCGTGGGGGTGCTGCTGATCCCGGTGCTCTGGTACGCCGTCGGTCTGCTGGCCGCCGTCCAGGCAGCCGTGGCCCGGTGGTTGCTGGCCCACCCGGTGGACGCGGCGGCCCTGCGTGAGGTCACCCGCTCGCGCACCCGGCTGGTCGGCGCGTACGAGGCCGAACGCCGCCGCATCGAGCGCGACCTGCACGACGGCGCACAGCCCCGGCTCACCAGCCTCACCCTCCAGCTCGGCCTGGCCCGACTGGACGTATCCGAGGACTCCCCCGCCTCCCGACCGCTCGCCGTGGCGCACGACCAGGCCCGGGGCCTGATGGTGATGCTGCGCCAGCTGGTGCACGGCATCCGGCCGCAGAGCCTCACCGACCTCGGCCTGGCCGGCGCCGTACGCGAGTTGGCGGACACGGCCACCATCCCGGTCACCGTGCACGCCGACCTGCACGACGAGTTGCCGGAGATCGTGGAGACCACCGCGTACTTCGTGGTCTCCGAGGCGCTCGGCAACGTGGTCCGGCACTCCGGGGCGACCCGCGCGGACGTCCGTCTCACCCGAGCCGGTGGCGACCTCGTGGTCGAGGTCTCCGACGACGGCCGGGGTGGTGCCGACCCGGTCCGGGGCACCGGCCTGACCGGGCTCGCCGACCGGGTCGCCGCCGTGGACGGCCGGCTGCTGCTGTCCAGCCCGCCCGGCGGGCCTACCCTGGTCCGGGTGGAGCTGCCGTGCCGTCGCTGACCCGGGTGGTGCTCGCCGAGGACGAGGTGCTGTTGCGGGAGGGCCTGGTCGCGCTCCTGACCCGCTTCGACTTCACGGTCTGCGCCGCGGTCGGCTCCGCGCCGGACCTGCTCGACGCGGCCCGCGAGCACCAACCGGACCTGGTGCTGACCGACATCCGGATGCCGCCCGGCCGCCGTGACGACGGGCTGCGCGCGGCCGTCGCGTTGCGCGCCGAGCGACCCCACCTGCCGGTCGTGGTGCTCAGTCAGTACGTGCAGACCGGGTACGCGGCGGCGCTGCTGGACAGCGGCGACGGCCAGCGGGTGGGCTACCTGCTCAAGGACCGGGTGGCCGAGGTCACCGAGTTCGTCGACACGCTGCGCCGGGTCACGGCGGGTGGCACGGCCATCGACCCGGACGTGGTCCGGCAACTGCTGCACCGCCCGCGCGATCCGCTCGCCGCGCTCTCCCCGCGGGAACGCGAGGTGCTGGCGCTGCTGGCCGAGGGCCGGTCGAACGCCTCGATCGCCCTCCGGCTGCACGTCACCGAGGCGGCGGTCGGCAAGCACGTCGGCAACATCCTGCTGAAGCTCGACCTGCCACCGAGCGACGACACCAACCGTCGGGTTCTCGCGGTCCTCACCTACCTGCGGGCCGACCCGACGAGCTGACCCGGCGTCGGGCCGCGACCGGGCTGGCCTGGGCGGGGCGATAGATTCGCCCTCAGGTACCGCCGCCACGTCGGGCGCGGACCAGGAGGATGGGGGCACGGCATGGCGGACGCGCTGCGGGTTGGGCTGCTGGGGTACGGGCTGGCGGGCCGGGTGTTCCACGCACCGCTGATCGCCGCGACGCCCGGGCTGCGGCTCGACGCGATCGTGACCCGCGATCCGCAGCGGCGCGAGCAGGCCCGGCAGCACTTCCCGGACGCCCGCCTGGTGGACGACGCCGACGAGTTCTGGCGTACGCCGGACGCTCTGGACCTGGTGGTGGTGGCGACGCCGAACCGGCAGCACGTGCCGATGGCACGGGCGGCGCTCGCCGCCGGCCTGCCGGTCGTCGTCGACAAGCCGTTGGCCCCGACGGCTGCCGAGGGTCGCACGCTCGTCGACGAGGCGACCGAGCGTGGGGTGCCGCTGACGGTGTTCCAGAACCGGCGCTGGGACGGCGACTTCCTGACCGCCCGCCGCCTGGTCGAGCAGGGCGAGTTGGGGCAGGTGCTGCGCTTCGAGTCCCGGTTCGAGCGGTTCCGTCCGACGATCAAGCCGGGCTGGCGGGAGCTTGCCGGCCCCGAGGAGGCCGGTGGCGCCCTCTTCGACCTCGGCGCCCACCTTGTCGACCAGGCGGTGCAGCTCTTCGGCCGGGTGGACCGCGTCTACGCCGAGGTCGACCGTCGCCGCGCGGGCGCGGCCGTCGACGACGACGCCTTCGTGGCGTTGACCCACGCGAACGGGGTGCACTCGCACCTGTGGATGGGCGCGATCACCGCTCAGCTCGGGCCCCGCCTGCGGGTGCTGGGTGACCGGGCCGGCTACACGTCGTACGGGCTGGACGTGCAGGAAGCGGCGCTGCACGACGGCGGCCGGCCGGACCAGCCGGGCTGGGGCGAGGTCCCGCCGGAGCGGTACGGCAAGCTCGGTGTCGACGGTGACCTGCGACCGGTGCCGACCGAGCCCGGGGCGTACCAGAGCTTCTACGCGCAGGTGGCGACGGCACTGCGCGACGGCACGCCGATGCCGGTGGACCCACGGGACTCGGTCGCCACGGTCGAGCTGATCGAGCTGGCCCACCGGTCCGCGGTCGAAGGCGCGGTGCTGCCGGTCCCGACCGTCTGACCCTGTCGTAGCCGGCACCTGTCCAGTCCGGCGGTCCTGCGGCGCTCGAAAACCAGTGGATCAGCGCCGCTGGGTGCCGTTACCGTGCCCGGAACCAGGTCGTCTAGGCAAGGACGTGCCGTTGTACACCCTGTGAGACCTCCCAAGCGCTGATCTGTCGCGCGTCGCGCCGTGTGCGCCGCGCTTCTTTTTGCTGCGGACCTCTCACTGAAACCGGTGTACCTCTGTGCTCAGAAACTGGGCCGTCGTGCCCACCTGCCTGCCGATCGTTCGCCGCCGTTGCCGCTCGTGCGCGTCCGAGCGCCTCCGGCCAAGCGGCAAGTTCCGCGTCAACGCCAACCACAAGCTGATCGACGTCTGGCTCCTCGCGCTCTGCACCGCCTGCGGGGAGACGGCAAAGCTCACCGTCCTGGAGCGGATGACCGTTCGTTCCATCCCACCGAACCTGCTGGACCGGCTGCACGACAACGACCCTGGGCTCACCGCCGAGCTGCTCCTGGACCCGGTCGTGCAGCACAGCAATCGCATCGCCCTCGACTGGGGTGGCGCCTGGCGCCTGGACACCGGCGGATCGGATCACCCGCACCACGAGACGATCGACGTCTCGGTCCGCTTCGCGGCGCGGATCCCCGTCCGACCGGCACGACTGATCGCGGAAGGGTGCGGTCTGACCCGAGGCGAGGTCGAGAGACTGATCGTCGAAGGGAAGCTCGTGTCGGCGGTCCGGTTGAGCGGCAAGCTCTCCGGCGACTTCACCTTCACCCTCAAGCAGCACTGACCGCCTCCGCTACGACCACGGGCCTGTCCGGCATCATCGGCCGGGCAGGCCCCGGGCGTTCCGCCAACGGCCGGGCAGACCCCCGGCGTTCCGCCAACGGCCGGGCAGACCCCCGGGCGTCCCGCCAACGGCCGGGCAGACCCCCGGGCGTCCCGCCAACGGCCGGGCAGACCCCCGGGCGTTCCGCCAACGCCCCACCAACCCCCCCCCAGCCCCCCAACCGCCCTGCCCCGCCCC
>NZ_JAKKFI010000132.1 GCF_022230955.1 Micromonospora cabrerizensis
GTCCGTGGTCAGTACACCTAGGGCGTCAGGCGACGCCCGACAGCGAGGCCCAGGCGTAAAGCGGTGCTCGACGGCTGGGCCTACCCTGCGAAGCGGCGCTCGACGTCGGCGCGCGTCGGCATGGCGGTGGCACCCCCGGGTGACTCACAGACCAGGCCCGCCACCCGCAGCGCGAACGCGACCCGCTCGACCCAGCCTGCCGGGGAGTCCGGTTCGCCGTCGACGAGCAGGTCGGCGATCAGCGCGGCCATCACCGAGTCACCGGCACCGGTGGCGTCCACCGCGTCGACCTTGGGGGCCGGCACCCGCACCGGGTCGGCGTCGGCAGCGGCGAGCACCGCACCGGCCGCGCCGAGGGTCACCACCACCGTGGCCGCGCCCACCTCACGCAGGTACGCCGCCACCCCCTCGACCGGTTCACCCGGGTAGAGCAGCCCGGCGTCGGTGGCGCTCAGCTTGACCAGGTGCGCACCTGCGGCGAACTCGGCCACCACCTCTCGCAACCCTTGCAGCGCGGCCGGCCCGTCCAACAGCCGGGGACGCACGTTCGGGTCGAAGACCCGCAGACCGGTGGCGAGCGACCAGGCGCGTCGGGCGGCGGCGAGCGTGCGGGGTTGCAGCAACACGATGGAGCCGCTGTAGACCACGTCGGCGCCCTCCAGCAGCGCGAGGTCCAGGTCGTCGGGGCCGAGCAGACCGTAGGAGACCGGCTCGCCGTAGAAGCGGAAGTCGGGCTCCGGTCCGTCGTACGTGACCACCGCGAGAGTGGTCGGCGCCGGCACGGTGACCGCGCCGGCCACCCCGACATCGACCGCGCTCAGGAAGGCGCGGATCCGGCCGCCCAGCACGTCGTCGCCGAGCGAGCCGACGAACTGCGCCGCGCCGCCGAGGCGGGCCACGCCCACGGCGACGTTGAGCGGCCCGCCGCCGATCGCCTGCCGGTAGACGCGCTCCCCGTCGCGCTCGCTGTCGAGCAGGTCGACCAGCGCCTCGCCGAGCACCACCGCGTATCCCATGCCGATCCTCTCGTCGTCGCCAACCGCCACCGACCGTCGTCCGCCGCGCCGATCGCCGTGGCACCAGGCTGGCACAGCGGGCTACCTGCCGGGCGCCGAAGGCGGCTACCCCGGTCGGTGGATCGGCCCGTCGAGCGCCGCCAGGGGGCGGCCCGTGCCGCCCCACCGGGCCGCGACGATCTGCGCGGCCACACTCACCGCGGTCTCCTCCGGTGTACGACCACCGAGGTCCAGCCCGATCGGGGAGGCGAGCCGGGCGAGCTGCGCCTCGGTGAGCCCTGCCTCGCCCAGCAGCTTGAGCCGGTCGTCGTGGGTGCGCCGCGAGCCCATCGCGCCCACGTACGCCAGCGGGTGGCGCAACGCCACCTCCAGCAACGGCACGTCGAACCTCGGGTCGTGGGTGAGCACGCACACCGCTGTGCGTTCGTCGACCCGACCGGCGTCGGCCTCGGCACGCAGGTAGCGGTGCGGCCACTGCACCACCACCTCGTCCGCGTCGGGGAAGCGTCGCGCGGTGGTGAAGACCGGCCGGGCGTCGCAGACGGTGACCCGGTAGCCGAGGAACGCGCCGATCCGGGCGACGGCGGCGGCGAAGTCGATGGCCCCGAAGACGATCATCCGGGGCGGGGTGGCGTACGCCGTCACGAAGAGGCTGACGCCGGAGCCCCGGCGCTGCCCGGAGTATCCGTACCGGAGCATTCCGCTGCGCCCGGCGGCGAGCAGCCCGAGGGCGTCGGCGCTGGCGGCGTCGTCGAGCCGGTCGTCGCCGAGCGAGCCGATCACCCGCTGGTCGGTCAGCACCAGCCGCCGCCCCAACCGCCCGGCCGGGTCGGTCGACAGCGCGCCCGGCGCGTCGCCGAGCCCCGGCGGATCACCGACGTCGGCCGGTGCGGCGCCGACATCGGCTGGTGAGCCGCCGGCATCGGCCGCCACGCAGGTGACCACCGCCGCCGGTCGGGCGGCCCGGCGGGCGGCGGCGACCGCGTCCAACCCGGGCAGGGCGTCGGGGTCGACGCGCTCCACGAACACGTCGAGGGCACCGCCGCAGGTCAGGCCCACGGCGTACGCGTCGTCGTCGCTGACGCCGTACCGGATCAGCTCCGGTGCTCCGGTGACGAGCACCCGGCGGGCCCGTTCGTAGAGATCCGCCTCGACGCAGCCGCCGGACACGCTGCCGGTGACCGTGCCGTCGGCCGCGACGAGCATGGTCGCGCCGGGCGGCTGCGGCGCGGAGTGCCAGGTGGCCACGACCGTGGCCAGGGCGACCGTCTCGCCGGCGTGGCAACGGCGGCGCGCCTCGTCGAACACGTCCGGCACCCGCTGCCGCCTCTCCGTCACGTCGTTTCCGTACGCAGGATATGGCGTGTACCGACCGCTGACGGGTCTTTTGATCCATCGAGGAACGACTATTGCGTTGGGGCGGTGCGGCGTGATGGGATGACGCGTACCGGGCGGTGCGAGGGCTGCCGTGCCACCGGTTGCCGGGTTCGTCAGACGCGAGGGCAACGGTCCAGGACACGGACCGTCGACGGCGCACGTCCACCGGCCGATTCCCGCCGGGGCAGGTCGCCGTGACCCGTCGTACCGCGCACGTCAGCGGTGCGATCACGCCACATCCCACCCGATTTCGGCGGGGCGGCTTGGGCTGCGCGCCTCGCGAGTCAGGAGAACCCGTGAACCGTTCCCGTACGGCCGCACTGCTCACCGCGGCCCTGACCCTCGCGCTGGGCGCCGTCGCCCTGGCGTCCAGTCCACAGCCGGCCGCCGCGCACGGCGCGGCGATGACCCCGGGCAGCCGGACCTACCTGTGCTGGCAGGACGGCCGCAGCCAGACCGGTGAGATCAGGCCGAACAACCCCGCGTGCTCCGCCGCAGTGGCGCAGAGCGGCGCGAACTCGCTCTACAACTGGTTCAGCGTGCTGCGCTCCGACGCTGGCGGCCGGACCACCGGCTTCATCCCGGACGGGCAGCTGTGCAGCGGCGGCAGCACCGGTTTCCGTGGCTACGACCTGCCCCGCACCGACTGGCCGCTGACCCACCTGACCGCCGGGGCGCGGTTGGACTTCAAGTACAGCAACTGGGCGCACCACCCGGGCACGTTCTACTTCTACGTGACGAAGAACAGCTGGAGCCCGACCCGGGCCCTGGCCTGGAGTGACCTGGAGGAGCCGTTCCTGACGGTGACCAATCCTCCGCAGCGCGGCTCGGTCGGCAGCAACGAGGGGCACTACTACTTCAGCGGCAACCTGCCGTCGGGTAAGAGTGGCCGGCACATCATCTACTCCCGCTGGGTCCGCTCGGACTCGCAGGAGAACTTCTTCGGCTGCTCCGACGTGACCTTCGACGGCGGCAACGGCCAGGTCACCGGTGTGGGTCCGGGTGGCACGCCGACCGACCCGACCGACCCGCCGACGGACCCGCCGACCGACCCGACGGATCCGCCGACCGACCCGACCACCCCACCGCCGTCCGGCGGTGACTGCATGGCCACCTACAAGGTGAGCAGCGCCTGGCAGGGTGGCTTCCAGGGCGAGGTCACGATCATGAACCACGGCAGTACGCCGTTCAACGGCTGGACCGCGAGCTGGACCTGGCCCAACGGGCAGTCGATCAGTCAGATCTGGGGCGCGACACAGACGTCGTCGGGCTCGTCGGTGACGGCGTCGAACGTGGCCTACAACGGCACGGTCGCGCCGGAAGGCACCACGACGTTCGGCTTCCTGGCCAGCGCGTCAGGAACAAACGGGCTCCCCACAGTCACCTGCGCCCGCCGCTAACCACCACCTGAACCACCACCTGAACCACCCCCTGAAATGATCAAGAGGTTTGCGTCACCGGAACCCCTCCGGATGACGCAAACCTCTTGATCGACAGGGTTGGGCCGGGGTCAGCGGACCGTTGGGCCGGGGTCAGCGGACCATGGAGCCCACCACCGGCTTCGTGAGCAGGGCGGACTGGTTGCGCTGGATGCCCGGGTCGAGGGTCTTGGCCACGAAGATCGCGTGCCAGATGCAGAAGATCAACACCGTCCACACCTTGCGGGAGTGGTCGGCCTCCTCCCGCTTGTGCTCGTCGAGCAGCCGCAGCGCGTACGACAGGTCGAGCAGGTCGCCCGCGCCCGAGGTGCTGAGCACGTGCCGGGCCCACTCGTACATCTCGCCGCGCAGCCAGACCCGGGTGGGCGTCGGGAAGCCCAGCTTCTTGCGGTTGACGATGGCCGGCGGCACGACACCCTGCAACGCCTGGCGCATCGCGTACTTCGTCGCGTCGGAGCGCGGCGGCAGCTTCAGGTCCACCGGGATCTTCGCCGCGACGTCGAACACCTCGCGGTCCAGGAACGGCACCCGCACTTCCAGCGAGTGCGACATCGAGATCCGGTCGGCCTTGACCAGGATGTCGCCGCGCAGCCAGGTGTAGAGGTCGACGTACTGCATCTTGGTGACGTCGTCCAGCTCGGTGCACTCGGCGTAGATCGGGGCGGTGACGTCGGTGTAGCGCACCGAGGGGTCGTAGCGGCGCATCAGGTGCTGCTTCTCCTCCTCGGTGAACATCCGGGCGTTGCCGTAGTAGCGCTCCTCGATCGGGGTGGTGCCACGCTCCAGGAAGCTCTTGCCCTTGACGCCCTGCGGGATCGCCTTGGAGACCGCGCGCAGACCCTTCTGCACCCCCCCGGGCAGGCCGTTCACGGTGCCCAGCGACAGCGGCTCGCGGTAGATCGTGTAGCCGCCGAAGAACTCGTCGGCACCCTCACCGGAGAGCACCACCGTGACGTGCTCGGCGGCCTTCTTGGCCACGAAGTACAGCGGCACCAGCGCCGGGTCCGCCACCGGGTCGTCCAGATGCCAGACGATCTTCGGTAGCGCGTCGATCATGTCCTGCGGACCGATCTTGGTGGGGATGGTGGTGACGTCCAGGTGCCGCGCCGACTCCTGGGCGACGTCGATCTCCGAATATCCCGGTACGTCGTAGCCGACGGTGAAGGTGAGGATGTTCGGGTTGAACTCCCGGGCCAGCGCCACCACCGCGGTCGAGTCGATGCCGCTGGACAGGAACGAGCCGACCGGCACGTCGGAGCGCATGTGCATACGCACGCTCTCCCGCAGCGTCTCCCGGATCTCGTGGTAGAGCTTCTGCTCGTCGTCGACCGGCGCCGGCCGGAACACCGGCCGGTACCACCGGCGCACGTCGATGCGCCCACCCGGGGTCCAGTTCAGGTACTCCCCCGAGCCGATCCGGCTGATGCCCTTGTGCAGGGTGCCGGGCTCCGGAACGTACTGCAACGTCAGGTAGTGGCTCAGGTTGGCCGTGTCGACGCCCGCGTCGCCCTGGTAGTTGCTGTGCGCGAACGGCAGCAGCGCCTTCTTCTCCGACGCCAGGTAGAGGCCGTCGGCGGTCTCCAGGTAGTGCATGGGCTTGATGCCGAAGTAGTCGCGGGCACCGAACGCGCGCCGCTCCTGCCGGTCCCAGATGACGAAGGCGAACATGCCCCGCAGCCGGGTGAGCACCTGCTCGCCCCAGAAGTGGTAGCCCGCGACGATCACCTCGCCGTCGCCGGCGGTGGCGAACTGCGCGCCGAAGTTCCTGATCAACTCCTCGCGCAGCTCGATGTAGTTGTAGATCTCACCGTTGAAGGTGAGCAGGTAACGGCCGTTCGCGTAGGGCAGCGGCTCGTGGCTCGACGCGACGTCGATGATGGCCAGCCGCTTGTGGGCGAACACGCCGTCCGCGTACCGGCCGGAAGCGTCGCCGACCACCTCGACCCCGGTCTCGTCGGGGCCACGGTGGTGCAGGCATTCCAACGCTCCGGCGATGTGGTCGCGATGCGCGGCGGCATTACCGTTCGCGCTGAAGAAGGCCAGAAGTCCGCACATGGTGGTCATCTTTCCACGCGCGCTGTCGGCCCGTCGCAGCCGTCCGTCGATCCGCCCGACTCCCGGGGGCGTCAGCGCGAACCGGGCGGCGCGGTACCGTCGGGATCAGCAACGACGCGGAGGGAGCGGCTCAATGGCCGAGGGACAAACCGACGGTACGCCGACGGACGGCACGGAATCGCACGATCCGGACTTCCCGGAGGCGTTCCTGTCGTTCATGCGGCAGGGCTGGCGCGACACCGCGCTTCCCGTGTCGCCCCGGCCGGAGACGCCCAACTACGCCAAGAGGCGTGCCGCGCTCTCCGCGGCCTTCCCCGGTGAGACGCTGGTCATCCCCACCGGCACCGAGAAGGTCCGGGCCAACGACACCGACTACCCGTTCCGCCCGGGCAGTGACTTCGCCTACCTGACCGGCGACCACGACGCCGACAGCGTGCTGGTGCTGCGCCCGAACGGCTCGGGGCACGACGCGATGCTGTACATGCGGCCCCGGTCTTCCCGGGAGACCGACGAGTTCTTCCGCAGCCGCAACGGCGAGCTGTGGGTGGGCCGGCGGCACACGCTCAGCGAGAAGTCGACCGAGCTGGGCCTGCCCACCTCCGACCTGACCGGCCTGGAGGCGACGCTCGCCGACCTGGCGCCGGGGCGTACCCGGGTGTTGCGCGGCTTCGACGCCCAGGTGGACGCGGCCGTGCGCGCCTACGACGGCCCGCGCACCGACGGGCAGCCGGCTCGCGACCGGGAGCTGGCGATCGCCATCTCGGAGATGAAGCTGGTCAAGGACGAGTGGGAGATCGGCCAACTCCAGGACGCGATCGACGCCACCGTCCGCGGCTTCGAGGACGTGGCCCGGATCCTCCCGGCGGACCGCGCGGTCTCCGAGCGGCTCCTGGAGGGTGTCTTCGCGCTGCGGGCCCGGCACGACGGCAACGACATCGGCTACAGCTCGATCGTCGGTGCCGGCGAGCACGCCACGATCCTGCACTGGGTGCACAACCACGGCGCCACCCGGCCGGGTGACCTGCTGCTGATGGACATGGGTGTCGAGGGCAAGAACCTCTACACCGCGGACGTGACCCGGGTGCTGCCGGTGAGCGGGCGGTTCACCGCCCTGCAACGTCAGGTCTACGACATCGTGTACGCCTCACAGCAGGCCGGCATCGAGGCCATCCGCCCCGGGGTGAAGTTCAAGGACGTCCACCTGACCTGCATGCGGGTGCTCGCCGAGGGCCTGTCCGAGCTGGGTCTGCTGCCGGTGAGCGTGGACGAGGCGATGGACGAGAAGTCGACGGTCTACCGGCGGTGGACGCTGCACGGCTTCGGCCACATGCTCGGCATCGACGTGCACGACTGCGCGAACGCGCGCAAGGAGACGTACCGCGACGGCGCGCTGGGCGAGGGCTACGTGCTCACCGTCGAGCCGGGGCTGTACTTCCAGCCGGAGGACGAGCTGGTCCCCGCCGAGCTGCGCGGCGTCGGCATCCGGATCGAGGACGACGTGCTGGTCACCGCGACCGGCGCGGTGAACCTCTCGGCCGGGCTGCCCCGCACCTCCGACGAGGTGGAGACCTGGCTGGCCGCGCAGCGCGAGGCAGGTCCCCGCCTGCCCGGCTGACCGCCGCACCAGCCCCGCAGCCCGACCACCACACCGGCGCCGCCGCCAGCCGACCATCGGCCCGGCGGCGTCGGTGCGTCGTTGTCGACGACCACCGGCCCGACCCAGCGCCGGGGCGCCGGTGTCGACAGGACCACCGGCCCGACCCAGCGCCGGGGCGCCGGTGTCGACAGGAACACCGGCCCGACCCAGCGCCGGGGCACCGGTGTCGACAGGACCACCGGCCCGACCGAGCGCCGGTCCCGACGCCGCCCGGGCCACCGGCCGGCCCCAGACGGCGCCGCCGACCAAGACCGATCCCCGTGATCCACTCGGCTTCACGGAAACCGCGCCATCCAGACCCCCCGGACACCGCCCTTTTCCGAAACCCGAGTGGATCACGCCCTCGGCGCGCCCAACGGACTACACCAGGGGCCCGCCAGCACCCCCCAGCCAGCAGACCACCCCCGTGATCCACTCGGCTTCACGGAAACGCGCCATCCAGACCGCCGCGATACCGCCTTATCCGTGAACGCGAGTGGATCACGCCCTCGGCGCGGGCGGCGGGCGGCGCGCAGGCCGGCGGGCGGGCGATGCCCGGTCCCGCAATGGCTGCGATTCACCCGGCAGAGCCGGTGTTTGCGCTGCTCACACCCTTTCCACCAGCTCGGGCTGCTTGACCGGCGTCATCCAACCTGAGCCGAATGCGGGGTTATCTCGGATACGTCCGCATCGCGAAGATGGTTCTCATACGGTGGGGATCAGAGGCTGCAACCCATTTGTAGCTGGTCGTGGCGCCTCAGGCGGTGCGACCCCGTCTGGTAGTAGGAAAGGGCGGAAGGCTCTGATGTCCAACGACGTAACGAGTACCGACGGCGGTGCCTCGACAGCTCCGCCGACACGACGACGGCGGGCGCTGTGGGTCGCCGGCGTGGCCGGGTTGACCGGTGTGGTCGGTCTGGCGGCCCTCGGCGGCGTGGCCGCCAGGGATGACAAGCCCAAATCCGACCAGGTCTCCGACGCGCAGCCGTCGACCAACCGGCAGAACGTCAGCGACGCCGGAGGCGCGGACGAAGGTGGCGCCAAGGAGGCCGACGCTCGGGACGACGACGAGTGGAGCGGCGACGACTGGAGCGGCTTCGACGACCGGTCCGGCAAGGACGACAAACGCCAGGACGACAAGCGCCAGGACGACAAGCGCGACGAGAAGGACCGCACCAGGCAGGTCCCGTGTGACACGGACAAGCTGATCCAGGCCGTCACGTTCGCGAACAACGACGATGGTGGCGTACTGGAGTTGGCCAAGGGCTGCACCTACACCCTGACCCGCAACCAGGACGGCAACGGCCTGCCGGTGATCACCCAGCCCATCACCCTGAAGGGCGAGCACACGACCGTCGGTCGGGAGGCCACCGCCGACTACTTCCGCATCCTCAACGTCGGCCCCGGCGGGCACCTCACCCTCAAGGGTCTGAGCATCAGGGGTGGACAGACCCTTCAGTCCCCGATGACCGCCGACCCGGCGACGGTGTGGGCGCCGTACTCGGCCCTGGCCCGCTCCACCGCGACCGACCCGGCAGCGAAGCCCGCTGCGGCACCGGCGGCCAAGGCGG
>NZ_JAKKFI010000133.1 GCF_022230955.1 Micromonospora cabrerizensis
CCCCAAACCGGACACCGACCCCTGGGCCGCCCGACTGAACGGACACCACACCCCACAACCCCCGCCGAAGACACACCAAGATGCGCGCGCTTTCAGGGAAAGTGCTGCCTCACACCGCGCCGAGACAGCAACTTCCCTGAAGTTGCTCGGATCTTGAGCGGCCGGCGGCCGGCGGCCGGCGAGCGATACCGGACGCTGTTGCCGAGGGACGCCAACGGCGACGCACCACCCAAGATCGCGCACGATCCAGGGAACAGGCCCCACCCAACGCGGACGAGGCCACTACAACCTGGATCGAGCACGATCATGGGGGACCCAGGCGACCACCGACCGCCGACCACCGCCCACCGCCCAAGGCGGCCACCGACCACCGACCACCGACCGACACGGGGGCGGGGACGGGTCAGGTTGCCTTCAGCAGGTCGAGGACTGCGTCTCGGGCGGTTATGGCGGCGGCCTCCGACTGTGGGGTGTGGTCGAGGATGTCGAAGCTGTGCTGACCGTCCGGTACCTCGATCACCCTGATCGGCCAGCCGTGCGCGGTCGCCGCCGGGAGGAACGCGTCGATGCCGGCCAGGACCGGTGGGATGTCCCGTCCGGCCCGGGTCAGGACCAGAGGTACGTGCGCACCGGAGTCGAGTGCGTCGACGGGTAGGAACCGGGTGTCGACTTCCCAGCCGGGGAAGGGGACGAGCAGCGGGTAGGTGAGCGCGATCCCGCGGAGCCATGGTGGTGCCGCGCGCAGCCAGTCGGCTGCGAAGAGGCCTCCGCCGGAGAAGAACCACAGCACCACGCGCTCGGGGTCGACGCGCGGGTCGGCGCGGACCTGCTCGACCATCGCGGCGATGTCGTCGGCTGCGGCGGGAAGGGCCGTCAGGTCGGTCACCTGGTAGCTGATCACTGCGGTGACCACGCCGCTGTCGGCGAGCAGTGCGCCGTAGCCGCGGTAGAGAAGCCAGTCGCGTGGGTCGGGCGCGTCGGGCGGCAGCGGGGCGCCGTGCACCACCACGACGGCGGGTGCGGGGTCGGCGCGGCTGGGCAGGTGCAGGTCGACGGTGCCGTGCCGTTCGACCGGCGCGGCAGGGGTGGACAGGACGAAGGGCCGTTGCGCGACGGGCGTCGTCATGGCCAGATGATATCGATCCTGTGCCTGCCCAGGTGCCCCGTCATTCGTCCACAGGGGTGGGTGGTCAGGCGGGGTCGCGGGGCTTTGCGCCGTCGTTGGCCTGGGCGTGCCGTTCCAGTAGCCGCTGCCGGATCTCCTCCGGGGTGTACGCGCGCCGGCGTCGTTCAGCGCGCGCGATGACCACGCCGGAAGCCGCGACGCCGGCGAGGCCGGCGAGCCCGAGAACCTTCCACCACCGCATTCGTTGCCGCATCGGCCTAGGCTAGTCCCTCATGAGCATCAGCCTGGATGAGGCCGTCGAGTTGACCCGCACCGGTGACGTGTGGGTGTTCCGGGGTCGCAGCGTGCCGGACCGGGCGATCCAGTTCACCACCAACAGCCCGGTCAACCACGTGGGAATGGCGGTGGTGCTCGACGACATGCCACCGTTGATGTGGCACGCGGAGCTGGGCAGGTCGCTGCCGGATCTGTGGTCGGGCACCCACCAGCGCGGCGTCCAGTTGCACGACCTGCGGGACGCGGTCTGCGTCTGGGCCAACCGGTACGGCCAGCGGGCCTGGCTGCGGCAGCTCGACCCGCCGGCAGACGGGGAGATGGAGCGCGCGGTGCTGCGGACGATCGCGCGGTTGGACGGCACGCCGTTCCCGTCGACAGCCCAGCTGGCGTGGCGGTGGGTGCGTGGTCGGGTGCCGGCGCTGCCGCGCCCCGGCCGCCTGGCGCTGCCGCGCCCCGGCCGCCTGGCGCTGCCGCGCCCCGGCCGGCAGGCACCACAGTCGACCCCGACCGCCGGAGCCGCCGGAGCCACGGGAGCCGCCCACGCCAACGGAGCCGCCCAGGCGACCCCGTCCACCCCGGCGGAGCGGGACCGGGCACTGGAGACGGCGTACTGCGCCGAGGTGGTCGCGGTGACCTACGAGGCGATGGGGTTGTTGCCTGCGGGGCGGCGTCCGAACTGGTACGACCCGGGGCGGTTCTGGAGCGGGGACGACCTGGGTCTGGCCGACGATGCCCGGCTGGGCGCGGAGATCGAGGTACGGGTACCTCCGCGTTGAGGTTGAGGTTTGACCTGGCCGGTGACCGGCAATTGCCCTTGCTGTGAACGCTCCCACGAATCTCGACACGTTGGCCGACTTCTTCGACCGGTACGGCGTGGCGCTGACCTCCGGCGATTTGCCGGCCCTCGCCGGCTGTTACGCCCTCCCGGGGTTGGTGGTGGCCGACACCTACAGTTTCTCGTTCACGTCACCGGCGGCGGTGGCGTTGTCCTTCGTGGGCGCCGCACCCGACTACCAGGAACGGGAGCTGATCGCGGCGCACGCCCGGATCGAGGATGTGCAGCCGTTGTCCGCGCTGTTGACGATGGTGGCGGTGGAGTGGGAGTTCCTGGACAGTCGGGGGCAGGCGGTTCCGGGGGAGCGGTACCGCTACCTGCTGCGGACCTCGGATGACGGGCCGGTCATCTGCACGGTCGTCCGGACGGGCTGACCGAGCGGGATCGTCCGCCGGGGCGGGCCGTTTTCCGTGGTGCGTCGGCCGGTCGGCCCGATCCGTACCCGCCTGGTTTCCGGTCTGGCCGGTGCTGGCTACGCTGTCGCGTCGGTGGGGACGAGGGGAGACCTGATGGCGGTGCGGCCGGACGGTGCGACAGGGACGCGGGCGGCTCGGGTGTTGGCATCGGTGCCGTGGGTCGTGGTGCTGCTCGGTGTGTGTGCGCTGGTGGTGCTCCTGGTGATCGCGCTGCTGTCGTTCCGGACCAGGGAGCGGGACGCCACACCGCAGTCCGCGCCCCCGGTGTTCCTGCCGACCGTGCCGGCGGCGGCGTCGGCGACGGGTGGGCCGACTCCGGGTGGCGTGGAGCGGCGTTCGGTGTCGCCTCGCCCGTCGCGCAGCAGTCGGACGCCGTCGCCGCGAGCCAGCGTGACCGGTTCTCCGACGCCGGGGCGGGCGAGCGCCCCGGCGGTGCCGGCGCCCCTGGTGGCCGAGACGGTCAGCGCCCGGTACCAGGTCGGCGAGAACGGCTGGGACGGGGACGCGGCGGTGTTGTCGATCGCGAACGGGTCGAGCCGGTCGGTGGACTGGGTGGTGGAGTTGACGTTCGACGACGACCTGTGGGCGCTGCGCCTCGCCGACGACTCGGGGGTCTCGGTGCGGGGGCGCGGAAACGGCGAGTTCGTGTTGCGCGGGACCCGTTCGCTGGACCCGGGTGGTTCGCGGACGCTGCGGCTTCGCCTCGGTTGGGGTGAGTCCGCCGAGCGGCCGCGCCGGTGCACGATCAACGGGATCGACTGCCGGCTCGGCTGAGCCGGGGTCGGGTCGGCCTCGGCGCTTCCCGGCCCGGCCGCCGGTCGCTACGCTGCCCGGATGGTCCGCTGAGGGAGGTTCATGTCCGGTAAGCGTCGCTTTCCGCGACTGTCGCCCGGTCCGGTCGCGATCGTGTCGTCGCCCTGGATCGTGGTGGGTGCTGGTGTCGTGGTGATGGTGGTCCTGCTCGTCGTGGCCGTGGGCACGTACCGGGGGCCCGATCCGGCGTCGGACGCCGCGTCGGCGCCGCCGGCGTTACCGCTGCCGTCGGCGGAGCCCGCGCCGAGCGAACCCGCGCGGGCGTCGTCGCCGGCAGGGGTGTTGCCGGGGTTGTCCGCGCGGGCGAGCGGGTTGCCGCCGAGCGCCGCGACGCCGTCGCCGTCGGTCGCCCACACTGTCGGGCCGACCGGTCAGCCGACGGCGACGCGGTCGCCGAGTCGGGCGGTGCAGGTGCAGCCGGCGGTGAGTGGGCGGTACCGGGTGGTGCAGAGCTTCGACGGGGGCTTCATCGGCGAGGTGTCGATGGTCAACGCGTCCGTGCAGAGCCGTGGTTGGACGGTGCGGTTGGAGTTCTCCGGTGGACGGTTCGTGACCGCTTGGGTGGAGGGCGTTCCCCAGGGGACGGTGCGGCAGTCCGACGACGGCTTCACGTACGTCAGTGGGGTGGACGTGCGGCCGGGTGGGTCGGTGTCGTTGCGGTTCCACATGGAGCGGGCGTCGAGCACGCCACGGTTGTGCACTGTCGACGGGGTGCGCTGCGGCGGGCTCTGAGCGGCGCTTCCGCAAGGTCTCTGCTCTGTTGCGACTGTGTTTGCAAGGTATTGCAGAATGTTTCGGCAAGGGTTAGCGTGCGGCCCATCCGCGACCAGAGGAAGGCGTCGATGAAACCCCCGCCGATACCGCGCACCACCCTGGCCCTCGTCTCCCTGCTCACTCTGACGCTCGTCGGCACTCCGGTCGCCGTGCCCCCGACCGCCGCTGCTGCCGCGCCGACCTCCGCCGGTGCGCCCCTGGCCGTCGGCGGTGCCGCCCAGTGGAGCACCGAACCCACCGCCGAGGCACTGCTGAAGGCGGGCGGCAACTCCGCGCGGGCCGAGCAGTTCTACTTCGTCCTGCCGGACCGGTTCGCCAACGGTGATCCCCGCAACGACCGGGGCGGCCTCACCGGTGACCGGCTGCGCACCGGGCTCGACCCGACCGACAAGGGCTTCTACCACGGCGGTGACCTCAAGGGCGTCATCGACAAGATGGACTACATCCAGGGAATGGGCACCACCGCCATCTGGCTCGCCCCGATCTTCAAGAACCGGCCGGTGCAGGGTGCCGGCGCCGACGTCTCCGCCGGCTACCACGGTTACTGGATCACCGACTTCACCGAGGTGGACCCACACTTCGGCACCATGGAGGAGATGAAGAGGCTGGTCAAGCTCGCCCACCAGCGAGGCATCAAGGTCTACCTCGATGTGATCGTCAACCACACCGCCGACGTCATCGGCTACGCCGAGGGCAGCAGGGCGTACGTGGACAAGGCGACCTCGCCGTACACCGATGCGCAGGGGCGGGCGTTCGAGGACCGCAACTACGCCGACGGCAGCCGCGCGTTCCCGCCGGTTGACAAGGAGTCCTTCCCGTACACCCCGGTGTTCGCCGAGCCGAAGGACGCGAGCGTCAAGGTTCCGGCCTGGTTGAACGACCCCACCATGTACCACAACCGCGGTGACTCCACCTTCGCCGGCGAGAACAGCGAGTACGGGGACTTCTTCGGCCTCGACGACCTGTGGACCGAGCGCCCCGAGGTGGTCCGGGGGCTGACCAGGGCGTACGGGGACTGGATCGGCGCGACCGGGGTCGACGGGTTCCGGCTGGACACCGTGAAGCACGTCAACATGGACTTCTGGCCGCAGTTCAGCCAGGGCATCGAGCGGGCCGCCGAAAAGGCCGGCAAGAAGGACTTCTTCATGTTCGGTGAGGTGTACAGCGCCGACCCGGAGATCAGCTCCAGCTACGTACGGCAGGGTGGCCTGCCGGCGACGATCGACTTCGCCTTCCAGGAGGCCGCGCGGGGTTACACCGCCGGTGCCGGCTCGGCGAAGGCGCTCGCCGACGTGTACGCCCGCGACGACCTCTACGCCGCCCGGGACACCGACGCCGGCCGGCTGCCCACCTTCCTCGGCAACCACGACATGGGCCGGATCGGCTCGTTCGTCGCCGGTGGTGGCACCGACCCGGCCAGCCACCTGCGCCGCGACCAACTCGCGCACCAGCTGATGTTCCTGACCCGCGGCCAACCGGTGGTCTACTCCGGTGACGAGCAGGGCTTCACCGGGCCCGGTGGGGACAAGGACGCCCGGCAGGACATGTTCGCCTCGTCGGTTCCCGACTATCTCGACGACGACCTGCTCGGCACCGACCGCACCCACGCCAGCGACCAGTTCGACACCAGCCACCCGCTGTACCGGACGATCGCCGAGCTGGGCCGGCTGCGCCAGGCGCACCCCGCGCTGCGCGACGGTGTGCAGGTGACCCGGTACGCCGCCGACGGCCCGGGCGTCTTCGCCGCCTCCCGGATCGCCCCGGCCGACCGGACCGAGTACGTGGTGGCGGTGAACAACGCCGACACCGCGCAGACTGTCACCGTGGACACCTGGTCGGCCGGCGCCACCTTCACCGGCATCTACGGCGGCAGCCAGAGCGTCACGGCCGGCGCCGACGGCCGGCTCAGCCTGACCGTGCCGCCGCTGTCGGCGGTGGTGCACCGGGCCGGCACGCCTGTCGCCCGCCCGACCGCCGCGCCGCGCGTCACCATCACCACCCCGGCCCCGGACGCGCTGGTCGCCACCCGGGCCGCGGTCACCGCCCAGGTGACCGGTGACCCGCTTGCCACCGTCACCGTCGCCGCCCGGGTCGCGGGCGGTCGGTGGACGTTGCTGGGCAGCGCCGACCACGCGCCGTACACCGTGCAGCACGACCTGACCGGCCTGGCCGGCGGCACCCGCGTCGAGTACAAGGCGGTGGTCCGCGACGGTCGGGGCCGCAACGCGACCGCCCGGTCCACGGCCGTCGTGGGTACGCCGGCGCAGGGCAAGTCCCGCGAGTGGGCGGTGGTGCACTACCAGCGTCCCGCCGGTGGGTACGACGACTGGAGTCTGTACGCCTGGGGGGACATCGACCCGGCGTACGTCACCGAGTGGCCCAAGGGGCAGCCGTTCGCCGGGGAGGACTCCTACGGCCGGTTCGCCTGGGTGAAACTCAAGCCGGGCGCGAAGTCCGTGGGTTTCGTGGTGGTCGACTCCGACGGCAACAAGGACGTCGCCCAGGACCGCAGCATCGACGTCACGGCCACCGGCGAGGTCTGGCTCAAACAGGGCGACCCGACGGTCTACCCGAGCAGGCAGGCGGCCACCGGTGAGCCGGACCCGGCGGTCGAGGAGGGCACCGCGGTGATCCACTACCGGCGGGCCGACGGCAACTACGACGGTTGGGGCCTGCACCTGTGGGACGGCGCCGCCAACCCGACCGAGTGGTCCGCGCCGCTGAAGCCCACCAGGACCGACGCGTTCGGGGCGGTGTTCCGGGTGCCCCTGGCTGCCGGCGCGACCGGGCTGAACTACATCATCCACCAGGGCGACACCAAGGACCTGCCCGGCGACCAGCGGCTCGACTTCGCCAGCGCGGGCCGGGAGGTGTGGCTGCTGGCCGCCACGCCGGGCCGGTTGCTGCCGTCCACGGCGACCAGCGTCAACGCGGACACCGACATCAGCAAGCAGAAGGCGCACTGGATCGACCGGTCCACCGTGGCGTGGCAGACCCCGCCGACCGACGGCAGGACGTACGCGCTGGTCGTCGCGCCCGAGGGCGGCGTCGGGGTGGTCGACGGGGAGCTGACCGGGACGTACACCACAGTGCCGCTGCGGGCGCAGCGCAACGGGCTCACCGAGGCGCAGCGCACGAGGTTCCCACACCTGTGGTCGTACCGTAGCTTCGCGCTGGACCGGGGCGACCTGGCCAAGGTCCCGGCGGCGCTGCGGGGGCAGGTGCTGGTGACCGAGCGCGACGCGGAGGGTGCCCTGCTCGCGGCGACCGGCGTGCAGATCCCCGGTGTGCTCGACGACGTGTACGCGCGGGCGACCGACGCCACCCTCGGGCCGACGTTCGTCGGGCGGACGCCGAGCGTCGCGCTGTGGGCGCCGACCGCGCGCACGGTGGCGTTGCAGCTGTTCGACTCGCCGACCGCCGCGCCGAGGACCGTGCCGATGCGCCGCGACGACCGCACCGGTGTCTGGTCGGCGCGCGGCAACTCCAGCTGGGCCGGAAAGTACTACCGGTACCAGGTGCGGGCGTGGCAGCCGGCGGCGCAGAAGATGGTCACCGCGTCGGTGACCGACCCGTACTCGGTGGCCCTCGCCGCGGACTCCACGCACAGCCTGCTGGTCGACCTGAACGACGCGGCGCTGGCCCCGGCGGGTTGGCGGACGCTGCGCAAACCGGCGCCGGTGCCCCCGGCGAAGGCGCAGATCTCCGAACTGTCGGTGCGGGACTTCTCCATCGCCGACGAGACCGTGCCGGCCGAGCGGCGCGGGACGTTCCTCGCCCTCACCGACCCGAAGACCGCCGGGATGACCCACCTGAAGGCGCTGGGCGACGCCGGTGTCACCCACCTGCACCTGCTGCCGGCGTTCGATTTCGCGACGATCCCGGAGAAGCGGGCCGACCAGCGTCAGCCCGCATGTGACCTGGCGGCGCTCCCGCCGGACTCCGCGGAACAGCAGAAGTGCGTGGCGGCGGTCGCCGAGACCGACGGTTACAACTGGGGGTACGACCCGCTGCACTACACCGTGCCGGAGGGCGGCTACGCCGTCGACCCGGCCGGCGCGGCGCGGACCACCGAGTTCCGGCGGATGGTCGCCGGGGTGAACGGCGCCGGCCTGCGGGTGGTGATGGACGTGGTCTACAACCACACCTCGGCCGCCGGTGTCGACGACAAGTCGGTGCTCGACCAGGTCGTGCCCGGCTACTACCACCGGTTGCTGGAGGACGGCGCGGTGGCCAACTCGACCTGCTGCGCCAACACCGCGCCCGAGCACGCCATGATGGGCAAACTGGTCGTCGACTCACTGGTCACCTGGGCAAAGCAGTACAAGGTGGACGGTTTCCGGTTCGACCTGATGGGTCACCACCCGAAGGCGAACATCCTGGCCGTCCGCAGCGCCCTGGACCGGCTGACCGTCGCCCGCGACGGCGTGGACGGCAAGGCGATCATGCTCTACGGCGAGGGCTGGAACTTCGGCGAGGTCGCCAACGACGCCCGTTTCGTCCAGGCCACCCAGGCCAACATGGCCGGCACCGGCATCGGCACCTTCAACGACCGGCTGCGCGACGCGGTGCGCGGCGGCGGCCCGTTCGACGCCAACCCGCGCGCGCAGGGCTTCGCCTCCGGGCTCTGGACCGACCCGAACGGCGACGCGGTCAACGGGTCGGCGGCCGAGCAGAAGGCGCGCCTGCTGCACGCCCACGACCTGATCAAGGTGGGGCTCACCGGCAACCTGCGCGGCTACCGGTTCACCGACACCGCCGGACGGCAGGTCACCGGCGCGCAGGTGGACTACAACGGCTCCCCGGCCGGCTACACCGCCGCTCCGGGGGAGGCCGTCACCTACGTCGACGCGCACGACAACGAGATCCTGTACGACGCGCTGGCGTACAAACTGCCGCAGGCCACCTCGGCGACCGACCGCTCCCGGATGCAGGTGTTGGCGCTGGGCACGGTGGTGCTGGGGCAGGGCACCGGGTTCGTCACGGCGGGCACCGAACGGCTGCGGTCGAAGTCACTGGACCGCAACTCGTTCAACTCCGGAGACTGGTTCAACCAGATCCGGTGGGGCTGCGAGCGGGGCAACGGGTTCGGCGCCGGTCTGCCACCGGCGCAGGACAACGAGGACAAGTGGTCGTACGCCAAGCCCCTGCTGGCGGACCCGGCCCTGGTGCCGGACTGCGCGGCGATCAACACGACCGACGCCCGCTACGCCGAGCTGCTGCGCATCCGGGCGTCGTCGCCGGTGTTCGGGCTGGCCACCGCCGAGCAGGTGCAGCAGCGGGTGGCGTTCCCGTTGTCCGGGGCGCAGGAGACGCCGGGTGTGTTGACGATGACGCTCGACGCCCGAGGGTTGGGCGGGCCGTGGACGTCGGTGACCGTCGTGTTCAACGGCACCCCCGAGACGGCCAAGCAGACAGTGGCCGAGCTGCGCGGAGCGGACGTGGCACTGCACCCGGTGCTGGTCGACTCGGCCGATCCGGTGCTGCGTACCGCCTCGTTCGACCGGGCGGCCGGCACGTTCAGCGTCCCGGCGCGCAGCGTGGCGGTGTTCGTCCAGAGGTAGTGACGTGAACCGGCCCCCTTCCGCGTGGTGCGGAAGGGGGCCGGTCCGTTGTGCTGGCGCTGCGCCACTGTCACCCGAGGGTGATCGATCAGGCGAAGCAGTTCTCGATGGTGCCGCCCGGGATGGCCAGGCAGTTGGTCGGACGGTTGGCGGTGATGGCGGACTTCTCGTCCACGTTCACGTCTCCGAAGAAGCTGAAGACACCGCCCGGCTCGAAGGTGGAGAAGTTGTGGGCGACCTTCGTCTTCGACAGGTTGACCTCGCCGAAGATGTTGAAGATGCCGCCGCCGACCCCGATCGGGCCGATGGCCCGGTTGCCGACGACCTCGCTGTCGCGCAGCGTGGTGACGCTGCCAGCGTTGAAGAGCCCGCCGCCGAAGAAGCCGGCGGTGTTGTCCTTGATGCTGCTCTTCTCGAACGTGACCGCGCTGTCGAAGGCGATGGCCACACCACCACCGACACCGGCGGTGCTGTTGCGCTCCACCGAAACGTTGTGCAGGTTCAGCTGGCTGTCCGCCGCCGCGAGACCGCCACCGGCGAGAACTGCGGTGTTCGAGACGAACTTGGTCTCGTACGCCGTGGTGTTGCCCTCGATGTCGAGGTAGCCACCGCCGAAGCCCAGCGTCTCGTTGTCGGTGATCTCGGTCTTCTTGAGCTCGACGGTCCCGCCGTCGACGTCGTCGGCGAAGATCTCGGCGGCGCCGTTGGAGATACCGCCACCACCGATGATGGCCGTGTTGTCCTTGATCTTCGACTCTTCGACCTTGAGCAGGCCGGCGTTGAAGACGCCGCCACCGAAGAAGAAGGCGGTGTTACGGGTGACGGTGCTGTGCCAGATCTTCGTGGTGCCGAAGTTGGCCACGCCACCGCCGTTGCCGCCCGACTGGTTGAGGACGACCTCGGACTCCAGGATCTCGGCGCTGCCACCCGGCTGGACCAGGATGCCGGCACCGTCGGTGGCCTCCGGGTACTCCACGAGCGGCGTGACGACACCCGCCTTCGCGGTCGGCGCGGCCTTGGGCGTCACCTTCGGCGTCGCCGTCAGGCCCGCCTTCGGGTTGGCCTGACGGGCGGTGAGCGCCTGGTTCAGCGGGACGCCCGCCTTCACCTGCGCCGCGATCGCCTCGGAGTCCGAGTACGACGCCCAGACGGCCGCCGGCTCGACGCTGTTGAACAGCTCCAGGGTCTGGCCACCCTTGATGGTCAGGCCCTTGATCGTGAGGTGTCCACCGGCGCCGACGTTCAGGATGCGGAAGTAGTCCGCGGTGGCTTCCCGGGAGATCGTCGTGTGCTCACCCTTGAGCGTGATGTGCTCGGTGATCACCGGGAGGCCGTTGCCCTCGTAGTCGTTGCGGGTCAGGTTGTAGGTGCAGCCCTTGGCCAGCTCCAGCACACCGCCGTTCTTGTTGTTGGCGAACACGATCGCCTGGATCAGCTTGTCGGTGTCGCAGGGCACCTCCTTCCCGCGCTCGTGGTCCTTGTCCTTGTCCTTGTCCTTGTTCCGGTCCTCGCCGTTGTCCTTGTCCCAGTCGCGTCCCTCGTCACCCCGCTGGTCGCCGTCCCTGCTGACCTGCGCGGTGTTCCAGTCGAGGCCGACGGCTCCGGCGCTGCCCGCGACGCCAACCGCCGCGAGACTGATCACGCCCGTCAAACCGGCTACGCCACTGGCGAGCCAGAGCTTGCGGCGGCGCTTGGCCGTCGCCCGCCCGGAGGCTTCGTTGTTCGTTAGGTAGTTGGACATCGGAGCTCTCTGCCCTCTCCTCGTACCAGACAGGGTCGCCGCCGTCAGACGGGCGTCCCCTGCTACAAATCGGTTGTAGCTCCCAAAACCACCGTATGAGAAGGTTCCTCGCCTCGCGGGCTTATCCGAAACAAGCCCACATTCGGTTCATGTTGCATCCGAAGGGGTCGGGACGCCCCGCCGGGCCCACTGCCGCCCAGGGCGGCCGTAGACCCCTCTTGACCTGCCAAAACGGGTACGCCCCTCCGGGCCGGCGACGGCGCGGAGAGGCGTACCTCTCTATGTGGTTCAGCCCCACCCGATCAGGCGAAGCAGTCCGCAACGTTGAAGCAGTTGGTCGGGCGGTTGGCAGTGACCGCGGACTCGTCGTCCAGCGTCACGATGCCGCCGGCGCTGTTGAAGATGCCCCCCGGCTCAAGGGTGGAGAAGTTGTGCGCCACCGTCGTCCGGTGGAGTCTGACCTCGCTCCCGTCGGCGTTGACGATGCCGCCGCCGCGGGCGGACGGACCGACGGCCCGGTTGCCCACCACTTCGCTGTCGCGCAGCGTGGTGACGCCGTCGTCGTTGTAGAGGCCAGCACCCCACAAGCCCGAGGTGTTGTCCTTGATCCTGCTGCTCTCGATCGTCGCGACGCTGTCGGAGCTCACGAACAGGCCGCCACCCTCGCGAGCGGTGCTGTTCCTGGCCACCGTGGCGTCCTTGAGGGTGAGCTGGCTGGCCGCCACCGCGACGCCACCACCCTCGAGCACCGAGGTGTTGTCACCGACCGTCGTCTGGTGCAGCGTCGTGGTGCCCTCGACATCCAGCACGCCGCCGCCGAAGCCGAGCGTCTCGTTGTCGGTGACCTCGCTCTTGTGGACCCAGACCGAACCGCCCACAACGCCCTCGCTGCGGATCGCCGGCGCGCCGTTGGAGATGCCACCGCCACCGATGATTCCGGTGTTGTCCTTGATCTTCGACTCGTCGACCTGGAGTACGCCGGCGTTGAAGATGCCGCCGCCGACGAAGAAGGCGGTGTTGTGCGCGACCGTCGTCTTGCTGAGCCTGGTACTGCCGAAGTTGGCCAGCCCACCGCCGTTGCCGCCGGACTGGTTGTAGAGCAACTCGCTGTCCAGGATCTCCGCGCGACCACCGGGCTGCACCAGCACCCCGGCCCCGTCGGTGAACCCGGGCTGCTCGACCAGCGGCGTCGCCGCCGACCCGGCCGGGGCCGGCTTGGCCGCTACGGGCTTGGCCGCTGCCGCCGTGGTTGCCGCTGCCGCCTTGGTTGCGGCCGCCTTGGCGGGCTTCGCTGCCGCCTTGGCCGCTGTTGTCGCGGCGGGCTTGGCTGCCGCCTTGGCCGCCGGTGCC
>NZ_JAKKFI010000014.1 GCF_022230955.1 Micromonospora cabrerizensis
GTCCGTGGTCAGTACACCTAGGCCACCGGAAGGAGCAGCGCCTCCGCTCCCACCGGTCGGAACCCGGCCGCCTGGAAGGCGCGCACACTGCGCGCGTTGCCGACGGCCTGCTGCGACCAGACCGGCTGACCGTCCGGCACCAGATGTCGGGCGGCCGTCGCCAGCGCCCGACCCAACCCCCGGTGGCGACGTGGTTCGTCGACCTCGATGGCGGTCTCCCAGCGACCCGCCAACCCTCGGCCGAGGACGACCACCCCGCCCTCGGCGGCCCAGACACGGACGTCGTCCCGGCGTCTGCGTGCCCTGGCTCCGCGCGGATGGTCAGCGTCCGCAAGCTCGCTGAGCTTCAACGTGGGCGCACCGGCAAGAGGGCTCGCGACCGTCAGCAGGTCGATGGTGTCCATGGACCGCCGGGTGCGCTCTAGCAGCGCACCCAGGAAACGCGGGTTCATCGCGGCGGCCAGGGGGTCGCAGTCGACAGCGGCCAGGGCCTGACGTACCCAGTGGGGGTCCTCGTCGGTGAACACCACGGAGTGGGCGGTGAAGGCGATCACGCCGGCGTCGCGGCGGCTGGGTTGCGCCACCACTGTCGTCCCGCCGTCCGGTGGCGGGAACTGCCCGCGTGCTGCCGCGTCCAGGATGTCGGCCAACGTACGAGCCATGATCGTCTACTCCTCGGTTACCCGACCGGGCCGGTCGCTGACAGCGACCGTAACGATGCCTCCGGCACCCCGTGGTCCTGGTCCCTGACGCGGAGCGGGTCTGGAGGACAACCGTGACGCGTACGCCCCGCGGGTCCTGACCCGCGCCTGACTCGATGAGCGGCACCGGCCCTGGAAGTGGCGGTGCGGGTCGCCGAGCGGATCAGGGCGTGACGGTCGGGGGCCGGCTGACAGGCTAGGTTGCTCGGATGAGTCTTCTCGATGACGTCGCGCGGCGGGACAACTGGCGATGCTGGGTGTGCGATGAGCCGGTCGACGCCGACAGGTCGGTGAACGACCCTCGTGGGCCCAGCGTCGACAGCCGCACCGCCGACAAGAAGGCCAAGGTCGTCGAGCGACTCGCGCACCGCGCCTGCAACACCCGCAAGGGTGCCGTCAAGGTGGTCATCGCCTGGCCGGACCGTCTGCACGTGGTGGAGCCCGCGCCGCTGATCACCGTCGCCGAGAGGCTTGAGCGCAAGGGCGGCCGGGAGTTGGTGGCCCGCTGCCCGAGCAGGAAGGACGCCCAGGAGGCGGCGGACTGGCTGATCGACCGGTTCTCCCGGCTGGTGCCCGGACTGCCGGTGACGGCGAGCGTCGACGCGGGCGGCGGTCAGTATCTCGTCGCCCTGGCCACCGGCCGCCGCTGAGTGGCGTCCTGGCCGGCGGAACGTCACCGGCCAGGACCGCCTCGCCACGGGCGCGGCAATGCGTCCGGACACTGTCCGAACGCATTGACATCGGCAGGTCGCTGACCGGCCGGTGGTGATCGGTCTTGCTCAGAAAGGGGGTGCGTCCTGACCCATCAGCGCCAGAACGACGCCTCCCTTTCCGCTCTTGAGGCCCTGGACGACGACCTTGCCGGTGCTGCCGTCGGGCAGCTCCAACGTGAAGGTCTTCCCCACCGCGTTCTTGGGGCCGTTGCCGGCGCTGTTGGCAGGTCGGAAGTCACCTGCCCACGGCGGGACCCCGCCCCTGCGGGCGGGCTCGGCGAAGAGTGCGGCGGTGCCGGGGGTCCTGGTGCCGTCCGACGAGAGGAGCACTGAGGCGCTGCGAAAGGTAGCCATATGCGCCAAGGCTATCCCGGACTGCGCTCATTTGCGCCACCGCGACCACCCGCAACGCGCTGGGTGCGCAAAGGGCACTGTCAGCGGAGGGGTGACCAACCGAAAAGAGGACGTGCGTGGCACCTCGACGTCGCTCCGTCGGTGAGCGACGAAGAGGTCGCGGCGTTCGACGCGTACACCTCGGGCGCTGACCCCAAGACCTTGACACTTGTCGATGTTAGCGCCAACACTGAGACCGCAACCTGGGCGCAACGCCACCGTCACATCTCGCGAGCCACTCGCGCACCGACCCGGCGGGGTGCCGCAGGCTGGCGGCGCCGTCACCCTGGTGTCGCGGCCGGTTCCGGTCCCGCGTGCTGCTCGGCGTCGACCTGATCGGCCACGACGCCAACGGCCGGCACCACCTGCGCCGACGAGTCGCTCACCAACCCCACGGAGGACAGATGCCGCTGCCACTCCACCCCACCGGTCCGGTCGTCCACCCATCCGGCGGCCGGTGGTCAGCCAGCCGGCGAGCCCGCCGACGCCTACGGTCGGTCGTGGCCGCGGTGTTGGTGGTGCTCGCCGTGGCAGCCGGCCTGCCGGCAGCCGGGCCGGCGCACGCCGCACCGGCGGTCAACTACACCAACCCGCTGGTGAACCAGCGGGCCGACCCGCACATCGTCCGACACACCGACGGCTACTACTACATGACCGCGACCGTGCCGCAGTACGACCGGATCGTGCTGCGACGGGCGACCACCCTCCAGGGTCTGGCCACGGCGACCGAGACGACGATCTGGAACCGGCACACCAGCGGCGAGATGGGCGCCCACATCTGGGCGCCAGAGATCCATTTCATCAACAACCGGTGGTACGTCTACTTCGCGGCGGGCCGGACCGACGACGTGTGGCGGATCCGCATGTACGTGCTGGAGAACGCCAGCGCCAATCCGCTGACCGGTTCGTGGACCGAGCGCGGCCGGATCACGACACCGTGGGACACCTTCAGCCTGGACGCGTCGACCTTCGTGGCCAACGGCGTGCGCTACCTGACCTGGGCGCAGCAGGAGCCGGGCATCTCCAACAACTCCAACGTCTACCTCGCCCGGATGGGCGCCAACCCGTGGCAGATCACCGGTACGGTGACGCGGCTCGTCGTGCCGACGTACGACTGGGAGACCCGCGGCTACCGGGTTGCCGAGGGGCCGGCGGTGATCCAACGCAACGGCCGCATCTTCCTGACCTACTCGGCCAGCGCCACGGACGCCAACTACTGCCTGGGGATGCTGAGCGCCTCGGCCACCGCGAACCTGCTCGACGCCGCCGCCTGGAGCAAGAGCCCCAACCCCGTGTTCGCCAGCAACGCGGCCACCGGTCAGTACGGCCCCGGCCACAACTCGTTCACCGTCTCCGAGGACGGGCAGAGCGACATCCTCGTCTACCACGACCGCAACTACCGTGACATCACCGGCGATCCGCTCAACGACCCGAACCGGCGCACCCGGCTGCAGAAGGTGTACTGGAACACCGACGGCACCCCGAACTTCGGCATCCCGGTGCCCGACGGGGCCACACCGGTGCGGTTGCGTTCACACGACCTGACCACCAGCTACATCCGGCACTACGACTACCGGGCCCGGATCGAGCCGAACGTGGCCAACCTGGCCGACTCCCAGTTCCGCATCGTCACCGGCCTCGCCGGCGGCGGGACGGTGTCGTTGGAGTCGACCAACTTCCCGGGCTACCACCTGCGCCACCGTGGCTACGCCCTGTACGTCGAACGCAACGACGGCTCGTCCGTCTTCGGCGGCGACGCGAGCTTCCACCGTCGATCCGGCCTGGCTGCCAGCACCGCGGTCTCCCTGGAGTCACAGAACTTCCCCGGCCGGTACGTGCGCCACCGCGACGGACTGCTCCACCTGGAAGCGGTGACCACGAGCGCCGAGCGCGCCTCCGCCACCTTCCACCTGGAATAACCGCGGGACCTCTCCCCCATCGAGCCAGGAGGACCGATGACCCCCACCACCACGAAAAGACCGTCCAGCGACGGGTCGATCCGCCGCGGCCGGCGTACCGGCCTGGTTCTGGCCATGATCACCACGCTGGTCGGCGCCGCCGGTGCCGTGCTGGTCGGCGCGCCGCCGGCCGCCGCGGCCACCATCGACACCAACGCCTACTACGTCCTGGTCAACCGACACAGCGGCAAGGTCCTCGACGTCCGGGACACCTCCACGGCGGACGGCGCCGTGATCCAGCAGTGGTCCCGCAACGACGGCGAATGGCAGCAGTTCCAGTTCGTCTCGTCCGGCAGCGGCTACTACCGCCTCAAGGCCCGGCACAGCGGCAAGGTCCTCGACCTCTGGGAGTGGAACACCGCCGACGGCGCGGACTATCGCCAGTGGCCGGACCTCAACGCCACCAACCAGCAGTTCCAGGTGCTCGACTCCGACGGCGGCCATGTCCGACTGATCAACCGCCACTCCGCCAAGGCACTCGAGGTCTGGGAGCGGTCCACCGCCGACGGCGGCCGTGTCAGCCAGTACACCGATCTGGGTGGTGCCAACCAGCAGTGGCAGATGGTCCAGGTGGGCAACGGGGGCACCGCGCCACCGGGCTGTGGCAGCGGGTCGACCAACGCCGAGGCCGTACTGAGCGGGAGCACCTGGACGGCCCGTAACGGCTCGTCGACGGTCTATTCGGGTACGAGCATGCTGTCGGCCATGCAGGCGGCGGTCAGCTCACTGTCGGCAGGTCGGACGTCGAAGCAGCGGGTGGTCGTTCGCGGCTCCGGGTCGATGAGCGCGGGTTCCCGGTTGTCGCTGCCGTCGTACACGACGCTGGCGGTGTGCGGCACGATCAACGTGACCGGATCGGGCTCGGGCGACCAGGCACCGGTCTACTCGCGGGGAACAACGGATGTCGAGGTGCAGAACCTGACGCTGACCGGGTCTCCGTTGTACGGGATCTTCATGCGCAACGTGAACAATTTGACCCTCGGGCAGATCGACATGCGGCTCTCCGCCGGCCTGGGAGTGCGCATCGACAACCACGGCGGGGATCGGACGGTGAAGGTGCGCAACGTCCGCATCGACACCGTGTACGTGTCGGGAACCGGCACACACGGGGTGGAGACGTACGGCGTGGACGGCCTGACCATCGGCACTGTCACGGCGCGGAACACCCGGGACTCCGGTTTGCTGCTCAACGACACGATCAACGCCTCCGTCGGCACTGTCGACGCGCAGGGCGCCGGGGCCGGCACCGGGTACGCGGCGTTCCGGATGGCCAACCGCAACGGCCGGGTGGGCAGCTCGTATCCGACCAACATCCGGGTCGGAAACGTGATCGCGTCCGGGGGTGGCCGCGGGATCTTCTGCGTGTCCGAGTCCGGTGGCGCGGTCATCGACCGGGTGACGATCTCGAACACGGGAAACAACTCGATCCTGGTGGAGAACTGCTACAACGTCGTCATCGCCGGGGTGTCCGGGACGGTGACGGGCGGCGGCGAGATCAGGATCGCGTCCCGCACGGAGTTCCCGATCTCCTCCGGCATCCGGTTGCAGAACCTGACCGTCAGCGGCACCAACATCACCCAGAGCCCCTGCGGTGGCGCGAACAACACGATCAGCAACGTCACCCGGATCAACTCGACGCTGACCTGGTGTTGAGGGGCTGGCTGTCGCGTACCCGGTGGAAGGCGGTGGGTCCGCGCGCGCGGCGGCCCACCGCCTTCCAGCGACTTCCTGCGCGCGGTGATGAACAGGTACGCAGGCGCGGCGCGCGATGATGATGAGCCCACAACTCCGAGCAGGAGGTCCGCGTGCGTGTCGTCCGCGTCCTGGCCAACCTTCCGGTACCTGACATCGGCGCCGCCCAGAGCTTCTACAGCGACTACCTCGGGCTGAGCACCGAGGAGTTCAACATGGGCTGGGTGGCGCGCTACACCTCGCCCGAGAGCGGCGCGAGCGTGCAGCTCGTCTCCGGCGACGCGTCCGCACCCGAGGATTCGGTCATCTCGGTGCAGGTGGACGACGTGGACGGCGCCTACGCGGAGGCACAGCGCCTCGGCTACGCGATCGTGCACCCGCTGACCACCGAGCCATGGGGAGTGCGGCGGTTCTTCGTCCGCGCTCCGGACGGCAATGTCATCAACGTGGCCGCCCATCACTCCTGATCAGGATCAGGGCGGCAGCCGGGCGAGGCACGTGGCGGCTGTCGCAGACCGCGTCAGCGGTTGAGGTAGGCGGCCAGGCCGCCGAGTTCCTCGCTGGCGATGAACACCGAGCGCACGTTGAGGATGGCCTCCTCGACGTGCGCGGTGCAGCCCCACGCCGAGTCACCCCACGAGTCGGCAATCTTGATCTCGGCGGGTGCCGTGCATCCGGGCTTATCGCCGAGCTGGCAGTGCTCCGGATGGGGCAGGGCAGCCTGCGCGGCCGCAGCGGCACGCATCCGCGCGGCGAGTTCCGCGGAGGCGACGGCGCGCTGCTCGGCCTCGGCCCGCAGTTCCCGCTCCACGCGTAGCACCCTGGCCAGCTCGTCGTGAGCCGCCCGGGCGCGCGCCTCGGCGGCCGTCTTCGCCTGTTCGATGTGGTGGCGTTCGATGGCCAGGGCCGCGGTGCCGGCGAAGACCCGGGTGAGAGCGAGGTCGGACTCCTGGGGGACGCGCGGGGTGCGGTGGTACATGGCGAAGGTGCCCAACAGGCCGCCGTCGCGAGCCAGGATCGGAGTGGACCAGCAGGCAGCCAGACCGGCCCGGCCGGCCAGCTCCCGAAAGTCGTCCCAGAACGGGTCGGTGGTGATGTCGGTGACGATCACCGGCTCCCGGCGGTGGGCGGCGGTGCCGCAGGACCCGACGCCTTCGCCGGTGGCGATGCCGTCGATGGCCTCGTTGTAGAAGCCGGGCAGGCTGGGGGCGGCGCCGTGGCGCAGGTGCCGGCCGTCGGGATCGGCCAGCAGCACCGAGACGAGCACCTCCTGCGGTGCGAGATTCTCGATACAGCGGGCCATCCCGTCGAGCACCTCGGTCAGGGGCGCCTGGCGGGCGATCTGCTCCAGCAGGGCCCGGTGTTCGGTCATCAACCGTTGGGCGTGCTTGACCTGGGTGGTCTCCACACCGAGCACACGGATCCCGGTCACCGTGCCGTCGGCGTCCCGGCGCGGCTCGTAGGAGACATCGAAGAACGCCTCCCGGGCCTGCGGGCCGCTGCCCAGCACGACCCGGACGTCACGGCCGATGTAGGCCTCGCCCGTGCCGTAGACCTGATCCAGCAGGGCGATGAAGCCCTGGTCGGCCAGCTCGGGCATCACGTCCACGAGCGCGACCCCGGTGCGGACCCGTTCCTGGCCGATCGTGTCGAAGAAGGCCCGGTTCGCCGTCTCCACCACGTGCGCCGGGCCGGTCAGCGACGCGAAGACGGCCGTGGACTGCCCGAACAACGCCCGCAGATCCTCCTCAGCCGCTCCTCGCCCGGCAACCGCCGGATCCGCGGCAGGCACCGCCGTCATCTCGTGGTCCGCCTCTCCTCGAATGCGTGGATGGTCCGTGAACCCACTGGCCGGTGACGGTGGTCAGCCACCGCCGCCGGTCACGGGCGCGCACCCCCAACCTACGGGACACCGCTCAGGTGTCCACCGGACCGTGGCCGCCTACGCTGGCATCGACGTGAGGGCCGGCCGACGGCGACTCCTGGTGGCCGCCGAGCGCGTGCAGCCGCAGGCAGGGATGCACGCAGATGAGGGGTTCCTGATGAGCTCGACGACGATCCTGCTGGAGCGCCTGCTCCAGGCCGGGATGCGCGAGGTCACCACTGTGGAGTCGGTGACGGGCGGGGTGGCGGCGCTCGCGGGCATCGCCACCCGTCGAGACGCCCCGGCGCTGTTCGTCAAGGGTTTCGCCGACACGCCGGACGAGGGGGTCTTCGCCGCGGAGGCCGAAGGGCTGGCCGCCCTGCGCGAACTCGGCGGCGTGGCCACACCCGAGGTGATCCTGGCGGATCGGGAACTGCTCGTGTTGTCGGTGTTGCGTCCGAGGCCGCAGACCGAGAGCTTCTGGGAGCAGCTCGCGCACGTGCTCGCCCGCATGCACCTGAGCACCACCCACCCTCGCTTCGGCTGGCACCACGACAACTGGCTCGGCCGTCGCCGCCAGGTCAACACGTGGCACGACGACGGGTTCACGTTCTTCGCACAGCACCGGCTGCTTCGATGGCTCGGGCAGCCTCGCGTCGACGCGGCACTCGACGTCGCGGACCGGGCGGCACTGGAACGGCTGTGTCACCGGCTGCCCGAGCTGCTGCCGGACCGGCCGGCGTGCCTGACGCACGGCGACCTGTGGGCACAGAACGTCATGGCCACCCCGGACGGGCAGCCCGCGTTGATCGACCCGGCGGTGTCGTACACGTGGGCCGAGGTCGACCTCGCCCACGTGTGGTCCACCGCGCCCCCGCCCGAGGCGCAGCGGTTCTTCGAGGTCTATGCGGACCTGACCTCGCTGGACGACGACTGGCGGACCCGCATGCCGATCGTCCAGCTGCGACAACACCTCGCCGTGCTGGCCCAGTTCGACGACGAGTGGGGTGCCGGTGAGCAGATCCGCGCCACCCTCGCCCCGTTTCGGACGCGATCCTGACCAGAGGCCGGCAGTTGGCCGTCGCAACCTCGCGGACGTTCGCGTTCAAGCGGGGTTTCACGGACGAGCATCGTCATCATCGCCGCCCCGACCGCGACCACGGCGACGCCCACGTACGTTGACGGCGGCGACCAGGGTGACGACCGCAGCGGTCAACTGCAGCACACCACCGAGCAGATCGACCAGGCTGGAGATGGCGGTAGCGTCGGGAACAAGGTCCATCGCGGCCTCCGGGTTCGTGCCCACCGTCCGCTTCCTGCGGAAGGCCCTCCCCCGGGCCCAGCGGTAACCGCTTGGACGCCGCTGTCATTGTGGCACCACCCCGCACCGCAGAGGAAGGTGTGAATTCCGGGTGGCGCCCGACGCACGGGCCGAGGCCCATCGGCGAGGTACGCCGGTGTGGACAGGCCGCGCGGAGCCACCTCAGCACCCTCAGGGGTGGGGAACGAGCAGGGGTGTGTCACTTCCATCGCGACACACCCCTGATCATCTCCCGGGACACGACGGTTCACCGCTGACGGTTCAGCAGCCGATGCGACTGGACCCGACCGCGACGTCGTCGTACCAGAGGGTGTCGGCCCCACCGCCGTAGCTCTCCCAGCCCAGCCTCAGGTCGGTGAGTTGCGGTCGCCAGGTGCGGTTGTACCACTGACCGTCGATGTCGTGAGTCGGGACGCCGTCCGCGGTCAGCCCGGTGACGGCGGCGCCGTCGAGCCAGGTACGAAGCTGACCGGCCGAGCCATCCACCATGAACTCCACGCAGGCCCACCGGTTGACCGGTAGCGGCAGGCTCTGCGCCACCCCGGCCGGGCTCTGCTCCGGCAGGGTCGCGTCGTCGGAGGCGCGGTTCCACTGCAAGGCCCCGCTCTGGCCACCCAACCGCAGGTCCTTGTTGCCGTCGGCGGCATCGGCCATCGTCACCATGGTGGTGTGATCGGTGGGCTGGGCGGTGGTGTGCCGCACCCAGATCCGGCCGTACCGGACACCGCCCATGCCGCCGAGGTTCTTCGTCGACCTGATGAAGACGTGGTTGCAGTACCCGGCTGCGCCGTTGATCCGGACCGCCCGGCTGCCGCTGTGCGTGGTGCTCGTGTCGATGGTGGCCGTGCCGGCACCGGAACAGTCCGGGCTCACCACCGTCCAGTCACCCGACGGCGTCGAGCCGGTCTGGTTCTCGAAGCCGTCGCAGAGCACCGCCCCGGCGCACCCGACCGGCGGCTCGGTGGTCGGCGGAGGCGTCGTGGGCGGGGGCGTTGTCGGCGGAGGCGTCGTGGGCGGGGGCGTCGTCGGCGGGGCACCGTTACACGGCACACCGTTCAGGCTGAACCCGGTCGGCGCGCCGCCGCTGGAGCCGAACGTGCCCTGTACGCCGAACTCGGTCGCGCCACCGGCCGGGATGCTGCCGTTGTACGACGCGTTGCGGGCGGTCACCGTCGATCCGGCCTGGCTGACAGTGGCGTTCCAGCCGTTCGTGACGCGCTCGTCCCCGGCGTACGTCCAGGTGACGGTCCAACTGGACACGGCGGTGTCGCCCGGGGCGACCTTGATGTTGGCGGTGAATCCGCCGGACCACTGGTTGGGGGTGTAGTCGACCCGGCAACCCGGGGCGGCCGAGGCCGGTCCGGTGAGCAGGGCCGTTCCGGTCGCGGTCACGGCGGCGGCCAGCACGGCGACGACCACCAGGGTCGGAGCGGGGCGGGCGCGGAAAATCGTCATGAGAGGTCCTTCTGCCATCGAGCTGGGCGGAGGCGACGTGGCGGCGCGCGTCCGGAACTGACGCGGCGCGACAACGCGCCCTGGGTGCGGCGCGGCGGTGCGCCACAGCGGCTGGTCGGCGCGTACGACCGAAGTGCCCGGCTCGGGGTGGACCTGCCAGTCGCCGACGGCCCGGTCTTTCGGCCACGGCGGTGCCCAGCGTCAATCTATTCACGCTGTTCGATTTAATCAAGCGTCGCGCTGCGGCGTCGATCAGCGCGGCGACCGACCCGCCGACCTCGGCGCCGGCAGCGGGGTCGACGCCGGCCGACCGGAGGCTGCCGCCACTCATCGGCGGGCCTCCGCCGAGGCGGGCAGCCGCTAAACTCCCGCCCAACAAATCAATTGTTGATGATCAATATGACGGGGGTCAGTCTTGCCTGGTAGACAAAGCCGCACACGGTGGATGGCGGGAATGGTGACCGTGGCTGTCGCGGCCAGCACGCTGGCCGGAGCCTCGGCGTACGCGGTCGGTGGCGGCACCACGACCGGGGCCGGCAGTTACGGGTTCGTGACGAAGGTCGACTTCGGCGGCGTACAGAGTTGCAGCGGTGCACTGATCGATCTCGACTGGGTGGTCACCGCGAAGGACTGTTTCGCCGAGGGCGGGCAGGCCGTCACGGCTGGAGCACCCTCCCGGCCGACCACGGTGACCGTCGGCCGTACCGACCTGAGCACGACCGCTGGGCACGTGGTCGCGGCGACCCGCGTGGAACCCCATCCGGATCGCAATCTGGTGCTGGTCGAGTTGGCTGCCCCGGTCACCGATGTCGCCATACCGAGGTTGGGCGCCGCCCCGACTGTCGGCGAGATCCTCCGGGTAGGCGGATTCGGGCGAACCACTACCGAGTGGGTGCCGAACCAGCTCAGCACCGCCACCTTCATCGTCGACGCGGTCGATGCCACCACCCTCACCATCGTCGGCACCTCGACCGAGGCGACCATCTGCAAGGGAGACGCCGGCGGGCCCGCTTTCCGGGACGTCAACGGTCAGGTCGAGCTGGTCGCGATCAACCGCACCTCGTGGCAGCACGGATGCCTCGCCGAGACCGAGACCCGCACCGGGGCGACCGAAACCCGACTGGACGATCTGGCCGGCTGGGTGGCGCAGGTCCGCGCCGAGCAGCCGTACGATCTGTTGTCCCCGGTGGTGGGTGAGTTCAACCGGGACGCCTACGAGGACCTGATCGGGGCCGACCCGGCGACCGGCAAGCTCTGGTTGTACCCCGGTACGGCCACCCCCGGCGCCTGGGACGCGCGGGTTCTGGTCGACACCGGGGCCACCGACTGGAACCGGATGACGAACCTGGTGACCGGCCGGTTCAACCGGGACAGCTACGACGACCTGATCGCCGTGGAGAGCAGCACCGGCCTGCAGTTCCTCTACCCGGGGACGGCCACCGGGACCGCCTGGGGTGCCCGGGTCCAGATCGGCGGCAACTGGCAGACGATGAAGAACCTGGTCAGCGGCCGGTTCAACCGGGACGCGTACGACGATGTGATGGCAGTGGAGATTTCGAGCGGCAGGTTGTGGCTCTACCCGGGGACGGCCGCAGGTGGCGGCCTGGGTGCCCGGGTCGAGGCCGGCCGCAGCGGTTGGAACGCGATGAGCAAGCTCGCCAGCGGCCAACTCACCCGAGGCGACACCTACGACGACCTGCTCGCACTGGAAACCGCTACCGGCAAGCTCTGGCTCTACCCCGGGACGGCCGCCGGCACCACCCTGGGCACCCCGGTCGAGGCCGGCCGCAGCGGCTGGAACGCGATGAGTGGGATCGCGGTGGGCCGGTTCAACGCGGACGCCTACGACGACCTGATCGCGGTCGAGGCGGCGAACGGCCAGTCGTGGCTCTATCCAGGGATCACCGCAGGAGTGACCTGGGGAACGCCGGTGCCGCCCGCCGGCCGCCAGCCGACTCCCCAGCCCCACGGACTGAGCCAACTCGTCGTCGGTGAGTTCAACCGGGACGCCTATCAGGACCTGATCGGGGTGGAGACGCTCACCGGTCGACAGTTCCTGTACCCGGGAACCGCCACCGGTCTCACCTGGGGCACCCGAATTCTGATCGACAGCAACTGGCAGAGCCTGACGAAGGTGGTCAGCGGCCGGTTCAACCGGGACAACCACGACGACCTGCTGGCCGTGGACGTAGCGAGCGGGAAGCTCTGGCTCTATCCCGGCACTGCGGCCGGCGGCAAACTGGGTGCCCGGGTCGAGGCCGGTCGCAGCGGCTGGAACGCGATGAGCAAACTCGTCAGCGGTCAGTTCAACCGGGACGCCTTCGACGACGTACTCGCGGTCGAGCAGGCCAACGGCAAGCTGTGGCTCTATCCGGGCACGGCCGCCGGCACCACCTGGGACGCCCCGGTCGAGGCCGGCACCAGCGGCTGGACCGCCATGGACGAACTGCTGGTCGGGCGGTTCAACCCGGACGACCACGACGACCTGCTCGCTGTCGAACAGGCCAACGGCAAGCTCTGGCTCTACCCCGGAACAACCGCCGGCACCACCTGGGGCGCCCGCGTCGAGATCGCCGGAGACACCTGGGGCACCCGGAGTCAGCTAGTCACCGGCCCCTTCACCCGCGACGACCACGACGACCTGCTCCTGGTGGACGACACCACCGGCAAACTGCTGCTCTTCCCCGGTCACGCGGCACGTGCCACCACCTGGGCACCGCCCATCGAGGTCGGCCCCGGCAGGTGACCGGCGGAAGGCCGTGGCAGCGGAGGTGACTGCCTCCGTGCCACGGCTTTCTGGCCAGCCGTGGCCTGTCGGTGATGGCCGGCGGTTCGCCGGGCCCGGGCCCGGCAGCGTAGATCGTGAGCGGGAGACCTGGTGCCCCAGGACCGGGAGCACAACCCGGCCACCAGTCGTCGTTGCCCCGTCAGCGCGGTTCGATCCGCACCGACGGGGCAACGATCGTGAAAGGGCGCTATCTCCTGGCGATGGTGATCGTCGCCGTACGGTAGTTGTTGCGCTTGTCCTTCTTCGTCGGGTCGTAGTTCTTCTCGATGTTGCCGGCACTGTCGACCGAGAACCAGCGGAACGTCGTCGTCTCGGTCACGTGGAACACCTGCCCCGGCTCGCGGAACTCGGTGGCCGCGTAGCGGGGGGACCCGAGCGTGGGCCGGCTGCCGTCGGTCGTGTAGTAGATGGTGGCCGGCTCACTGGTCTCGAAGCGCACGTCGACGGGCGCGGAGTAGCGCCCCGCGCCGGGGACCAGCCGGGACGTCGGGTTCTTGTTGTCCCGGCCCCAGTCCGCCGCGACCCGGAACATCTCCATGATCCCGTTGGCGTACTCCATCGTCTCGGCGTGGCCACTGACCAGCTCCGGGTTCCCCGCCCACTCCGGTTGGAACGAGCCGCCCTGCCAGTCGCCGGTGGCCGGGTTGTAGACCGAGCCGCCGACCTCCCAGCCGAACGCGTAGATCCCGTAGGTGTGGTACAGGTCCTCGCGCACGTTGCCCGCGGAGGAGTAGAGGACGTCCGACGAGCCGCCGACGTTCTCCGGTGTGACGACGGTTTCCCGGTGCGCCTTGACCTGCGACAGGATCCGGGCGGCGGACTGCCAGTAGAACGCCTCGTCACCCAGCGGCGGGCGCGGCGTGGTGATCCGCCCGTCCGCGATGTAGGCACCGGGCTGCCAGAACAGCTGGCCGCCGTTGGAGTGCACCGACATCATGAACTTGATGTTCGAGTACTTCTCGACCAGCCAGATGATGTTCTTCGACTCGGGCTCGGACAGCTCCTCCGGCCCCTGGTAGGTGCCACTGACGCAGTTCGTCGACCCTCCCGCGTAGCCGTCGTGACCCGACCCGACCCGGTAGTTGCGGTTCAGGTCGACGCCCCAGGAGTTCCGCTGCGCCGGATCGGCGCTCGCGTCCGGGCAGTGGTTCGTCATGTTCTTACGCTGCGAGGCGAAGTTGTAGAAGCTGTAGTTCGCCCCGTCGGGGTTGTTGGACAGGATGAAGAAGACGTCGGTGTTCTCGACGATCTTCTTCGTCTCCCGGTCGGTCCGGTAGTTGTGCACCAGGCGCTCGGCCGACTCCAGGCTGGTCGTCGCCGGCACCCACTCGCGGGCGTGGTCCTGCGCCTGGATCAGGACGCCAGGCTTCTTGCCGTCACGGTGCTTGCCGATCCGCAGGACCGGGATCGTCGCGGGGCCTCGCGGCACCTCGCCCTCCGGTGCTCCGACGCGCTTCTGGTCGAGGGCGTCGGTCAGCGCGACCGGCCCGGTCGTCGGCACGACGATGCCGGTGCCCTCGTTGGTGCGGTACGGGTGCGCCCGGTCGATGAGGCCCGCAGATCGGGTCCGCAGTGCCTCCGCCACCTGGGTGGCCGTACTCGCCGGACCGCCCGAGGCGTCCGTGGCGAGCAGGACGCGAACCGCCTTGCCGGTGATCTCCACCGCGAGCGGGAGGTTCGCGTCGGGCCGGCCGACGAACTCCACCGTGATGTCGTTGCCGCCCTCGTGGCCCCACGCCGCGGAGGTGACGACGACCGCCGCCTGCCCGGTGCCGCCGAGCTGAGCCTGCGCCTTGCGCTGGTACCCGTTGGTCTGGTTCGGCAGGTAGACGATCTCGGCGATGTCCGGGTACTGGCGGGCGATCTCCTTGGCGCGACTGTAGAGCTGCTGCGGGTGCTTGTAGCCGTCCACGAAGTCCGACTTGTAGGACGGGTTCGCCGTCAGCGGCGGCGGGGCGTTCTCCAACCAGTTCGACACGACACCGGTGGCGACCCCACCGGTCGAACTCGTCACCTGGATCTTGGACGGTCGGGCGTCGAGCTTGAACAGGTTCCGGTGGAACATGTACTGCCCGGAGTCGACGAACCGGCTCATCGTCCGGGCGAAGCCGAACGGTGTGCCCTTGCCCGAGTCGTTCTCCAGCTGCATCCCGACGACCGGGTCCGCCTGCTGGCCCTCGGTGGTCCGCGCCTCGACGTACAGGAAGCCCTGGCCCTTGGTGGTGAACCAGTCGGCGCGGGCGATGCGTACCGTCGCCTGGTGGTTCGACGGCTGGGCCGCCCGCGCGCTCGCGGCGTCGATGCCGATGCCGCCGTCGGCCTGGTCGCTCCAGGCGAAGCCCTCGTCGTGGGCGAGCACCTGGACACCCATCGCCGTGAGTTCGGCGACCTGCTGGGCGGTCACCACCGCCTCACCCTCGATGCCGGTCGGCACGCGTCGGAGGCCGTGCTCAAGGTCGAAGCCGGCGTCGGACACCTTGTCCAGCATGTCGGCGCCGGTCAGCCTGATCTGTACGAGGCGTACCGACTGGCGATCCTCAGGTTGGGATCGGCCGGCGGTGGCTGACGACCCCGTGGGATCGGCGCCCGCGGGCCCGGTCGCCACGAGGATGCTGCCCACCAGGGCGGGCAGCGCGAGAAGCGCGATGCGCCGTTGTATGCGCCGCATTCCCCCTCCTTCTGCTTAAGACAGGCGTACTGGGTCCGGTGAGCGTATGTGCGTTTGGAGCCGGGGCGGATCGCGTCGATCGAATTTGAGCAATCCTTGAGGCGATCAGCACCGCAGAGGTTGATGTCCACTGTGGATGTTGACCGTGGCGGACACCCGACACCCGAGCAAGGGGTAGCCGACTGTGACCAACGCGTCACGAAGCGCACACTCCTCCCCGACATGTTCCCGTCGACTGGAGGAACACATGCGTCTCCGATCGTTCGTCACCGCAGCGCTGGCCGCCGTCCTGGCCGCCAGCGCGCTCGCGCCAGTGACCCCGGCAGCGGCGGCCACCGCCGACCGCTGGGGGTTCGCGTACGTCAAGGACCCCACCGTGCCGGTCTGGACCGTGCTGGACACCAGCCGGCAGTGGGGTAGCTGGAAGACGGCGTTCCCCGCCGCCTGGGCCGACGGCGTGAAGCTCGCGCCCGGCCGGTTCCAGGTCCGCTTCCCGCAGGTGGGGGCCAGCTCGCGGGGCGTGCCGCACGTGACCCCGGTCAACCGGACCGGGCACTACTGCGAGGTGGTTCGCTGGTTCCAGTCCGGCGCCGACGAGATCGTCGACGTGCAGTGTCACAAGCCTGGCGGCACGCGCGAGGACACCCCGTTCACCGTGCTCTGGACGACCAGCTCCGGCGTGCTGCCGGCCGGCACCGCCCACGCGTACGCGCAGTGGGCCAGCGGCGTGCTGGTGCAGTCGTACAACTCCACGGGTGTGGTGAACACGGTCGGGCCGCTGGGCGTCGGGCAGTATCTGGTGCGGCTGCCCGGGGTGGGTCTGGCCGCGCTGCTGGCCGGCAACGTGCAGGTCACCGCCGTGCAACCCAACGCCGGCCCCCGCCGGTGCAAGGTCTACTCCTGGAACGCCGTCGGCACCGACGTGCAGGTGTACGTCTTCTGCTACAACCAGGCCGGTGCGCTCACCAACACCGACTTCGCCCTGTCGTACCACCGCCGGCGGCCGGTGATCGGCTCCCTCGGCCCGCCGTCGTACTTCGGTTACCTGGGGACCGCCGTCGGCGGGCCGACCAACGACAACTCGGTGCTCGGTGTCGGTGCGAACACGGTGGCACCGCTGGCCCCCGCCGGCCGCTACCTGGCGACGTTCCCGCAGGTCGGCATCAAGGAGACGCACGCCCAGGTGGTGGCCCAGGGGTCGGGCAGCAACTACTGCCACCTCACCCAACCCTGGACGTACACCACCAACGCCGACGTCGACGTGATCTGCTTCGACAACGCCGGGGCGGTCACCCCGCACCGGTTCCTGGCCACCTTCACCTCGCGGCTCTGACGCCGCCGGCACCGGCGGTGGCAGCCCTCAGGCCACCGCCGGTGCCGTCACCGTCACGCGCGGGTGCACGCGGTCACAGGGCGGCGGTGGTCTCCTTGAGGATGCCGGCAAGCGCGTCGTAGTCGACCGTCTGCCCATCCTTGATGTCGACGGCCTTGCGGTCACCCTTGCCCAGGGACCGGAGGAATCCCTTGACCTCGGGAACGTCCGTCGCGTTGAACACCATGAAGGAGACCTTGTCCTTGGCCACCGCGATGACGGCCGCGTAGTGCCCGTTCCGGAGGTAGTGCGGCTTGCCGTACTGGAGACGCTCCTCGACGTCGGGAACGGTCTGGACGACCATCGCGCGCAACTTCTCACACACGTCGATCTGCCACGGCTGCGTCTTGTTGATGTACTCGGTGACGTCGTCACTCATGGCCTGCTCCTTGATCGTCGTTGCCAAAGGATGGTCGACCGCGACGGGTCACCCGCGGCCCGACCCGACCTGATCCGGTCGCCGCCGGGGCCGCCCTTGCCCGGACACGACCCTACGACGAACCCCCGACATGTTCGGTCCCGTAGCTGCGGGTGTTGACCCGCAGCGCCACCTCCGGTGCGGCGGGGTCACCCCTCCTGCACTACGGTGACCAGGAAAGGTGGGTGGATCATGGCGCCGGAGGTGTCGCCGCGGAGGGCCAGGGCCGTGCTCGTCGCGCTCTCCCTCGCCGCGTTCGCGTTCATCACGACCGAGTTGCTGCCCGTCGGGCTGCTGACCCACATCGCACCCGACCTCGACCGGTCCCGCTCGCAGGTGGGTCTGCTGGTCAGCGGGTACGCCGTCGTGGTCGTGCTTGCCTCCGTGCCACTGGCCCGGCTGACCCAGCGGATACCCCGACGCCAACTGCTCGGCGTCACGATGCTGCTCTTCGCCGCCGCGAACGCCATGGCCGCGCTCGCGTCGACGTACGCGGTGCTGGCCGGCTCCCGCGTCGTGACCGCCCTCGCCCAGGCGCTGTTCTGGTCCATCGCCACGGCGACAGTGACCGGCCCCTTCCCGGTCGCGGTGCGCGGCCGGGTGGTGGCGCTGTTCGCGACCGGGGCGACGCTCGCCCCCGTGCTCGGCGTACCCCTCGGCACCTGGCTCGGGCAGGAGGCCGGTTGGCGTACGGCGTTCGCGGCGCTGGCCGGGGTCGGGCTGGCGATCGCCGTCGCGGTGCTCGTCCTCCTCCCCTCCTATCCCCCGGCCGCCGGCGGCGCCGCCCGTGGCACCGCACCCGACGGGCGACGTTTCCTCCTCCTGCTGGTCGCGACCGCCCTCGGCATCGGTGGCTTCATGACCCTGCAGACCTACGTCACACCGTTTCTGCTCGACGTCAGCGGCTTCGCCGACGCGGTGCTGGCACCGCTGCTGTTCGTCTCCGGTGCGGCCGGCGTCGTCGGCACCCTGGCCGCTGCCCGCACCCTGGACAGCCGGCCCACCGCCTCCCTGCTGGCACCGTTGAGCATCGGCACGGCCTCGCTGTTCGGCCTGTACGCGCTCGGCGCGCTCCGGCCCGGCGCGATCGCACTCCTCGCCGGGATCGGCCTCGCCTACGCGGGGTTCGGCTCCGCCGTGCAGAGCCGGATGCTGCAACTGGCTCCGGGCAGCACCGACATCGCGTCGGCGGGCGTCAGCACCGCCTTCAACGCCGGCATCGCCGGCGGCTCTCTGCTCGGCGGCGGCCTGCTGTCCACCCTCGGAGCACGCCCGCTGGCACTCGTCGGCGGGCTGCTGACACTGGCCGCCCTCGCGCTGCTCGCCGTCGACGCGTGGCGGAGTCGCGCCGCCGGGCCGGCGTCGGCCGCTGCCCCTGACGGGCCAGCGGCGGGGCGGGAGATCACGCTGGTGTCGATCGAGTAACTGGAGCCGCGCTCCTCACCGGTCACCGGCAGGTTGAGCATCGGCTTGATGCGCGCCGGGTCCCAGCAACGACGATGCACCTCGACCCGATCCGTCACGGGCATCCCCGGCGCGAGGTGTAGGGCCGCGGTCGCCGGGTCCGCGGCCGACTCTGGCAGCCAGATGTCGGCGAAGGTGCCGGGCGCGGGCGTTCGTGACCGTGCGACTGCACCCGCTGCCCGGCGGATCCTGATGGGCACCGTCATGGGCGATGATTCCGGCGTGCGAAACGACCTCGACCAGATCGAAGCGGCCCTCGTCGGCACGCCACTGGCCGGCCTGCCGATCGGGCACGGTCCGTCCGGCACCGTCCTCGTCGCCGACGTCGACCCCGACCGCGTGCACGAGGCCTGGCAGGCTGCCGACGCGCTGGTGCCCGTCATCGGACGCCTACCCGTCATGGTCACCGACGACGACGACACGCCGATGATCCTGCCCGTTCCCGAGCAGGGGCCTTCGGTGTCGGAGCTGCGCGCGTTCGCCGAGGCCGCAGAGTCATCCGATCCCTGGCTGGCCTTTCGCCATTACAACGAGGACCAACAGGTCGACGCGGACGAGGTCGAGTTCCACGCGCGGGGCGTGGCGGGCGTCGACCTGACGGCTCTGGTGCCGGGTGTGGTGCTGCCAACTCCACGCCCGGTGCTGGAGCGGGCACTCTACGACCGGCTGCTGGCCGACGCCGACCTGCACGCCCAGGTGCTCGACAGTGCGCGGCTCGTGACCTCGACCGAATACTGGTACACGCCGGACAGCGTCCTGCTCATGCTGGTGCCCACCGACGACGTTCGCAGCTCGGCTTACTGGCTGGACTTTCACGGAGCGCTCACCGGGGAGGAGCAGCAGCAGTTCGCCGAGGTGCTGGCGCACTGGCGGCACCGGTGGGACGCCCGCCTGGTCGCGTCCTGGGGCACCATGCTGCAGTTCCAGGTGGGTCGTCGCCCGGCGCCGGGCGACGAGGCGTGGACGGCGGCCGGCCAGCTCAAGGCGCTCGCCCCGGACCTCGACCTGAGCCGATGGGAAGTTGCGGTTGCCCTGACCGCCGGCGACGCGTGGTTCGTGCACAACCGACCCTGACGGGTACGCGTTGCGCGCCTGCCACGGCCGGAGCGGGTTATTCAAGTTGACGCTTGATAAAGCAGATGGTTGAGTAATGCCCGTGGAAACGACGACCGAGGATCAACGCCTCGACGCCCTGTTCACGGCACTCGGCGACAGCACCAGGCGAGACATCATTGCCCGGCTGAGCGCGGGCGAGGCGACGGTCAAGGAGTTGGCCGAGCCGTACGCCATGAGCATGCAGGCCGTGTCGCAGCACATCCGGATACTCGAGCGGTCCGGCCTGATCAGCCGGGGGCGGCACCGCCAGACCCGGCCGTGTCGGCTCGAACCCACGGTGCTCGCGGACGCGGTCTCCTGGATCGAGGAGAGTCGGCGCACGTGGTCGGAGCGGATGGACCGCCTGGAGACGCGCCTCGCCGCCCTGCAGAAGGGCGAGAGCCAGTGAACGACGACGAGTTCGTCTATCAGCGGACCTTTGACGCGCCGCGTGAGCTGGTCTGGCACTGCCTCACCGAGCCGACCGAACTCGCCCACTTCTGGGGCCCGCGCGGCATGGTCACCCCGATCGACGACATCATCGTCGAACTCCACCCCGGCGGCCGCTTCGAGACCCTGATGCTCGGCGAGCACGGCAGCCACCGGATGGTCGCCACCTTCACCGACGTCGTCCCGCCCGAGCGGCTCGCCTGGGTCGAGCCGGCGAGCGGGATGCACACCACCAGCACGCTTGACGACCTCGGCGACGGCAGAACCGCGGTCGTCATCCACCAGCGGCACGTGCCCGAGGCGATGCGCCTGCCCGAGGCTCGCGCCGGCTTCCTCACCTCCCTCGACAAGCTCGAGGAGCACCTCGTCCGCCTCGTGCAAGGAGACCGATCATGACCGACCTGCAGTCCTTGGTGGCACCGACCTACGGTCGGCTCGCCGACCTCCTCGCTGCCGCGACCGTCAAGATCTGGGACGTCCCGTCGCTCTGTGAAAAATGGCTGGTGCGTCACGTGATCGCGCACGTGACGATGCCGGCACGGCTGACTCCGGAGCTGTTCGGGGCCGAGATGGCGGCGGCCCGGGGCGACTTCACCGTCCTCTCCGACACCGTGGCCGCGCGGGACGCCGCGCTGCCGGTCGCCGACCTCCTCGAACAGCTCCGCGCACCGACACTGCACGCCTGGCAGCCACCGGGCGGCGGCGCTGCGGGCGCACTGAGCCATGCCGTCATCCACTCCCTGGACGTGACGATCGCGCTCGGCCATCCTCCGGTCGCACCGAGGGAGGCGGTGGTCGCCATCCTCGACCAGCTCACCGCCGCCAACGGCGCCTGGTTCGGCGTCGACCTGACCGACGTCCGGGTCGAGGCTGCCGACACCGACTGGAGCTGGGGCAGCGGCCAGCTCGTCCGCGCCGACAGCGGAGCGCTGGTGGCACTGCTGAGCGGCCGTACCCTGCCCGATGGCCGGACCCTGCCCCGCCACTGACAACGCGTGAATACGTCTGATGTCTGGCCTTGCCCCGTGACGAGAAGTTTCTGAACTTCTCTCTCCTCAAGGATTGACCCTCACAGACGTCCGATGTTGACTGCATGTCAACGACGTGGGTCGATGTTCATCCGAATGCCGTAAGTCCGGCACCGGCTGGCAACGTTCCGCGTCGTCTCGACATCGCCCTCGTTTCGGCGGACGTGGGCAGACCGGGGCACTTCCCGGGGTGCGAGACCTGCATCCGCACGGACGATCCAGAGGAGATCGTGTCGATGAAGATGACGCCGCTGCCACGAATCGCGCTCGCTGTCCTGCTCGCCGGTGGTGTCGTCGCCGTCGGCCCTTCCGGCCCAGCCGCCGCGGCACCCACCGACGCCGCGTTCGGCTCCAGCACCGGAACGGTGAACGTCAACCGGGCCGCCTACCTGGCCAAGCACGACATCGTCTACAACCGCCCGAACACCAACCCGCTGCACGGGCTCACCGTGGGCAACGGCCGCACCGGCGCCATGGTCTGGAACGACAACGGCCTGACCGCCCAGGTCTCCGGCGTCGACCTGGCGCAGCAGTCGACCTACGCCGCCGGGATGGTCAACCTGTACAGCAACCCGCAGCTCGACACCGGCTACACCACCTTCCAGCAACGCCTCTCCCTGTACGACGGGACGCTGACCACGAAGTACGACAACAACCGGACCGTCACGGTGCTGGGCGCGCCCAACTCGGAGGTGATGGGCATCCACGTCGAGGACACCCGCCCCGGGGTGAGCAGCGTCGGGCTCGACCTGAGCCTCTGGGACATGAACACCGTCCAGAACATCGCCGACGTCCCGGACCTCAACACCTGGCGTACCGTCTCGACCTTCGCCGACGCCACCGGCGTCGGGTTGAGCCGTGGGCAGACCGACGCGAACAACTTCGGGTACACGCTCGCGGCCACCGTCGAGGGAGCCTCGTACTCCTCCCAGGTCGTCAACGGCACCCGCGTCCGGCTGACGATCACTCCCACGTCGAGCTACACCGTGTGGTTCACCGCGGCCAGCCGGATCAACTCGCCGGGCCTGAACTCGGTGACCCAGGCGAAGAACCAGCTCGCGGCGGCCAAGAGCGCCGGCTACACCACCACGCTGACCAACTACCGCAACTGGTGGCACGACTTCTGGGCCAAGTCGTTCGTCCAGTACTCCAACGCCGGCGGCGACGCCGACTACCTGGAGAACGCCTACTACCTGGCGACCTACATGATCGCGGCCGGCGCGTACGGCAACTACCCACTGCACTTCATCAACGGGGTCTTTCGGGCCACCCAGGACAACTCCAAGTGGAGCAACGGGTACTGGTACTGGAACCAGCGCGACGTCTACAACTCGTTCCTGGCCAGCAACCACGTCGACCTGATGGCCGGCTTCAACCGGCTCTACAGCCGCAACCTCCCCGCGCTGAAGTCGTACACCACCACCCGCTACGGCAGTGACGGGCTCTGGGTGCCGGAGACGATGGGCTGGGACGGCAACGCCCGGGGCACGATCAACAGCGACTACGTCAACGACACGTACTCGACCGGCACCGAGGCCGCCTACAACATGTACCTCCAGTACCGGTACAGCAACGACGAGGCGTACCTGCGCAACACCGCCTACCCGTACATGCGGGAGGCCGTGAAGTTCTACGAGGACATGCTGGACTACGACAGCGCCACCGGCCGGTGGTACATGGCCAACTCGAACGCCCACGAGACGTACTGGGACGTCCGCAACGCCATCACCGACCTGGCGGCCGTCCGGCTGCTCTTCCCGCTCACGATCCAGGTGAGCCAGCAGCTCGGCCTCGACGCCGGGTTACGGGCCAACTGGCAGACCATCGTCGACAACCTGGCCCCGTACCAGGTGCAGAACGGGGCGTACCTGCCGCACGACCCGCCGGTCTCGCAGACCCGCAACAACGAGAACGTGGCGCTGGAGCTGGCCTGGCCCTACGACCAGACCGGCATCGGCTACCCCGACCAGCAGACCGCCGTCAACACCTGGAACGTGCGGCCCCACCCGTACGGCAACGTGTGGTCCAACGACCACGTGCACGCCGCCCGACTGGGCCTCGGCAACCAGGCGTTCCAGGGCATGCGGACGATGCTGCAGAAATACCAGAACTATCCCAACGGGATGACCAACAACACCAACGGCGTCTTCGAGTACCTCGGCGTGCACCTGACGGCGATGAACGAGTCGTTGCTCCAGTCGTACAACGACAAGATCCGGGTCTTCCCGGCCGTACCGACCGACTCCAGCTTCGTCGGGAAGTTCACGCTGCTGGCCAAGGACGGTTTCCTGGTCAGCTCGGAGCGGGAGGCCGGCGAGGTCAAGTACGTCGGGCTGCGGAGCCAGTACGGCAAGACCGCCCGGGTGGTGAACCCGTGGGGCGGTCAGGAGGTCCGGGTCCGCCGCACCTCGGACAACGCCGTGCTGACCACCACCTCGGCCGCCGAGATCAGCTTCGCCACCGCGGCGAACACGGTGTACGTCGTGGAGCGCACCGCCAAGCCGTTGTCGGCGTACGCGACCACCACCCTGACCGGCACCGCCAACCAGGGTGAGAAGAGCCTGTCCGGCACCGCCTCGACCCTGGGCCTCGGCGCTGCCGGTGGCGGCGGGCTGGTCAACGACACGATGCTCACCTACGACGCCAACTGGCACCACACCACCGCCCGGGGGTACGGCGACCACAACGACGACACCCACCACAGCACCACCGTCGGCGCGGCGGCCAGCTACACCTTCACGGGCACCGGGGTGGAGTACCTGTCCGAGCGGTTCAGCGACATGGGCAACGTCGACGTCTACCTGGACAACGTCCTCCAGGCCAACGTCAACCTGAACGTCGCCGGCCCCCGTCAGGCCCAGCAGGTCGTGTTCCGCAGGACCGGGCTGGCCAACGGCTCCCACACGATCCGCATCGTCAACAGGACCACCTCGGTGGGCATGGTCGACGCGTTGCGGATCCTCACCAACAGCAGCCCACCGGTGACCGGCGCGGTCGCCCTGCGTGCCCAGGCGAACGGCCGATACGTCAGCGCCACCAACGCCGGAGCGGGCAACCTGGTCGCGTCCGCCGCCAGCGTCGGCAGCTCCGAGCAGTTCGACCAGGTCGATCTCGGCGGCGGCACCATCGCCCTGCGGGCCCGGGTGAACAACCAGTTCGCCTGCGCCGAGAACGCCGGCGCGAACCCGCTGATCGCCAACCGGCCGTTCGCCGGGTCGTGGGAAACCTTCGTCCTGGTCCGCAACGCGGACGGGTCGGTCAGCCTGCGGGCGACGGTGAACAACAAGTACGTGGTCGCCGAGAACGGCGGGGCCGAGGCACTGATCGCGAACCGGGACGCGGTCGGCCCCTGGGAGAAGTTCGACCTGGTCGCCCTCTGACGCCGCAGCCGGCGGGCCCGCCCGGGCCCGCCGGCTGACCTGCCGTGCCCTGTCCCGTCCCCCTCCCGCAAGGAGCACACATGCGCAGACGAGCCCTCACCGCCGTCGCCGTCGCCGTGGTCGCCGGACTCACCGTCGCCGCCGGCGCGGCGACGGTGGCCCCGACCGCGGCCCAGGCCGCACCGCTGAGCAAGGTCCTGGTCTTCTCCAAGACCGCCGGCTTCCGGCACTCCTCCATCCCGAACGGCATCGCCGCCATCCAACAACTCGGTACGGCGAACGGCTTCACCGTCACCGCCACCGAGGACGCGGCCACCTTCACCACGGCCAACCTCGCCCAGTACCAGGCGGTGGTCTTCCTCAGCACCACCGGCGACGTGCTCAACGCCAGCCAGCAGGGCGCGTTCGAGGCGTACATCGCCGCCGGCGGTGGCTTCGTCGGGGTGCACGCCGCCGCCGACACCGAGTACGACTGGTCGTGGTACGGCGGCCTGGTCGGGGCGTACTTCGCCTCGCACCCGGCCACGCAGCAGGCGACCGTCCGGGTCGAGGACCGGGCCAACGCCTCCACCGCACACCTGCCGTCGACCTGGACCCGCACCGACGAGTGGTACGACTATCGGGCCAACCCCCGCTCGACGGTCAAGGTGCTGGCCAGCCTCGACGAGTCGTCGTACTCCGGTGGGTCCATGGGTGGCGACCACCCGATCACCTGGTGCCACAGCTACGGCGGTGGGCGCTCCTGGTACACCGGCCTGGGCCACACCGAGCAGAGCTACAGCGACCCGAACTTCACCCGTATGGTGCTCGGCGGCATCCGGGTGGCGGCCGGCGCCGTGGCGGCGGACTGCCGGCCGGAGCCCGGCTACACCCCGCTGTTCGACGGCACCCAGGCCAGCTTCGGGCAGTGGCGGCAGGCGGGGGCGGGCAGCTTCACCCTGGCCGACGGCACCCTCAGCTCGGTCGGCGGGATGGGCCTGCTCTGGTACCCGGTACGCACCTTCGGCAACTACTCGCTCAAGGTCGACTGGATGATGCCGGGCGACGACAACGGCGGGGTCTTCATCGGGTTCCCCGACCCGCAGGGCGACCCGTGGGGCCCGGTCGCCGCCGGTCACGAGATCCAGATCGACGCCACCGACGGCGACCCGACGCGCACCACCGGCAGCGTCTACAGCTTCCAGGCACCCGACCAGGCGGCCCGTGCGGCGGCGCTCAACCCACCCGGCTCGTGGAACACCTACGAGATCGGCATGCACGGCCAGCGGGTCGAGATCTGGCTGAACGGAGTGAAGATCAACGACTACGTCAGCAGCCGGGCCATCGCCAACGGCTACATCGGGTTGCAGAACGACGGCGCCGGGCTGGACATCAACTACCGCAACGTGCGGATCAAGACGGACGGCCCGAGCGAGCCGCCCGCCACCGACCTGGCCCGGGGCCGATCGGTGACAACGTCCAGCGTCGAGCCGGGCAGCGCCCACGCGGCGGCCAACGCCGTGGACGGCAACGCGGCCACCCGCTGGGGCAGCGCGTACGCCGACCCGCAGTGGATCACCGTCGACCTGGGGGCCACGTACGCGCTCAACCGGGTGCGGCTGGCCTGGGAGACGGCTCACGCGCGGGCGTACCAGGTGCAGGTGTCGCCGGACAACGTCACCTGGTCGCCGGTCCACTCCACCACCACCGGGGACGGCGGCGTCGACGATCTCACGGTCACCGGCACCGGCCGCTACGTGCGGGTGTACGGCACCCAACGCGCCACCCAGTGGGGCTACTCGCTGTGGGACCTCAACGTCTACGGCACCGCCACCGGTGGCTCCCTGCTCTCGCGGGGCCGGCCGGTCAGCACGTCCAGTGTCGAGCCGGGCAGCGCGCACGTGGCCGCCAACGCCGTGGACGGCAACGCGGCCACCCGCTGGGGCAGCGCGTACGCCGACCCGCAGTGGATCTCGGTGGACCTCGGTGCGGTCCGCACCCTCGACCGGGTGCGGTTGACCTGGGAGGCGGCGTACGCGCGGGCCTACCAGATCCAGGTGTCGGCGGACAACGTCACCTGGTCGCCGGTGCACACCACGACCACGGGCGACGGCGGCGTGGACGACATCGCCGTCTCCGGCACCGGCCGTTACGTGCGGGTCCAGGGCACCCAACGGGCCCTGCCCGCGTACGGCTACTCGTTGTGGGAGCTGGAGGTCCACGGCAGCTGAGCCGGTCGCTCACGAGGGGCCGGCGGAGCACCCCCGCCGGCCCCGCGTTCGTGGCGGCGTCTCGTTCGGTGGGTGCGGTTTTCCACACCCGGCGGTTGTGGTCGGCCTCATGGTCCGGGCCACGGTGACTGCATAACGTCTTCGGCGTGATCCGATGGCGGCAGGTGCCGATACACGGGACGACATGAGCGACGGAGGGACGGCCCGGTGGTGGAACGCGCGGTCCCCGGCCGGCGGTCGTGGGTCGACACCGTGACCCGGTGGGGCCGGCCGTTGGTGGGCGTGGTGGTCGGTGTCGTCACCGGTGTGGCCGAGGTGCTGTTCCTGCTGCTTGCCGGGCTCGTCGTGGTCGCGGTCTCGCCGGCGCCGGCGGCTCGGCGCCGCATCGGCACCACCATCGTCCGGTACGCCCACCGCGTCACCGAGTGGGAACGGCAGCGCCTGGCCGTCACCGCCGCGGAACCACCGCCACCCTCGGTCCGGGCGAGCGGACCCCGTGTGCTGGGCTACCTCGCCGCCCGCCTCCTACCGGCGGTGCTCGGTCTGCTCACCACCGGCCTGCTCGTGGTCGGTGCCGTCCTCGCCGCCATCGTGGTACGCGCCGTCGTCGCGGGCACCATGACCGCGGCCGCGTTCCTGCTGCAAGGCCTCATCGGCGCGGCCCTGCTGCTGGTGAACGTGCAGGCGGTGGTCAGCGTGGCCACGCTGGACCGATGGCTGGCCCGCAACCTGCTCGAATCCCACACCCGCGAGGCCCTCCAGAGGCGCATCAGCGAGTTGGCCGTCAGCCGGGCCGGCGTCGTCGCGGCCGTCGACGCCGAGCGCCAGCGCATCGAACGCGACCTGCACGACGGGTTGCAGCAGCACCTCGTCGCACTCGGCATGCTGCTGGGCCGGGCGCGCCGCACCCGCGATCCCGACAAGGCCCGCGAGCTGCTCGCGCAGGCACACGAGGACGCCCAACGCGCCGTCGACGACCTGCGGGACGTGGCCTGGCGGGTGTATCCCGCCGCCCTCGACCACACCACACTGGACGAGGTGCTGAGCATGGTGGCGCAACGGTCGTCGGTCCCCGTCGGCATCAGCTACGAGGTGCCGGTCCGACCCGCCCGACCGATCGAGACGGTGCTCTACTTCGTGGCCTGCGAGGCGATCACCAACGCCGCCAAACACGCCCGAGCTAGCCTGATCACCATCGAGATCATGGCGGAGGACGAGAACATCACGATGCGGGTCCGGGACGACGGCCTCGGCGGCGCCGACCCGCACGGCAGCGGCCTGCAGGGCCTCGCCCGCCGGGTCACCGCGCTCGACGGGCACCTCGACGTGGACAGCCCGACCGGTGGCCCGACGACCATCCGGGTGGCACTGCCGTGCGCATAGTCCTCGCCGAAGACTCCACCCTGCTCCGGGAAGGGCTGGCCCGCCTTCTCGCCGACGAGGGGCACGAGGTGGTCGCCGCCGTCGGGGACGCCGACCAGCTCGTCACCGCCGTCGAGCAGCACCGCCCCGACGTCGTCGTCACCGACGTGCGCATGCCGCCCACCAACACCGATGACGGGCTGCGGGCCGCCCTGGAGGTCCGCCGCCGCTGGCCCGACATCGCCGTGCTGGTCCTCTCCCAGTACGTCGAGAAGCGCTACGCCGCGAAGCTCCTCGCCGACCGCTCGGAAGGTGTCGGCTACGTCCTGAAGGACCGCGTCGCCCAGGTCGAGGACTTCCTGGACGCGCTCGACCGCGTCGCCGCCGGTGCCACCGCGCTCGACCCCGAGGTCGTCCGGCAGCTCATGTCCGCCACGAGCCGCAGCGACCCGCTGAACCGTCTCACCCCGCGCGAACGCGAGGTGCTGCACCACATGGCTCAGGGGCACACCAACGCCGCCGTCGCCGAGCGCCTGCACGTGTCACAGAGCGCGGTCGAGAAGCACGTCAACACCATCTTCGACAAGCTCGGGCTGTTGCACGTGACCGGCTACAGCCGCCGGGTCCTGGCGATCCTGCGCTACCTCGGCTCCTGAGCGACCAGGATCGCCGGGGCGTACGGGTGCGGTCGCTCGATCACACCCGCACGCCCCACCGGCGGTGCGAGGAGGCCTCAGAGGGTGAACACCAGCGTGGAGATGCTGCGCGCACCGACGTTGATGGTGGCCTGACCGCCGTTCACGGTGGTCGGCTGACTGGCAGCGTTGGCGGTCTGCGAGGTGAGATAGTGCTCGGCCCTGCTGACGTTCTGCGGAGCCTGGATCACGGCGTTGTTGACCGCGCTGTTCGACCGGTTGAGGATGACCAGGCTGATCTTCCCGTCACCCTGGTAGGCGGTCACCTCCAGCGGCGACGCCTTGGAACTCTTCGTCAGGGCGACCCGCTGGTAACCGGGGCGGACGTACTTGGCGTACTGCGAGAACGCGTAGCCGCGCTTGAGCGGGGCGCCCGCCACCGTGCCGTACGCCGCTTCGCCGTCACCGATGAACGAGTAGTAACGCTTGCCGTACCACCAGATGTAGGCGTTCCAGTTGGCCTCCATCGACTTGTGGACCGTGCGCATGATGTCGTCGAGCGTCTCGTTCCAGACCGCCGCGTTGCCGGGGTTGCCCCAGATGTTGGAGCCGCCACCGTCGGCCGCGTGCAGGTTCCACTCGGTCATCCACACCGGCTTGTTGTGCTGCTCGGCCAGGGCGTAGGGCCTGAGCCGCCCTGCGTCCTCGGTGCCGTACAGGTGCCCGCCGACGTAGCCGATGTTGGCGCGGGCGGTCGCGTCGTTCAGGGTCGGATCGGTGTAGCCGTAGTTCAGGTTCACCGCCTCGGCGACCATCAGTTTGGTGTTCTGCACCTTCGTGCCCTGGTCGCGGACGAAGGTGCGCAGCTCCGTGCCGCTCCAGTCCATCGAGTCGTAGTCCGGGTGCCAGTCCGGCTCGTTCTGCACCGAGGTGACGTCGATCGGCACGCCCTGGCCACGCATGTACTGGACGTAGCTGTTGAGGTGGTTGGCGTAGTCGTCGTAGTAGTCGGTCTTCAGCTTGCCGCCGTTGACCCGGCTGTTGTTGGTCTTCCAGGCCGCCGGCGCGGTCCACGGCGAGGCGAGGATCTTCACGTTGGACCCGGCGGTCTTCGCGGTCTTCAGGGAGTTGACATGTGTCGCCCACTCGCTGGACACCGGTGACAGACCGGTACGCACGATGGACAGCCCCAACTGGTTGGCGCCCGTCCCGACCAGGGTCTGCGTCTCGGAGGTGGACCAGGCGCTACCCCAGATGGACTGGGCGGCGCCGAACCCGTCGACGGTCTGGTATCTGGTCGCGCTGTTCACCGTGATGTCCGCCGGCCCGTTCGGCGGCGGGGTGGTGGGCGGTGGTGTTGGTGTCGTGTCACCGGTGCAGACCACCCCGTTCAACGCGAAGGTGGTCGGGTCAGGGTTACTGCCGGTCCAGGACCCGTTGAAGCCTAACGAGGCCGTGCCGTTGGTCGCGATGCCCCCGTTGTAACCGACGTTCTTGGCGGTGACGACGGCACCGCTCTGGGTCAGTGTCGCGTTCCATGCCTGCGTGACGGTCTGACCGGCGTTGTAGGACCAGGTCAGCGTCCAACTCGACACCGCGTCACCGAGGTTGGTGATCGTGACGTTGGCCCCGAAGCCACCCTGCCACTGCGAGGACACGCTGTAGCTCACCGAACAGCCGGCGGCCGCGGCCCCGGCCGGCACCGCGAGGGCAACCGCCGACGACGCCAGCAGCAGGGCGCTGGCCGACATCAACGCGGTTCTGATCACTGTGGGTCTTCTCATCGATCGTTCTCCTGGGATCGGAGGGACACTGATCCGTCGCCGTCGGGCCACGCCGCCACCGCAGCCAGGTCAGCGGTGCAGAGCATCGTTAGCGTTAACAAGCGCTGCCCACCGCGCCCACGACTGACTCAGGTCGATGCCCTGCTGGCGCCCGAGCTCCCGACGGCACGCCACCTACGCCCACATCGACTCTGGTAGATGAGTCCTGCACTCGTCAAGCTGCGACGGCGAGCTTTCGCGAAAGTTTCCGAACATCCCTCGCCCGCAGGTGCTCCCCCGGCGCGACCCGAGCGCGAGATGTTGTCGTGAACATTCGGGCCGGACCGAGGGTGACCGAGGTCACCGATCAGAACCTTGAATCTGACACCAATGACAGGTTCTAGCGTTCCGGTGAACGACGCACGCAGGCGTCGCCCCTCCACCAAAGGAGTTTCACCGTGCAGATCCAGGGTTCCATCGCTGTCGTCACCGGCTCGAACCGCGGCATCGGTCGGCAGTACGTCACACAGCTTCTCGAGCGCGGCGCGGCGAAGGTCTACGCGACGTCCCGCAGCGGGCAGAGCGTCGACCTCCCGGGCGCCGTACCGCTGCCCCTGGACATCACCGACCCCGGTTCCGTCCGCGCGGCGGCCGAGGTCGCCGCGGACGCGTCGGTGTTGATCAACAATGCCGGCGCCGACTCCCATGTCGACCTGGTGACCGGCGACCTCGACGCCGTGCGCCGCGACATGGAGGTCAACTATTTCGGCACCCTCTCCGTGGTGCGAGCGTTCGCCCCGGTGCTGGCCCGCAACGGCGGCGGCGCGATCGTCAACGTCCTCTCGGCGTTGTCCTGGTTCTCCTGGCCCGGCGAGGGGGCGTACGCGGCCGCGAAGGCGGCGGCCTGGTCGCTGACGAACAGCGTCCGCCTGGAACTGGCGGGACAGGGCACGCACGTCACCGGGGTCCATGTGGGTGCCGTGGACACCGACTTCAGCGCGAACTACGACGGCCCGAAGATCGACCCGGCGGACGTCGTTCGCGCCACCCTCGACGGTCTGGCCGCAGGCGCCCTGGAGGTCGTCGTCGACAAGTGGAGCGCCGACATCAAGGCCGCCCTGGCCCACGACCCACGCGACTTCTACTCGCAGCTCGCCGCGGCCTGACGGTGGCGCCTGCCGGTCTCCGGTCGGGCGGCGCGGGTCACGCGCGGGCGAGCGCGGTGCGGTGAGCGCGGTTGGCAGCGATCAGATCATCGAGCACCCCGCGGGTGTGGATCAGGCTCTCGATGTGCCGGTCGAGTCGGTCGCGCTCGTCGCGCATGCGCTCCAGGGCCGCCTCGGAGGTGTCCTCACTCGGAGAGTCGACGCAGGGCAGCAGATCGACGATCGTCCGGCTGCTCAGGCCGGCGGCGAACAGCCGCTGGATGAGCAGGATGCGCTCGACCTGGCCCTCGCTGTAGCGGCGGTGGCCCCTGGGGCTGCGGAGGCTGGTCAACAGCCCCTGCTCCTCGTAGTAACGCAGGGACCGCACGCTCACCCCGGCACGGGCGGCGAGTTCGCCGATCCGAATGCTGGCCGTCATCGCTACCCCCACACCGCACCTGACATGGATGTCAGATTCAGTGTATCGACCGCTCGGCAATGACGTGACGGCCGCCGTGATCATTTCTGGAAGCGGTGTGGGTGCGGCCGTTCGGGAGGGTTCTCCCGGGCGCGCATCGTGTCGGAGACGGCAATGCAGCCAAGGACGACGGCGGCGACGACGGCCGCCGCCAGTGGCGGTAGGAGCACCATGGCCGGCGCGACGCCGACGAGCACCAGCGCGCCGATCGTCCGGGAACGGGACACCCGGTCGAACACGGCGTGTTCGGCCAGGGCTCGCCCGACCAGGAACAGTATCGGTCCGCCGATGATCACGAAGATCCACGCCGCGTCGGTGCGTCCGAACGGGTGATCGATCACGATCTCGTACCCCACGGCGACGGCCACGATGCCGGCGACCATGAGGACGTGAGCGAGAAACGCCTCCCGGACGAGGCGGGCGGGCCCGACGGAGACTCTGATCGCTTCGGGCAACAACTGGCCCGCCTTGAAGAGGTAGACCCGAAACAGCAGCACGGTCGTGACGAACGAGACCGCGAAGGCCGCCGCGGCCCCGCCCTCGCGAAAGGATGTGTCGCTGTAGGCCGATCCCGTCGTCAGAATCAACTCGCCGAGAGCAATGATGAAGAACTGCCGGTAGCGCTCCGACAGATACTCGGCCAGGACCGGCCACTGACGTTGGGCGGGGCGGGTCCACGGCGCGGGGTAGAACAGCAGCAGCGCCGCGCAGTCGATGGCGATCGCGAGCGTCCACAACACCCCGCGCGCCGGGCCCGAGACGATCGCTCCGACGATCCACGGCACGGCGGACACCAGGAACCAGAGGAACACGCCACCCGCTCGCCGCTGAGCTTCGTGGCCGCGCAGCGCCGGCACGATGACCAGCCCACGAAAGACGTGGACCGCGACGTACGCGCCAGCGAAGGCCAGACTCCGGTCGCCGAACGCCCGCGGCACCGCAACCGCCATCATCAGGGCGCCGAGCATGGCCGCGTAGACCAACAACTGAAGCTGCGTTCGTTGCGGATCATAGAGATCGGTGACCCAGGCCGTGACGAACCAGAGCACCATGAAAGCCAGCAGCAACAACAGCGTCTCACCGGCCTCGACCAGGACCGTTCGCCGCTCGGTGAGGTCCTCGACCAGCCGGTGGGAGACCCGGTTGAGGGCAAAGATGAAGACCAGGTCGAAGAAGAGTTCCAGAAGACTCGGTCGCTGCGGTTGCCCCGGCTTACGCAGCAGCTCCGCTGCCCTTGTCGACATGGGCCGCCCGTTTCTGCCGGCTTGCCTATCTGGGTATTGGTACCACGCCGGACGGACAGTCGAGTCGATACCGGACGAATGCCGGCATCACGTTCTCCGCCGGGTAAGCGTGCCGGCCGTGCCAGCGGCGGCCGCAGACCCTCCTCGCTGGCGACACCACGTCATGACGAGATGTGACGTGGTGTCACTGTCGCTGAGCTGGCCCGGCGGAATACTGAGGGAGTGACCGCGACCTCACTGCGCATCACCGAGTCGACGCAGAGACGGCTGCGCAGGCTCAGTCTCATCACCTCACTGCCGTTGGTCGTGCTCGCCGCGGCGGTCCTCCTGTACGCCGACACACACGCCTGGTGGCACCTCGTCATTCTGGCGCCGGGTGTCGTGGCGGCCCTGGTGGCCTTCGAACGGTGGACCGCGAACGACCTCGCCCGGGTCGCCCTGCCCTGCATGATCGTCACCGGAGCGGTCTGGCCACTCGGGGTGCTGCTCACCGGCAGCCCCAACGCGTACTGGGGCTTCTGCTCCGTCGGTTCCCTCGCCCTGCGCGAGGTGCGGCGACGTCGTGCTCTGGCGGTGGCCGGGCTGATCATCTACGTCGCCGTCGTCGGGGCGGCGCGGCTTGCGGTGCAGCAGGACGACGTACGCGACGTCCTGGTCACCTACGTCCTCATCCCGACCGCCCTCACCACCCTCGTCATCGTCCTGACGGTGCTGGGCGAGCGGTTCTACGACCTCATCCGGGAACTGGAACAGACCCGGGAGCGCGAAGCCGAGCTGGCCGTCTTCCGGGAACGCGTCCGGTTCGCCAGCGACCTGCACGACATCCAGGGCCACACCCTGCACGTGGTCAAACTGAAGATCGCGCTCGCGCAGAAGCTGCTGCTCCGCGACGCCGGCCGGGCAGAAAAGGAGCTGCAGGAGACGTACGCCCTGGTCAGCGACACCATCGCCCAGACCAAGGAACTCGCGTACGCGCAACGGCGACTCAACCTCTCCGCGGAACTCGAGAACGCGAAGAACCTGTTCGAGGCAGCCGGCATCCGGGTCCGGGTGACCCGGGAGGCCGAGGTCGACACCCGCGCCAGCGAGCTGCTCGGCCAGGTCCTGCGTGAGACGACCACCAACATCCTGCGGCACGCCCAGGCCACCCGGGTGCAGATCACCCTCGCCGAGTCGGGCATCAGCATCCTCAACGACGGCGTGAGCGGCGACAGCGTTCCCGAGCTCAGAGGGCTGTCCGCCCTGCGGCAACGGGTCGCCGCCGACGGAGGTGAACTGACCGTGGAACAGGCGAACGGCCAGTTCCTGACCGCCGTGACGCTCCCGCCCGCTCGGGTCGACGCGATCCCGGCGGCAACGCGGGAGGGACGTCGATGATCACGATCGTGCTCGCTGACGACGAGGTGCTGCTCCGCAAGGCCCTGGCCGCACTGCTCCCCCTGGAGGGCGACATCACCGTCCTCGCCGAGGCGCAGGACGGCGAGTCGGCCGTCGAAGCCACCCTGCGGCACCAACCTGACGTGCTGGTCATCGACCTGGAGATGCCGGGCATGGACGGCCTCGACGCCGTCGCGCAGATCCACCGGACACTCCCCGAACAGGTGATCCTCATGCTGACCCGCCATGCCCGCCCCGGCGTGCTGCGCAAGGCGTTGAAGCTCGGTGTCCAGGGCTTCGTCAGCAAGTCCGCCGAGCCGGCGCACATCACCTCGGTCATCACCGGCCTGCACGCCGGCAAACGATGGATCGACCCGGACGTGTCCGCCCTCGCCGTCATCGACGACTGCCCGCTGACCGAGCGCGAACTCGACGTACTACGGGTGACCAGCGAGGGCTACTCGGTCGCCGACATCGCCGCCCGCCTGCACCTCGCGCAGGGCACCGTACGCAACTACCTCTCCAACGCCATGCAGAAGACCCAGACCCGCACCCGCCACGAGGCGGCCCGCTACGCCCGCGAACACGACTGGCTCTGAGCAACGGGCGTGACCATCACCGCCAGGGTTGCTTCTGCTCTCGGGGGGTACGCGCGTTCCGCCACGCGGGCGCCGTCGGATCAGCCGAGCGGGCCGGTGAGCCGCGTACATGCCGGGGGGCCGGTACCGGATGGATCAGCGGGAGGTGGTCGGGCGCGCCGGAGCTGACGGCGTGGTGGAGCTGCGGGTGCACGGGGTGTCCGCCACGGGTCCGGACGACCTGCTGGATCGGCCGCACGTACAACAGGTGGCGGGTGACCGCAGGGGCGGTTTCTACCGACCGCGGCCGGACCAGTACGACAGCGACCACGCAGGCGGAGTCACCCTCGAGGCCTACCGCTGGAACAACCTGCCGGCCGGCACTGCGGTGCGAACGCTGTCGATGGTGATCCTGCTGCCGTTCATGCTGATCAACCTGGCCATCTGGATGCGTCCGGCCGGGGCCGGGCCCGATCCGGTCTTCAAGGCCCTGTGCCGACTGTTCGCGCTCAGCCTGACCGGCATGTACGTGCTGAGCGCCGTGGGAATCGCGCTGGATGTCATCGCCTGGAAGTGCATGTCCTCGCCCGAATGCGTGGCCGGGCGCAGTTGGCTGTCCTGGCTCGGGGGACGCCCGGCCGGACTGCGCCTGGCGGTGCTCGCGCTGGTGCCGGTTGCCGCCATCAGCCTGGTCTGGGCGATCAGCGCGCGTCCGGCGCTCCCCCTCCAGGCCTTCCGGACAGCCGACCAGCCGAACCCGGCGCAGCAGCTCACCGCCGTCGGCCGGTGGGACAGCGAGCCGCTGGTCGGTCGGCTGCGCTCGATCCATGTCGCGGCGGCGTTTGTCACGCTGGACCTCAGTCTGCTGGGTGCCCGGTCCGCACAGGGTCTGTCGGGCGGCACCCTGGCGCTGGCGGCTGCTTCCGTCCTTGTGCTGGTCACCTGTGTGGCACTGCTCTGCACTCCCCCGCTGACGGAGCGGACGGAATGGCGGCTGGACCGGGTGGCCAGCATGCTGCGCAGCTTCACCCTCGGCCTGACCGTCGTGGTCTGGGTGGACGTTCTGACCAGTTCCGGCTCCTGGCCGGAGGACAACGGGCTGCCCGGCTACAACCTGGCGGTCGTCGGGCTGTTCGTCGGGCAGGCGGTGCTCCTGGCGGCCCTGGGAGTGGTGCTGTTCCGGCACCGGAATCGACAGCCGGATGCCGCGCCTCTGCTCGGGTTCGGCGCCCTGGCGACCGCTGTCGCCGCGATCAGTCTGGCGGTCGCGTTCTCCGCCGAACTCGTCTATCGGGTGTCCGACGTCCTCAACAGGGGCGCGCCGACCGCGGACGCACTGATCACCAGTCCCCCGCGTGCGTGCGTCTGGGTGATCCTCGGTTTCTCGCTGGCGGTGCTGGCGACGCTGGCCGTCGGTGGCGTGGTGTCTCTGGCGTCACGACCGGGACGGAGCCGTGCCGCAGCGTCGATCGTTGCCCGCGACTTCCCCGATGCGCCGGCCGATGCCAGGACGCGGTTGCGGCAGGTGCGCAGGACCATTGCCCGCGCCCGCTTCACCGAGAGGGTGGTGCCACTCGCGGTGCTCTACGCCTGCCTCGCCGGACTCGCCATGACGACCGTTGCGCTCGGCCTGCTGCCGACGCCTCCCAGCGAGCTGATCCAACGCTACGTGGGCCTGCCGGTCGGCTTCGTCAACTTCAGCATCGGTGTCGGCAGCTACCTGATCGCCGCCATCATCGTCGGCTTGATCATCGGCGGGATCTTCGCCTACCGCACACCCGGGTTCCGTCGTTACGTGGGCGTGCTGTGGGACCTGGGCACCTTCTGGCCGAGAGATGCCCACCCGTTCGCGCCACCGTGCTACGCCGAACGGGCCGTCCCCGAACTGACCCGCCGGATCACCTACCTCGTCGACTCCGGCAACACGGTGGTGCTCACCGGGCACAGCCACGGCTCCGTCCTCCTCGCCGCGACCCTGCTGCAACTGCCGCCACGGGTCACCGACCGGGTCGCCCTGCTCACCCACGGCTCACCCCTGCGTCGGCTGTACGCCCGGCTGTTTCCCGCCTACGTCAGCGACGAGGTGATCCACGAGATCGCCGAGCGGGTCGGCTGGCGGTGGGTGAACCTGTGGCGGGACACCGACCCCATCGGCGGCTCAGTCTTCCCGCCACAACAACCCGACGAGACGCCCACCGCAGTCGGTCGGATGGCACCGGTGGACCGACGGCTGTGCGATCCGTACGACGTCGTCGCCCCGCCCGGCGACATCTTCCCGCCGCCGATCAGGGGACACTCACCCTGCGAGTCCGACCGGGCGTTCGACGCGGCGGTGCGTGAACTCGCCGACCGCCTCCGCACTACCGGGGAAGCACGGCCGCCGCCACGACGACGTTGTTGACGATCGTCGCGGTGACGGTGCGGGTGACCGCTTCGGCGGCGGCCCCGGCGCCCCAGTCGCCCCGTTCGAGGTCCTTGGCGCGGGTGATCACCGGAGTGGTCCAGGGGATCTCCCGGTCGAACTGGGGAAGCGTCCCGCTGCCCGAGAGCAGAGCGCCGAGAGCGGCCACCCGGGGTTGCGGTTCAACGCCGTCGACGAGCACGTCGCGAACGTCCCGGAGGAGGCCCGCCCGGCGTCCGGTCCCGCCGTCCTCGAGGACCTTCGTGGTGAACAGTCCCAGGGACTTGCGACTGGAACGGCGGATGTCGCCCCGTTCGACGAGTCGGTCGAGCACCGGGGCACGCAGCGTCGGCCCGATCGCCGCGAGCACGGTCTGGATGCCGCGCGGCTTCTCCGCGAGGTAGCCCCACGCGGATCGCAGGATGTCGTCCGACGGCGGGCGGTCCGCGACGGCCTCCACCCGCACCCCTCCCCGACCGGGAACGGTACGCACGTGCTCGCCGAGCCCGAGATCGGCGAGCACCGCCCCCGCGAGAACGTAGAAGAGCGTGTTCTCACCGGCGATGACCCCGGTGCCCCGGAAGCCGGCATCCGGCTGGAACAGGAGCAGCAGGAGATCCTCCGCCAGGGTCGGGGGCCCCGCCTCGGTACGGCGGTCGGTCTGGGGTTCCTCGGGTTGCTGAGCCATCGGGTCCACCTCTCATCTCGTCGTTCTGTTCACGGTCGCCTGGTCGTGGTCGTCGCCGGCCTGGATCACCGGCGGGGCTCCCAGCGGAAGAGCCTGGTGGCGAGGGCTATGGCGACAACGACCCAGCCGAACGTCGGTGCGAGCAGGAGGAGGGAGTCGGTCACGGCGACGCCGCCGTTCCAGGCGTTCACGGCCATCTCGGTGGCCGAGCCGCCGGGCAGCAGCCGCTTGAGCACGGTGAGGTCCTCGGTGCCGCTGATGCCCACCCAACTGGACACGGCGACCACGCCGAGGGTGACGGGCAGAGTGGTGACCTGGGCGTGCTCGGGCGAGTTCGTCAGCCCCGCCGTGGCCAGCCCCAGGCCGATCATCATGGCCAGGGTCGCGAGGACCGCCACCACCAGCAGGACGACGTTGGCAGGCCCACCGGCGACCACGGCCAGTGCGGTCAGGATCGCGGTGACCTGGACCACGGCGAGGATCGTGACGGGCAGCAGCAGACCGGCGAGGATGCTGCGGTCACTCGCCACGGTGGATCGCAGCCGCTTGAGGAAGAGGTTCTGCCGCCGCGATGCCAGGGTGGTGACGGCCGTGGCGTAGAGCCCGAACGCGGCCACGGTGAACATCACGATCGCCGCGATGTAGCCGAGGCTGCCGACAGCCGCGAAGGTCTCGTGCTGACGGACGAAGAGCGCGCTGACAGCCACCGGAACGATGAGGCTGGTGATCAGCACCAGCCGGTTCCGGAAGATCTGGATCAGCTCGCTGAGGGCGATGGGAAGCATGGTGGGAGTTTCCTTTCGGGGAAACGAGTCGGTGGCCGGCGCCGGTCAGCTGCCGATGGCCCGGAAGACGTCGTCGAGCCGGGTCGGCCCGGCCTGGAGGTCCCGCAACTCCACGGCATGATCCTGCGCCCACCCGAGCAGGGTGTGCAGGTCCTTCTGCAGCCCGAAGGTCTCGACTACGACCTTCCCGTGGGCGTCGACGACCGCCTGCAACGGCAGCGCCGGTGCCACCGGCGGTAGCGAGAACCGGATGACGGCCGGAAGCGTGCGGGTCAGTTCGGAGACGGTGCCCTCCCGGTGGAAGGTGCCCTGGTGCATCAGCCCGATCCGGTCGGCGCGCTGCTGCGCCTCTTCCAGGTAGTGGGTGGTGAGCACGATGGTGGCGCCGTTCTCGCGCAGCCGGTCCACCGTCGCCCACAGGGCGTCGCGGGACTGGATGTCCAGACCGGTGGTCGGCTCGTCCAGGAAGACCAGCTCGGGGGTCCCGTAGACGGCGGTGGCGAAGTCCAGTCGTCTCTTCTCACCGCCGGAGAGCTGGGACACCTTCCGACCCGACCTGCCGGTGAGGTCGACGATGTCGAGCACCCGGTCGACGTCGTCCGTCCGCCGGGTGAGCCGGCCGATCAGGCGTACGGACTCGCGAACCGTGAGGTCCGGGGAGAAACCACTCTCCTGGAGCATGACGCCCACCCGGGGACGGACGACGCGCCGATCCCGTGGACTGTGCCCGAAGACCCGCACGGTTCCGGAGGTCGGCGTGCGGTGCCCCTCGATGGTCTCCAGGGTCGAGGTCTTTCCCGCCCCGTTCGTGCCGATCAGCGCGTACAGCTCCCCGCGCCGTACCTCGAAGGAAAGATCCCGGACGGCGTGGAAGTCGCCGTAGGTGACGTTCAACCGTTCGACTTCGATGACAGGTGTGGTGGACATGCACCAATGACACCGCCGGCCGGCCCGATCCGTCAGTGGCACCACGTCACCACCGCATGTGACGTGGCGTCACTGGTCGCGACCGGTCCCGGCGTCGGCGGACGTGGCTCACCAGGGCCGGTTTCCCGTGGGCGGGGGAGCGTGTCCCCCCGCGGAGGGGATCGCTTCCGTTCCCGGATCGCCGACCGTGGAGGTAACAGAGCCGCGGCACCGCGGCCGGATCGGGGAGGACGACCATGCGCAAGACACTCGGATGGGGCATCGCGGCGGCGACGATGCTGGTCGCGGCGGCGACGCCGGCCGGGGCCGCGAACCACCGGCCCGCCCAGGTGAGCGGATCAGCGGAGTTCGCTCTGCCGTACGGGCAGGACGGCGACGTGCGGTCGTTCGCCTTTGACGCCCGGTCGGCGCCCTACAGCCGACCGATCCCGCTGAAGGGCGGGGAGAAGGGTTCTCCCGCGGACGCCACGGGCACGGTGCGGGTCGCACACTGGCTGGCCACGGAGAACATCACCGTCCGCTTCGAAGCGGCGGTCGACTGCATGATCACCAGCCCGGGTCACGCGACCCTGACCGGGGTCGTCACCCGCGCTGACGAGAAGGCCCGCGACTTCCTCGGCCAGCGGGTCGGTTTCAGCGTGCAGGACGGCGGCCGTGGCCGGGACCGGGTCGGCTTCACCTGGTCGGCCAGCGCCGATCAGGACGAGGCAGGCGAGTGGGGTCCGTCCCGGATCGGCACCTGCCTCGCGCCGGCCGCTTTCGCCATGGTGACCCGCGGCAACTACACGGTGCGGCACGCCGAGCTGACCGCGCCGCCCGAGGGTCGCTGACCACCACCGCGTTGTGACAGCACCACGGCGGGGCGGGGATCGTCCCGCCGTGGTGCCGCCCGCGCCTGCGACGATCCGATCGTGTCGATCACCGACGAGCTGTGACGATCCAGGCGCGCGAGTCGAAGTGAACGCCGCTGTCGGCCTGGTGGGCGTCGAGGGTGGTACGCAGCCGCGTGCGGGCCCGCTCGGCGGCCGCGTCGTCACGGTTCGCCAGCAGGTCGGCGAACTCCCACAGGCGGAACACCGCATCGAAGGCGGCGGCGCTGTCCGGACCGTAGTAGACCGGTACGTGCACGTCCGTGAAGTCGACGGCGGCGAAGCCGGCCACCACCAGGATGTCCTCCGTGACGGTCGGGTCGGCGAGGGAGAACGCGTTCGGACCGCGACTAGGGGCTGGCTCGTCGGTGAACGTTCGGCGGATCTCGGTGGCCCATTCGTTGCGGTCACGGTCCTGCCAGACCAGCAGCACCAGTCGCCCGCCGGGGCGCAGGGAGCGGCCGATGTTGGTGAACGCGGCGACCGGGTCGGCGAAGAACATCGTTCCGAACCTGCTGATGCAAAGGTCGAAGTGCGCCGACGGGAAGCGGTGCACCTGGGCGTCCGCCTGGTGAAAGGTGATGTTGGGCAGGCCCTCGTCGTCGCTGAGCTGACGGGCCCGTTCGAGCATCGGCCCGGAGATATCGATGCCTGTCACGCTGCCGTTCATCGCGGCGCGGGCGGCGTCGCGGGTGGACTGGCCGGTGCCGCAGCCGATGTCGAGCACGCGGTCGTGAGAGCCGACGCGGGCAGCGGCACGGAAGAGTTCGTTGTGCAGGCGCAGTTCGGCGTCGTAGTCGAACAGGTCGGACATCACCGTCACCGGATCCTCTCGATACCTGATCAGCTGGCCCGGGACGACCGGTGGCGCCCGAGACGGCGCAGGACGGTCAAGATGTGCTCTCTCTCGGCGGCGGTGGTGCGGGGATCGACCAGTCGGTCCCGGACGGCCATCAGAAGCACCTCCGCCGCCGGGTCCGCAGCCGGCACCGCCGGCGCCGACGAGTCGTACGCCAGCGGGGTGAGGGCACGCAGGGCCGCGCCGAGTGGGAGATCCAGGGTCGCGCAGAACGCCCGGACCTTGGGCAACTCCGGGTGGTGCTGCCAGTCACCGGACAGCCACCGGAAGACGGTGGAGCGACCGACGCCGCTTCGCGCCGCCACCTCCGTGATGGACCAGCCACGCTCGTCGCTGGCGGCGTCGACCGCGTCGCGCACGAACCGGGCGAACGCGTCCTGCGCGGCCCGTCGGGTGTCACCCATGTGCTGGCCGTCGCCTCCCCCGTCGTCGTGTGTGCGTTCTCCGCCCTTCGTCACACTGTCGCATCACCGCCACAATAATCGAAAAATGTTAATGCCCCCCATGACCCGAGGGGCCACCCCGTCGCATCAGTCGAGACGGAAGCTCGCCTGGGCCAGGCGCTGCGAGGGCCCGGTCGCGCCCCACTGGCTGTCCCGGGCGATCCAGGACAGGCTGTAGGCGCGGGTCCTGCTGTCGTTGACCAGCAGCCGGCGGACATGCAGGCGCTCACCACCGGCCTGGTCACAGGTGTATTCCCATTCCGCGGCGCCACCCGGGCGGATGACCGGTCCGATGCTGATCTTCCGGTAACCGGGCAGCGCACCCGCCTTCGATGCCTCGCGCTCTGCCGCCTCCCAGCGCGTCGACGGCACGCTGGACGCTTCGGCGGTGAGGTCGACGGCGACGGCCCGCACCTCGGCGGGGTCGCGGAAGCAGACCGTCTCGCCCTCGGTGTGCCGAGTCCACCCCACGGGCACCGCCAACAGGAAGCCGGCCCGGTCCTGGTGCCAGGTCCACCCGTCCGGCAGGGCGTACGGCAGCGGCGCGCTGGACTCCCGCAGGGGCTCGGCCTCGCCGGCGGCGTCATCGTCCAGGCAGAGGTGGGCGGGTGGTGCCGCCGTGGTCGTCTCCAACGCACCGGCCGCCGCGCCGCCCGGTGCGGCGGCCGGAGCGCCGGCCTGGTCGCGCAGGCCGCCGATCACGGTGCCGGTCGCCGTGACGACGACGGCCACGACGGCGAAGAGGCCCAGCACGGCGCCGACGAACGCCCAGGCCGACGTCCGGTCCCGGGTGGTCGAGGCCGTCACCGGGATGACCGTGGTGTCGGCCGCGTCCTGGCCGGTCGGGACCACCGGCACGGCGCGTCGTGGGCGACGCCGCAGGTGGATGACGGGTACGCGCCGCCGGCGGCGCGGTCGGGGTGCCGGCACGGGCCCCATGGGTACGGTCGCCGCGGCCACATGCTCCAACTGGTCGCAAGCCTCCTGGGCGGACAGGCGCTGGCGGGGGTTGCGCAGCAGGAGGCCGGTGACCGTGGGTTCGAGCGGCAGGACGGTCATCCGGTCCGGCGTCTCGGTGGCCAGGGCAGCGAGCGTGGCCAGGGTCGACGGCCGGGTCCACGGCGGCCGGCCCTCCGCAGCCAGATACAGGGTCGCGCCCAGAGCCCACAGGTCGGTGGCGGGGGTGGACCTGCCGTCGCGGGCGCGCTCCGGCGCGACGTACTGGACCGTCGACAGGGTCGGCGTGACGACGGTCGCCGGGTCACGGCTGTCGAAGATCGACAAGCCGAATCCGCCGAGCAGGACGCGGCCGCCATCGGCGAGGAGCACGTTCTGCGGACGGACATCCCGGTGCACCACTCCCATCGAATGGGCGGCGCCCAGGGCGGCGAGCAGGTGCAGACCCACCCTGGCGACCTCGGCCGGAGCGAGCGGGCCGTCGGCGGCGACCACCTCGGACAGCGAGCGGGAGGGCACGTGCTCCATGACCAGCCACAGGTAACCGTCGGCGCTCAGCACGTCCCACATGCCGACCACGCCCGGATGGTCCAGGCCGGCCAGGCCGCGTACCTCCCCGAGCGTCCTGTCCCGTAGACGCGACCGTTCCGCGTCGCTCACCCATCCTGGTAGAGCGATCTGCTTGAGCGCGACGTGCCGGTCCAGCACCTCGTCGCGTGCCAGCCAGACGCGTCCCGGGGTCGCGGTGTCCCCGATCGGCAGAAGCCGGCGGTACCGGCCGGCGAGCGGTTCGTCATCCATGTGAGTGATTCGGAGCCGCTCGCGGCCCGGATGGGTGGATGACGGGCTGGGCCGGCCGATGGTGTGGTCACGGCCGGCCCGGGCTCAGCTCAGCTCGACCGTACCCACGATCTGCGTGGGGGCGGCGGAGCCTCCTGCGGGCTCGTTGGACACGCCGAACGTGCCCGCCTCGGCGACCGGACCGATCACCGTGGTCGACGCCCTGACACCCTCGGCGAGCTGTCCCACCTTGCGGGGCTGGCTGCCGCGGATGAGCCAGAGCTCGTAGATCCGCCCGGGGCCGGCCTCGGGCAGGTCGCGCAGCAGCACCACACCGCGGTCGCGGTTGCGGGAGACCACCACGGTGGCGGCACCGCCCGGCTCCAGCGACCGCTCGAACACCCGGGCGTCCGGTGCGTCCAGCACAGCGGCGATCTGACGGGCCTGCGCGCTGCTGGCCTGCTCGTCGCTGACCCGGTCGTTGCTCACGGTCCAGGTCACCGCGCTCGCGCCGCCGGCCACGAGGATGGCTGCGGCGGCGGCCACGGTGAGCTGTCGCCACCTGCCTGCCCGCCGTCCGGCGCTGGCGCCTCCGACGCCCGACCTCAGCTGTGGGGTGCGCGCCACCTGGGCCAGGGTCCGTTCCCGCAGTCCCGGAGGTGTGGCCTCGACGACGGTCTCGTCGGCGAGCCGCGCGGCCGTCTCCCGCAACTCGGCCACCTCCACGCGGCACGGCTCGCAGTCGGCCAGATGCCGCTCGAACGCCGCGCCCTCCAACTCGTCGACCGCGTTCAGGGCGTACGCGCCGGCGAGGGTGTGAATGTCGGCGCTCATGCCCGCCCCTCCATCTCGATGCCCAGGCAGTCGCGCATCCGGATCAGTCCGTCGCGCATCCGCGTCTTCACCGTCGGCAGCGGCGCCTTCAGCTTCTCGGCGACCTCACGGTAGGTGTGGCCGCCGTAGTAGGCCAGGGTCACCGCCTCTTTCTGGACCGGCGTCAACCGGCCCAGGCACCGGCGCACCTGCTCCCGCTCCAAGCGGGCGGTGACGTCCTCGACCACCTCGTCGTACGGGACGTGCGACTCGGTCGCGGCGACCTGCCGCGCACGGTTGTGGTGCGCCTGCTCGGAGCGCACCCGGTCAACGGCCCGGCGGTGCGCCATGGTCAGGATCCACGCCGAGGCCGAGCCTCGACCGGCGTCGAAGCGGCCGGCGGTGCGCCACACCTCGACCATCACCTCCTGCGTCACCTCCTCCGCCTGCGCCGGGTCGCGCAGGACGCGGCGGGTCAGCCCGAGGACCCTGCCCGCCACGCTGTCGTAGAGCGTCGCGAACGCCGCCTCGTCGCCGCGCGCCACCCGCGAGAGCAACTCGTCGGCGGTCGGGCTTGCGGTGTCCTGCGGCACCGACCGCAGGCGTCGCGCCTGTTCCGGTTCACCGCTCATACTCGGCAGGTCCTTTCCTGTTCGGGCGACGCGCCGACGCGCCACCGGAGGTGGACGGTGCGCATCAGGCGGGATGCGCGTGGGCGAGACGCGCGTACACGATGACGTTGTCGCGGTAGTGCTGCGTGCTGTCATCGAACTCCCCGCCGCAGGTGATCAGGCGCAGCGCGGCGTGGTCGGTCGACCCGTAGACCTCGTCGGTGGGAAAGCGGTCCTTCGGATACTGCTCGACCTTGGTGACGGTGAACATCGCGGTGCTGCCGTCCTGCCGGTCGACCGTGATCGCGGCCCCGACCTTCACCCTAGCGAGGTCGAAGAAGGTTCCCCGCTGACCCTTCCAGTTGACGTGGCCGGCCAGCACCGCCGGGCCGAGCGCACCGGGCATCGGCGCCCTGGTGAACCAGCCGACCTCGGCGGCGCTGTCCGGTACCTGCATCGCACCGTCCGGTTGCAGGCCCAGGGCGACCGTCGCCGCGGCGGCCTTGAGCGACGGGATCGACACCCGCACCGGCGGTGAGCCGACCATCAGCGGTCCCGAGGTCAACTCACCCGGCCTGGTCGCCGGAACGGGCGACGTGTTCGCGGCCGGTGCCGCAGCGGACGCGTCGGGTCGGGGTGGGTCCTCGCCGCGACCGGCGACCGCGAGACCGATCGTCACGGCCGCCGTCACGGTGAGGACGCCGGCCACCGCCGGGAGCGCGTAGCGCCCTCGACGGTGGCCGGCAGGCACAGGTACGTCGCCGTTGTCCATCGGATGGTCCGGCTCAGCGCTCACCGGCGAACCGGCGGCGCGCGACGACCGCACCGGCGGCGCCGAGCAGCGCGAGGCCACCCACGGCGTACATGGTCATCGGCGACCCACCGGAGGTGCTGCCGTCACCGGTGGCGACACCCCCTGCGGGTACGGAGCCGGCGGCCGCGCCGCTGACCATGCCGCAGGTGGCGGGGTCGGTGGCCTCGGCGGGGATGCCGTTGACGCCGACGGACTTGGCGAACGTCGACTCGCCGAGCGCCTCCATGTCGTACTTGCCGTTCTTGTTGGCGTCGATGCCGTGCTGCACGAGGTGCAGGTCCTTGAGGTGCTCGATCGTGCCGGTGGGCAGCTCGGCGGCCGGGATGGTGCGCTCGTAGCTGAGGTTGCCCTTCGCGTCGGCCGTCGGCATCCGGTCCACGGCGAGGCCGCTGGCCTTGGTCGTGTCGCCGGTGGTGGTCAGCGAGATGAAGATGTCCCCGTACATCTTGAGGCCCTCCTCGGTGCTGACGTACCCGTTGCCGTTCGCGTCGGCGGACTTGTCCGGGCAGTGGAAGTCCATGCCGTTGGCCGCGCCGTGCACGTGCTGGGCGTGCGGCGAGTTCGGCGTCATGCCCGTGGACCGGATCATGACCCTGAGGTCGCCGCCGCTCGTCGCGGTCAACGTCGCGGTGCCCTTCGCGCCGGTCTCGTTCAGGTCCTGCAACTGGACCTGAACGCTCTCGTCGGCGTGCGCGACGCCGGGAAACGCGAGGATCAGCGCGGCCGCTGGCACGGTGAGCAGGGCTCGGGACAATCTCACAACAGATCTCCGTCTCCGCCGGTACGGCGTTGGTACTCAGGTGCGGTCGGGAGGGATTCGTGGCTCGGGAGCTGCCGGATTGGTGCCGGGCCGGAAACTTTTCCGGCCCGGCCGGCGAACCACTCAGCTGCTGCGATCTTGCGCCGCGACGGTCAGGGCCGGAGCCACCAGGGGCTGGTGTAGGCCACCGCGAAGTCGTTGCACGGGTGACCGGCCGGGCCGGGGGTGCCGTTGGGCAGGGACGGGTCGGAGATCCGGAGCACCACCCAGTCGCCGTCGGTGACGTCGAGCGGCACGGTGAAGTCGGTGACCCGGCCGTTGACGGTGTCGACGACGTCGACGACTGTCGGCGCCGACGTGCCGGGACGGAGGACCTGGATCCGCAGGGGCTTGCCGTCCCAGACCGGGCCGCGGTCCAGATCCAGCAGGAACCGGACGTCGCCCGAGGTCACGTTCAGCACCCCACCCATGCGTACGCCGTTGGCCGTGGCGTCCACCCGCAGCCCGGAGACGCGCGTGGCGAAGGATCGGCGGGCCGCCATCGCCTCGAACACGGCGGCGCGGGTGTTCTCGGCGACCCACAGACCACTGCGGCCCTTGCCCTCGTGGAAGCCCCAGGTGGTGCCGTGCTCGTCGGTGACACCGGTCAGCGCCGGCCGCCAACCGGCGTTCAGGCAGGCCACCAACGGTGACGTCACGCCTGACGACCAGCCCTCGAAGAGGAAGTCGTCGGTCCGGTTGAACATCTCCAGCCCCACGAGCTGATCTCGGGCCGAGGCGTTGAAGGAGAAGTTGTTGAACCGGCCCGCCTCCCGACCCGGGTGGTTGAAGCTCGCCAGACCCCCGGGTCGGCCGGTGAGCCAGTTGTACAGGCTGCCGGGGCTGCCGGCCCGCAGCAGGTCGGCGAAGTCGGAGGTGTTCCAGACGTTGATGTGGCCCTGGAGGGGATGTGACCACTCGAACCCGCGGATCGCCGTGAACTGACCCGGGTCGTTGGCCGCGTTGGCCAGGTCACCGGTGGTCCGCCACTCGGACGAGCTGAGCCCCTCGATGGAGAAGAGCGTGGCGTGGTCGGTCAGCGCGGCGACGTCCAGACCGGCCTCGCGCATCGAGGCGAACGCGGCCTGGGCGCTGCCGTCGCCGTCCGACATGACCGTGTGGTTGTGCATGTCGGTGTGGACCAACGTGGTGCCCTGGGTGATCAGGGACGTCCGGCCAGCGCCGGCCGCCGCGGTCGGGGCGCCGGCCATGGTCGTGGTGGCCGCCCAGGCCGAGGTCGGCAGCGCGGCCAGCATCAGCGTTCCGCCGGCACCGGCCAGAAGCGTCCGCCGGCCGAAGCCCGCGGGGACGTCAACCTGGCCGTACGGCACCTCGTCGCCGGATCCGTGGTCGTGGTGGCAGTGGTGCGGTGCATGTGCAGTCATGAAGATATATTGATGCCAGTCGAGCTGACCGAGACCTCACACCGAGTGGTCGGTCCGGCGAACAGCGCGGAACGCCTTTACGCCGCCCAGTTCTCGACCGGGGTCAGCGGCACCGGGTCGGGCCGTTCCACCACCGTCGTCAGCTCGATCCGCCGTCCTTCGGCTGCCGACCGGAGCAGGGCGGTCATCGTTTCGAGCACGTGCATCGCGACGTCGCCCCCCGCCCGCGGCGGACGCTGACCGTCGGCCCTGACCAAATCGATCAGACCGATGCCTCGGGAGGCCTGGGCGTAACCGGCCCGGGGTTCGAGGACGCGCCATTGCGTGCCGCCGAGCGCGAAGAGGCGGACCTCGCCGTCGAAGTAGTTCGGGTCCGGCACGGCGAGCGTGCCGGCCTCCCCGTGCACCTCGATCGGCGCGGCCGTCGTCGCGACGCCGTCGAAGCTCGTCGTGATGGTGGAGAGAGCACCGCTGGCGTGCTCCAGCACACCGCTGACGTGGGTGTCCACCTCCACCGGAACCCGCTGGCCGGTGCGCGCGCCCGAGCCGATGACGCGCTCGGCGCGCAGGCGGCTGGCGGCTCCGACCACCGCGCGCACCGGGCCGAGCAGGTGGACGAGCGCCGAGACGTAGTACGGCCCCATGTCCAGCAACGGGCCGCCGCCCGGGGCGTAGTAGAAGTCGGGGTTGGGATGCCAACGCTCGTGCCCCGCCGTGACCATGACCGCCGAGGCGGACAACGGCCGTCCGATGAGGCCGCCGTCGATGGCCGCCCGCGCCGTCTGCGTACCCGTCCCCAGGACGGTGTCCGGCGCGCACCCGACGCGGACGCCGGCTGACGCGGCCCGTTCGATGATCGAGCGGCCGTCCGGGAACGTCACGGCGAGCGGCTTCTCGACGTAGACGTTCTTGCCCGCGTCGATCGCGCCGAGCGAGATGTCGGCGTGCGCGGCGGGGATCGTGAGGTTGAGTACCGTCTGCACGTCCGGGCGGGCGAGCAGGCGCTCGACGCTCACCGCCTCGGCCCCGGGAATCGTGGCGGCGACCGCGGCCGACCGGGAGGCGTCGAGGTCGGCCAGCGCGGCGATGCTCACCGCGGGGTGGTTGGCGAGCGTGTCCAGGTACGCGCGGGAGATGACCCCGAGGCCTACGACGCCGACGCGGTGCGGGTCGCCCACAGCATCCCCCTCTCGATGACGGCACGCACGCTCGCGTGTTCCAGCACGTCGAGGCTGTGGCCCGGGGTCGTCACGACGACGCGCCCGGCACCCCAGAGTCGGGTCCAGATCGCCGGCGAGGTGACCGGGCGGTGCCACGGGTGCCACGCCTGCGTCGGGTGGGTGGTGACGGCCAGGACGTCGATGAGGTCATCGTGCAGCACCCAGTACTGCTCGGTGACCAGGTCGAAGTCCTCGACTCCCGCGGTGATGGGATGCGCCCGGCCGAGGTCGGTGATGCGCACCGTGTGCGGCAGGAAGTTGTCCTCCGGGCCACCGTGACGCTCGCACGGCTCCTTGCCCGGATGGGTCGCGAACTGCCCGCCCACCAGCTGGAGGTAGTCGGACGACGCGCGGAACGCATCCACGATGCCGCCGTGCCAGCCGGTGAGGCCCGTGCCGGCGATGACCGCCGCGCTGAGGCCCGCCACCTGGTCCGGGGTGATCTGCGACATCGTCATGCACTGCACGACGAGGTCGGTGTCGGCCATCGCGGCGGCATCGGCGTAGATCTCCGTCGACTCCTCGACCCGTACGGCATAGCCGTTGCGGTCGAGGAAGGGGATGAACAACTCCGTCGCCGCGACCGGCTGGTGCCCCTCCCAGCCGCCCCGCACCACCAGTGCTCTGCGCTGCGTCACCCTCGCTCCTCCCCCGGCCCGTCGCCACCGGGTTGGCCGCTCCCGCCCGGACGACAGGCCGATACCCGCGCCAGCCGGGCACCGAAACGGTACCCGGCGTGGCACCACAGAGGACAGTGGCGCGGTTCCGCCTGCCGTGGCTCAGGCCGCGACGGCCGCCCGGACGTCGTCGTCGGCGGCGCGCAGCCGTGCGGTGGCCTCCTCCGCGGTGCAGTGCGCGAGCAGCAGCACGATGGCCGTCTTCGCGTGCCCGTGCGCCGCCGCGAGCGCCCGCGTGGCGGTGTCGAGATCGGTGTGGGCGGCCTCGGCGACGATCCGACGCGCCCGGTCGACCAGCTTCTCGTTGGTGGCGTTCATGTCCACCATCAGATTGCCGTAGACCTTGCCGAGCCGTGCCATCGTGGCGGTCGAGAGCATGTTGCAGACCAGCTTCTCGGCGGTGCCGGCCTTGAGTCGGGTGGAGCCGGTGAGGACCTCGGGGCCGGTGGGCACCTCGATGGCGACGTCGGCGTACCGGCTGATCACCGCGTCGGAGTTGCAGGCGACGGAGACGGTGGTCGCGCCTCGCGCGCGGGCGTGGGCCAACCCACCGACCACGTACGGGGTACGACCGCTGGCGGCGAGCCCGACCACCGTGTCCCGGGCGGTCAGGCCGACCGCGTCGAGGTCGGCGACGGCCCCGGCCGGGTCGTCCTCCGCGCCCTCGACGGCGACACCGAAGGCGCCGGCCCCGCCCGCGAGCAGGCCGAGAACCTGGTCGGGCGACGTACCGAAGGTGGGTGGGCACTCGACGGCGTCGAGCATGCCGATCCGCCCGCTGGTGCCGGCACCGAGATAGATCAGTCGCCCGCCCTGGCGCAACGACGCCACGACGACGTCGACGGCGGCCGCGATGTCCGGCACGGCCTGGCGGACGGCCTGCGCGACCGAGCGGTCCTCGTCGTTCATCGCGAGGAGCAGCTCGGTGGGAGACATCCGGTCGAGGTCGCTGGTCCGGTCGTTGCGGGTCTCGGTGCCGAGGGTGCTGAGGTCCACGGGGTGGTCGTTCCTCTCGCTGGTGCTCGCATCGCCGGCCGACGGGAGGCGGCTCGCCGGCTCGCGCTCCCCATATCAGCAGGCTGGAGCCTCAGCGTAGCCAGCCCGGACCGGCACTGGCAAAAAGTTTCGCGTTACTCTCGGCTAACGTCACTTATTGACAACCGCTGGTAGGGAGCGAGCCGTGCGTCAACTCGACCTCGTTGTGATCGTGCTGTACCTCGTGGTGATCGCCTTCGTCGGACTCCGCCTGTCCGGCAAACAGAAGTCCTCCAAGGACTACTTCGTGGGTGAGGGCAAACTGCCCTGGTGGACGGTTTCGTTCTCCGTGGTCGCCACCGAGACCAGCGTCCTGACCGTGATCAGCGTGCCCGGTGGGGCCTACAGCGGTCAGGGGTTCGGCAACGTCGAGCTGGCCCTGGGCTACGTCATCGGTCGCGTCGTCGTGGCCGCGGTGCTCATCCCGCTCTACAAGCGCGGTGGCTTCGTCAGTGCCTACCAGTACCTCGGTGAGCGGTTTGGCCTGAAACTTCAGGGTCTGGCATCGGTCACGTTCGTCTTCACGCGGCTGCTCGCCGAGGGCGTACGACTGTTCGCCTCGGCGATCCCCATCAAGCTGCTCCTCGACGAGCTGGGCCTGAACGTCGGCTACCAGGCCATCATCATCGTCCTCACCGTGATCACGGTGGTCTACACCTACCTCGGTGGCATCAAGGCGGTCATCTGGACCGACGCCATCCAGATGGGGCTCTACCTGGGCGGCGCGATCCTGGCCATCGGGGTGCTCAGCCACGCCGTCGGCGGCGACGGCTACGCGCAGGCGCTGGACGCCGGCAAGTTCCAGCTTTTCGACACCAACTTCGACCTCGCGCACGTGCTCACCAGCCCGTTCGCCCTGCCGACCGCGATCATCGGCGGTGCGATCTTCGCGATGGCCAGCCACGGCTCCGACCAGCTGATCGTCCAGCGCATCCTGTCCACCCGCACCCTGCGCGAGGGCCAGAAGGCGATGATCTCCTCGGGCATCTTCGTGGTCATCCAGTTCGCGGCGTTCTCCCTGGTCGGTGCGCTGCTGTGGTCGTACAACAAGGGTCAGACCTTCAAGGAACTGGGCCTGAACAGCAGCGACAACCTCTACCCGAACTTCATCCTGCACGCCCTGCCGGTGGGCATCTCGGGTCTGCTGGTGGCCGGCATCCTCGGCGCGGCGATGGGCTCCCTGTCGTCGGCGCTGAACTCGATGTCGAACTCCACCGTCGCGGACTTCATCCACAGCTTCTTCAAGAAGGTCCCGTCGGACGACGTGATGCTCCGGCTCGCCCGGGTGATGACCCTGGTCTGGGCGGTGTTCATGGCGATCTTCGCCTGCGCGTTCAGCTCCAGCACCGGGAACGTCTACCTGACCGGCCTGACCATCGCGGGCTACACCTACGGCGCGCTGCTCGGGGCCTTCCTGCTCGGCCGCCTGGTCAGCCGGGCCAACCAGGTCGACGCGGTGATCGCCTTCCTCGTCACCGTTGCGGTGATGACCTACATCGTCCGCTACGTCAAGATCGACGTCACGACGGGCGGGACCACCGTCCAGACCGCCATCGCCGCGCAGTGGCTGGTGCCGATCGGCGTCCTGGTCACCCTGTTCGTCGGCGCGGTGTCGAGCCGGTTCCACCCGGCCCCGGCGGTTCCCTACGACCATGGACGCACCGACGAGGTCGACGACGACCCGGCGGCAGCGCCCGCCAGCCGGGCATGAAGGAGGACGGGATGCGCGTGATCGGCCTGATGTCCGGCACCTCCTACGACGGCATCGAAGCCGCCGCGGCCGAGTTCGACCGCAGCGGCGACACCCTGCGGATGCGACCGCTGGGCCGGATCAGCCACCCGTACCCCGAGGAGCTGCGTGCTCTGATCGCCGCCGCCCTGCCGCCCGCGCCGACCACCACCGAGGCGATCTGCGTGCTGGACACCGGCATCGGCCAGGCCTTCGCCGAGGCCGGCGCGCGGGCCCTCGCGGAGCTGTGCGACGGGCACGCCGACCTGGTCGTCTCGCACGGGCAGACGATGCACCACTGGGTCGAGGCCGGCGCCGTGCGGGGCACGCTCCAACTGGGCCAGCCGGCCTGGATCGCGGAGGCCACCGGTCTTCCCGTCGTGGCCGACCTGCGCAGCCGCGACGTCGCCGCCGGCGGCCAGGGCGCTCCCCTGGTCGCCCTCTTCGACGCGCTGCTGCTGGGTGGCCTGCCCGGCGTCCCCGCCGCGCTGAACCTGGGGGGCATCGCCAACATCACCGTGGTCGCGCCGGACGCGGACCCCCTCGCGTTCGACACCGGGCCGGCCAACGCGCTCCTCGACGCCGCAGCCCGCCACTTCAGCGGGGGCACCCAGGAGTACGACCGGGACGGGCGCGGGGCCGCTGCCGGGCAGGTGGACCCGGCCCTGCTGCGGCGGCTGCTCGACGAGCCGTACTACCGGCTGCCCGGCCCGAAGAGCACCGGCAAGGAACTGTTCCACCTGCCCTACCTGCTCGCCGCCCTCGCCGACGCGCCCACGCCGGATCCGCGGGACGTGCTGGCCACACTCACCCGGCTGACCGCGGTCACGGTGGCCGACGCCTGCCGCGACCACGGCGTCACCCGGCTGATCGTCTCCGGCGGTGGCGCGCACAACCCGACGCTGATGCGCATGATCGCCGACGAGCTGCCGGGCGTCGGCCTGTCGTCCAGCGACGACCTGGGTGTGGCGTCGGACGCCAAGGAGGCGCTGGCCTTCGCGCTGCTGGGCTACCTGACCGTGCACGGGCTGCCCGGCGCGCTGCCGTCGGGCACCGGCGCGCGGCACCCCTCGGTGCTCGGCAGCATCACGCCTGGCCGCCAGCCGCTGCGGCTGCCGGAGCCGGTCGACACCGCTCCCCGCCGGCTGCTGATCGCCGGCCGTCCCGCCGTGCCACCGGTGGCCGGCTGACCACGTCCCGGGAGGACCCGTCCATGCACCCCGTCGTAGGACCACCCACGCCGACCGCCGCCCGCGCCCGCGAGGTGACCGAGCTGCTGCGCTCGCGCCTCGACGACCCGACCCGGGCCAGCGCCGAGCTGCCCCGGCGGCTGGCGGCGGCGCACGACGCCTCCCCGTACCTGTTCGAGCCGCAGGCCGTCGTTCGCGCCGCCTCGGCGGCCGAGGTGGGGGCGCTGATGGCCGGCGCCCGAGAGGCCGGCGTGCCGCTGACCCTGCGCGGCGGCGGCACCAGCCTCGCCGGGCAGGCCGGCGGCGCGGGGGTGCTGGTCGACGTGCGCACCGACTGGCGGCACGCCGAGGTGCTCGACGACGGCCGCCGCATCCGGCTTCAGCCCGGCCTGACGATCCGGCAGGCCAACGCCCGGCTGGCCCGCTACCGACGCCGGCTCGGCCCGGACCCGGCCAGCGAGGCCGCGTGCACGGTGGGCGGCATGGTGGCCAACAACTCCAGCGGGATGACCTGCGGCACCACCGACAACGCGTACCGCACCATGGAGTCGCTTCGCTTCGTCCTCCCGTCCGGCACCGTGGTCGACTCCGCCGCCCGCGACGCCGACGACCGGCTGCGCGCCGACGAGCCCGAGCTGTACGCCGGGCTGCTGCGCCTGCGCGACCGGGTGCGCTCGACGCCGGGATCGCGCGCCACCATCGAGCGGCTGTTCACCATGAAGAACACCATGGGGTACGGCCTGAACTCCCTGCTCGACCACAGCAGCCCGGTCGAGATGCTGGCCCACCTGATGATCGGCAGCGAGGGCACGCTCGGCTTCGTGGCCGAGGCCGTCTTCCGTACCGTCGAGATCCACGAACACGCCGCCACCGGCCTGCTGATCCTGCCCGGCCTCACCGACGCCACCGATGCGCTGCCCGCCCTGCTCGCCGCCGGTGCCCGTACCGCCGAGCTGCTCGACGCGGCCGCCCTGCGGGTCAGCCAGCGCGACCCGGGTGCGAGCCCGGCCCTGCGCGGCCTGACGATCACCGGGCACGCCGCGTTGCTGGTGGAGTTCGCCGAGGACAGCGCGGAGCGGTTGGCCGCGACGCTGGGCGACGCCCGGCCCGTGCTCGACCGACTGCCCGCCGTTACCGGCACCGAGCTGACCCGCGACCCGCGCGAGCGGGCCAAACTCTGGCACCTGCGCAAGGGCCTCTACACCGCGGTCGCCGGTGCCCGCCCGCCCGGCACCACGGCCCTGCTGGAGGACGTGGCGGTGCCGCTGCCGCGCCTGACCGGCACCTGCGACGGGCTGATCGGCCTGTTCGACCGGCACGGCTACTCAGACGCGGTGATCTTCGGACACGCCCGCGACGGCAACCTGCACTTCATGCTGACCCAGTCCTTCGACACACCGGCCGAGATCGACCGCTACGCCCGGTTCACCGACGACATGGTCGACCTCGTCCTTGCCGAGGGGGGAACGCTCAAGGCGGAGCACGGCACCGGCCGGGCCATGGCACCCTTCGTCCGCCGCCAGTACGGCGACGAGCTGTACGACGTGATGCGCGAGCTCAAGCGGTTGTGCGACCCGAGCGGCCTGCTCAACCCCGGTGTGCTGCTCAACGACGACCCGACCGTGCACCTGCGGCAGCTCAAGGCCGTTCCGACGGTCGACCCCGAGCTGGACGCCTGCGTCGAGTGCGGCTACTGCGAGCCGGTGTGCCCCACCGCCGACGTCACCACCACGCCCCGGCAGCGCATCGTCCTGCAACGACAGATCGCCCTCGCCACCGCCGCCGGCGACGAGGAACGCCGCCGGGAGCTGACCACCGACTACGAGTACGCCGCGGTGGACAGTTGCGCCGCCGACAGCCTCTGCGTCACCGCCTGCCCGGTCGGGATCGACACCGGCGCGGCGATGAAGCGGCTGCGCGCCGAGCGGCACGGCCCACTCGCCCAGCGCACCGCCCGCTCCGCCGCGCGGCACTGGAAGGGTGCCGTGACCGGCGTCCGGGTGGGATTGAGCGCCGCACACGCCGTACCGACGCCGGTGACCCGCGCCGCCACCCGGGTGATCCGAGGGCTGGGTGCCAGTGAACTCGTACCGAGGTGGAGCGACGACATGCCGCGCGCCGGCGCTCCCCGCCCCGGCCCCCGGAGCGCGCCGGACGCGCAGGCGGTGTTCTTCGCGGCCTGCGTCGGCAGTCTCTTCGCGCCCGAGGGCGGCCCGGCCGGCGACGCGGCGGCGGCGTTCCTGCGCCTGTGCGAGCTGGCGGGCGTGCCGCTCGTCGTGCCGGCCGAGACGGCGGGCCTGTGCTGCGGAACGCCGTGGCAGTCCAAGGGCTACCCCGCCGGGCACCGGGAGATGGCCGAGCGGACCCTCGCCGCGCTCTGGACGGCCAGTGACAACGGCCGGTTGCCCATCGTGTGCGACGCCTCGTCCTGCACCCACGGGCTGACCCAGCTGACCGGCGCGCTGGCCGACGAGGACCAGGCGCGTTACCGCGACCTGCGCTTCGTCGACAGTGTCACGTTCACCGCCGAGCACCTCCTGCCGGCGCTGCCGGCACCGCGTCGGCTGGGCTCGTTGGCCCTGCACCCCACCTGCTCCACCGTGCACCTGGGCGGCATCGACGACCTGCGCACGGTGGCCCGGGCGGTCGCCGACACCGTGACCGTGCCGGACAGTTGGGGCTGCTGCGCCTTCGCCGGTGACCGAGGGCTGCTGCATCCCGAGGTGACCGCCAGCGCCACCGCGGCCCAGGCCGCCGAGATCAACCAGCGTGGCTACGACGCGTACGCCTCCTGCAACCGCACCTGCGAGATGGGCATGAGCCGGGCCACCGGGCAGCCGTACCGGCACGTGCTCCAGGTGCTCGTCGAGGCGGTCGAGCCGCTGGCGTAGCGGGACGGGCTACTCCTCCGGGACGCGCGGCCCCACCTCACCGTGCCGGAGGTGCTCCTCGTTGCGGTCGGCCTCGCTGTCGGCGTGCGCGGCGCCGGCGCCCGGGTCCGTCGTGCGGCGTCCCTCGGCGTCCTGATACACCTCACCGGTTTCGAGGGCTCTTTCCTGCTGACTCTGCTCAGGGGTGGTCATGACCGCCCACCTACCCTCCGGCCGCGCCAACAAACGGTCACCGGCGTTAATGCCGCAATTTAATGGCCGATCATCGGCGCAATCCGGTTCGGCATGAAATGGGAACGGGATGGCTGCGAAAGCCCTCCGGTAGCCGAGTTCCACCATTCAGTCGAGAACCGGTCACGGGTTCGACCCGAGCGACCGACGGCAATGGACGAACGCGCATCGGCCCCGCACCGAAAGCATCGACGGCCGACACGATCTGTGGATCCCAGCAAAGATCACGAGTGTGATGATGTGACAGGGAAGCGCATCGGAAGAACGACAGCTGTCGCATGAACGACTGGCCACCTCCACCGGCATGGGTAGCTTCCGAGCCGCGGGGTGACCGATCGGTCGTGTCACCACATCCCCGCGCCGCAGCCGCTTGACCGGTGCCGCCGACCCACGTCGACAAACCGTCACAGCAGGCTCGGATGCGAAGTCAGGAGCCATTGCTGGACCGGGCCGCCGCGTGGGCGGATTCGGCCGCTGTTGGCATCACGAAGGAGACGGACGCGATGACCGACGTCATGCGGCCCCGGCAGGCGACGCCGGTCGTGCCGCGCCGGCGCGACCCTGCCGGCGCCCGGGCCGCGGCCACCCACGAGCAACGCCAGATGTGGTCGTTGAGCCGCCTCGACCCCGACCCGGCCAGCTACCTGGTGCCGTTGGCGTACCGGCTGGTCGGGCCACTGGACGTGCCGGCACTGGCCGGGGCGCTCGACGCGCTGGTGGCCCGGCACGCCGCGCTGCGCACCACGCTGGCACCCGACCGCCCCGCCTCGGGGCCGACCGGGGTCGACGCCGCGCCGGGCCTGGTCCAGGTGGTCGACGAGCCGCGACCAGGGCTGCTGCGGGTGCACGACCTGGGCGGGCTGCCCGCGTGGCAACGCGACCAGGAGTTGCAGGCCCGGATGCACGCGGAGACGCGGGTCCCGCTCGACCTGGAACGCGGGCCGGTGCTGCGGGCCAGCCTGCTGCGCTTCGCTGCGCAGGAGCACGTGCTCCTGCTGACGTTCCACCACGTCGCCGTCGACGAGTGGTCCCTCGGCATCCTGCACGACGAGTGGGAACGGCTCTACGCCGCGCACCGCACCGGACGACCCGCCGACCTCGGCCCGGTCGTCGCCGACCAACGCGATCATGCGGCGTGGCAGCGCGACTGGCTGCACGGGGCCGAGGCGGCGGCGCAACGCGACCACTGGCACGCGCGGCTCGCCGACGCGCCCGCAGTCCTGGAGCTGCCCACCCGTGGGCCCCGACCCGCGGTGCCGTCCGGCGCGGGGGCCACGGTGTCGTTCCCGCTGGACGTGCCCACCGACGGGCTGCTGGCACTGTGCCGACGCCTCGGCGTCTCCCCGTACATGGTCATGCTCGCCGCGCTGCACGTCCTGCTGGCCCGCTGGACCGGGCAACGCGACATCGTGGTGGGCACGCCGGTGGCGAACCGCCGGCGCTCCGAGGCACAGCAGCTCGTCGGGCTGCTGCTCAACACCGTCGCGGTCCGGGCCCGGTTGGACGACGACCCGTCGTTCGAGACGCTGCTCGCACGGGTACGCACCGCCGCCGGCGACGCCCTGGACAACGGCGAGCTTCCCTTCGGGACACTGCTGGAGTCGCTGCGCCCGGCCCGCCTGCCCGGCTTCGCCCCGCTGTTCCAGGTGATGTTCGTGTACGGCCGCGAGACGCCACCGCCCAGCCTGGACGGCATCGAGGTCACCCCGATCGAGGTGCCCGGCACCACCGCCAAGTTCGACCTGACCGTCTCGGTGCGGGAGAACGCCGACGGTGTGCGGACCGTGCTGGAATACCGCACCGACCTGTTCGACGACGACGCGATGACCCGCCTCGCCGGGCACTTCCAGACGTTGCTGCGCTCGCTGGTGGCCGAGCCCGGCGCACCGGTCGGCGCCGCCGCGATGCTCAGCGCCGACGAGTACCGGCAGCTCGTCGTGGCGGCGAACGCCACCGCCACCCCCGCCGAGCCCGACGACCTGGTCCACGTGCTCATCGAGCGGCAGGCACACCGGAACCCGGACGGCGTGGCGGTGACCGACGGGGACACCGCGCTGAGTTACCGCCAGCTGCACACGGCGGCAGAGGCGCTGGCGGAGACGCTGCGCGGGCGGGGCGTGGGCATCGGCAGCCTGGTCGGCGTGCTGTTGCCGCGTGCTGTCCCGTTCGCGGTGGCGGTGCTCGCCGCACTGCGGGCCGGTGCGGCCTACGTACCCATGGATGTGGCGAACCCGCCCGCCCGGCTGCGGTACCTGATCGACGACACGGCCGCGCCGGTCGTCCTCACCTGCGCGGAGCTGGCGCACCTGGTGCCCGACGGCCTGGCGCTGCTGGTGCCGAACGGCGCAGCGCTGGCAGCGCC
>NZ_JAKKFI010000015.1 GCF_022230955.1 Micromonospora cabrerizensis
TCGGGGGGCTGCCGGTCGGGGGATCGTCGGCGGTCGGGGGGCCGCCGACGACTCCCCGGTCGAGCCTGGTGATGGTGGCGGGCGGTGCGCTCGGGGTGGTTGCCATCCTGGTGGCGCTGCCGAGGGTGCTGAGCGCGCTCGTGTCGCCGTACCGTGACTCGGGGGTCTGGTCGGGGGTGCCCACCCTCGTCGCCGAGCCGGTGGCGCTGCCCGTCGGGTTGGCGCTGGTCGTGCTGGCGGTGGCCGCCGTGCTCGCCGGCCGGCAGGTCCGCCCACCGGTGCTGCCCGCGTTGCCGTTCGTCGCGGCGGCGCTGCCGGTGCTGCTCGTCGCCGTCGGCGCGCCGTGGCCGGTGCTGCCGGCGGCGGTGCTGCTCGCCGGATCGGCAGCGCTGCTGCTGGCCGCGCTGGCCGCGCCCCGTCCGGCGCTCGCACCGATCGCCGTACCCCTGGGGGTGGTGCTGGCCGCCTCCGGTGTGGTGGGGCTGCTGGTCACCCGAGCCGGGTCGCTCGCTGCCGAGGGGGTGCTGCTGGTGACGGCGGTGGTCGTTGCCGTCGGGGGACGCACTGTCGCGGTGCGTGTGGCCGGTTGTCTCGCAGCGGTGAGTGCGGCGTCCGCGTTGGCGGTGACCGCCTCGCTGGTCGGGGGGCTGCCGCTGCGGGCCGCCGCGTACCCCCTGTTGGCGGTGGCCGCGCTGGTGCTGGCCGTCGCCGCCGCGGCGACCTCGCCACAGCCGGTCGCGATGACCTCGGCGCGGGTGCTGGTCGGGCGGGTGCTGGACGCCGCCGCGCAGGCGGTGGCACTGGTGGCGGCGGTGCTCACCGTCGAGGCAGCGCGACACCTCGCCACGGTCTGCGTGCTCTGGGGTGTCGCCGTTGCGCTGCGGCTGCTGCGCAGGGGGGAGCCGGCCGGCCGGCGGTGGGCGTTCGCCGGCATCGCCGCCGGTAGCGAGCTGCTCGGGGCATGGGTGTTGCTGGCCGCCGGTGGGGTGACGGTGCTGGAGGCGTACACCCTGCCGGCAGCGGCGCTCGCCCTCGGCGCGGGCCTGCTGGCGTTGCGGACCAGGCCGGGGCTGACCAGCTGGCCGGCCCTCGGCCCGGGGCTGGTCGCGGCGCTGGTGCCGAGCCTCGTGTCGGTGCTGACCGGGTCGGACCCGCAGCCGTTGCGGCGACTGCTCCTCGGCGCGGCGGCGCTGGGCGCGGTGCTGGCCGGGGCGACCCGCCGATGGCAGGCGCCGGTCCTGCTCGGCGGCGCGGTGCTGACGCTGTTGGCACTGCACGAGCTGGCCCGGGGATGGGATCTGCTGCCCCGATGGATCTACCTGGGTGTCGGCGGGCTGGCTCTGGTCGGGCTCGCGGCCACCTACGAGCGGCGGCGCCGTGACCTGGCTCGACTGCGCGCTGTGGTGGGCCGGCTGGGCTGAATCGAACCAGTAGGGGTAGGGCCTGCCCTACCCCTCATTCGGGGGTTGTCGGGGTTACTCAGTGCTACCGCGATCGGGACACTTGACAATAAGCCCGAACCACCCCGGTACGGGCGCAAGTGGAACGGGAGCAGCGATGGCGCTCGGAGCGGTGGCGGAACCGCCGGTACGACGGCGAGGCAGTGACTACGCACAGTTGTCCCGACGGATCAGCCAGGCGGGCCTGCTGGAGCGGCGTCCCGGCTGGTACGTCGCCCGCATCGTGCTCACCCTCGGGGCCTTCGTGGCCGGCTGGGTGGCCGTCTTCCTGCTCGGCGACTCCTGGTGGCAGTTGCCGCTCGCGGCCCTGATGGCGGTGGCCACCACCCAGGTCGCGTTCCTCGGTCACGACGCCGGGCACCGCCAGATGTTCCGTCGGCGCGGTCCCAGCGAGCTGGTGGGATTGTTCGCCGGCAACGCGGCGGTGGGCATCAGCTACGGCTGGTGGGTCGACAAGCACAACCGGCACCACGCCAACCCGAACCACGAGGACGAGGACCCGGACGTCGGCGCGGGCGCCCTGGTGTGGACGCCCGAGCAGGCGCTGGAGACCCGGGGTGTCAACCGCTGGATGGCCAAGCGGCAGGCGTTCCTGTTCTTCCCGATGCTGCTGCTGGAGGGTCTGAGCCTGCACGTGGCGAGCATCCGGGCGATCGTCGAGCGGAAGGACGGCCGGTACGTCGTCCCGATGCGGCGCCGGGCGGTCGAGGCGGTGCTGCTCGTCGCACACACCGCCGCCTACGTGGCGCTGCTGTTGGCGGTCATGTCGCCGGTCAAGGCGCTGCTCTTCGCGGTCGTGCACCAGGCGCTGTGGGGCTTCTACATGGGCTGCTCGTTCGCGCCGAACCACAAGGGCATGCCGATGCCGACCGCCGAGGACGAGATGGACTTCCTGCGCAAGCAGGTGCTGACCTCCCGCAACGTGCGGGGCAGCTGGCTGGTGGACGCCACGTTGGGCGGGCTCAACTACCAGATCGAGCACCACCTGTTCCCGAACATGCCCCGCGCCAACCTGCGGCGGGCGCAACCGATCGTCCGCGCCTACTGCGCGGAGCAGGGCATCCCGTACGCCGAGACCGGGCTGGTCGAGTCGTACCGACAGGCGCTCGGTCACCTGCACGAGGTGGGACAGCCGCTACGCGGCTGAGTACACAAGGCCGCACTGCGGCTGGGCGAGGGGGGTCGGCGGGGCGGCATCTGATGCCGCCCCGCCGGCGCGTTTTCGCGCCCGGTGGTGTCGCCCGCCCCCGGGCCGTCGCCCGGTGGCGTGTCCGGCCGGTCGGACGCCGCACCGGTAGGGTCTGGTCATGGCAGACCTGCTCACCGCGGACGCGGTGCGAGAAGAGCTGAGCGGGTTGACCGACTGGTCGGGCGACCCGACCGGAATCGGTCGCACGGTCCAGCTCGGCAGTTTCCCGGACGCCATCGCGGTGGTGGACCGGGTGGCGGCGGTGGCCGAGGAATCCGACCACCATCCCGACATCGACATCCGATGGCGGACCCTGACCTTCCGCTGTGTCACGCACTCGGCCGGTGGGGTCACCCACCGGGACATCGAGCTGGCTCGGCGGATCGACGACATCGTCCGGAGCGCGGCATGAGATTCGAGATCAGCAAGGTTCTGGACGCCATCGAGGGACGGGTCTGCACCGACCCGTCGCTGGCGCGGGCGGTCATCGACCTGGCCGAGGTGATCCGTTACCAGGACATCGACGGTGGTCGGCCGGCCAGCCTGTTGCGCCTCGGCATGGTCATCGACGCGCTCTCCCGCGAGTTGGAGGAGGACAGCGTCCAGGTCTACGCGGTGGTGCACCGGGCGCTGCTCTCCGACGCCGACCTCACCTCCAACGAGCGGATGGTCGTCCGCCGCTGGGCCGACGACGGGCTCGTCGAGGTGCTCGACAACCCGGGTGACCGGATGTTGGAGGTCGCCGACCTGCTCGGGTTGCCGGTGCTCAGCCGGGTGCGTTTCGACGGGCTGCGCGGTCGGTTCCCGTGGTTGGTCGAGCAGCCCGGTCGGGTGGTCGCGCCAGTGCCGGGCGCCGGTGGGCCGGTGTTCATCGCGCACGTCGGTGGTGGGCACTCGCCGGTTTCCGGCAAGCGTTCGCCGACCGGGGTGAAGCTGTTGGCCCGCCAGTGGCGCTGCCCGGAGTCGGGCTGCGCGCTGTTCGGCGGCGGTGGTGGGGGCGGCGCGTTCGCAGACCTGGCCGGGGGTGCCGACCGCAGCCCCGCCGCGCAGCCGCCGCCCGCGCTGCGCAACGGCGTACCGACCTGCCCCCGACACGGCGTACGGCTCGGTGACGGCGGGCCTCGTCCGCGTTCGGAGGTGCTCGCGGTGCGCGTCGGCGGCCTGGTCCGGCGGCGGTTCGTGCTCAGCGAGGACCAGCCGGTGGTGGCCGGCCGGGCACCCGAGCAGGACGGCGGCATCATGCTCGGGCAGTGGCTCAACGACGAGGCCCGGCGGTGGATCAGCCGTGGTCACGTCCGCTTCGAGCTGCGCGTCGGCGAGGTCGTCGTCACGGACGTCAGCACCAACGGCTCGGGCATCCGGCCGGCCGGTTCGATGGCCGAGTCGGACCGGATCCCCCTGGCACCTCAGCAGTCCCGGGTGTTGGGCGAGAACGACATGGTGGAGTTGTACCCCGGGGTGCAGATCGGTCGGGCCGAGGAACTGCCCGCCGGCGCCCCGTTCACCCCCACCTCGGTAATGGCCGAGGCTCCGACGATGGCGATGCGGCTACCCCGCCCCTGACCCGGCGGGTCCGGGCGGGTCGATCAAGATCCGCACAGGAACAGGGAAAGTGCTGCCTCGACGACGTGCGAGGCAGCACTTTCCCGGTAGTTGCTTAGATCGTGGCCCGCGTCAGCTGGTCAGCACCTCGGCCAGCTGGGCCACCGCCAGGTCGATCTCGTCCTCGGTGATCACCAGCGGCGGGGCGAGCCGGATGGTGGAGCCGTGGGTGTCCTTGGCGAGCACACCGCGGGCGGCGAGCCGCTCACAGGCCTCCCGTCCGCTCATCAGCGTCGGGTCGATGTCCAGACCGGCCCACAGACCGCGGACGCGTACCCCCACCAGACCCTTGCCGACCAGCCCTTCCAGGCCGGCGCGCAGCCGTTCGCCCAGCTCCGCCGAGCGGCGCTGGAACTCGCCGGTGGCGAGCAGCCGCACCACCTCGATGGCGACCGCGCAGGCGAGCGGGTTGCCGCCGAACGTGGAGCCGTGCTGACCGGGCTTGAGCACGCCCAGCACGTCGGCGTTCGCGGCCACCGCGGAGACCGGCACGATGCCGCCGCCGAGCGCCTTGCCGAGCAGGTACATGTCCGGCACGACGCCCTCGTGGTCACAGGCGAAGGTCGCGCCGGTACGGCCCAGACCGGACTGGATCTCGTCGGCGATGAAGAGCACGTCGCGCTCGGTGCACACCTGGCGTACGCCCGGCAGGTAGCCCTCCGGTGGCACCACCACGCCCTGCTCGCCCTGGATCGGCTCCAGCAGCACGGCAACGGTGTTCTCGTCGATCGCCGCGGTCAGCGCGTCCAGGTCGCCGTAGGGCACGACAGTGAACCCCGGGGTGTACGGCCCGAAGTCGGCGCGGGCGTCCTCGTCTGTGGAGAAGCTCACGATGGTGGTGGTCCGGCCGTGGAAGTTGCCCTCGGCGACCACGATGTTCGCCTGCCCGGCGGGCACACCCTTGACCTGGTAGCCCCACTTGCGGGCCACCTTGATGCCGGTCTCGACCGCCTCGGCGCCGGTGTTCATCGGCAGCACCAGGTCCTTGCCGCACAGCTCGGCCAGCTCGCGGCAGAAGTCGGCGAACTGGTCGTGGATGAACGCGCGGCTGGTCAGCGTGAGCCGGTCCAGTTGGGCGTGCGCGGCGGCGATCAGCTGGGGGTGCCGGTGGCCGAAGTTCAGCGCCGAGTAGCCGGCCAGGCAGTCCAGGTAACGCCGGCCGTCCACATCGGTGAGCCAGGCGCCCTCGGCGGACGAGATCACCACCGGCAGCGGGTGGTAGTTGTGCGCCGTCCAACGCTCGGCGTCCCGGACCGCTCCCGGCGTACGCAGGATGTCATCCACGATCACTTGCTTGCCTTTCCCTGACGGAGTCGCAGCGTGCAGCACTTCGGTCCGCCGCCGGCCTTACGTAGCTCGGACAGGTCGACCCCGATGGTCTCGTAGCCCCGGTCGCGCAGCTTGCCGGCCAGGTCGGTGGCCTGCGCGGGCAGCACCACGTGCCGGCCGTCGCTCACCGCGTTCAGGCCCAGCACCTCGGCATCGGCCATGGTGGCGTGCACGGCGTCGGGGAAGAGCCGGCGCAGCACGGCCTGGCTGCCGGGGGAGAACGCCTCGGGCAGGTACGCCACGGTCCGCTCGTCGAGCACGGTCAGCGCGGTGTCCAGGTGGTAGAAGCGCGGGTCGACGAGCTGCATGGTGATCACCGGGTAGCCGAAGACCTCCTGCAACTGGGCGTGCGAGGCGTGCGCCGTGCGGAAGCCGGTGCCGGCCAGCAGGTGGTCGCCGGCCAGCAGGACGTCGCCCTCGCCCTCGTTGACGTGCTTCGGGTCGTACATCTCGAAGCCGGCGTCCTCGAACCAGGCGCGGTACGCCGGTGCCTCGTCGGCCCGCTGCGGGTCGCGGAACTGCACGGCCATCGCCTTGCCGTCGATCACGGTGCCACCGTTGGCGGCGAAGACCATGTCGGGCAGGCCGGGCACCGGAGTGATCTCCTCGACGGTGTGGCCCAGGTCGCGGTACGTCTGGCGCAGCTGCTCCCACTGCCGGACGGCCAGCGCGGCGTCGACCGGCGCGCTCGGGTCCATCCAGGGGTTGATCGCGTAATCGACGGCGAAGTACGTCGGCCGGCACATCAACAGGCGCTGGCTGGTGGCGTCCATCGTCATTGTCCTGCTCCCAGGGGTCGGGCGCGCCCGGCCACCGTGGCCCACGGGCTGGCGCCGTTGCTCAACGTTATGCGGCGCCAGCGGCAGGATCCACCACTGAGAGTTGCGCAGACCGAACATTCGTTGCGTCTGGTCGGTCTGCGGCTGTGAATCGTTGCGTGCGGGGCTGCGCGGACCGGGATTCGTGTTTCGGGCCACCCGGCGCAGGGGTTCTACGCTCGGCCTGGCTCCGCCTCACCGGGCGCACCGGCCAACGCCCCGATCGCGGAGGTGCCGGAGATCTCTGGCCCGGGAAACACTTCAGGGGCGGCGAACCGCCGCCCCTGAAAGGGTGTCGCCCGGCCGGTGAACCACCGGACTGATCGGGCTGCCGGCGAACCGCCGGCTGTCCGCCGGTGCATCACCGGCGAGGGGAACAGTGCCCGCTAGAAACGATCGACAAACTGTGAGTCAAGCCACTCCCGGAAGCGCTGCACCCAGTCCCCGTCGGTGGTCGGCCAGTCGAACTGGCCGGTCATCGCGAGCACGCCGATCACCACGGCGGCCAGCCCGATCAGCACGCCGAAGAGCGCGTCGGTCTTGCCGGCGACGTGCCGACGGCGGGTGGCCATCAGGCCGAGCACCGAGAGCACCGCGCCGAACGCGCCGAGCCCGATGCCGTACCCCGCCAGGGTGCCGGTCAGCACGAACATCGCACCGGCGACGGAGACGATCAGGCCGAGGGTGGCGAGCAGGCTGGCCCGCGGCTTCGGGCCGCGCGTCACCGGCGGCTCGGGCGCGGTCGTGCCCGGGGTCGGGTCGACCGGGCCGTCGGTGGTGACCCGGTCCGTCGTGTCGGGTCGCCGGGTCGTGCCGTCGAGGTCGGCGTCCCGGTCGGCCGTGCGCGCCGTGGTCGGGTCGGTGCCGGGCCGGGGCTCGGTCACGACCGGGCCGGCGGTGCCGCTGCGGGGCTCCGCCTCCATCGGCCGGACGGCGGCCGCTCCGCTCTCGGCGGGTCGGCCGGTGGCGGCGCGGGCCACCGCGGCCCGCGCGGCGGCCCGCCGCTCGGCCTCACCGGGCTGGTCACCGGGCTGGTCACCGGGCTGGTCACCGGCCTGGTCGCCGGTTGCGGCGGCGCTGCGGTACGTCGTCTGGTCGGCGTCCCGATCACTGACCACCGGGCGACTGCGCTCGCCGTCCCCGGGCTGGCCCGCGTCGCTCTGGGTTGCGCTGTCCCGGCCGCTGTCGACCGGGGTGTCACGGCCGTCGATGCGACCGTCGAGGTTCTCGTCCCGCGTCGGCGCCGGCTCGGACCGGCGGGACAGCGAAGGAATCCTGACCACTACACACCTCCTGATGAATGCGTGGTGGCCGACGGAACGGGTGGCACCCACGCGGTACCGCCCTGAAATACCCACCTGAGCGTTTCCTGACACCAATTCCGGGTACGGCCGCCCCGGCGGGCCTTGATTGACTGGGTGCGGCCGCCCCGGCGGGCCTTGATCGACTCGGTTTCCTGGTATTCGGGGTGTTCGCTACGCCTGGACACACCGGTTTCCAGGAACCCGAGTCGATCGCCGCACCGGCGGGGCTGGCTATCCTTGGCACCCGTGCCAGAGGGACACACGATCCACCGCCTGGCGGCCCGGCACGCCGAGCTGTTCGCCGGGGACAAGCTGCACGCCGCCAGCCCGCAGGGCCGCTTCGCCGACGGTGCCGCCCGACTGTCCGGGACCGTGCTGGAGAGCACCGAGGCGTACGGCAAGCACCTGCTGCACCACTACGCCGGTGAGCTGACGCTGCACGTCCATCTCGGGCTGTACGGCAAGTTCACCGACGGGCCGGGCGAGCCGCCGGAGCCGGTCGGTCAGGTGCGGCTGCGACTCGCCAGCGACCGGCACTGGCTCGACCTGCGCGGGCCGACCGCCTGCGAGCTGATCACCCCACCCGAGGTGGCCGCACTGCGGGACCGCCTCGGACCGGACCCGCTGCGCGCCGACGCCGACCCGGAGCGGGCGTACGCCCGGATCTCGCGCAGCCCGACGCCCCTGGCGGCGCTGCTGCTGGACCAGTCGGTCGTGGCCGGTACCGGGCTGATCTTCGTGACCGAGGCGTTGTTCCGGGCCGGCCTGCCGCCGACGATGCCCGGTCGAGGGCTCACGCGAGCCAACTGGGACACGCTCTGGGCCGACCTGGTCGGGCTGATGCGAATCGCGGTCGAGCACGGCCGCATCGACACCGTGCGCGACGTGCACCTGCCGGAGGCGATGGGCCGGCCGGCGCGGGTGGACCGGCACGGTGGCGAGGTGTACGTCTACCGCCGCCCCGGCGCGCCCTGCCACGTCTGCGGCACCGAGGTCAGCCGCGGCGAGCTGGCCGGCCGCAACCTCTACTGGTGCCCGACCTGCCAGGCCGGCTGACCGACCCGCCCTGGCGCACGCCCGGCCCGTTGCGCGCCCCGCCCTTGATCGTGCTCGAACAAGGATGTAGTGGCCTCGTGGATCGGCGGAGGCCACTACATCCTGGATCAAGCGCGATCATGCGTCGGGCACGGGCTACTCGCGGCGCTGCCGGACCTCAGCCGCCGCCGAGCAGCCAGCGGGCCACCTCGACCTGGTGCGGAAAGACGACCGCACCGTCGACGCTCCAGGCCAGCGTGTGCCCGACCGCCCAACCCGGGACCCGCTCGCGGTCCAGCCCCAGCTCGGCGGTGAGCCGATCCAGCCGGTGCCGGACGGCGACCGGAGAATGCCCCAGTTCCCGACCGCGCACCATCGGCACGACCGAGAACTCCCGCTCGCCGCTCAGCGGCTTCGGGTCGATCGCCAGCCACGGCTCCCGGTTCGCAGCGAGCACGTTGCCGGCGTGCAGGTCCTGGTTGACCAGCACCTGTTCGCCCTGGCTCGACGCCAGTCCGGTGAGCAGGTCGAGTGCCGCGTCCAGCAGCCGTCGCTCGTAGGGCCGGCCGGCCCGATCCCAGTTGCCAGGCATCCGGTCGATCCAGCCGGCGGCCTCCTCGGCCAACGGGGTGAACGGCGCGCCGACCGGCCGCCACAGCCGGGGCAGCAGCGCGGTCACCGCGTCCAGTGCACGATCCATCGGAAGCTCGTGCAGAGGAGTTCCGGGCTGACAGCGTTCCACCAGCAGGCCGCGTCGCTCCGGGTCCTGCGCGAGCAGCCGGATCGCGCCGTCGCCGTTCCACTGGGCCAGGGCGTCCGCCTCGTGTCGGCTGTCTTCGTCCGGGTACTGGAGCTTGAGCACCGCAGCCGTACCGTCGGGCAGGTCCGCGGGCATCGCCAGGGATGCATACGCGTACCGGAAGGGCGGGCCGAGTCGCAGCGACCACCGCTCGGTGCACTCCGCCAGCCACGTCGGGAGGGTGGCGAGCCAGGTCCGGCCCGCCGGTGTCGTACGTACCCAATCAAGGCCCTCGGGGAGATCCATCCGACCATCCTGGGCCGTGGCCCGCTCCGTTGGTGGGCTGTTCCCATGCGGGGTCCACAGTGGCTAGCGTAGGGCCGTGCAGATCGGCGTGAACGTACCGAACTTCGCCCCGGGAACCGACCCCGACGTGCTGCGGCGGTGGGCGCAGACGGTGGAGGGCCTCGGCTTCGACCTGCTGATGGTCTCCGATCACCTCGTGGTGACCCCGGACGTGGCCGAGCAGTACCCGGCGCCGTTCTACGAGCCGTTCACCACGCTCTCCTGGCTGGCCGGGGTGACCTCCCGGGTCCGTTTGGGCACCACGGTGCTCATCGTCCCGTACCGGCACCCGCTGCTCACCGCCCGGATGGCGGCGAACCTCAACCGGCTCAGTGGCGGCCGGCTCGTCCTCGGGGTCGGCGTGGGCTGGGCCCGGCAGGAGTTCGAGGCGCTCGGCGTGCCGTTCCAGCGGCGCGGCGCGCTGACCGACGACCACCTGCGGGCCATGCGCGACGCCTGGCAGGACGCCGACGACTACGACACGGGTGCGATCCCGATCTGGGTCGGTGGCAACAGCGAAGCCGGAATGCGCCGCGCGGTCCTGCTCGGCGATGCCTGGCACCCGCTACGGGTGGCGCCCGGACGGCTGGCCGAGGCGGCCGGGCGACTGAAAGCCATCGCCGACGACCTGGGTCGCCCGGTGCCCGCGTTGGTGCCACGCATCGCGCTCCGGGAGACCCGGGACCCGGTCACCGCCCCGGACCGGCTCGCCGGTGTCGGCACCATCGACCAGATCATCGGCGACATCGACCAGATCCGTCTGCTCGGGGCGGAGGCGGTGGTGCTCGATCCGTTCAACGGCGACCTGACCGAGATCCGCCAGCCCGAGCGCGCGTGGCGGACCCTTGCGGCCGTGGCCGCGTACCACCAATCCCAGGAGGGCCGATGACACTTGACGACGAGAAGTTTCTCCGCCGCGCCGTGCAACTCGCCAGTCAGGCAGGTGCTTCCGGCGAACGGCCGTTCGGCTCGTTGCTGGTGGATGCGGACGGCGTCGTCCTGATCGAGGACCACAACACGGTGGTCTCCGACTCGGACATCAGCGCCCACCCGGAGTTGAAGCTGGCCCGCTGGGCGGCCCGGGAGCTCCCCGCCGAGAGGGCCGCCGGCACCACCATGTTCACCAGCTGCCAGCCCTGCGCGATGTGTGCGACGGCGATCGACCGGTCCGGCCTCGGACGGGTGGTGTACGCCCTGTCCAGTGAGCAGTTCGAGGAGGTCAAGCCGGCCACCCCGCCGCTGCCCCCGGTCCGCTACGAGGGGCCGGCGCTGTTCGACGAGGCACGCCAGCCGATCGACGACTACTACTGACCGGGCCTGACCCGCAGCGGTGTGACGCAACCGGAATTGACAGTCGACCGATCGCCGGAGCAGGGTTGGGAAGTGACAACGATGTCAACGGGCAAAAGGGAGTAATCGCATCCATGATCGCTCCTCGTCGCACCCGCAGTTCGGGTCGTCCCGTTGGCGGTTTTCCGGCGCGGAGCCGCTCCGTCCGCCGATCCTGGCCGTATGTCCCTTTCCTACCCGACGGTGACCAGCTGAGATGACCGACGTGCCCCGACCCGACGCCGAAACGACCCCTGCTCCTGCCGGGTCACCCGAACTGCCCGATCTGGACGACTTCCTCGCCGACCAGTCCCGCACACTGCTCGACACGGCCGGCCGGTCGGTCCGGCCCGAGGGCGGCTTCTGGTGGCTCACCGACGACCGCACCCCGGACCGCGGCGAACCTGTGTTCACCTGGATCACCTGCCGGATGACCCACGTCGCCGCCCTCGCCCACCGTCACGGCGACCCGGACGCCGCCGCTCTCGTCGATCACGGGATCGCCGCGCTCAGCACCCTGCTGCGCGACGACCGGTACGGTGGCTGGTTCAGTGCGGTGGACCAGCAGGGGGCACCCGTCGACGACCGGAAAGCCGGCTACGACCACGCGTTCGTGCTGCTCGCCGCGTCCAGCGCGGCGCGGGCCGGCCGACCCGGCGCGGACCGGTTGCTGGCCGACGTGCTGAGCGTGGTGGGCGACCGGTTCTGGGACGACGACGCTGGCGCGGTCCGCGAGTCGTGGAACCGGGACTGGACGGTCACCGAGGACTACCGCGGTGCCAACAGCAGCATGCACATGGTCGAGGCATTCCTCGCCGCCACCGCCGCCACCGGTGACGCGAGCTGGGCCGACCGGGCCCTGCGGATCGCCACCCATCTGGTGCACGGCGAGGCCGCCCGGCACGACTGGCGGCTGCCCGAGCACTACACCGCCGACTGGACGCCGCTGCCCGACTACAACCGGGACCAGCCCGCCGACCCGTTCCGCCCGTACGGCTCCACCATCGGCCACTGGCTGGAATGGGCCCGCCTGCTGCTGGAGCTGGAGGCTGTTCTTCCGCAGCCCCCACGGTGGCTCGTCGCCGACGCCCGTGCCCTGTTCGCCGCCTCCGTTCGGCGGGGCTGGGCGGTCGACGGCGCCGACGGCTTTATCTACACGATCGACTGGGACGACCGACCGGTGGTCCGCTCCCGGATGCACTGGGTCCTCGCCGAGGCGGTCGGCGCGGCGATCACCCTGCACCGGCGCACCGGCGACGCCGTCTACGCAGACTGGTACCGGGTCTTCTGGGCGTACGCCCGGCGTGCCCTGATCGACGGCACCGGGTGGCGGCATGAGCTGGACGCGCAGAACCTGCCCTCCGACACGGTCTGGCACGGCCGGCCGGACGTCTACCACGCGTACCAGGCGGTGCTGTTGTCCCGCGCGGCCGACGGGCTCGGCGGCGCAGGCCCGCTCGCGCCGGGCGAGGTGACCGCGTGATCGTGGTCGCGGGTGAGGCGCTGATCGACCTGGTGGTCACGGCCGAGGGTCAGCGGGCCGTGCCGGGTGGCTCTCCGGCGAACGTGGCGGTCACCCTGGCGCGGCTCGACCAGCCGACACGACTGCTGGCCCGGCTCGGCACCGACGAGTACGGCCGGCAGGTCGCCGAGCACCTTCGGGCCAACCGGGTGGACCTGGGGTGGGCGGTCCGCGCCGAGGAGCCCACGTCCGTGGCGGTGGCCACGTTGGACGCCAGCGGGCAGGCCAGCTACGAGTTCCGGCTTGCCGGTGCGGCGGACTGGCAGTGGACGCCGCAGGAACTGCCCGAGCTGGCCGGTTCCTCGGCGACGGCCCTGCACACCGGGTCGCTCGCGCTCGCGCTGGCCCCCGGGGCGCAGGTGCTGGAGGATCTGCTCGCCCGCGAACGCCGCCGGGACGCGCTCACCCTCTCGATCGACCTCAACCTGCGTCCGAGCATCGTCACGGATCGGACTTCCGAGCAGGAGCGGGTACGCCGGCAGGTGCCCCTCGCGCATCTGGTGAAGGCAAGCGACGAGGACCTGGCCTGGCTCTACCCGGACCGGTCGGTGTCCGACGTGATGGCCGAGTGGCGTGTGGCCGGGGCGTGCTGTGCGGTCGTGACCCGGGGTGGTGAGGGCGCCTGGCTGCTCGCCCCGGACGGCACGCTGCACGAACAACCGGGTGTACGCGCCACCGTGGTCGACACCGTCGGCGCCGGCGACTCGTTCACCGGCGGTCTGCTGGCCGCGCTGGCCGACCTGGACGCACTCGGCGACCGGCCGACCGACCGGCTCACCGCGGTGACCGCGCCGCAGTGGGGTGCGGTGCTCCGGCAGGCCGCCACGGTCGCCGCGTTGACCTGCGGACGCCAAGGCGCAGACCCCCCGACCCGCGCCGAGGTCAACGCCCTCCTGACGGCCGCGAGCTAAACCCCTCTGCCGGTCGATCATGGACTTGTGGTGGGCGTTCGACCCCACCTCGCGGCATACGCGAGGCACCACAACTCCATGATCGACCCCGGGGAGGGTTGGGGCGCGGGCCGGTGGGGGGTTAGGGGCGGGTTAGGCCTCGGGGTAGGAGTCTTGTGGGGAGCACGGTGGTTGTCGGTGGGGAGTCGTCGCCGGCTATGCGCTCGAACAGTCGCTCGGTGGCTACCCTCGCCAGCTCCCGGGTGTCGTAGCCGACGACGGTCAGCGGCCGGGGCATCAGGTGGGCCAGTTCGAAGTCGTCGAAGCCGACCAGCGCGGCGTCGCTGCCCCGCCGGTGCAACTCCTGGAGCGCGCCGACGGTGAGCCTGTTGTTGGCGCAGAAGAACGCGGTCGGCGGGTCCGCGAGGTCGAGCAGCGCGGCGACCGCCCGGCCGGCCTCCTCGGGAGCGATGAGCCTCTCGCGGACCAGCGACTCGTCCGGCTCGACCCCGGCCGCCGCCAGCGCCGCACGCGCCCCGGCCAGCCGCTCGCGCATCGTGGGCACGCTCGGCGCGCCGAGCAGGAGGCCCACTCGGCGGTGCCCCTCGTCGAGCAGCGCGCCCACCCCGGCGTGGCTGCCGCCCCGGTTGTCCAACAGCACGGCGTCAGCGTGCAGCCCCTGCGGCGGCCGGTCCAGGAACACCACCGGCATCCCCAGCTCGACCTCACGACGCAGGAACGAGTGGTCGAGGCCCGCGGGCACCACCAGCAGCCCGTCGACCCGGCGCTGGGTGAAGTCCTGGAGAAGCGCGCGTTCCCGCTCCGGGTCCTCCTCCGACGAGGCGGTGATCAGCATGGTGCCGTGGGCGGCGGCGATCTCGGCGGCGACGCTGGCGATGGTCGCGTAGAACGGGTTGGCGATCTCCTCGATGAGCAACCCGACCGTGGCGTTGAGCTGCCGGGAGCGCAGGTTACGGGCGATGTCGTTGCGCCGGAAGCCCAGCTCGGCGATGGCGGCCAGCACCCGGCTGACCAGTTCCTGGCCCACCGGCTCGTCGTTGACCACCCGGGAGACGGTCTTCAGGCTGACGTCGGCGCGCCGGGCCACGTCGACCATCGTCGGGCGTCGACGCAGGGTCGGCCGGGTCGGGGTCTGGGTCACGGGGTGGTCCTCCACGGCGGACGCGGGTCAGCGGGCGAGCGCGGCGAGCGCATCGACCGCTTTTCGGGCGGCGATGAGCACCGGGTCCCACACCGGCGCGTACGGCGGAGCGTAGCCCAGGTCCAGTGACGTCATATCGTCCACCGTCATGCCGTTCCAGAGTGCCACGGCCAGCGTGTCGATCCGTTTGGCCGCCTCGGACCAGCCGACGATCTGCGCGCCGAGCAACCGGCCGCTGGGACGCTCGGCGATCAGCTTCACGGTCATCGGCCGGGAACCGGGGTAGTAGCCGGCCCGGTTGGTCGACTCGGCGATCACCGAGACGAAGTCGAAGCCGGCCGTCCTGGCCTCGCCCTCGCGCAGGCCCGTCCGACCCACCTCCAGGTCGCAGACCTTGGTCACCGCGGTGCCGATGACGCCGGCGAAGGTGGCGTACCCGCCGCCGATGTTGATCCCCGCCACCCGGCCCTGCTTGTTGGCGTGCGTGCCCAGCGGCACGTGCACCGGCATTCCGCTGACCCGGTGCAGGGTCTCCACGCAGTCACCGGCAGCCCAGATCCCGGGTAGCCCCGGCACGCGCATCCGGCGGTCCACCCGGACCCCACCGGTCGGCCCGATCGGCAGCCCGGCAGCCTCGGCGAGCGCGGCGTTGGGGCGTACGCCGAGGCCCAGGACCACGACGTCGGTCGGCATCGGCCCCTCGGCCGTGACCACCGCGGACACCCGGCCGTCCCTCTGCTCCAGGCCGGTCACCGGCAGGCCGGTCCGGATCGTGATGCCGAGGCCGCGCATGGCGTCGGCCACCAGCTCGCCCATGTCGCCGTCCACCGTCGCCATGGGCTGGTCGCCCGCCTCGACCAGGGTCACCGAGAGGCCACGCTGGATCAGGGCCTCGGCGATCTCGACGCCGATGTAGCCGCCGCCGACCACCACGGCCCGGCGCGGCTGTGGCTCGGCGTCCAGCCACTCGCGCAGCGCCGCCCCGTCGTCGAGGGTCTGCATGCCGAACACGCCGCCCGCGTCGGTGGCCGCCCACGGCGGTTTGACCGGCACCGCGCCGGTCGCGTACATCAGGTCGTCGAAGCGCTCGCGGACCTCTCCGCCGCCCTCCAGGTCCCGGGCGACCACCTCGCGGCGTTCCAGGTCGATGGCCGTGACCTCGTGGCGCATCCGGACGTCCATCGCGTACTCGGTGCGGAACGTCTCCGGATCCCGGGCGATCAACGCCTCCGGGCCCGGCACCAGGCCGCTGATCCAGTACGGGATGCCGCACGCCGAGTAGGAGGTGAAGTGGCCCCGCTCGAAGACCACGATCTCCAGGTCGTCGCGCTTGCGGCGGCGTCTGGCCTGGGACGCCGCCGACATTCCGGCGGCGTCCCCGCCGATGACGATCAGTCGTTGCGCCACGGGCTCATCTTGTCACGTGGTGATCAGCCGCGGGTCTGTCGTGCGACGTCCTGCACCACGTCGGTGAGTCGGCCGGTGCGCGCGTACACCGCTCGCTGCCGTGCCGCACCGGTGCCGTGCCGGCGCAACCCGGCCAGCAGATCGGTCACCTCGGCCCAGTCACCGTGCTGCTCCAGCGCCGGGCGCATCCGCTCGACGAACCGGTCCAACAACTCCCAGGCCGGGCGCAGCTCACCGGTGGTGACGTCGACGGCGTCGCCTTCCAGGCCGTCGTGGGCGGCCCGCCAGTGCGCGCCGACCAGCAGGTGATGGTCGGTCTGCAACGCCGGTCGGCCAGCGTCGGCATCCTCCATGGCGGTGGCCACCAGGGCCCGGACCAGCGCGGCGACCAGCACCGCGTCGTCCACCGACGGGCAGACGTCGCCGATCCGCAGCTCCACCGTCGGGTACTTCGCCGACAGGCGCGCGTACCAGTAGAGCATCCCCTCGTCGAGCATCACCCCACTGGAGATCAACTGGCGGATCAGCCGCTGGTAGTGCTCGTGCGACTCCAGGAACGGCGTCGGCGCCACCGACGGCCAGCGCTCCCACTCCACCGATCGCCAACTGGCGTAGCCGGTGTCCTCACCGCGGGCGAACGGGGAGTTGGTGGTGATCGCGTGCAGCATCGGCAGCCACGGCCGTACGTGGTTGAGCACCTGCACGCCGGTGTCCGGGTCGGGCACGCCCACGTGCACGTGCATTCCGTTGTTGCCGGGGCCGGGGACGAGCAGTCGGAACCGCTCGATCATCTGGTCGAAGCGGGGCTTGTCCACCACCGGCGGCACCGGGCCGTCCACCGGGCCGGTGCCGATGGCGAGCAGGGTCACGCCGGCCCGCTCGGCGGCTTCGGCGAGCGCCCGACGCAGCATGCCGAGGGAGTGCCGGATCGACGAGAGCTCCAGGCCGGGCGGGCTGCCGATCTCGATCTGACTGGTCTGGAACTCCCGTTCCACCTGCCCGCGCAGCTCCGCCGGCACCTGTTCCATGACCAGGTCGACGGCTGGGACCGCGGCCCCGGTGTGCGGGTCGACGAGGAGGAACTCCTCCTCGACACCCACGGTGAGCAATCCGGTCGCCGCAGCCTCTTCGCTGAGCGCCTCCGCCACCTGACCGGTCATCGACACCACCGTCCGTTTCTGCCGATTCGCGGCCCATCCGCGTCGGTCCGTCGTCTGGTTACCCAACGTGCTGATGCCGGGAAACGTGGCGGCGGCGGGTCGTCCCCGGCGTCCCGGCAGGCCGACGGTCGCGATTCGCCCGGACGGCGTGACAGCGGGTCCTATGCTGAGCCCGTGCCGGTGCCGCTGGGGTTCGTCGGGTTCGCGTGGTTGTCCGCGTTCGCCCAGCTCACCCTGCTCGCGGCCAGGCCGGCCGACCTGCTGGCGGGCGCCGCGCTGACCGCCCTGGTGCTGCTCGCCGTGGTGCTGGCGGCACGGGTGCGCGACCGCTCGGGTGCGCCTGGCGCGGGGCCGCGGTGGGCCGGGCTGCGGGCCCGTTCCCGTGGCCGCCGAATGCCCCGCCAGATCGACCCGGACGCCGCCGGTCGACCCCGTCCCCGCGCTCCCGGGCACCCCTCGGCCGCGTAGCGCCAGCCGTCGCGCGGCCGATCCCGCCGTCACCGGCCCCCCTGTCGAGCGGACACCGCCCGGGGAGGGCCCCACCGGAATCGGACCGAGGGGTTTCCCATGCTTGCCTTCGCACCACTGCGCGACGTCGTCGGCGCTGCCGGCACCGCACTGTCCTGGCTCACCGACCTGCTCGAGCCACTGGCTGGTCAGATGGCGACCGCCGCCGCCATCGTGCTCTTCACCATCGCCGTCCGACTGTTGATCTCGCCGCTCACGGTCGCGCAGGTCCGCGGCGAGCGACGCCGCGCGGCGCTCGCCCCACAGGTGCGTGATCTCCAGCGGCGGTACGCGGACGACCCGGCGACGCTTCAACGTGAGGTGTTCGCGTTGTACCGCGAGGCCGGGGCGAACCCCATCGCTGGCTGCCTGCCGTTGCTGCTCCAGGCCCCGTTCCTGCTGGTCCTGTACCGGCTGTTCACCACGAGCGAGGGCGGCACCGGTCTGCTCGACGAGCGGCTCGCCGGGGTGCCGCTGGGTCACCACCTCGGCGACGGGGTGGGCGGGGCGGCCGGCGCGCTCTTCGCCGTGCTGCTGGCGGTGCTGCTGGCGGTCGCGTGGTGGTCGTCGCGACGGGCCCGCCGGGCGTCGGCGGCGGTCGGTACGGTGGCCGGTACGCCCACCGAGGGGCCGGGGGCGGCCGTGCTCGGGCGGCTGCTGCCTCTGCTGCCGTTCACGACGGTGCTGGTGGCGCTGGTGCTGCCGCTCGCCGCGGTGATCTACCTGGTGACCACGAGCGTGTGGTCGGCGGTCGAGCAGGCGGTCCTGCGCCGACCTCAGGCGGTCCCGCCGTCGCAGGCTCTGGACAGAAACAGTTAACTGTCTTAATAATTAGCGCTGACGTTGACGTCCATGGATGCCCGTTCCGGGCGTGGAGGGTCGCATGAAACCTGCCAGATCTCTGGTCCTGTCCCTGGTCACCGCGCTCGCCGCGACGCTCGGCGCAGCCGGGGTGGCGCTGCCGGCGTTCGCCGCCGGACCGACCGCCAGCTTCGTCAAGACCGCCGACTGGGGCTCCGGCTGGGAGGGGAAGTACACCATCACCAACGGCGGCAGCTCGACCATCAACGGCTGGAACCTCGCCTTCGACCTGCCGTCCGGCACCACCCTCGGCAGCTACTGGGACGCGTTGCTCACCTCCGCCGGCCAGCGGCACACCTTCACCAACCGGTCCTGGAACGGCACCATCGCCCCGGGCGCCTCGGTCTCCTTCGGCTTCCTGGCCAGCGGCTCCGGCTCGCCAATCGGCTGCCAGCTCAACGGCGCGGCCTGCGGCGGCGGCACCCCGCCCACCACACCGCCGCCGACCACCCCACCGCCCACCACGCCGCCCCCGACGACCCCGCCGCCCACCGACCCGCCCACCGGTGGGCTGCCCAAGCACCTGCTCACCGGTTACTGGCACAACTTCGACAACCCGGCCGTCGAGCTGCGGTTGCGTGACGTGCCCAACGAGTACGACCTGGTCGCGGTCGCCTTCGCCGAGGCCACCGCGACGCCCGGCGCGCTCACCTTCGGCATCGACCCCGGCCTCTCCGCCGCGCTCGGTGGCTACACCGACGTGGACTTCACCGCCGACGTGCGCGCCCTGCACAGCCGGGGCAAGCGGGTGATCCTCTCGGTCGGAGGCGAGACCGGCCGGGTCACCGTCAACAACGCCGCCTCGGCCACCGCGTTCGCCGACACCGCCGCCGCGCTGATCGCCCGCTACGGCTTCGACGGGATCGACATCGACCTGGAGAACGGGCTCAACCCGACCTACATGGCGCAGGCGCTGCGCGCGCTGCGGGCCAAGGTCGGGGCCGGTCTCATCATCGCGATGGCGCCGCAGACGATCGACATGCAGAACCCGGCCGGCGGCTACTTCAAGCTGGCGCTCGACATCAAGGACATCCTCACCGTCGTCAACACCCAGTTCTACAACTCGGGGGCGATGCTCGGCTGCGACCAGAACGCCGCCTACGGCCAGGGCACCGTCAACTTCATCGTCGCGCTGGCCTGCATCCAGTTGGAAGCCGGGCTCCGTCCCGACCAGGTCGGTCTCGGGCTGCCCGCCGGGCCCGGGGCGGCTGGTGGCGGCATCGTCGCGCCCAGCGTGGTCAACGCCGCCCTGGACTGCCTGGCCCGGGGCACCAACTGCGGCAGCTTCCGCCCGCCGCGCACCTACCCCGGCATCCGGGGCGCGATGACCTGGTCGGTGAACTGGGACGTCAGCAACGGCAACGGCTTCGCCAACACGGTGGGCCCGCACCTGGACACCCTGCCCTGACAGCCCGGTCGGGGTCCGTCATGGACGCCAACCGGAAACGCGGATCAGCGACCGGCGGTCACCGACCGCCGGTCGTCGCGCTCCCGGCGGCGACGGAGCTTACGGATCACCCACATCGCGACCATGACGACGAAGACCGCGACGATCGCGTAGTTGAACCAGTCGCTGTAGCGCTCGACGTCCTGCCAGCGGCTCCCGAGTGCGTAGCCGGCCCCGACGATGAGACCGTTCCACACCCCGCTGCCGATGGTGGTCAGCAGGATGAACTCGCCCAGCGGCATCCGGTTGGCCCCGGCCGGCACGGAGACCAGGCTGCGGACCACCGGCACCACCCGGCCGATCAGCACCGCCCACCGGCCGTGCCGCTCGAACCAGCGGTCGGCCTTCTCCAGGTCGTCGCGGTCCACCAACGGGATGCGGTCCAGCCAACGCTTGAGCCGCTCCTCGCCGAGCGCCGCACCGAGCCAGTAGAGCACCAGCGCGCCGACCAGCGAGCCGACCGTCGCGGCCACCACCACGAGGAACACGTTGAACTTGCCCTCGTGCGCCAGGAAGCCGGCGAGCGCCAACACGATCTCGCTGGGGATCGGCGGGACGATGCTCTCCAGCGCCACCAGCAGCGCCACGCCCACCGGGCCCATCGCCTCGATCACCGAGGCCACCCAACCGGTCAACCCGGTGAACTCGGACGGGTCGCCACTCTGGGCGTACGCCATGGTCGTCCTTCCGGTCGGCTTGAGGGGATCAGGTGGTCATACCCAGCTGGGCCTGCACTACACCTGCGCTCAGTGCTCCGGGTGCAGCGCCGTGTCCGCCGGCCCCTGCCGCCAACCAGTGAACACCACGGTCAGGCCGGCGCGGGATGGCGCGCAGCAGAACGGGCCGGCCAGCGCCTCGACCTCCGGGTCCAGCGGGGTGAGCCGGACCAGTCGCCACGGCTCCTCGTCGGCCCGGGCACGGACGGTCAGCGCGTCACCGGCCCGGCTCACCCGCACCGTCACCTCCCGGCCCGCCCACTGCGGCACCGGCGCCACCGACCAGTCGGAGAACTCCCGGGTCACCACCGCGCCGAGCTGCGACTCGCCGTCGCTCATCTCGACGCCGGCCTTGGTCCAGGTGCGTTCGTCGACGCGGACGAGCACACCGGCCTGGTCGAACTGCGCCGAGAAGTCGAGCAGGAAACTCACCTCCATGGCCGCGCCGACGGGCAGCGGCGCCAGCAGGGCCGGGCCGTCGTCGTGCACGAAGCCGTAGCTGGTCCGCCGCCAGAAGTCGCTCCCCGCGGCCGGCTCGACGACGAGTTCACCAGCCGGACCCTCCTCGACGCGTACCGGCGGGTGCAGCCAGCTGCCCTCGGACCAGTCCAACGGTTCGCTCGGCGGTACGAGGTCGATCTGCATGACCGGCACGGTAGCCCACCATCATGTGCGGCCCGCCGGGCTGGTTTGCCGCGATGATCGAACGGAGATGTTCCTCCGGCATGGGTGACCGTTGGTATTCCGAAGCCGTCGTCTACTGCCTCGACATCGACACGTACGCCGACTCCGACGGCGACGGGGTCGGTGACATCCGTGGGCTGATCGGGAGGTTGGACTACCTGGCCCGGCTCGGGGTGACCTGCCTGTGGCTGCACCCGATCCACCCGTCGCCCAACCGCGACGACGGCTACGACGTCACCGACTTCTACAACGTCGACCCGCGCTTCGGCACTCTCGGTGACTTCGCCGAGCTGCTGCACCAGGCACAGAACCGCGGCATCCGGGTGATCATCGACCTGGTGGTGAACCACACTTCCGACGAGCACCCGTGGTTCCAGTCCGCCCGCTCCTCGCCGGACTCGCCGTACCGGGACTGGTTCGTCTGGTCCGACACCGAGCCCGACGACCGGTACCAGGGCATGGTCTTCCCCGGCGAGCAGGACGAGACCTGGAGCTACGACCGCACCGCCAAGGCGTGGTTCTACCACCGGTTCTACAAGTTCCAGCCGGACCTCAACTTCGCCAACCCGCAGGTCCGGGCCGAGGTCAAGAAGATCATGTCGTTCTGGCTCCAGCTCGGTGTCTCCGGCTTCCGGATGGACGCGGTGCCGTTCATCATCGAGCTGACCGAGCCGGGCAACTCGAACTCGCCGAAGGACTTCGAGTTCCTCACCGAGATGCGCCAGCACGTGCAGTGGCGGCGCGGGGACGCCGTCCTGCTGGCCGAGGCGAACGTCGAGCCGGACCAGCTGCCGGCCTTCTTCGGCGACGTCAGCGGTTCCGGCAACCGGATCCACATGCTCTTCGACTTCATGCTCAACGGTCGACTCATGCTCGCCCTCGCGAGGCAGGACCCGGAGTCGCTGATCGACGCGTTGCACGACACCCCGAAGCTGCCGGTCGGCGGGCAGTGGGCCACCTTCCTGCGCAACCACGACGAGATCGACCTGTCCCGGCTGACCACCGAACAACGCAACCAGGTGTACGCGGAGTTCGGCCCGGACGAGAACATGCGCATCTACGACCGGGGCATCCGTCGCCGGTTCGCCCCGATGCTCGGCAACGACCGGCGGCGCATCGAGCTGGCGTACGCCCTCCAGTTCTCCATGCGCGGCACGCCGGTGCTGCGCTACGGCGAGGAGATCGGCATGGGCGAGGACCTGTCGCTGCCCGGCCGGGAGGCGATCCGTACCCCGATGCAGTGGTCGTACAAGCCGAACGCCGGCTTCTCCACGGCGGACCCGGAGAAGCTGGTCCGCCCGGTGATCGACAAGGGTGAGTTCGGCTACCAGAACGTCAACGTCACCGCCCAGCGGAGCGACCCGAAGTCGCTGCTCGCCTGGTTCGAGCGCATGATCCGTACGCTGCGCGAGGCCCCGGAGATCGGCTCCGGCTCGACCACGCACATCGACGTGGCGATGCCGGCCGGCGTGCTCGCGCACCGGGCGGACGGGCCGACCGGGACCATGGTGTTCGTGCACAACCTGGGCACCGACGACGTCGAGGTGGACCTGAGCAGCCTGGAGCCGGAGGCCGATCTGCCCACCGACGTGCTGACCGACCGCGGCTACGGCGAGTTGGGCAAGCTCGGTGCGGTGAAGGTCTCCGGGCACGGATACCGGTGGATTCGCCTATGCCGAGGGTCGGCCTGTTGACGTTAAGCTCCTCCGATCGACCCCACGTTACCGGGAGGTAATCATGTCGGAGCAGCCCCGCGTCGCCATCGTCACCGGAGCCGCACGCGGTATCGGCGCGGCCACCGCCCGGCGGCTGGCCGCCGACGGGATGGCCGTCGCCGTGGTCGACATCGAGGAGACGGCCACCAAGGAGACGGTGGACGCCATCGCCGCCGACGGTGGCCGGGCGCTCGGTGTGGGCGCCGACGTCTCCGACCGCGACCAGGTCGAGGCGGCGGTGGCCCGCGTCGCCGCCGAGCTGGGCGCGCCCACCGTCCTGGTCAACAACGCCGGCGTACTGCGCGACAACCTGCTGTTCAAGATGACCAACGCCGACTGGGACACGGTGATGGGTGTGCACCTGCGCGGTGCGTTCCTGTTCAGCCAGGCCGCGCAGAAGCACATGGTGGACCGCAAGTGGGGGCGGATCGTCAACCTCTCCAGCACCTCCGCCCTGGGTAACCGGGGCCAGGCGAACTACGCCGCGGCCAAGGCCGGCCTCCAGGGCTTCACCAAGACGCTCGCCATCGAGCTGGGGCCGTTCGGGGTGACCGTCAACGCGGTCGCGCCCGGCTTCATCGTCACCGACATGACCGCTGCCACCGCCGCCCGCATGAAGGTCGACTTCGACGACTTCCAGAAGCACGCCGCGGCCGAGATCCCGGTCCGTCGGCCGGGGCGGCCGGAGGACGTCGCGCACACCATCTCGTTCCTGGCGAGCGAGGGTGCCGGTTTCGTCTCCGGCCAGGTCATCTACGTCGCCGGCGGCCCACGGGACTGACCCGTTCTCCCGACGGGGGCGTTCCTTCGTGCAGGGGACGCCCCCGTCGCCGGGTCAGGCGGGGTCGCGGCGCGTGCGCCAGAGCCAGACCAGGCCGAGCACCGGCAGCACCAGCGGGATGTAGCCGTAGCCGCTGCCGAACTGCGACCAGACCGTCTCGTCCGGGAAGAGATCCTTGTCGACCAGGCTGAGGACGCCGACCGCGACCACCCCGACCAGTTCCACGGAGCAGCAGGCCAGCGCGACCCGTCGCCCGGTGTGCCCGGCGCGGGCGAGGCCCACCGCCGCCACGATGTAGATGAGCGCGGCCAGCGCGGACAGCAGGTACGCCACCGGCGCCTCGTCGAACTTGGTGGCGATCTGGAGGCCGGCCCGACTGGTCGCCGCGATGGCGAAGAGCAGGTAGACCGCGATCAGCAGCCTGCCGGGGCCTGCGTTCGTGCGACGCCGGACCGGTTGTGTCTCAACCACCGAGCACCTCCCAGGTCTGCTGCAACCGGACCACCACCACCGGGGTCACCAGGCAGACCGCGCACACGATCGCCGAACCCCACCGGGTCGGCTCCATCCTGGCCAGCACCCAGGCCAGCGGCGGCAGGCAGACCAGCGTGACCAGGTAACCGAAGAAGGCGCCGGGCTCGCCGGGCCGATCCCCGCCGCCGACCGCGACGAGCGCCAGCACTCCCAGGACGAGCAACGCCACCTCGAGTACGGCCAAACCGACGAACTGCGCCCGGTCCGGTGGCCGTTGGCGAACCGCCCCCACCAGCGCCCACGCCGCGACGAGCAGCGACAGCACGATCGACACGGTCGCGACGATCCCGTCCACCGGTGAGTTGGCGCTCACGCTGGTCACCGGACCCGCCCGGTCGTTGCCTCGGTCACCGGCACAGCCTACTAACCGTCGTAGTAACCGGATGACCCTGCCTCGCCGTCGCCGTCGCCGTCGCCGTCGCCGTCGCCGTCGCCGTCGACGGCGGCCGCGGGCGCGGGCGCGGGCGGACCGGCGGGGTGTTGGCCGCTCGCTGTAGACCTGCCCCAACTATGGGGCGCGGTGGGGTCGGGCGCGGTGGGGTCGGGCGTGGTGGGGTCGGTCGTGGTGGTTGGGGGTGGCGCTGGGTGTGGGGCGTGGTGGGGTCGGTCGTGGTGGTCGGGGGTGGCGCTGGGTGTGGGGCGCGGTGGGGGTCGGTCGTGGGGGTCGGGGGTGGCGCTGGGTGGTGGGGGGGGTGGGGCTGGGCGTAGTGTGGGGGGGGGGGGGTGGGGGGTGGGGCAGGCGAGGCAGGGTGATATCGGGGGGGGGTTAGGTGGGGTGGGTGGCGCGTTCCGATCGGGCGAATGGGATGAGTGCTACTGAGTAGGACGGTAGGGAGCGGATGGTAAAGTGAAATACAGACATGAAACGGGTGGAGGAGTCTGGGTAGT
>NZ_JAKKFI010000016.1 GCF_022230955.1 Micromonospora cabrerizensis
CCTGCCGGTGCGCCCGGCGCCGGGGACACGGGCACCGACGCCCGGCCCGCGCCGGCGCGGCCGGCGGCCACACCCGGTGCCGGTGACACGGGCACCGATGCCCGTCCGGCGCGGCCGGGGGTTGCTGAACCCACCGAGGCGGAACCGGCTGCGGCAGCGCCGCGCGGCGGCACCGAGGCCGATCCGCCCACCGTGGCCCGCCCACCGGCGGCCCGTGGGGTCACCGAAGCGCGGCCCGGGGTCGCCGTGCCGCCCTCCGGGGCCGACCAGCCATTCCCGCGGGAGTCACCGCCGGGGCGGCGGTACGCGTCGTCCGCACCCGGCCCGGGGTCGCCCTCGGGGCCCGAGTACTGGGCCCGTCCACGCGCAGAACTGGGATCGCCGTACGAGTTCATTCCTCACACCCTGCCGGTCGCGGTGGGGCGCGACTGCGCCGCCACCGGGTTGCCGTGAGTTGCTTCACCCGGGAGAGCGGCACGGGGGTGCCGTTTCACCGGAGGACTTGCCGTATTAATAGGGCTAATCGGACCAACGAGCGGTTGACCGTCCCGGGTTTCGTCTACGGCCCCGGGGCCGGTCCAACCAGCTGTGATCACCGTTGCGCCTCTCGCCTCCGCCGACCCGCACCTTCGGCGGCCGCCACGTCCTGCTCGCCGGTGCCGTCGCTGTCGCCGGCCAGACCGTCCCGGCCGAGCAGGTACTGCTCGACGAGATGGTTCCAGTCACAACCGAGGCACACCTCCACCACGAAGACCTGGAACTCACGCAGCGTCATCGCCAGGACAGGCAACTCGGTCAGTGTCCGGGCCTGCCCGGCGGACTGCTTGAGCTCGTCACCATAAATGTAGTGGACGAGAGTCAGGTTCTCGCTGCGACAGATCGGGCAGCGCCGGTCGGTCGGCTCGCCGTGGAACCGGGCGGCGTTCTTCAGGTACGGCGATGCGTCGCACACATCGTACGTGCCGACCCGGCCGGCCAGGAGCTCACGCAGCACTGCTCGCTTCTGTAGCGAGTAGTCGACGACCTGGCGCTGCGTACGCATGCGAAGAAGGGTACGCGGTCCGGCCCGACCAGGCGACCACGCTCACGTTCCGTGACGAGAGCGTCTCGGAGCGGGGGTTTGCCCTGGCCCGCGCGACCCGCTAACGTGCGATGTATCGGTCCGATACATCGCGGCGGTTACCGCTCCACGCCGGAGGGTAAAGAGAGGGTGGCCAGTGCTTGAGTTCGCCATCCTCGGCCTCCTGCAGGAGTCTCCGATGCACGGCTACGAGCTGCGCAAGGAGCTGACCGCCAAACTCGGCGCGATCCGGGCGGCGATCAGCTACGGCTCGCTCTATCCCACGCTACGCAGGCTGCAGGCGGCGGGATGGATCACCGAAGCTGCTGAGACACCCGCCACTGCCGAGGAGGTCCCCGCGCTGACCAGCCGACGAGGTCGGGTGGTCTACAAAATCACCGCGGAGGGCAAGGAACGCTTCGCCCAGCTGATCGCACAGGCCGGGCCCGAGACGTACGACGACACGGGCTTCGGGGTGCACTTCGCGTTCTTCGCCCGGACCGACCAGGCGACCCGCCTGCGCATTCTGGAGGGTCGCCGCCGCAAGATCGAGGAGCGTCGCGAAGGGCTTCGCGACGTGCTGGGCCGGGCGGCCGAGCGCCTCGACGCTTACACGCTGGAACTGCAGCGCCACGGCCTTGATGCCTGTGAGCGCGAGGTCCGCTGGCTGGAGGAGCTCATCGCCAACGAGCGCTCCGGCCGAGCCCCGACGGTCCCGAACATCGGGACAGCCGGCGGCCGACGAGAAGACAACAGCCCGCCTCCGCCTGGAGAGACCAGGAATGAGCGGCCGTGACAGAAAAGAAGGAGGCAGACGCTATGGGCTCCGTCCGCGTCGCCATCGTCGGTGTGGGTAACTGCGCCTCGTCCCTGGTTCAGGGCGTCGAGTACTACCGGAACGCCAACCCGAACGACCGCGTCCCGGGTCTCATGCACGTCGCCTTCGGCGACTACCACGTCAACTCCGTGGAGTTCGTCGCGGCGTTCGACGTGGACGCCAAGAAGGTGGGCATGGACCTCGCGGAGGCGATCGTCGCCAGCGAGAACAACACCATCAAGCTCTGCGACGTGCCGCCGACCGGCGTCAGCGTGCAGCGCGGTCCGACCTTCGACGGTCTGGGCGAGTACTACCGCGAGATCGTCGAGGAGTCCGACGCCACCCCCGTCGACGTGGCGCAGGCGCTGCGTGACGCGCAGGTCGACGTCGTCGTCTGCTACCTGCCGGTCGGCTCCGAGCAGGCCGCCAAGTTCTACGCCCAGGCCGCGATCGACGCCGGCTGCGCGTTCGTCAACGCCCTGCCGGTCTTCATCGCCTCCGACCCGGAGTGGGCCCAGAAGTTCACCGACGCCGGCCTGCCGATCGTCGGTGACGACATCAAGAGCCAGGTCGGCGCCACCATCGTGCACCGCGCCCTCGCGAAGCTCTTCGAGGACCGCGGCGTCGAGCTGCTGCGCACGTACCAGCTCAACTTCGGCGGCAACATGGACTTCATGAACATGCTGGAGCGCAAGCGGCTCGTCTCGAAGAAGATCTCGAAGACCCAGTCGGTCACCTCGCAGATCCCGCACGAGATGAGCAAGAGCGACGTGCACATCGGCCCGTCGGACCACGTGCCGTGGCTGGACGACCGCAAGTGGGCGTACATCCGCCTGGAGGGTCGCTCGTTCGGTGACACCCCGCTCAACGCCGAGCTCAAGCTCGAGGTGTGGGACTCTCCGAACTCGGCCGGCGTCATCATCGACGCGGTCCGGGCTGCGAAGATCGCGCTGGACCGGAAGATCGGCGGCCCGATCCTGTCGGCCTCGTCGTACTTCATGAAGTCCCCGCCGGTGCAGTACGCCGACCACGACGCCCACCAGGCCGTCGAGGAGTTCATCGCGGGCGAGGTCGCGCGCTGACCCGCTGAATCAGCAAGCAGCGGCGAGGGCCGGGTCCGAACGGACCCGGCCCTCGCCGCGTTCAGCTCGACATCCGCAGGTACGGCGACAGCCGCCGCGACCCGTCAGCCCTGGAACCAGGCGTTTCGCAGTGCGACCCCGGCCTCCAGCTCCAGCAGCTTGACCTTGCGGGGCAGGCCCCCGCCGAAGCCGACCAGCTTGCCGCCCGCGCCGACGATCCGGTGACACGGCACGATCACCGGGACCGGGTTGCGGTTGCAGGCAACTCCCACCGCGCGTGCCGCCCCGGGCTCGCCGACCAGCCGCGCGACCTCGCCGTACGTCAGCGTCTCCCCGTACGGGATGTTGGTCATCTCCCGCCACACGGCCCGTTCGAAGTCGGAGCCGCGCGGCATCGAGACCGGAATCGTGAACGCGGTCAGCTCGCCGGCGAAGTACGCCCGCAGCTCGGCGGCGGCCTGCCCGGCCAGCGCGTGGTCAGGGGCCTCGTTGGCCGCCTCGACCCGCCCGAAGTGGGCGCCGCAGACGCTCGTGCCGTCGGTGGCGACGGAGAACTCACCGATCGGTGAGTCGAGGACGGTCCAGCGCATCCACCCATTCTCCCCGACTCCGGCCGGACCCCTTCTCGGCGGCCGGTTGGCGTTGCGGGGCATCGATACCGTGCAGGTCGTGGCAACAGGGACGCTCATCTTTCTGATCATCGGCGGGGCGGGCATTGGCGTGCTCGCGCTCGCCCTGCTCGGCACCGAGCTGTTCCAGTTCGGGCACGCCGACGTCGACGGGCCGATCTCGGTCGAGACGGTCGCCGGCTTCGCCGGGGCGTTCGGGTTCGGCGCGGCCATCGTCAACGAACTGCTCGGTGCGCGTACCCCCGGAATGGTCGTCGGCGCGGCGGTCGGCGGCGTGCTCGCGGCCGTGCCCACCGGCTGGTTGGCGTCCCGTTTCAGCCGGGCGGCGCGCAACATGCGCACCGACCCCACCCCCACCCGCGACGACCTGGTCGGTGCGCTCGGCCTGGTCGTCACACCGGTGCCGGTTGACGGCTATGGCGAGGTACGGATTCGTCTCGCCGGTCAACCGGTCAAGCTCAGCGCACGCGCGGACCAGCCGATACCGATCGGCGCCCAGGTCTTCGTGGTGCAGGCGCTCAGCGAGACCAGCGTCCAGGTCGAGACCTACTGACTTCCCCTCGTAGACAGGACTCCTTTATATGGCCCTGCTAATCGCCATCGGTGGCGCGATCCTCCTCGTGCTCATCCTGGTGCTCTTCGTGCTCTCCCGGATCAAGGTGGCCGGGCCGAACGAGGCGTTCATCGTCACCGGCCGCAAGGGCCGCACCACGCAGACCGCCGACGGCGGGCGCTCGACCGACAACTCCGGGCAGAAGGTCGTGCTGGGCGCGTCGGTCTTCGTGCTGCCGGTGGTGCAGAAGCTCCAGTCGCTCGACCTGTCCAGCCGACGCATCGACGTCGGCATCCGGGGCGCGGTGAGCAAGCAGGGCATCCGTGCCGATCTGCACGGCGTGGCGATCGTCAAGGTCGGTGGTACCGAGGACGCGATCCGGGCCGCCGCCCAGCGATTCCTGCACCAACAGGACGAGATCGACAACTTCACCCGGGAGGTGCTCGCCGGAGCGCTGCGCTCGATCGTCGGCCGGCTCACCGTCGAGGAGGTCATCCGGGACCGGGCGGCGTTCGCCAGCGCGGTGGCCGAGGAGGCCGAGCACTCGATGACCAACCAGGGTCTCGTGCTGGACACCTTCCAACTCCAGGACATCCTCGCCGAAGGGTCCTACCTGCAGGACCTGGGCCGGCCCGAGGCCGCCCGGGTGCTCAAGGACGCGGCCATCGCCGAGGCGCGGGCCCGACAGCAGGCCGAGCAGGAACGGCTGCTCGCCGAGGAGGCCATCGCGGAGGCGAACCGGAACCTGTCTCTCAAGCAGGCCGGCATCCAGGCCGAGATCGACGCGGCGAAGGCGAAGTCCGCCGCCGCAGGCCCCCTCGCCCAGGCCGAGCGGGACCAGGCGATCCTCTCCGAGCAGCAGAAGGTCGCCGAGCGCAACGCCGAGCTCAAGCAGCGCCAACTGGACACCGAGGTGCGCAAGCCCGCCGACGCGGCCCGGTACAAGGTGGAACAGGAGGCCGAGGCGTCCCGTGCCGCGGCGGTGCTGCACGCGGACGCGCAGCGGCAGTCGGTCATCGCCGCCGCGCAGGCCTCCGCCGAACAGGCGCGGCTCACCGGTGAGGGCGAGCGGGCCCGGCGTGCCGCGCTTGCCGAGGCGAACGCGATCGAGGGCGCCAAGGAGGGTGAGGCCGAGCAGCGTCGGCGCTCCGCCATCGCCGAGGCGGTGGAGCGGGAGGGTCAGGCCGAGGCGGCGGCCATCCTGGCCAAGGGTGAGGCCGAGGCGGACGCCATGGCGCGCAAGGCCGAGGCGTTCGCCGCCTACGGTGAGGCTGCGGTGCTGGACCTGCTGGTCAAGGTGCTGCCGCAGGTGGTGGAGGCGGCCAGCGCGCCGATCGGGGCGATCGACAAGATGACCGTCATCTCCACCGACGGCGCGTCGTCGCTGACGAAGTCGGTGGCCGGCAACGTGGCCCAGGGGCTCCAGCTCGGCAGCGACCTGACCGGGATCGACCTGGCCGGTCTGCTGGCCCGGCTCGGCTCGGCCTCCGCCGCCGGCAACGGCACCTCCGCCGGCAAGGGCGCCCCGGCCGTGGACGGGACGGCCGTCGAGACCCGCTGACGACGTACGCCGACGGGCGCCGCTCCCGGTTCGGGGGCGGCGCCCGTCATCACTTCTGGTGGGCTCGGTGCCCGGCCCTACTCGATGAGGCCCTCGGCGCGGGCCCAGCGCAGCAGCTCGACCTCGGCGGCGTCCCGGTCCAGCGGGCCGTGCTCCAGACGCTGTTCCTTGAGGTGCTTCCAGGCCCGCCCGACCACCGGCCCCGGCGGTACGCCGAGCAACTCCATGATCGCGTTGCCGTCCAGGTCGGGACGCACCCGGGCCAGGTCCTCCTCGGCCGCGATCCGGGCGATCCGGTCCTCCAACGCGTCATAGTCGGCCGCGAGCTGGGCCGCCTTGCGGCGGTTGCGGGTCGTGCAGTCCGAGCGGGTCAGCTTGTGCAGTCGGGGCAGCAGGTCACCGGCGTCGGCGACGTAACGGCGCACCGCCGAGTCCGTCCACTCGCCCCGCCCGTACCCGTAGAAGCGCAGGTGCAGCGCGACCAGCGCGGTCACCTTGGCGATGACCTCCTTCGGGTAGCGCATCGCCTTCATCCGGGCCTTGGTCAGCCGTGCGCCGACCACCTCGTGGTGGTGGAAGCTGACCCGACCGTCGGGGGCCGCGGCCTTCGTCGCCGGCTTGCCCACGTCGTGCATGAGGGCGGCCATCCGCAGGATGAAGTCGCAGCCCTCCTCCTCGTAGGAGACCGCGTTCTCGACGACCGTCAGGGTGTGCTCGTAGACGTCCTTGTGCTGCGCGTGCTCGTCGATCTCCAGCTTCAGCCCGGTCAGCTCCGGCAGGAAGCGTTCGGCCAGCCCGGTGTCGACCAGCAACCGCAGCCCGGTGATCGGGTCGGCGCCGCAGAGCAGCTTGGTGAACTCGTCGCGGATCCGCTCGGCGGTGATCCGGTCCAGGTCGGCGGACATCTCGCTCATCGCCCGGTGCGCGTCCGGGTGCACGGCGAAGCGCAGCTGGGCGGCGAACCGGGCGGCCCGCAGCATCCGCAACGGGTCGTCACCGAACGACTCCCCGGGGGTGCTCGGGGTACGGATCATCCGGGCCGACAGGTCGTCCAGCCCGCCGTGCGGGTCGGTGAACCGGTGCTCCGGCAGGCTGACCGCCATCGCGTTGATCGTGAAGTCGCGCCGCTTCAGGTCCTCGTCGAGGCTGGTGCCGTACACCACCACGGGGTTGCGGCTGACCTGGTCGTACGACTCCGCACGGAACGTGGTGATCTCCAGCCGGAGGCCGTCGCGCTGGGCCCCGATGGTGCCGAACTCCCGACCGGTCTCCCAGATCGACTCGGCCCAGCCCTTGAGGACCCGCAGCGTCTCGTCCGGGTGCGCGTCGGTGCAGAAGTCGAGGTCGTCCCCGAGTCGGCCGAGCAGGGCGTCGCGCACCGAACCGCCCACCAGGTGCAACTCGTGACCGGCGCGGACGAAGCGGCGGCCCAACTCGTCGGCGACCGGGGAAACCCGGAGCAGTTCGGCGACGGCGTTGCGCTGCGCGGCGGTGAGTTCGCGGCGGTCGGCGGCGTGAGGAGCGGAGGCTTCGGACATGGGATCGCCAGCTTATCGGGCCAGGGTGTGATCCGATCCGCCGGGCGTGGGTAACGGGTGGGGGTTGACTATGGTCTGTGGCGTGCGGGTCGGTGTCCGGCTCGACGTACCCCTGGGAGGCTGGAGATGAGCGGCGGGCTCTACCGCAGCGCCAACGCCGCGCACGATGGTGGGCCCGGCGGCGGCGCACGTCCGGGCGACGGCGCCACCTTCATCTCTGCCGAGCCGCTGAACCAGCCGGCCCTGGAGTCGACCGCGCCGCCGCAGGAGCAGGTGGCCGAGGCGAGCGCCGCGACCAACAGCGCGGTGATGGCGATCGGCAGCCTGGTCAGCCGCGGCACCGGCTTCCTCCGCAACCTGGTGATCGGCGCGGCGCTCGGCGGTGCGCTGGTCGGTGACGCGTACACGACCGCCCAGATCCTGCCCGGCATGGTCTACGAGTTCCTGCTCGGCGGCGTCCTCACCAGCGTGCTGATCCCGGTGCTGGTGCGTCGACGCAAGATCGACCCGGATGGCGGGCAGGCGTACGCACAGCGGCTGCTCACCCTGGCGGTGCTCGCCCTCGGCGCGGCGGCCATCCTGGCGGTGGCCCTGGCCTGGCCGTTGACCTGGTTGTACGGCAGCAGCGAGTCGACCGAGGATTACTCCAAACTGGTCCGGCACCTGTCGTACCTGATGTTGCCGATGATCTTCTTCTCCGGCCTCTCCGCGCTGATCAGCGCGGTGCTCAACACCCGGGGGCACTTCGCCGCCCCGATGTGGGCCCCGATCCTCAACAACATGGTGGTGATCGGCACCGCCGGCCTCTACATCGCGATCTTCGGCGCGAAGATCGTCCAGCCGGAGGACATGACGGCCGGCCGGATCATCCTGATCGGTGGGGGCACCCTGCTCGGTGTCGCCATCCAGGCGACCGGCCTGCTGCCGGCGCTGCGCAAGGTCGGCTTCCGCTGGAAGATGCGCTTCGACTTCCGGGCCCTCGGGCTGCGCGAGCTGGGCCGCCTCGGGGCGTGGATGATCTGCTACGTCGCGGTCAGCCAGGTCGGCCTGATCGTGCTGTTCAACCTGCTCAACCGGGCCGGCAAGGAGAACGCCGCCGGCCCGCTGATCTACAACAACGTCTTCCTGCTGCTGATGACGGCACACGGCATCATCGCCGTCTCGATCATCACCGCGCTGATGCCCCGGATGAGCGCGGCCGCCGCCGACGGCCGGTACGCCGACCTCGCCGCCGACCTGTCCCGGGGCACCCGGACGGTCACGGCGGTGCTGGCCCCGATCGCCGTCTGCTACGCCGTGCTCTCCACCCCGATCGCGTTCACGCTGTTCCGGGTCGGCGCCTTCACCGAGGACAACGCCACCGCCACCTCCGTCGTGCTGTTGGCGGCGGCGCTCGCGCTGGTCCCGTTCGCGGTCAGCCAGCTCTTCACCTTCGCGTTCTACGCGCTGCCGGACACGCGCACCCCGGCGCTGATCAACATTCCGGTGGTGGCGCTCCGGATCGGGGTGCAGATCGTGCTCTTCGTGGCCTTCTCGGCGAGCTTCGCCGGCGCGGGGATGATGATCGGCAACGCGGTGTCCTACCTGGCTGCCGCGATCGGCTCGGCCTGGCTGCTCCGACCGCGCGTCGGTCGGATCGGCCTCGGCGGCATCATGCGCACCGCCGGCCGGGTCGCGGTCGCGGCGCTCGGCTCGGCAGTGGTCGGCCTGCTGGTGGTGAAGCTGCTGCCCGGTGACGACACGCCCAGCCGACTCGAAGCGGTCGTGCAGCTCGTGATCGGCGGCGCGGTGATCGGCGGGACCTACCTGGGTCTGGCCATGTTGCTGCGGATCAGCGAGATCACCGAGGTGGTCGGCATGGTCCGCCGCCGTCTCGGTCGCTGACCGCCAGCACCCGATCACAAAAAGTTCGCGCACACACGGACCGTGACCGCGGATCACCAGGCTGGGGATGCACCTGTGGATAACTCCGCGATTCGCCGGTCAACCACCGCATAAGCCTGTGGATAACCAACCGTACGGCTGAGCGTGCCGGTCCGATCGGTGGGAACATGCCGGTTGGAGGGAGGGCCGCCGCAGCCCAGCCCCGGCGTCGGTCACTTGCGGTGAAGCCGTAGATTAGCTAGTACATGTGCCAGCAACGTGGCTGACAACGGTCGTAACCGGACGAGCTCTTCGACTGCCGGGAACCCGCCGGGTACGGCGGGAAGATGACATGTCGGGGAGACGGGCAACCCGGGTAAGGTCGCTCTCGACGGGTACGGCAGGGGCCGACGCTGCGCGTCGACACCGGTCGGCCGGTTCCTTCAACGGCAGAGCGGGAAGCCACATGCCCAGCAGTGCGGGTCCATCGATCGACACGATCACCGAGGGAGGACGGGTGACCCAGGTCGGCGAGGGTCAGGAGGCGGACGAAAGCGCTCCTCCGGTCATGACCTTCGGTGCTCCCACGGCCGGTGAAGTCCTCGCCGAGCGGTACGAGCTGGTTGAGCACATCAACAACGACAGCGCGGGTCGGCTGGTCTGGCGCGGGGTCGACGTCATCCTGCGTCGTCCCGTCGCGGTGGTGCTGCGCTACCCGGGCGGCGACTCCGCCACCGAGATGCTCCAGGCGGCCGTCGCGGCCAGCCGGGTCATCCACCCCAACCTGGTCGGCGTCTACGACGCGATCGACGAGGCCGACCGCGCGTACGTGGTGCGCGAGTGGGTCGACGGGCAGTCCCTGCGGGACCTGGCGGCCGACGGTCCACTGGACCCGGCCCGGGCCACCGCGATCGGCAACGCCGTCGCAAGCGCTCTCGCCGCGGTGCACGCCACCGGCATGGTGCACGGCAACGTCCACCCCGGCACCGTCATGATCAGTGACGAGGGCCGCGTGGTCCTGGCGGACGCCCGCACCGACGGCGACGACAGCCAGGAGAACGACATCCGAGCGGTCGGCGGTGTCCTCTACTTCGCCCTGACCGGTTACTGGCCGCACGCCGAGGCGCCGTTGCGCGGTGCCACCGCCGGCCACGGCCGGGCCGCCATCCCGGACGCCGTTCGCGACGCCGGTGGTGCCATCGCGGCACCCCGCCAGGTCCGGGCGGGTGTTCCCGCGTACCTCGACGACCTGACCATGGACCTGCTCGACGCCGAGATCGCGCCGCCGTCGTCCGATGTGCTCGCCGCCGAGCTGGCCCGACTGGACGTGCCGGCCGAGGAGGAGCACTACCTCGACAACAGCGGGCCGCTACGGTTCGCCGCCGACACCGAGGAAGAGCCGTCGCCACTGGCCGCCGCCGGTGGTCGCAAGGTCGCCGTGGGCATCGCCGGCCTGCTGGCGGTCGCCCTGGTCGGTCTGCTGATCGGCATCAGCACGTTGGGCGACGGCGACAAGGACCCGCAGGCCAACCAGCCTCCCGCTCCCACCTCCAGCGCCCCGGCCGGCGATACCACCCCGGCCGCCGCCACGGTCCGCAAGCTGGCCGTCAAGGGCGTCCGGATCATCGACCCGGACAGCCAGAAGCGCGACGAGCTGGGCGGCGCCGACAAGGTCATCGACGGCGACGCGGACAAGGGCTGGGGCACCGACACGTACACGGCGGCCAAGTTCGGCAACCAGAAGTCCGGCATGGGGGTCTGGCTCGACCTCGGCGCGCCACACAACGTCCTGTCGGTGCAGGCGGTGCTCTCCGCGACCGGCGCGTCCGCCGAGCTGCTCACCGGCACCACCGCACCGCCGTCGACCTCGAACGGCGACAAGCAGATGGTCCAGGCCTACAAGACTCCGAACACCACCATCGGGCAGCCGTTCGAGGACCACGACGGCACCACGATGACGTTCAACGGGTTCAACGCCGACCAGAAATACCAGTACCTGCTGTTCTGGATCACCGAGTTGCCGGCCAGCGAGCGGGGCTTCCAGGTCGACGTCCAGGAGATCACGGTTCAGGGGTCGTGAGCCTGGCACCTCCCGCGTGGCACCGCTTCCACCGGACGTGGTGATGGACGGGCACGCCACAGCTACCGATCTGGAGCTGTTGCGTGCCCACGTCGATGGCGACCGGCACGCTTTCGCCGAGCTGTTCCGCCGGCACCGCGACCGGCTCTGGGCGGTCGCCCTGCGGACCCTCGGTGACCGCGAGGAGGCAGCCGACGCACTCCAGGACGCGCTGCTGTCCGCGCACCGGGCGGCGTCCCGGTTCCGCGGTGACTCCGCTGTCACCACCTGGCTGCACCGCATCGTGGTGAACGCCTGCCTGGACCGGATCCGTCGCCGGCAGGCACATCCGACGGTCCCGCTGCCGGACGGCAACCGTGCCGAGGACGGCTCGGGCACCGGCGGGATCGAGCCGGCCGCCGTGGCACATGACCACGACACCGTGCTGGTCGTCCGCGAGGCACTCGCCGCACTGCCCCTCGAACAACGTGCCGCCCTGGTGCTGGTCGACGTACAGGGCTACCCGGTCGCCGAGGTCGCCCGCATCCTCGGTGTCGCCGAGGGGACGGTGAAGAGCCGGTGTGCCCGGGGCCGAGCCCGTCTGGCGGTGCTGCTCGGGCATCTCCGCCCC
>NZ_JAKKFI010000017.1 GCF_022230955.1 Micromonospora cabrerizensis
CCGCCGCGCACCGCCTGGCGCAACGCCTCGCCGCCGTCACCCTCGCCCTGGTCCGCGAGATCGACGGTCGGGGCACCGCCCGGGCGCAGGGCGCGTCCAGCACAGCGGTCTGGCTGCGCGAACGACTCCACCTCACCGTGCCCGCCGCCCGCCGGCTCGTCGACCTCGCCGCCGCACTGGACACCGGCAACCCCGGGATACGACAAGCCTTGGCCGACGGGCACCTCACCCTCGACCAGGCCCGGGTCATCGCCGACACCGTCAGCACCGTGCACACCTCAGCCGGCGCGCAGGCCGCCGACAAGGCCGTCGGTGTGCTGGTCGACTGGGCCGGCCAGTTCGACCCCACCCTGCTGCGCAAACTCGGCACCCGCATCCTCGACCACGTCGCACCCGACCTCGCCGACGCCGCCGCCCAGGCCGCACTGGAAGCCGACGCCCGCCGCGCCAGCCGCGACCGCCACGTGACGATGTCCGCGCTGGCCGACGGCCGACTCCGACTCACCGGCATCCTCGACAGCGAAACCGCCGGTCTCCTGCGCGCCGCGATCGACCCGCTGACCGCTCCCTCCGGCCCCGACGACCAGCGCTGCGCCGGCCAGCGCCGTCATGACGCCCTCGCCGACCTCTGCCGGCTCAGCCTGCGCACCGGGGAGCTACCCGAGAACGGCGGCGATCCCGCACAGATCGTCGTCACCACCAGCTTCGACGCCCTCGCGGGGCAACTCGGCGCCGGCACCCTCGACACCGGCCTGCACCTCACACCGGAAACGGTGCGCCGACTCGCCTGCGACGCCGCGATCCTCCCGGCCGTCCTCAACAGCACCGGCCAACCACTCGACGTCGGCCGACAACGCCGCCTCGTCACCGGCCCGCTGCGCCGCGCCCTCGTGCTCCGCGACGGCGGCTGCGCCTTCCCCGGCTGCGACCGCCCACCCCGCTGGTGCGACGCCCACCACATCCGACACTGGGCCGACGGCGGCCCCACCAACCTCAGCAACGCCGTCCTGCTCTGCGGCCACCACCACCGACACCTCCACCACAGCGACTGGACCGTGCGGCTGGCAGGCGACGGCTGCCCCGAATTCATACCGCCCGCCTGGCTCGACCCCGACCAACTCCCCCGCCGCAACCACTACCACCGACGAACATAGACACGACCAACCGCGCTGAGGGCACTGTCACCACGCAGCCGGATCCAGGTAGTCCCACGCGAGAAGGCCGGGGCCCCGGATGACGCCGCGCGCTCGGCGGTACCGGCACGGTGGTGCGACGGCGCAGGCCTGCGGTGGGCGTGAGCCCAAACCGCTGCGGGCCACGCTCCCGCACGCGGACAACCAGACCATTCCCGCACACCAGGCCACCAGGCCACCAGGCCACCAGGCCACCAGGCCACCAGGCCACCAGGCCACCAGGCCACCAGGCCACCAGGCCACCAGGCCACCAGGCCACCAGGCCACCAGGCCACCAGGCCACCAGGCCACCACGGGTGAGGACCAGGGTGACGCATAAGGCAGCGAACGGCCCACCCGTCGGCAAC
>NZ_JAKKFI010000018.1 GCF_022230955.1 Micromonospora cabrerizensis
CCGTGCTTCTTCCGATCTCCCCGAATTACCCGTCCCCAAAAATCCTTCGAGGCCGTCGGGGCTCTGTTGTGCGAATGGCCCGTAGTCGTGGTACATCAGGCCGGCGAAGACCCCGGTGTCGGATCCGCGCAGGGAATGCGGGTCGATTCCGGCCCGTTCCACGGCTTCCCAGCTCGCCTCCAGCAGCAACCGCTGCTGCGGGTCCATGGCCAACGCCTCGCGCGGTGAGATCCCGAAGAACTCCGCGTCGAACTCGGCGGCGGTGGAGAGGAAGCCTCCCCGTCGGGTGTACGAGGTGTCCGTCCGGGACTCGTCCGGGTCGAACAGCGTTTCCAGGTCCCACCCGCGGTCGGTCGGGAAGTCGCTGATCCCCTCACCGTCGGACTCGACCATCCGCCAGAGGCTCTCGGGGGAGTCCACCCCACCCGGGAAACGGCAGGCCATCCCGACGATCGCGATGGGCTCATCCGCGGAAACCGTCGCCGTCACCGCCGCGACCGGAGCAACCGCCCCGACCAACTCACCCAGCAGGTGGTCCACCAGCGCGTCCGGGGTCGGATAGTCGAACACCGTCGTCGCCGACAACCGCAACCCGGTCACCGCCGACAACCCATTGCGGAACTCCACCGCCGTCAACGAATCAAAACCCAACTCACCAAACGCCTGACCACCATCCACCGACCACCCCTGCGGATGACCCAGCACCACCGCCACCCGCGACGACACCACCTCCAGAACAACGGCCCGACGCGCGTCATGATCGAGGTCGGCGAGCCTTGCCCGCAGCGACGACGTGTCGGTCGCGGCGGCGGCCACCCGGCGTGCGGGCCGGACCAGACGCCGCAGGAGCGCGGGCACAGTGCCGGACGCGGCGACCGCCGCGAGGTCCAGCAGGATCGGCACGCTGACCGGCGACGGCGACACACAGCCGGCGTCGAGCAGGGCGAGTCCCTGCTCGGCGGTGAGCGGGAGCACCCCGCCACGGCCGAGACGCCGCTGGTCGGCATTCGCGCTCAGGTCGCTGGCGTCGGCCCAGAGCCCCCAGGCGAGGGAGACCGCCGGGAGTCCCAGCCCGTGGCGGTGCTGTGCCAGGGCGTCGAGGAACGCGTTGCCGGCCGCGTACGCGCCCTGGCCCGCGTTACCGAACACCCCCGCAGCCGAGGAGAACAACACGAACGCCGACAACCGCCGATCCCGCGTCAACTCGTGCAGATACCAACCCGCATCCACCTTCGCCCGCAACACCGCCGACAACCGCTGCACCGACAGCCCGCTGACGACGCCGTCGTCCAACACACCGGCGAGGTGCACGACGCCGGTCAGCTCCGGTGCCTCGGCGATGGCCTGGGACAGTGCGGTCCGATCGGTCGCGTCCGCGGCCACCAGTCGGGCGGACGCACCGAGCCCGGCGAGGTCCGCCAGGAACTCGGCCGCCCCGGGGGATTCGGCGCCGCGACGGCTGACCAGCAACAGGTCGCGCACACCGTGGGTGGTGATCAGGTGTCGCACCACGAGTCGGCCGAGCGTGCCCAACGCGCCGGTGACCAGCACCGTTCCGGTGCCGAAGGAGAACGGGCGTGGTTCCTCGGCCGGCGGTCGGACGAGTCGCGGCACGCTGACCACTCCGCCGCGGATCGCCAGCTGCGGCTCACCGCAGTGCGCGGCGGCGGGGAGCAGCGCAAGAGAGCCGGGCCCGTCGTCGATGTCGACCAGCACGAACCGGTCCGGGTGTTCGGCCTGGGCGCTGCGCACCAACCCGTGCACGGCGGCCCCGGCGAGATCGGTCAACGGCTCGTCGCCGGTCTGCACGGCGTGTCGGGTGGCGACGATCAGCCGCACACCGGCGAGCCGCTCGTCGGCCGCCCAGGACTGCACCACGGCCAAGGCACGGGTGGTGGCGGTGTGCGCGGCGGTCACCGGGTCGGCGGCGGGGTCGGGCTCGGCGTACCAGAGGACAGGGCCGGCCGGCACGCTGCCGGCGGCCAGCGTCGCCGCCAGATCCGCGTGGTCGGTGAGCAGGGTCGCGGGGACGTCGAGCTGCGGGATCGGCGTCCATTCCATCTGGTACGGGCGCAGCGTCGCGCCCGTCGTCGGCGTGTAGGGGCGCAGCACGAGCCGGTCCACGGTGGCGACGGGACGGTTCTCGGCGTCGCGCAGATCGAGGGAGATCGCGTCGGCGCCGGCCCGGCTGATCCGTACCCGGGACGCGCGTGCCCCGGTGGCGTGCACGGTGACCCCGGTCCAGGAGAACGGGAGGCCGGTCGTGTCGCCGTCGAGGACACCGAGGGCGAGGCCGTGCAGGGCTGCGTCGAGGAGCGCGGGGTGCAGCAGGAAGCCGTCGGGGGTGAGGTCATCGGCGAGGGCCACGTCGGCCAGCAGCTCCCCGTCGCGACGCCACGCGGCGTGCAGGCCCCGCAGGTGCGGCCCGTAGTCGAACCCGATCTCGGCGAAGCCGGGGTAGACGCCGTCGACCGGCACCCCGTCGGTCGCTCCCGGCGTCCAGTGACCCGGGGTGTCCGCCGCCTCGACGGTGGTGAGGGTGCCGGACGCGTGTCGCTGCCATTCGCCGGTGTCGTCGGGGCGGGCGTAGAGCGTGATGTCACGCCGTTCGCCCTCCGCGGCGGGGTTGTCACCGGTGAGCGGGCCGACCAGGGCGCGGATGGTCAGAGTGCCGCCGCTGGTGGGCAGCACCATCGGGGCTTCGATGGTGAGCTCGTCGAGGTGGTTCAGGCCGGCGTGGTCGCCGGCGGCCAGGGCGAGGTCGACCAGCGCGGCACCGGGGACCAGCAGTGCGCCGCCGATCACGTGGTCGGCCAGCCAGGGCTGGGCGCGGGCGGAGAGACGGCCGGTGAGCAGCACGCTGTCCTGCTCGGGCAGGTCGGCGGCGGCGGCCCAGAACGGGTGGTCGACGGTCGCGAGCCCGATGCCGGCCGCGTCGGCGGCGGTGTCGGGTGCGGCGGGCCAGTAGCGCTGGTGCTGGAAGGCGTAGGTGGGCAGGTCGATGAGACGTCCGCCGGTCAGGCACGGCGTCCAGTCCACCGCGACGCCGCGCACGAAGACCTGCGCCAGGGCGGCGAGCAGGGCGGTCGGCTGGTCGCGGTCAGAGCGTTGCACGGGTACGAACACCGCGTCCGCAACGCAGTCGGCGCCCATAGCCGACAGGACCCCGTCCGGGCCGATCTCCACGAACGTGGTCACCCCTGCGGCTTCCAGGGTGGCCATGCCGTCAGCGAAGCGGACCGCTTCGCGCACGTGCCGCACCCAGTAACCGGCGTCCTGCGTCTCCGCGACCTGCCCGCTCACGTTCGACACGACCGGGATCCGAGGCGACTCGTAGGTCAACGTCTGCGCGACCTGCGCGAACTCGGCCAGCATCGGCTCCATCAACACCGAGTGGAACGCGTGACTGACCCGCAGCCGCTTGGACTTCTCGAAGTGGGCGGCGACGGCCGTGACCTCGCCTTCCACGCCGGACAGCACCACCGAGCGGGGGCCGTTGATGGCGGCGACGGACACGCCGTCGGTCAGCAGCCGCAGCACCTCCGCTTCGGTCGCCCGTACCGCGACCATGACCCCACCGGTCGGCAGGGCCTGCATCAGGCGGCCTCGGGCGGCGACCAGCTTCGCCGCGTCCGGCAGCGACAGCACCCCGGAAACGTGCGCGGCGGCGACCTCACCGATCGAGTGCCCCACCAGGTAATCCGGCGTGACACCGAACGACTCGACCAGCCGGAACAGGGCAACCTCGACGGCGAACAACGCGGCCTGTGTGTAGACCGTCTGGTCCAGGGCCTCCGCGTCGTCCAGGATCACGTCCCGGATCGGCCGGTCAAGATGACGGTCCAGCTCCGCGCAGGCCGCATCGAACGCCGCCGCGTAGCGGGGGAACGTGTCGTGGAGGTCCCGGCCCATGCCCGGCCTCTGCGACCCCTGACCGGAGAACACAAATGCTGTCTTCCCGCGTACCGCCGACCCGGTGACCGGACCCGGCTCACCAGCGGCCAACGCCGCCAGCTCCTCCGGCCCGAACACCACCGCCCGATGCGCGTGCGTCGTCCGGTGTGCGGCCAGGGTGAACCCGACATCGACCGGGTGCGCCTCGACCGGCACCAGCCGGGCGGCCTGACCCCGTACCGCCTCCGGCGAGCGGGCCGACAACACCCACGGCACCAGCTCGGGTGCTTGCGGCTTGGCGTCGGAGGGAACGTCGACGGCGGGCGGCTCTTCGATGATGACGTGGGCGTTGGTGCCGGAGATCCCGAACGACGACACCCCCGCCCGACGCGGACGCCCACCAACCGACCACGGCCGAGCCTCGGTCAACAGCTGAACCGCACCCGCCGACCAATCCACCTGCGACGTCGGCGCAT
>NZ_JAKKFI010000019.1 GCF_022230955.1 Micromonospora cabrerizensis
GGGTCGCCGACCGGGGGCCTCTCCTGGGCCGGTACCGCCGCCGAGGGGGGTTCCTCCAGGATGACGTGGGCGTTGGTGCCGGAGATCCCGAACGACGACACCCCGGCCCGACGCGGACGCCCACCAACCGACCACGGCCGGGCCTCGGTCAACAGCTGAACCGCACCCGCCGACCAGTCCACCTGCGACGTCGGCGCATCCACATGCAACGTACGCGGCAACACCTGATGCCGCATCGCCTCAACCATCTTGATGATCCCAGCAACACCAGCAGCCGCCTGCGTGTGACCGATGTTCGACTTCACCGACCCCAACCACAACGGCCGATCATCAGAACGACCCTGACCATAAGTGGCCAACAACGCCTGCGCCTCGATCGGATCACCCAACGTCGTCGCCGTCCCATGCGCCTCCACCACATCCACATCAGCAGCAGACAACCCCGCATCACCCAACGCCGCCCGAATCACCCGCTGCTGCGACGGACCATTCGGCGCCGTCAAACCATTCGACGCACCATCCTGATTAACCGCACTCCCCCGCACCACCCCCACAACCCGATGCCCCAAACGCACCGCATCAGACAACCGCTCCACCAACAACACACCCACACCCTCAGACCAACCCGTCCCCTCCGCACCCTCCGCAAACGACCGACACCGACCATCCACCGACAACCCACGCTGCCGCGAAAACTCCACAAAAGCCGACGGCGTCGCCATCACCGTCACACCACCAACCAACGCCAACGAACACTCACCACGCCGCAACGACTGCGCCGCCACATGCAACGCCACCAACGACGACGAACACGCCGTATCCACCGTCACCGCCGGACCCTCAAACCCAAACGAATACGAAACCCGCCCCGACACCACACTCCCCGAATTACCCGTCCCCAAAAA
>NZ_JAKKFI010000002.1 GCF_022230955.1 Micromonospora cabrerizensis
AGCGCGGGGGGCGCCGGCTGGGCAGCCAGGGCCCGTGTGTCGATCCACCGCCAGGCGGCGAGCGCGACCGCGCTGCCCGCGGCGCCGGCCCAGGCCGCGTCGGGCAGACCGAGCCCGGCGTACGGGGTCAGCACCGCCGCCGCGCCGCCGAGGCCACCGGCCAGCACGGTCCATCGTCGGGCGGAGCGGCGAAGCCGGCCCAGCCTCCGGAAGTATCGGGTCCGCTCGTCTGCTGCCACGCTGGCCCCCTCGGTCCGGTCGTTCAGCCGGCGGCGGTCGGGTCGCCGGTGCCGCGCTCGCGAGCCATGCTGGCGCGCAGCTCGTCCAGCCGGGCGGCGGCCTTCGGGTCGGTGGCCGGGCCGGCCTTCTCGGCCTGCGACGCGCTGCCGAGCTGCTCCCCCGCCATGCTGGACCGGATCTGCTCCAGCCGGGCGGAGCCGGCCGAGTCGATGGTCGACTTCTGGATCTCCAACATCCGCCCCTCGACGGAGTTGCCGGCCAGCTCGGCGCGGCCCATCGCGTTGGCGTACCGCCGCTCGATGCGGTCGCGCACCTCGTCCAGCGAGGGGGTGTTGGTGGGGGCGGTCAACGACGACATCGACTCCAGCGAGCGGGCCACCGTCTCCTGCATCTTGGCCTGCTCCAGCTGGCTGAGGAGCTTGGTGCGCTCGGCGAGCTTCTGCTGGAGGATCATCGAGTTGTTCTCGACCGCGCGGCGGGCCTGGGCTGCGGCGCCCAACGCCTGGTCGTGCAGGGTCTTGAGGTCTTCGGTGGCCTGCTCGGAGGAGACCAACTGGGTGGCCAGGGTCTGTGCCGACTGCTCGAACCGCACCGCCTCGGCCTCGTCACCCTTGGCCCGGGCCTTGTCGGACAGCACCAGGGCCTGTCGGGCGTTGCCCTGCAGCCGCTCGACCTCGGACATCTGCCGGGACAGCTTCATCTCCAGCTGACGCTGGTTGCCGATCACGGCGGCGGCCTGCTGGACCAGCGCCTGGTGCTGCCGCTGGGCATCCTCGATGGCCTGCTGGATCTGCACCTTGGGATCGGCGTGCTCGTCGATCTTCGCCCCGAAGAGTGCCATCAGGTAGTTCCAACCCTTGACGAACGGGTTCGCCATCTCCGCGGTATCCCCTCAGTAGCGTCGCTCCACCACAGCCGGGCCGGATGGACCGACCGACCACGACCGGCCGGTCTCCATCGTCCCAGCCGAACGCCAACGAGGCATCCGTACCGGGCGGTCGACAGCACCGGCAGCTCCTGCGGGCCACCCTACGCGGCCGGTGCCAGCCCGCCCACGCTCAACCGGAAGGGCGGGCTCAGGCCGCGCAGACCACGTCCCGGTCGCGCTCGGTCGGGCGGACGCGGGCGCTGCGCAGCGTGGCCTTGAGCGGCGAATCCTGACGGACCGACACGGCAACCTTGCCGTCGGAGGTGACCTGACGCACACCCCGGTTGGTGCTCTTGGACGCGGCCGAGGAATCGGCCTGCTCCTCCTGCATCGAGACGAGCACCCCGGGCATCTGCTCGGCGAGCGCCACGGTGTCGCTCACCTCGAGCAGCAACTCGGACAGGCGCGCGCCGAGGGCGTCGCAGATCGCGGCGAGCAGCTCGCTGGACGGCTCCTTGTGCCCCCGCTCGATCTCGGAGAGGTAGCCGAGGCTGACGTTGGCGGCGGTGGAGACCTCACGCAGCGTGCGCTGCTGGCCTTGCCGGCGCGCCCGCAGTGCGTCACCGATCACCCGGCGTAGCAGGATCATCGCACCTCCCCCTGAGGGATACCTCGCGCCCGCCGTTGGGCAGCCGGCCGCGGCGGACCGCGCCGACCCCGAACGTCGGAGCCTTCCCGCAACCGTACCCGTTGTGGGCCCGGGCGACATCCCGCCCCGCCCGTCGGTTCGCCGGGGCGGGCTCACCGGCGCGCGGCGTCGGCCGTCCCCGCCCTGCCCCGGGCGCCCCCGGCCGTACCGGCGGGAGCCACCGGGCCGTCGACTTCTGGGGCGTCGGGGTGGTCGGCGTCGGGGTCGGAGGGCTGGGCGTCGGGGTCGAGGCCGGGGTCCCGGACGTCGGCGTCGTGGATGCGCTCGGCGAGTAGCCGCAGGGCCTCGACCACCGCCGCCGCGCGGACGTGGTCCCGCCCGCCGTCCAGGTCGAGCTGGCGGACCTCCCCACCGTTCGGGCCGGCGACCGCGACGTAGACCAGACCGACGGGCTTGCCGTCCTGCGGTTCGGGGCCGGCGACGCCGGTGGTGGCCACTCCCCAGTCCGCGCCGCAGCGTTGGCGACCGCCCTCGGCGAGTGCCGCCGCGACGTCCGGGTCCACCGGGCCCCGCTCGGACAGCAGGTCGGTGGGGACGCCCGCCAGGGTGCCCTTCAGCTCGGTGGCGTAGACCACCAGGCCGCCCCGGTAGATCCCGCTGACGCCCGCGATGTCGACGATCGACGCGGCCAGCGACCCACCGGTCAGCGACTCGACAGTCGCCAGGGTCTCGTGCCGCTGCGCCAGCCGGTGCACCACGCCCGCCGCCGCGCTGCCCGCCACGGCCTCGTCCGCCGCAGACTTGTCCACCGGCCGCTCGACACCACCACTTGCCTCGCGCTGCATGAACCCCTCCTTCCCCACCCAACGACCCCCAACCCTGCCGCCCCGATCGCGTCGATCATGAAGTTGTCGCCATGACACGCCGCCGCGGATGGCAACAACTTCATGGTCAACAGGAGGGGGTGGGGTCTTAGCGGGGGCGGCGGAGGCGGAGGGCTTGGGCTATGTAGTCGAAGCCCGTCGCCACGGTGACCAGGACGGCGGCGGCCATGATCCACGGGCCGACGGCGGCGAGGGCGGCCGGCATCGGCCAGAGGTACCAGGCGATGGCCAGGATCTGGAGCGCGGTCTTGACCTTGCCGCCCCGGCTGGCGGCGATCACGCCGTGCCGGATCACCCAGAACCGCAGACCGGTGATGCCCAGCTCGCGGACGAGGATCAGCGCGGTCACCCACCAGGGCAGTTGGTCGTACCAGGAGAGCAGCACCAGGGCAGCGCCGGTGAGCGCCTTGTCGGCGATCGGGTCGGCCACCTTGCCGACCGAGGTGACCAGCCCGAACCGGCGGGCGATCCAGCCGTCCACCAGATCCGTCGCCGAGGCCACCGCGAAGATCAGGCACGCGGCCATCCGCCAGCCGGAGTGGGTCATCCCGGACACCACCACCGAGGCGGCGAAGACCGGCACCAGCACCAGCCGCAGGGCGGTCAGCGCGTTGGCCGCGTTGAGGACGGGCACCACCGCCACCACCGCACGACCGGGCGTCGACTCCACCACCGCCCGGCCGGGCGTCGACTCCGTCGCCCCGGTCACCGCCGCACCCCGCTCGGGCCGCCGTGGCGTTCCCGGTACCGCACCACGTGGCTCCCCCGCTCCGCTCGGGCCCGACGTCACCGTGCCGCGCCGGGCGCCGCCGAGATCATCTCATCCGGCACGGCCAGCAGGTCCACCCCTTCGGTGCCGGTCACCGTTGCGCGTACGAGGTCACCCGGGCGAAGCGCGCTCAGGTCGACCCCACCCTCGGCCGGGGCGACCAGGGTGGTGGAGCCGTCCACCTCCGGCGCCTGGTGCGCCGCCCGGCCCTCCACCACGCCGTCCTCGATAGTGTCGACCAGCACCTCGACGGTGGAGCCGAGGCGGTCCTCCGCCCGCTGCGAGCAGAGCTCGTCGGCGAGCGCGCTGAGCCGGTCGTACCGTCGCTTGATCGTGGCGGCGGAGACCTTGCCGGGCAGGCCGGCGGCCTCGGTGCCGTCCTCGTCGCTGTAGTCGAACATGCCGATCGCGTCGAGCCGGGCCTCGGTCAGGAACCGGACCAGCTCGTCGACGTCGGCGCGCGTCTCGCCGGGGAACCCGACGATGAAGTTGCTCCGGGCGCCGGCGTCCGGGGCCAGCGCGCGGGCGCTCGCCAGCAGCTCCAGGAACCGGTCGGTGGAGCCGAAACGCCGCATCCGGCGCAGCACCGGCTCGCTGGAGTGCTGGAACGACAGGTCGAAGTACGGGGCCACGCCCGGGGTGTTGGCGATCGCCTCGACCAGCCCGGGTCGGGTCTCGGCCGGCTGGAGGTAGCTCGCCCGCACCCGGACGATGCCGGTCACGGCGGCGAGCTGCGGCAGCAGCTTCTCCAATGCGCGGGGGTCGCCCAGGTCCTTGCCGTACGAGGTGGAGTTCTCGCTGACCAGCACCAACTCCCGTACGCCGGACTTGGCCAGCCACTCCGCCTCGGCGAGCAGCTCGTCGGGCGTACGCGAGACGAACGCCCCGCGGAAGGCGGGGATGGCACAGAACGCGCAGCGCCGGTCGCAGCCGCTGGCGAGCTTCAGCGAGGCCACCGGGCCGGTGTCGAGTCGACGGCGCAGGATCTGCCGCAGGTGTGCCGGGGTGTGCTCGTCGGTCTCGGTGGTGGTGCGGGTCACGGTGCCGTGCCCGGGGAGCGAGACGCCGCTGTCGCGCCGCTTCACCGGGGTCAACGGCAGCAGCTCCCGCCGGTCCCGGGGGGTGTGCGCGGTGATCTGCTCACCCGCGACGACCGCGTTCAGCCGGGCGGCGATGTCCGGGTAGTCGTCGAAGCTCAGCACCGCCTGGGCCTCGGGCAGGCTGTCGGCGAGCTCCCGGCCGTACCGCTCGGCCATGCAGCCGGCGGCGACGACCTTCGCGCCGGTGCCGGCGGCGGCGAGCAGGGTCTGGATGGAATCCTGCTTGGCCTTCTCCACGAAGCCGCAGGTGTTGACGACCACCACGTCGGCGCCCTCGCCGTCGGTGCTCACCTGCCAGCCGTCGGCGTGCAGCCGGGCGGCCAGCTCCTCCGAGTCGACCTCGTTGCGGGCACAGCCGAGGGTCAGCAGGGCGACACGGCGGCCCTCGGCGTGGTCGGAAGGAGAAGGAGCGGTGGCAGACACCATCCGAGGGTACCGGGCCGGCCGGGGAAGCCCACGCACGCGGGCTGCGGGCACTGCCGGCGCACCGTCGCTCCGCGGCGACCGCGGCCGGTCAGCGCGCTCCGGCACCGACCTGGGTCAGCGCGTCGAGGAGGAAGACCTCGGTCCCGGCCAGGCCGGTGGAGCAGAAGACGGAGACCTGGTCCGCGCTGGTCCGGCCGGGGACCGCGCCGGCCAGAATGCCCCCCAGGTCACGCAACCGTCCGGCGTACGGGGGTGTGGCCGCGAGCATCGGCGGCTGGTAGTCCGCCGCCTGGGCCGGTGAGTCGGTGACCAGCAGGTCGGCGGTGTCCAGCAGGTCGGTGCCGAATTCGCTGCGGTCGAGTTGCTTGAAGCCGACCGCGTTGACGTGCGTGCCGGGGCTGAGGTCGGCGGCGCAGAGCACCGGGGTCGGGCTGGTGGTGGCGAGCACCACAAGGTCCCGCCCCGCGACGGCCGCGCCCGGGGTGGCCACCGCGCGGGCCGGCACACCCAGCTCGGCGCGGACCCGGGCGGCGAAGGCGTCCCGCCGGGCGGCGGAGCGGCTGTGCACCACCACCTCGCGCAGCGGGCGGACGGCGGCGGCGGCCCACACCTGCGTCCACGCCTGCCGGCCGGAGCCGATCACACCGAGGGTGGCGGCGTCCGGGCGGGCCAGCGCGTCGACCGCGAGGCCGCCCAACCCCCCGGTCCGGCGGGAGCCCAACTCCTCGCCGACCGCGACCGCCCGGACCGCCCCGGTGCGGGCGTCGTGCAGCACCACCAGCTGTTCGCCCTGCGCATGGCCGAAGGTGTCGTACGAGCGGAAGCCGTACCACTCGCCGACCAGGTGCCCGGCGGTGAGCACCATCCGCCCACCGTCGAGGGGGGCGGCGGCGCGGGGCGGGGCGATGAGGCGTCCCTCGTACGCGGCCAGGAGGGCGGCGCGCATGGCGGCGACCGTGGTGGCGGCGTCCAGCACGGCGGCGACCTCGGGGTCGGCGTAGAGCAGAGTCATGACAGCCATACTGCAAGTTGAAGTGAAGTAGAGGTCAACGGGCCGTGGCGGGAGTCACCGCCCTGTCCCCCACGCCGGTGCTAGCGTCGGCTTCGGTGGCCCCGGATGGTCGTGGCCGCCCCGGACGAGTGGTGGGCGTACCCGGTCAGGCCAAGACGCCCCACGTGACGTGCAGACTCGTCCCGGTGCGACAGCCCGGGCGCCTTCCGTGAGGTGGACGATGGCTTGGCTCGTGCTGGTGATCTCGGGACTGTTGGAGACGGCCTGGGCGATCGCCCTGGACCGCAGCGCCGGCTTCAGCCGGCTCATCCCGTCCGTGGTGTTCGTGGTGACCCTGCTCCTGAGCATGGCCGGGCTGGCGTACGCCCTCCGGGAGATCCCGGTCGGCACCGGGTACGGGGTCTGGGTCGGCATCGGCGCGGTAGGCACCGCGCTGGTCGGGATGTTGGCGCTCGGTGAGTCGGCGAGCCTGCCCCGCATCCTCTGCCTACTGCTGGTGGTCGTGGGCGTGATCGGACTGAAGATCTTCCACTGAGGTCGCTCCTCGACAGGCGTGATCCACGACCACAGTGGGTAGTGATCGATCCGTCACGACAGGCTCTCACCCGGAGGAAGACATGGCCGACATGCCGAGCACCGCCCGTCCCCGCAGCAACGCCGCCCGCATCCTCACCATCGTGGGCTTCGTCTTCGCGGTTCTCGCCCTGCTGCTCAACCCGGTCATCTTCGGCGTGCTCGGCATCATCGCGGGCATCGTCGGCGCGGTGCTGGGCGACAAGCCGCTGGGCTGGTACGCCGCCGCGGCCAGCGCCGTCGCCGCGATCCTCGGCACGGTGGTCTTCGCCGCATTGATCAATAACTGACACGCTTCCCCAGCCGCGGGCCCGCCTTGTCTCGGCGGGCCCGTCGTGCGTTCCAGGGCCCGTCGTGACCGTCGACCAGCCCCTCGCCGCTACGCCCCGGTCATTCCCCCTCGCCGCGCAGGCCGGCCAGGACGTCCTCCAGCTCGTCCGGCTTGACCAGCACGTCGCGCGCCTTCGACCCCTCGGACGGCCCGACCACCCCACGGGTCTCCATCAGGTCCATCAGTCGGCCCGCCTTCGCGAAACCGACCCGCAGCTTGCGCTGGAGCATCGAGGTCGAGCCGAACTGCGAGGTGACCACCAGCTCCACCGCCTGGACCAACAGGTCCAGGTCGTCGCCGATGTCCTCGTCGGGCTTCTTCTTGGTCTCCTGTGCGGGGGCCAGCACGTCCTTGCGGAACTCCGGCTCGCGCTGGTCCTTGCAGAACTTGACGACGTCGGCGATCTCCCGCTCGGTGACCCAGGCGCCCTGGATGCGGACCGGCTTGGAGGCCCCCATCGGCAGGAAGAGCCCGTCGCCACGGCCGAGCAGCTTCTCCGCGCCCGGCTGGTCCAGGATGACCCGCGAGTCCGCGAGCGAGGACGTGGCGAACGCCAGGCGGGACGGCACGTTCGCCTTGATCAGACCGGTCACCACGTCGACCGAGGGGCGCTGGGTCGCCAACACCAGGTGGATGCCGGCGGCCCGGGCCAGCTGGGTGATCCGGACGACCGAGTCCTCCACGTCGCGCGGCGCGACCATCATCAGATCGGCCAGCTCGTCCACGATCACCAACAGGTACGGGTACGGGCGCATCTCCCGTTCGCTGCCCGGCGGGGCCTTGATCTCGCCGTTGCGGACCTTGCGGTTGAAGTCGTCGATGTGCCGAACCCCGTTGGCGGCGAGGTCGTCGTAACGCATGTCCATCTCGCGGACCACCCAGTCCAGCGAGTCGGCCGCCTTCTTGGCGTTGGTCACGATCGGGGTGACCAGGTGCGGGATGCCCTCGTAGCCGGTCATCTCGACCCGCTTCGGGTCGATCAGCAGCAGCCGCACCTCGTCCGGTGTGGCCCGGGTGAGGATGGACACCAGCAACGTGTTGAGGCAGCTCGACTTGCCCGCGCCGGTCGCGCCGGCGATCAGGATGTGCGGCATCTTGGCCAGGTTGGCCACCACGTAGCCACCCTCGATGTCCTTGCCGAGCGCGACCACCATCGGGTGGTGGTCGCTGGTCGCCGCCCGTGAGCGCAGCACGTCACCGAGGGCCACGTTCTCCGGGTCGGTGTTCGGAATCTCCACGCCGACGGCGCTCTTGCCCGGGATCGGGCTGAGGATCCGCACGTCCGGCGACTTCACCGCGTACGCGATGTTGCGGGACAGCTGGGTGATCCGTTCGACCTTGACGCCGTGCCCCAGCTCCACCTCGTAGCGGGTGACCGTCGGGCCGCGGGTGAAGCCGGTGACCGCCGCGTCCACATCGAACTGGTCGAACACGCCGGTCAGCGCGGCGATCACCTCGTCGTTGGCCTTGCTGCGGGTCTTCGCGGCGGCGCCGGCGCCGAGCATGTTGGCCGGTGGGAGGGTGTAGTCCCCGGAGAGCCCGGTCAACGCGAGCTGCTCGGCCCGGGTCGGTGCGGGCGAGTGCTCCGGCGGCTCGACCGGCGGCTTGCGACTCGCCGGCACCTTCGCCGGCGACTTGCGCGGCAGCACCATCGTTTCCTGGAGGTCCGCGCCGTCCAGGTCCTCGAAGTCGTCCGGGTCGAGTGGCGGAGGCATCCGCTTCGCCGGCCGCCTACGCGTCGGCTTCGCGGCCGGCTCGTCGGCGTCCTCGGTGGATCCCGGTGTAGCGACCAGCCCACCGGCGAGCAGCCCGAGGCGCTCGGGGATCTTGTTGATCGGCGTCGCGGTCACCACGAGCAGACCGAAGAGCAGCAGCAGGACCAGCAGCGGCACCGCCACCCACGCGGTGACGGCCCGCTCCAGCAGACCGCCGACGCCCGCGCCGACCAGACCACCGGCGAAGTCACGCTCCAGCGGGCCGGCCGGGTCCTGGCCGATCTGGAGCAGCGCGGCGGTCGACACCAGCAGCGAACCCCAGCCGATCAACCCGCGACCCCGGTGCTCCGGGTCGGCCGGGTGACGCATCAGCCGCCACGCGCCGATCATCAGCAGCACCGGCACGATCACCGAGATCGCGCCCAGGAACAGCCGGATGGTGTCGGCCAGTTGCGCGCCCACCGGGCCCGCTCCGGAGAGCCAGAGCGCCACGGCGGACAGCAGGGCGAGCCCGAACAGCAGCAGGCCGGCGCCGTCGCGGCGGTGCTCCGGGTCGAGGTCACGGGCCGAGGCGGCCTGCCGACCGGCGGCCCGCACCGCCCAGCCCATCCCGTGGGCCAGACCCATCCACAGTGCGCCGACCGCCCGGCCCACGTAGACGGCCGGACCGGGCCGGGTGGGCGTGGTGCGACGCCGGACCGGCGCCCGGGTCTTCTTCGCCGGTTGACGGGCACGACTGTTGGTGCCACCGCGCGGCGACGCGCCGCGCCGCCGGCTCGCCTGAGAGGTACGGCCCGCCATAGAGTCACGGTAACGGTGGGGCCGGGCAGATCCCCGCTTTTCCGGGTCGTGTCCGCGCGTCGCAACACGACCGCCACCGCCGGCCGTGATATCCGCCTCAGAAGGGATGCCCCATGGCGTCGCCGGAAACCGCGGGCGATCCGGACGATCCGTTGGCCGGGCACCCCGGTGCGCTGCGTCCACTGAGCGGCGAACTGGTCGCCGCGGTGCTCGCCGCCCGTGGCCGGTCCGTCGGCCTGACCGTGGACGGCGAGTTGGTGGGCCGCTTCGACGACAACATGATCTGGTTCCTCCGCCTCGGCGGTGACGGGGAGCTGCTCCAGGTACGCACCATGGTCACTCCCACCTTCGGAATCGAGCAGGTGCCCGCCCTGTACGCCTTCTGCAACTCGTGGAACCACGACCGGCTCTGGCCCAAGGCGTTCGTGCACGTCGACGACGACGGTCGGGCCCGGGTCTACGGTGAGGTGATCACCGATCTGGAACGCGGGGTGACCCCGCACCAGCTCGACCAACTGCTCGACTGCGGCATCTCCACCGGCTGCCAGCTCGCCGTGGCGGTCCGCCGACTGCCCGGCGCGGTGCTGTCGTGACCGGCCGGGACGAGTTCACGGGCAGTCGCACCGACCGGGCCGGCGCTCCGCCCACCACTCCCGACGGCCAGGTCGGTGGGGGTCGCCCACCGGCGCTGGCGGCCGCGCTCGCCGATGCCCGGGACCTGCCCGACGGCCCGGCCCGGCAGGTGGCCCTGGAACGGCTCGCCGAGCGCGCCGACGCCGCCGGGGACGTCCGGTCCGGGGTGGACGCGCGGTTCGCGCTCATCGAGGCGTACCTGCTCGACGGGGAGCGGTGGCGCCTGGTCGAGCCGGTCCGGCGCTGCCGGGCGGCCGCCGACCACCGACCCGAGCTGCTGACCGACAACGAGACCGGGCTACTGCTGCGCTACCAGCGCTACGCGGTGGAGGCGCTACTCGGCACCCCCCGGGTCGGGCTGGACCAGACCCGGTCCCTGCTGCACGACCTGGCCCACCGGGTCGGCGCGGATGGTCCGGACGCGCCAACCGTCGCGGAGCTGCACTGCCGGATCGCCGACCACCTGGGCGACGAGCCCACCGCCCGCCACTGGTACGAGCGGTGGTCCGGGAAACGACCCGGCCCGGCCGGTGGCTGCCCCGGCTGCGCCTCGGCCCGGCGGGCCGAGCTGCTGGCCGGCTGGGGTGAGTGGCGGGCCGCGCTCGGTGAGCTGCACGAGCCCGACGGCGAGCCGGAGGCGGCCTGCACCGACCAGCCCGAACGGGACCTGGTCGCCGGCCTGCTGCCCGCCCTGCGCGCCGGGGAGCCGGAGCGGGCCGCTGCGGCACACGTGCGGGCGTACCGCCGACACCGGCGTGAGCCGGCCGCGTTCCCGCACCTCGCCGCGCACCTGCGGTTCTGCGCGTTGGGTGGGCACCTGGAACGAGGGCTGACCATCCTGGCCGAGCAGCTGCCCCGGTTGGACCGACCCACCGACGACCTCGCCGCGATGGAGTTCGCCGCCGCCGGCGCACTGGTCTGCACGTTGGCCGAGGAGGCCGGGCTGGGTGGGCGGCCACTGCCACGACCCGCGTACGGCGGGCGACCGGTCACCGAGCCGGACGTGTCCACCCTCGGTGCCCTGCTGCTCGGGGTGGCCAGTGAACTGGCCGGCAGCTTCGACGCCCGCAACGGCACCGGCCACCACTCCGGCCGGATGGCCGCCTGGCTGGCCGAGCGCCCGCTCACGGCACCGGTTGCGCTGCCCGCCGACGAGCCCGACGGGCACGACGAGCCCGACACCGACGGGCCAGACGAGGAGAGCGGGTCGGGTGAGCGGGAGCTGATGGCGCTGACCCTCGACATGATCACCGCGGTACTGGACCGGCGCGGCGACCAGTACCTGGTGGAGGCGGGCGCCACCGTCGTCGGCCGGTGGGCCGGCGTGGTCATCCAGTTCCGGCGCGCCGGGGAACGCGGCGAGGTGCTGCACGCCCGGGCGATGGCCGCGCGCCGGCTGCCGGCGACCCGCCGCTCCGAGGCGTACGCCTTCTGCAACGCCTGGAACCATGACCGGCTGCTGCCCAAGGCCTACGCGCACGACATCGGCGAGGAGTTGGTGCTGGCCGGCGACGTGGCCACCGATCTGACCCACGGGGTGGCCCCGGCGCAGCTCACGGTGCTGGTCGACGCGGCCATCGCCACCGGCGTCGCCTACGCCGAGTCGGTCGCGGCGCTCCCTTAGTCGCGAACAGGGCGAATGGTTGCGCTCCGGGGCGCGACTGTGCGACATCCGACAGGACGCAACCGGACGTGCCGCGTCGATGTGCTACGGCCATCACCGACCGCGCACCCCCGGGAGTCACCATGAACCGCCTGTTCGCCTCCGGCCTCGTCGCCGCCGCCCTCCTCCTCGTACCGACCCTCGCCGGGCCCGCCGTCGCCGCGCCGGCCGCCTCGTCGACCGCGAAAGCCGCGCCCACGATCACCGCCCGGGGCGACATCGTCTTCCTCGGTGGCGACCCCTGGTCGCCGTCCGGCCCGCTGGAGGTCACCGTCAGGAACCCGGGCAGCACGGCCGCGAAGGGCTTCTTCGTGCTGCGCCTGCCGACCAACACCGACCTGACCCTGGGCGGGGACTGCCGGACCGTCCAGGGCACGCCGCGTACCTGGCTCTGCGGCGGTGCGGAACTGCCGGCCGGGGGTGAGCGGGTGCACCGGCTGACGGTGGCCTCGACGGCTGCGGAGCCGGTCTTCGGGGCACAGGCGTGGGGTTCCGTCGCCGGCCGGGACGCCACCGGGGGCACCGACGAGTTCTCCGACTTCCGGATCAACTGGCCGGAGCGCACCTCGCTGCGGTTGCGGGCCACCGCAGGCCCGGTCGTCAACGGGACGACGACGGTACGGGTGCGGGTCACCAACACCGGCACCTTCGACATCGGCGGTTACTCGTTCACCATCACCACCCCGACCGGGGTGCGGGTGGCCGCGCCGGCGTGCGCGGACAGCGGCCGAATGGTCGGCGTGGGGTGCGAAATCCTGCGGCCGAGCGTGCTCGCCGACGGCGCCACCGACAGCTTCGACGTACGACTGGCGGTCACCGGGGGCACGAAGACCGTGAAGCTGGCGCTCGCCCCCGCCAACCGCTACACCAACAAGGACACCACGCTGACGCTGCGCCTGACCGGCTCGGGTGGATCCGGTGCCGGCGACGCCACCACGCCGCCACCGGCCGGTCCGACCGTCACGCCGAGCCCGACCGCCACGGCGGGCCCGACCGCCACCGCGACCACGTCCACCCCGGAGGCGGCGCAGCTGCCCCGCACCGGTGTCTCCGGCAGCACGTACGGCCTCATCGGAGCGGCCCTGCTGGCCCTCGGGATCGGGCTGCTGGTGCTGCGGCGGCGACTGTTCCGGGGCTGAGCCGGAACACCTCCTGAACGAGCCGGGCCGGCCACCGACATCCACGGAGGATGTCGGCGACCGGCCCGGTCACGCGTGTGTCAGACCTCGACGACGGTGGGCACGATCATCGGGCGACGACGGTACTTGTCGTTGACCCACCGACCCACGGTGCGGCGGACGATCTGCTGGAGCTGGTGCGGGTCGGTGATGCCGTCCGCCGCGGCCCGGTTGAGCGCCTCGGTGACCAGCGGGACCACCGGGTTGAACGCCTCCGGGTCCTCGGAGAAGCCCTTCGCGGACAGCGTCGGGCCGGCGACCACCTTGCCGGTGACCGAGTCCACGACGACGGTGGTGGCGATGAAGCCGCCGTCGCCGAGGATCCGCCGCTCGGTGAGCAGCGACTCGCTGACGTCACCGACGGCGAGGCCGTCCACGTAGACGTACCGGCTCTTCACGTGCCCGACCAGGGTGGCGCGGCCCTCGACCAGGTCGACCACGTCGCCGTCCTCGCAGATCACCACCCGGTCGGCCGCGACCCCGGACTCGATGCCGAGCCGGGCGTGGGCGCGCAGGTGACGCCACTCGCCGTGCACCGGCATCAGGTTGCTGGGCCGGACCACGTTGAGCAGGTAGAGCAGCTCCCCGGCGGGGGCGTGCCCGGAGACGTGCACCTTCGCCACGTCCTTGTGCACGACCACCGCACCGGCCCGGGCGAGCCGGTTGATCACCCGGTAGACCGAGGTCTCGTTGCCCGGCACCAGCGAGGAGGCCAGCACGACGGTGTCGCCGGGGGCGATGGTGATGTGCCGGTGGTCGCCGCTGGCCATCCGGCCCAGCGCGCTCATCGGCTCACCCTGGGACCCGGTGGACATCAGCACGATCTCGTCCGGCGGCAGAGTGGTCGCCTCGTCGATGCTGATGACCAGACCGGCCGGGATGTTGAGCAGGCCGAGGTCCCGGGCGATGCCCATGTTGCGGACCATGGAGCGACCGATCAGCGCGACCTTGCGGCCGTGCTCGGCGGCGGAGTCGAAGACCTGCTGCACGCGGTGCACGTGCGACGCGAACGAGGCCACGATGATGCGGCCCTTGGCCTTGGCGAAGATCGAGTCGAGCACCGGCCCGATCTCCCGCTCCGGGGTGACGAAGCCGGGGATCTCCGCGTTGGTGGAGTCGGACAGCAGCAGGTCGACGCCTTCGGCGCCGAGCCGGGCGAAGCCGGCCAGGTCGGTGATCCGACCGTCCAGCGGGAGCTGGTCCATCTTGAAGTCGCCGGTGTGCAGCACCAGGCCCGCGGGGGTGCGGATGGCCACCGCGAGGGCGTCCGGGATCGAGTGGTTGACCGCGAAGAACTCACACTCGAACGGGCCGAGCCGCTCCCGGCCGCCCTCCCGCACGGTCAGCGTGTACGGCTGGATCCGCCGCTCGGCCAACTTCGCCTCGACCAGGGCGAGGGTGAACTGTGAGCCGACCAGCGGGATGTCGGGCTTGTGGGCGAGCAGGTAGGGCACCGCGCCGATGTGGTCCTCGTGGCCGTGCGTCAGCACGATCGCCTGGACGTCGGCGAGCCGGTCCAGGATCGGGCCGAAGTCGGGCAGGATCAGGTCCACACCCGGCTGCTCGACGTCAGGGAACAGGACCCCGCAGTCGACGATCAGCAACTTGCCGTCGTACTCGAAGACGGTCATGTTCCGACCAATGGCGCCGAGCCCGCCGAGCGGGATGATCCGCAGGCCACCTTCCGGCAGCGGCGGGGGTAGTTCCGCCTCGATGTGCGCCTCGGTCACGCGTCCACCTCAATCTGCGACGCCGTCACTCGGCGTCCATCGTGTCGTTTGATCATTCGGGCAGCTCCAGGCCCGCTGCCGCGAAGTCCGCGCGCAGCTGGGCGATCTCGTCGTGGGTGGCGTCCACCAGCGGGGGTCGCACCGGGCCGGCCGGCAGACCCAGCGATGCCAGGCCCGCCTTCACCAGGATCGTGCCCTGTGTGCGGAAGATGCCGGTGAACAGGGGCAGCAGCCGCCGGTGCAGCGCCAGCGCGGTCGGCATGTCCCCCGCGTCGTACGCCTCGATCATCTGTGCGGTCAGCGCCCCGGTGAAGTGCGTCGAGGTGCCGACCAGGCCCACGCTGCCGACGGCCAGCGCCGGCAGGGTGAGGGCGTCCTCGCCGCAGTAGAAGGCGAGGGCGGTCCGGCTGGTCACCCAGCTGGTGGCGGTCAGGTCGCCCTTGGCGTCCTTGACCGCGACGATCCGGCCGTGCTCGGCGAGCCGGACCAGCGTCTCGGTGTCGATCGGCACGCCGGAGCGGTGGGGGATGTCGTACAGCATCACCGGGAGGCCGGTGGCGTCGGCCACCGCCGTGAAGTGCCGCAGCAACCCGCTCTGCGGCGGCTTGTTGTAGTAAGGGGTCACCACCAGCAGGCCGTGCGCACCTGCCTTCTCGGCGGCGGCGGCCAGCTCGATGGTGTGCCGGGTGTCGTTGGTGCCGACCCCGGCGACCACCTTGGCACGGTCACCGACGGCCTCCACCACGGCCCGGATCAGGTGCTCCTTCTCCGTGTCGGTGGTGGTCGGCGACTCGCCGGTGGTGCCGTTGACCACCAGCGCGTCGTTGCCCTGCTCGTCGACCAGGTGGCTCGCCAGCCGGGCGGCGCCGTCGAGGTCGAGCGAGCCGTCGGGGGTGAACGGGCTCACCATGGCGGTGAGCAGCCGGCCGAAGGGGCGGGACGCCGGTCGTGCGGCGGCGTCGAGGTGGTCGTGCGTCATACCCTCCAACCTAGCGGACGACCAGCCGGGGCCCGCCGGGGAAGGGCTCAGGACGCCTCGTGCGGGCTGGCCGCCACCTCGGTGCCGTCCGGCAACGTGGAGATCACGAAGTCGGCGAACACGTTGGGGGCGACGTCCTGGAGCTGCCGCAGGCACGCCACGGCCAGCTCGCGGATCTCCACATCGGCGTGCTCGGTGGCCCGCATCGCCACGAAGTGCCGCCACGCCCGGTAGTTGCCGGTGACCACGATCCGCGTCTCGGTGGCGTTGGGCAGCACCGCCCGGGCGGCCTGCCGGGCCTGCTTGCGGCGCAGCGTCGGGTTCGGCTCGTCGGAGAAGCGCTGTTCGAGGCCCTCCAGCAGCTCGTTGTACGCCTGGACGCTCGCCTCGGCAGCCGCAACGAACTTCTTGTGCAGCTCCGGGTCGTCGGCGATGACCGCCGGCTCGACCATGGCCGCGTCCCGCTCCGGGACGTAGCGCTGGGACAGCTGGGAGTACGAGAAGTGCCGGTGCCGGATCAACTCGTGGGTGAAGGAGCGCGACACCCCGGTGAAGTAGAAGGTGACCGACCCGTGCTCCAGCACCGACAGGTGCCCGACCTCCAGGATGTGCGCCAGGTAGCCGGCGTTGGTGGCGGTCGCCGGGTTCGGCTTCTTCCACGACTGGTAGCAGGCCCGGCCGGCGAACTCGGCGAGCGCCTGGCCACCGTCCGCGTCGGTCGACCACGGCACGTCGTCCGGGGCCGCGAACTGGGTCCACGCGATCAACTTGACCTGGGGCTGCACCATCTCCGGCATGCCAGGGACTGTAGTGGCGCGGCCCCTCCCGCCCCAACTCAGGCGCGCCCCGTGCAATGTCGATCACTCAGGGCGCGGGTGTGCGGCGCGCGCTAGGTGATCGACTCGGGTTCCTGGAAGTCCGGGTGTCCGGGGCTGGTGGAGGGCCCGGTTTCCTGAATGCCGAGTCGATCACGGAGTGACAGCAGGCTGGCCGATCGGCGCATCTGCGAAGCGGCGCCTCGGACGGGCGGCGGGGCGCTCAGACGTAGAGCGAGGTGAACGGCGCCCAGGGCAGGTTACGCAGCACCGAGAAGGCCAGCCACGCGCCCAGGAACCCGACGATGACCTTCGAGCTGAGTCGCAGCTCGGGCAGTCGCCAACCGAACGCCTGGTTTCCCGCCCAGGCCACGAAGAGGTACGCGAGGAACGGCAGCGCGAAGACGAACAGGAAGTGGTGCCTTGCGGCGGCCGGCAGGTCGGCGTGCAGCACGTACCAGAGTGCGCGTGTGCCGCCGCAGCCCGGGCAGTCCAGCCCGGTGGTCAACTTGAGCAGACAGGTGGGCGCGGCGTCCGGGGCGGCGTGGGTCGGGTTGCTGAGCAACGCGTAGCCCATGCCGATGGCGACGCAGCCGACCGCGGCCAGCGGCACCGCCCAGCGCGGCGAACGCTCGTAGAGCCGCAGCACGAACCGGGTGAGCCGGTCCGGCTCCGGCGCCGGATAGCCATCGGGCGGGGGCGTCGGCCAGCCGACCGGACCCGAACCGTCCGTTGCCGCCACTTCCGGGTGCGAGCTGGTCGACACCGCGCCGCCCGGAGAGCTGGCCGACAGCGTGCCGGCGGCCCCGCCGGCCGGCACCGGGTGGACCGCCCCGGGGGCGGGCTGCGGCTGGTCGACCGGTCCGGGAGCGCTCGTCACGCGCTCACGGTACACCGGACACGCCGGTCAACGCGGCGGTGAGCGGGCCGGCCAGGTCGCCGCTCGTGGGCGGTGCCACCGCGTCCAGGCCGAGCCAGCCGGCGAGTCGGTACAGCTCGGCGGCGAGCGCCACCGCGGTCTCTCCCGGGTCGGCGCCGGGCTCGACCCACGCGGCCGGCACCAGCAGCACCCCGGCCTTGCGATCGGCCTTCAGGTCGACCCGGGCGGTGAACCGGTCGCCCTGAAGGAACGGCAGCACGTAGTAGCCGTAGACCCGCTGCGGCGCCGGGACGTAGATCTCGATCCGGTAGCTGAAGTCGAAGAGCCTCTCGGTGCGGGCGCGTTCCCAGATCAGCGGATCGAAGGGGCTGACCAGGGTGTTGCCGCGAATCCACCGGGGCAGCCGCGCGGACGCGTGCAGCCACGCCGGCTGCCGCCAGCCCGCCACGGTGACCGGCACCAGCTCGCCGGCCTCGGCCAGCTCCGCGACGGCCTGCCGGGCACCGGCCAGCGGCAGTCGGAAGTAGTCGCGCAGCTCCGGCTCGGCGGCCACCCCCAGCGACCGCGCGGCAAGGGCGACCAGCGTGCGGTGAGCCTCGGCGTCGGTCGGGGTGGGCGCGGCCAGCACCGCCGGGGGCAGCACCCGCTCGGGCAGGTCGTAGCGGCGGGCGAAGGAGGTGCTGCGCTCGGCGGCGGTCACCTCGCCGGCCCAGAAGAGGAACTCCAACGCCCGCTTCACCGCCGACCAGTTCCACCCCCAGTTGCCGGTCTCCCGTGGTGCGTCGTGCTCGATCTCGGCAGCCGTCAACGGGCCGCGGGCGGCCACCTCGTCGCGGACCCAGGCGACCAGCTCCGGCTGCTCCTCGGCGATCCGCCGCATACCGCCCCACGATTCGCTGTGCGCCCGCGCCATCCGCCAGCGCAGCACCGGGTGCAGCTCGACCGGCACCAGCGACGCCTCGTGGCCCCAGTATTCGAACAACTCGCGCGGGCGGCGGTAGGCGGCCTGGTCGAGCAGCCTGGTCGGGTACGGCCCGAGCCGGCTGTAGAGCGGCAGGTAGTGCGCGCGTTGCAGCACGTTGACCGAGTCCATCTGGATCAACCCGACCCGGTCCAGCACCCGGCGCAGATGTCGGCGGGTCGGCACGCCGGTGGGCGCCGGGTCGGCGAAGCCCTGGGCGGCGAGCGAGACGCGGCGGGCCTGGGCGAGCGAGAGTGATTCCGGTGCGGTCATCGTCGGCGACGATAATTCATCGGTACGACGCCGGTGCGGGAAGCTGGACGCGGCGGCCAACGGGGCATAGAACGGTGCAATGCTGACCATCCGTCGGGAGGAGCCGGACGACGCCGAGGCGGTCGCCCGGGTGCACGTGCACGGCTGGCAGACGGGCTACGCCGGCGTCATGCCGGACGAGGTGCTTCAGCGGCTGAACGTGCTGGCCTGGGCGCAGCGTCGTCGCGACGTCGGCACCGCCGATCCCGAGCACCCGTTCACCACCCTGCTCGGCGAGGTGGACGGGGTCGTCGTCGGCTTCACCACCTTCGGGCCGTACCGCCGCGATCAGGACCGCGACGACCTGGACCCGACGGTCGGCGAGGTGCTGGCGATCTACGTGGAGCCCACGTCCTGGGGCGACGGGACGGCCACCGCGCTTCTCGCTGCCGCCCGGGCCGGGCTCAGCGAGCGGGGCTGGACCGACTATCGGTTGTGGGTGCTGGCGGACAACCGGCGCGCCCGGCGGTTCTGCGAGCGGGCCGGGCTGTCACCGGACGGTGAGCAGTCGACCTACCAGGTGCCGCTGGCCGGTGGGAGCCCGCCGGTCGGGCTGGTCGAGCTGCGGTACACCGGACGCCTCGACGGCTGAGCCGCCCGGGGTCAGCCAACCGCGGATCGGCAGGAAGGCCAGCAGCGCGAGGCTGATCCACACGTAGGCGTTGCTGCCCAGGAAGCCGTCGACCCCGCTGAAGTCCTTCTCCCAGAACCAGACCGTGCGGCTGATCAGCACCGCGTACCCGATGATCGCGGCGGCCAGCAGGACCCGCCGTCGGCGGCCGGCCGGCGCGGCCATCGCGTTGTCGACCAGCAGGATCAGCGCGGGCAGCAGCCAGATCAGGTGGTGCACCCAGGTGACCGGGCTGACCAGGCACATCACCGCGCCGGTCAGCGCCAGGCCGGTCGCCTCGTCGCCAACCGCGACGGCGGCCCGCGACCGCCAGGCCCAGAGCGCCAGCGTGCCGAGCACCAGCAGCAGCCAGAGCAGGGTGCTCGGGTGCTGCGGGTCGAGCCGGGCGACCACCCCGCGCAGCGACTGGTTGGAGACGAAGGCCAGCTCACCCACCCGGCCGGTGTTCCACAGCGCCTCGGTCCAGAATTCCCGGGACGCGTCGGGGAAGAGCGCACCGGCCAGCAGCGTCACCCCGGCGGCGGTGCCGGAGGCGGTGAGGGCCGCCCGCCACCGCCCGGTCACCAGCAGGTAGACGATGAAGACACCCGGGGTCAGTTTGATCGCGGTGGCGAGCCCGATGCCCACCCCGGCCCACCGGTTGCCGGCCGGCAGCAGCCGCAGCAGGTCCACGGCCACCAGGAACAGCAGCAACGTGTTGACCTGACCGAAGTTGACCGTCTCCCGCATCGGCTCGAACGCGGCGGCCAGGCAGAGCGCCACGGCGAGCGCGAACCACCGGGTCCAGCCGGCGCGGCGGGCGATCGGGTCGACCAGCCACCAGATGAGCACCGTGGTGGTGACCACGCTGGCGAGCACACTCACCACGATCGCGGCCGTCCACGGCAGGTACGCCATCGGCAGCATGACCAGCGCGGCGAACGGCGGGTACGTGAAGCCGTACTGGGTGCCCGGCTTCAGGTAGTCGTAGATCTCCCCGCCGTCGTGCACCCACCAGGTCAACGCGCCGTAGTAGACCTTCAGGTCGAAGAAACCGTGCCGGACGGCGGCGACGGCGAGGAAGCCGGTGACCGCCGCGGCGAGCACCACCACCCCGACGACCTGCGCGGTCGTCCTGTTGGCACCCTGCGCCACCGTCGCTCCCCTCGCCCTGCGTAGGCTTCCGTCCCATGGCTCTCGGGTACGTCCGCCCGGCGCGTCCCGAGGACGCCGGCGAGATCGCACGCATCCAGCTCGCAACCTGGCGGGTCGCGTACCGCCGCATTCTGCCTCGGCACGTGCTCGACAACCTGGACGAGGCGTTCCTCGCCCGGCGGTGGAGCGCCGCGGTGCTGGAGCCGCCCTCGGGCGCGCACCGGGTGCTGGTCGCCGTCGAACAGGCCGAGCAATCGTATCTGGTGGGGTTCGCCGCCTCCGGTCCGGCCGACGCCGAGGCGTTGGCCCCGGGTGAGCCGGCCGACGCGCTCGGCCCGGACGTGGCCGCCGTGACCGACCTGCTGGTCGAGCCGAGGTGGGGCCGGCGGGGGCACGGCAGCCGGCTGCTCGCCGCCACCGTCGACCTGTGGCGGGAGGACGGGCTGAGCCGGGCGGTGGCCTGGGCGTTCGAGGGTGACGAGGCGACCCAGAAGTTCCTCACCAGCACCGGTTGGGAGCCCGACGGGGCGGCTCGCGCGCTGGACGTCGACGACATGCTGGTGCCCCAGGTGCGCCTGCACGTCGGCGTCCCGGCGGAGAAGGTGCCCGCGGACGAGTGACGTGACCGGTGTGGCGGCCCGCGCCTGGGCCGCCACACCGGGTCGGTCAGCCCTTGTCCGAGCCGTCGTTGGCGTCGCGGACGAAGTACCGCTGGAACACCACGAAGATGATCGCCACGGGGATGGTGGCCAGCAGCGCCGCGCCGAGTTTGAGCGGGTACTGCGTGCCGCTGCCCAGTGACCCGCTGACCAGGTCGGCCAGCCCGCGCGGCAGGGTGAACAGGTCCGGGTCCTGCACCGACACCAGGCTGTGCGGGAACTCGTTCCAGGAGCCCTGGAACGACAGGATGACCAGGGTGATCAGCGCCGGCTTCGCCATCGGCAGCACCACCGACCAGAAGGTGCGGAAGACGCTCGCCCCGTCGATGCGGGCGGCCTCCTCCACGCTCACCGGGATCGACTCGAAGAACTGCTTCATGATGAACACGCCCGCCGCGTCGGCCAGCAGCGGCACCACCAGCCCGGCGTAGCTGTTGTAGATGCCGAGCTGGTTGAGCACCAGGAACTTCGGGATCAGCAGCACCACGCCGGGCACCGCCATCACCGCGATGACCGCGGCGAACAGCCCGCTGCGTCCCCGGAACCGCAGCCGGGCCAGCGCGTACCCGGCCAGCGAGTCGAAGAACACCCGACCGATGGTCACCAGCACCGTCACCAGCAGCGAGTTGCCCAACCAGAGCGGGAAGTTGGTGCCGGCGAAGATGCGCTCGAAGTTGTCGAACGTGAGCGGGCCCGGGAACGGCGACAGCGGGTTCGCCGCCGCGTCGGCCTCGGTCTTGAGCGAGTTGCTGAGCTGGATCACGAACGGGTAGAGGAACACCAGCCCGAAGAAGACCAGCGTGGCGTACCCCAGGAAACGGGTGGCCAGGGTGCGCGCTGCGCGCTCGTCACGCCGCGCGGGCGCGGGCGCCGGCCGGTCGGTCCGCACGGCCATCTCAGGACCTCCCCGGTACGCGCCGACGCCACCGGCCGCGTCGCGGTCGGTCGCCGTCCCGCTCGGCCAGCGCTCGGCGCTGGATCAGCGTGAGCACGATGATGATCAGGAACAGGACGAACGAGATCGCCGCCCCGGAGCCGTAGTCGAAGTCCCGGAAGGCGGTCCGGTACGACAGGTAGGCCGGGGTGAGGGTGGTCTTGGCCGGGTCGCCCTGGCTCATCACGTACACCTGGTCGAAGACCTGCCAGGAGCCGATCGTGCCGAGGGTGACCACCAGGAAGGTGGTGGGCCGGATCAGCGGCAGGGTGACGTGGCGGAACCGCTGCCACCGCGACGCGCCGTCGAGGGTGCTCGCCTCGTCCAGCGTCACCGGCACGTTCTGGAGCGCGGCCAGGAACATCAGCATGAAGGTGCCGGAGGTGGTCCAGACGACCAGCGTGATGATCGAGACCATGGCCACGCTCGGGCCGGCCAGCCAGTCCCACCAGCTCAGGCCGAACGGGCCACCGTCGGCCAGCGCCGCCGGTGGTGAGTCGACGCCGACCGTGCCGAACAGCAGGTGCAGCACGCCCCGCGAGTCGGCGAACCACTCCGGGCCGTCGATGCCGAGGAACCCGAGCAGCGCGTTCACCGCGCCGGAGTTGGCGAACAGGAACAGGAACACCACGCTGATCGCGACCGAGCTGGTGACCGAGGGGAAGTAGAAGGCGCTGCGGAAGAAGCTCTTGCCCTTGAGCATCCGGTTGTTGACGACCAGCGCCAGGCCGAGCGCGAGCACGGTCTGCGCCGGCACCACGATCGCCACGTAGTACATGTTGTTGCGGACGCTGGTCATGAAGTCGCGCCGGGCCAGGCCGTCCTCGGTGAACAACTGGGTGTAGTTGTGCGCGCCGACGAACGGCACGTCCGCGGTGAACGGGCTGTCCTGGCCGTTCCAGTCGGTCAGGCTGACCCAGAACGCCATCAGGATCGGCAGCAGCAGGAACAGCCCCAGGATGACGATCACCGGCGCGACGAAGAGCCAGCCGGCGAGGTTCTCGTTGCTCCGGATGCCGCCCCCGCGCCGGCGAGGACCCGCTCCGGGCGTGGTCGCCACGGCGGTCAGTGTCTCGGTTGCCATTCTCCCCTCCCTCCCTCTCTCAGGCCGACGGCACGGCAGGGGCCCCGTGCATGCCGGAGCCCCTGCCGTCACGTCAGCTGCCGCCGAGCGCCGCCTTGGCGTTCTTGTCGAAGTTCTGCAGGACGGTCTTCGGGTCGCCGTTGGTCAGGCCCTGGATACCGGTGTCGAGGTCCTTGAGGACGCTGTCCATCTTCGGGGCGTTCACCGGGCCCTGGGCGTACGCGGCGCCGTCGATGAACGGCTTGTCGTCGGGGTTGGCCGCGATGTACTGGTCGCGGACGGACTGCCGGGACGGCATCACGCCGACCGCCTGGGCGAAGGTCAGCTGCTGCTCCCCGCTGGTCATCGCCTCGACAAACTTGATCGCCTGGTCCTTGTACTTACTCTTCGCCGCGATGCCCCAGCACTGGGTAAAGGAGAGCGTGCCCTGCCCCTTCGGGCCGGCCGGCAACGCGACGACCTTGTACTTCACGTTCGGGAAGTCGTTCTTCAGGGCGCCCTTGATCCAGTTGCCCTCGATGGTCATCACGGCCTTGCCCTTGCCGAACGCCTCACCGGACCAGCCGGCGTCGAGCTGCTTCGGGAACTTCGCCAGGCCGGTGGTGAGCATGGTCTTCACGTACTGGAGGGCGGCCAGGTTCTCCGGGGTGTCCGCGGTCGGCTGCTGGCCGTCCTTGCTCAGCAGCCAGCCACCGTTCTGCACCATGAAGGCGCCGACGCGGTCCCGGGTGTCGCCGAGCGCCAACGGGACCTGCCCCTTGGCCTTGATCTTCTGGGCGGTCGCGGTGAGCTGGTCCCAGGTGGTCGGCACGTCGGCGTCGGTCAGCCCGGCCTTGGCCCACAGGTCGGTGTTGATCTGGAGGGCCAGGGTGGAGAAGTCCTTGGGCGCGCAGTAGAGCTTGCCGTCGTGGGTGAAGGTGGTGCGCAGGCTCTCGTAGAAGTCGCCCGTGTTGCTGATCTTGTCGCCGTACGGCTCAAGGGCACCGACGCTGGCGTAGTCGGCGAACCGGGCCGCGTCGACGTAGAAGACGTCCGGCGGGGTGCCGCCGGCGAGCGCCTGGCCGAGCTGCTGGGTGAGGTCCTGCGCCGGGGTGACCGTGGCGGTGTTGCCGGAGCTGGTCGTCCACTTCGCCGCGGCGTCCTGCACGGCCTTGGTCTCGGCCTCGCCGGAGGATCCGATCAGGATCTGCAGGCTGGCCGGGCCACTGGACTGGGCGGCATCGTCGGACGAGTCGTCGAAGCCGCTGCCGCAGGCCGCGGACCCGAGAAGGGCGACGGCGGCGAGGCCGGCCACCGCGGCCCGGGTGAGGGTTCTGGGTGCCATGTTCTCTCCTGGTGGGGGGTGGGACTACGCGGTGTGCCGCAGCGCCAGCGAGGGCTGGAGCAGCACGTGGGTGGGGGTCTCGTGGTTGCCGTCGAGGACCCCGGTGAGCAGGTCCACGCAGCGGGCGGCGGCCTCGCCGAGCGGTTGGCTGACGCTGTCCAGCCCGACCGCGACGGCCACCGGCGTGTCGTCGAAGCCGATCACCGCCACGGGCGGGTCGATGCCGCGGATCGCCTGGAGGGCCCCGAGTGCGAGCGAGTCGCTGGCGCAGACCACGGCGGTCGGCGCCTCGGTGCCGAGCAGGTCGCGCATCAACCGTTCGCCCTCGGCGATGCCGTCCTCGGTCTCCCGGTGCAGCCCGGTCGGGTCGACGCCGGCAGCGTGCAGCGCGTCGCGCCAGCCGGCGCGCCGGTCGTCGCCGACGCCGGAGCCGCTCGGCCAGCCGATGAACGCGACGCGGCGGTGCCCGGTGGCCAGCAGGTGCCGGGTGGCCTGGGCGGTGCCGGCCGCGCCGTCCACATCGACCCAGGGGTGCGCGTCGAGCGCGTCCCACGGGCGGCCGAAGGTCACGAACGGCACGTCCCGGTCGGCGAGCCATTCGGTACGCGGATCGCCGTACTTCGTGCCGACGAGCACGAATGCGTCCAGCTCGTACGTGCCGAGCAGGTCGTCGTACGTGGTGATCTCGCGCTCGTCGTCGGTGGCGGTGTAGAGCAGCACCCGGTAGCCGGCGGCGTCGGCGGTCTCGGTGAGGCCGTGCAGGAAGCGGTCGAGCACGGAGCCGTTGATGCCGTCGCGGGTCGGCTCGATCCGGGCGGCGATGAGCCGGGAGCGGCCGGTACGCATCTGCCGGGCTGCCTGGTTGGCCCGGTAGCCGAGCGCGCTGATCGCTTCCTCGACGCGCTCGCGGGTCTCCTGCCGCACGATGTGCGGCGCGTTGAGCACGTTGGACACGGTCTGCCGGCTGACTCGGGCGTGCCGGGCCACCGTCGCGATGGTCACCTTTTCGGCCACTTAATCCCTCTCGCCGTCTTGAACGATCCAATCTGGATAAGGCAGGATTAGATCGTTCAAGTTTCTGGAATGTTTCGCACTTTGCACCGCCGGGGGCGCGTTGTCAAGATGCCTGCCCCGCACCCTGAGGATCTGGAGCTACACCGTGATCGAACGCCAGCTGCAACCCCTCCTGCACGAGTTGGTGGGGGTCGTCTTCGCCCCCACCAGCGCGCTGGGGGACGCGACCGGGCAGATCCGCCCGACCGGCGTCCAGGGCGTCTTCCACGCCGACGCCCGGGTGCTCTCCCGGGCCGAGCTGCGGGTCGACGACCAGGAGCTGGAAGGACTGACCCGCGGCGACGACGGGCCGCACGGTGCCCGCTTCGTGAGCCTGGCCCGCTGGCTCGGCGACCCCACCCCCGATCCGACCGTGCGCGTCGACCGACTCCGTCGGGCCACCCGCGACGGCCTCACCGAGGAGCTGCGGCTCGTCTCCACCGCCACTGCCGACGTACGGGCCACCGTCACCGTCGACCTCGGCTGCGACCTGGCACCCATCGAGGTCGTCAAGTCCGGTGGCGCCACCGCCGCACTGGAAGCCAAGGTTGGCCAGCCAGGCGTGCTCACCTGGTCGGCCCAGGGGATCACCGTCACCGTCACCGCGCCGGGCGCCGACGTGCTCGCCACCGGTGAGCGGGCCACCGCACCCCGGCTGGCCTGGGCGGTCGAGCTGCCCCCCGGCGGTACGACGCTGCTGCGCTGGCAGCTGACCGTCGAGGACCCGCGGGCCGTCGTCGTCGGCCCGACCGGCGAGCCGCAGTGGTCCCGGCCCGAGGTGACCGCGGACGACCGACGCCTGGTACGACTGCTCGACCGCAGCCTGGACGACCTGCGCGCCCTGCGACTGGCCGAGACCGGCGCCCCGGACGACGTGTTCCTCGCCGCCGGGGTGCCCTGGTTCCTCACCCTGTTCGGCCGGGACAGCCTCTGGGCCGCCCGGATGATGCTGCCGCTCGGCACCGACCTCGCCGCCGGCACCCTGCGGGTGCTGGCCCGCCGGCAGGGCACCCGGCACGACCCGGCGACCGGCGAGGCCCCCGGCAAGATCCTGCACGAGCTGCGTCGGCATGAGTTCGCGCTGCCCGGCAACGGGCTGCGCCTCCCGCCGGCGTACTACGGCACCGTCGACGCCACCATGCTCTGGGTCAACCTGCTGCACGACGCGTGGCGCTGGGGCCTGCCCGCCGAACAGGTCGAGCCTCTGCTGCCGGCCCTTCAGGCGGCCCTGGGCTGGCTCGGCGAACACGCCGACCCGGACGGCGACGGCCTCGTCGAGTACGTCGACACCACCGGGCACGGGCTGTCCAACCAGGGCTGGAAGGACTCCGGCGACGCCGTCCGCTTCCGCGACGGCACGCTGGCCACCGCGCCGATCGTGCTGGCCGAGGTGCAGGGGTACGCGCACGAGGCGGCGGTGAACGGCGCCGCCCTGCTCGACGCCTTCGGCCACCCCGGCGGCGACCGCTGGCGTGAGCACGCCGCCACGCTGGCCCGTCGGTTCCGGGACAGCTTCTGGGTCGACGGCCGGCACGGCCCACAGCCCGCGCTCGCCCTCGACCGCGACAAGCGGCCCGTCGACTCACTGACCAGCAACATCGGTCACCTGCTCGGCACCGGCCTGCTCGACCGCGAGGAGGAGGCCCAGGTCGCCCGGCTGCTCACCACCGACACGCTCGCCGGTGGGTTCGGGCTGCGCACCATGTCCACCGAGGACGCCGGCTTCAGCCCACTGTCGTACCACTGCGGCTCGATCTGGACCCACGACACCGCGATCGTGCTCGCCGGGCTGGCCCGTGGCGGGCACCGGGAAGCCGCGCTCGGGCTGGCCGAAGGGCTGCTCAGCGCGGCGGAGGCGTTCGACTACCGGATGCCGGAGCTGTACGGCGGTGACGACCGCTCACTGGTGAACCGCCCGGTGCCGTACCCGGCCGCCTGCCGACCACAGGCGTGGGCCGCGACGGGCGCGGTGCTCCTGCTCCAGGCCGCGACGGGGCTCTACCCGGACGTGCCGGGCGGCACGGTCCGGTTGGCCCCGCTGGCGGGAGCCGAACTCGGTGCCGTCGCGGTTAACGGCCTCCGCGTGGCCGACACCCCGGTGAACGTCACGGTCAGCCAAGCCGGCGAAGCAACAGTGACCGGCCTCCCCACTCCCCTGACCCCAACCCTCCCCACCCAACGCCGCCCCAAAAACCCCCTCCCCCACTAACCCCACCCACGGCCCCGGTCCCCGCCCCCGCCCCACGCCCCGCCGGGTCGCGCCCGCCCCCGCCCCGCCGGGTCGATCAAGGAGTTGTGGTGCCCCGCAAAAGGTGCAGATGCTGAGATAGCACCCACCACAACTCCATGATCGAGGCAGTCGGGCGGGGAGGGGGGCGCGGGGCGGGGAGGGCGCGGGGCGGACGGGAGGGCGGGGCGGGAGGGCGGGGCGGGGGTCAGGGGGTTTGTTCGGCTATCAGTTCTTCTTCGTCCACCGCTCCCGTGGGGTGGAAGCCGAGGGACTCGTAGAGGGCTGCCGCCGGGGTGTTGTCCGGGTGGTACGAGAGGCGCACCGGGGGGTTGCCCGCTCGGGCCGCCAGCCAGGGGGCCAACGTCTGCACGGTGGCCCGGCCGACGCCCCGGCCCTGTTCGGCGGCGTCGATCAGCATTCCGCCGATCCAGTGCGAGCCGTCGTCGTCCACGCCCCACATGACGTGGCCGACGACCGTCTCGTCGGCGTACACCGCGAGCGAGGTCCACACCTCGGAGCGGCTGCTCAGCAGCAGGTACCGCGCGCCCAGCGCGGCCACGAACCGGCGCTGGTCGTCACGTGGGGCGACGTCGGCCACCGCCCGCCAGTTGTCGTCGTCGACCGGCCGGAGCGTCACTCGCCGCCCACTCCGATCCAGGTGTCCCCCATTGATCATCCGCCGGATGCTACCCGAGCTGGGGCTTCAGATCTTGGACAGTTTCCGTTAGCGCTGAACGGAAACTGTCCAAGATCTGCCGCTGGCGGAGGGACGGACCGTCAGTCGAGCAGGGCGTCCAGGCCGACGGTGAGGCCGGGGCGGTTGCGCACCGCGCGGACGGCCAGCAGCACGCCCGGCATGAACGACACCCGGTCGTACGAGTCGTGCCGGATGGTCAGCGTCTCGCCGGTGCCGCCGAACAGCACCTCCTGGTGGGCGACCAGGCCGGTGGCGCGCACCGCGTGGACGCGTACCCCGTCGATGTCGGCGCCGCGCGCGCCCGGCACCTCGTCCTTGGTGGCGTCCGGCACCGGGCCGAGGCCGGCCTCCGCGCGGGCCCGGGCGATCTGCCGGGCGGTGTGGGTGGCGGTGCCGCTCGGGGCGTCCAGCTTGCGCGGGTGGTGCTGCTCGATGATCTCGACGGATTCGAAGTGCCGGGCGGCCCGGGTGGCGAACTGCATCATCAGCACCGCGCCGATGCCGAAGTTCGGGGCGATGACCACGCCCACCCCGGGCTTGTCGGCCAGCCAGCCGCGCACCTGCTCCAGCCGCTGCTCGGTGAAGCCGGTCGTGCCGACGACCGCGCTGATGCCCTGCTCGATGCACCACTGGAGATTGTCCATGACGACATCGGGTGTGGTGAAGTCGACGACCACCTCGGCGGCGGACACGGCGGAGCGGCTGTCGCCCTGGTCGATCGACGCCGTGAGTTCGAGGTCGTCGGCGGCGTCGACCGCCTTGCAGACCTCGATGCCCATCCGGCCGCGGGCACCGAACACGCCGACCCGCAGCGGCTCGGCCGGGGTCTTCTCCTGCTCGTCAGTCACGCGGCACAACCTATCCCAATCGGGACGCGCGCCTCCGGTCGGATCGGGTGTGCTCCACCGGCCGGGACGCCCGAGCGGGACGCCGTCGACCAGGTCGCGCGGCAGACCTCAGACCGCGAAGTCGCCGGCGCCGAAGGGGCCGACCACGGCCAGCGACATCGGCCGGCTGAGCAGCTCGGCGGCGAGGACGTTGACGTCCTCCACGGTGACCTCGTCGACCCGGCGGAGCAGCTCGTCGACCGGCATCAGGTCGCCGTAGAGCAGCTCACCCTTGGCCAGCCGGCTCATCCGGGAACCGGTGTCCTCCAGGCCGAGCACGAACGAGCCCTTGCTCATGCCCTTGCCCCGGGCCACCTCGGCCTCGGTCAACCCGTCGGCGGCGACCCGGGCCAGCTCGGCGCGGGTCAGGGCCAGCACCTCGTCCACCTTGCCCGGCGCGCAGCCGGCGTAGACGGCGAACAGGCCGGTGTCGGCGTACTGGCTGGCGTAGGAGTAGACCGAGTACGCCAGGCCGCGCTGCTCGCGGATCTCCTGGAACAGGCGGCTGGACATGCCGCCACCGAGCACGTTGTTGAGCACACCGAGGGCGAAGCGCCGCTCGTCGAGGCGGTCGATGCCGGGGCAGCCGAGAATGACGTGCGCCTGCTCGGTCTCCTTCGGCTCCACCACCGTGGTCGCCGGCTTCGTCCGTACCGCGGGGGTTGCCGCGCGGTACCGCGCCGGGGTGGCCGGGTCGCTGTCCAGGGGGGTGCCACGCACCGCCTGGCGGACCATCTTGACCACCGCGGCGTGGTCGAGGTTGCCGGCGGCGGCGATGACGATCTCCGGCGCGGTGTAGCGGCTCCGGTAGAAACTCTGGATCTGCCGCCGGGTCATCGGCGTGACGGTCTCGGCGGTGCCGGAGATCAGCCGGCCCAGCGGGTGGTCGCCGTAGACGGCCTGGACGAAGAGGTCGTGCACCTCGTCACCGGGCTCGTCGTCGTGCATGGCGATCTCTTCCAGGATCACGCCACGCTCGGTCTCGACGTCGGCCGGCTCCAACAGCGAGTCGGCCACCAAGTCGCACATCACGTCGACCGCGAGCGGCAGGTCCTCGTCCAGCACGCGGGCGTAGTAGCAGGTGTATTCCTTCGTGGTGAAGGCGTTGGTCTCGCCACCCACCGCCTCGATCTGCGAGGAGATCTCCAGTGCGGTGCGCTTGTGGGTGCCCTTGAACAGCAAGTGTTCGAGGAAGTGCGCGGCACCGGCCTGCGGGCCGGTCTCGTCACGCGAGCCGACCGCCACCCACACGCCGAACGAGACGCTGCGCATCGCCGGGATCGCCTCGGTGAGCACGCGCAGCCCGCTGGGCAGCACGGTACGTCGTACCGTGCCGCCCAGCGGGTCGTCGCTGAGCGTTCGGGTCACCGCGCGGGCGGTGCCGCCGGAGCGGCCCGCCCCGGTGTCCCGAGAGGCCACCCCCCGTCGATCCGGTGGAAACGGCGCGCTGATGGCCCGACTCACGTACTGCTCCCGGTTCGACGAGGGGTGGGTGATGCGAGGTACGACGATCAGCTGTGCCGGGTCCGGCGGCGCGGACGCTCGCCGCCCTCGCCACCCTCGCCGCCGCCGCCGTTGCCGCCCTCGCCGCCGCCGTTGCCGCGCTCCGGGCCACGCCCGCCCCGGTCG
>NZ_JAKKFI010000020.1 GCF_022230955.1 Micromonospora cabrerizensis
GCCGGGCGCACCGGCAGGCCGAGCCGTGGTCGGCGCCGCCGCCGTCGGTGCCGCCCCAGCGGGCCGGGCCAGTGTCGGCTCCGCGTCGGTGGGTGGCCGTGCCGCCGTCGCCCGGGCGAGCGTCTCGCCGGTCTCCGGTGGGCCGGGCGGTCCAGGTGGACCGAAGGGCCCTGGTCGGGGCGGCCGGGGCGCGGGTGACCCGGGTGCCGCCGGGCGGGCGAAGAAGCGCAAGCGGATGAACCTGCTGATCGCCGGCGTCGCGGTCTTCATCATGCTCGCCGGTGTCGGCGTGGTCGGGTTCACCTACTACTCGACCAACGTGGTCATGCCCAACGAGATGCCGCTGCCGCTGTCCACCACGGTGTACGCCAAGGACGGCAAGACCCAGTTGGCCAAGCTGGGCAGCGAGAACCGCAGCTTCGTCACCATCAGCCAGATCCCGGAGCACGTGCAGCACGCGGTGGCGGCAGCCGAGGACCGCAACTTCTACCGGCACTCCGGCGTCGACTACAAGGGCATCGTCCGAGCCGCGTGGAACAACGTCTCCGGCGGTGACAAGCAGGGCGCCTCGACGATCACCCAGCAGTACGCCCGCAACGCGTTCGAGAACCTCCAGGACGACACGTACGGCCGGAAGGTGAAGGAGGCCATTCTCGCCTCCAAGCTGAACGAGAAGTACGACAAGCCGGAGATCATGCAGCACTACCTCAACGTGATCTACTTCGGACGTGGTGCCTACGGCATCGAGGCCGCGGCACAGACGTACTTCGGCAAGGCGGCGAAGGACCTGACCGTTGGCGAGGGTGCCGTGCTCGCGGCGGTCATCAAGCAGCCGGTGGCGAGCGACAGCCACCGCGGGTTCGACCCCGCCGTCAACATGCCCGACGCCAAGTCACGGTGGGACTACGTGATCGCCGGCATGAAGAAGGAAGGCTGGGTGGACGCCCCCAACCAGCCCGCGTCGCCGACCGAGTACCCGAAGGTGCTGGCACCGAAGAAGGGCGGCAACGGGTTCGGTGTCGACAGCCCGCGCGGCAACGTCATCAACTACGTCCGTCAGGAGATGGACGCGATGGGCCTCTGCTCCGACACCGGCGCGGAGGGCAAGACGAGCTGCGTGGACGCACTGCGCGACGGCGGCTACCGGATCACCACCACCATCGACCCGAAGCTGCAGACCGCCGCCGAGAACACCGCCATGCAGTCCAAGAAGGGTTCCGAGCTCAACGACCAGCCGGACAACCTGATGGCGGCGGTGGTGTCGATCGACCCGTCGAAGGGTCGCGTGCTCGCCTACTACGGCGGTGACAGCGGCGCCGACTTCGACTACGCCGGCAAGAACACCGACAAGAACGGTGACCTGACCGGCGGACACCAGCCGGGCTCGTCGATGAAGGTCTACACCCTGGCCGCCGCGATCGAGGCGGGCATCTCGGTCAAGTCGCACTGGGACCCCACGCCGTACAAGCCCGAGGGCTCCAAGGTCGCGATCGGCAACGCCGGCCGCACCAACCTCAAGTGCGGCAAGTACTGCACCCTCGAAGAATCGACGATCCAGTCGTACAACGTGCCCTTCTACTGGGTCACTGACACGATCGGCGCCGCCAAGGTCGTCGACATGGCCCGCAAGGCCGGCGTGACCACCATGTGGGGCGTCGACCCGCCGCAGGCCTTCGACCTGTCGAAGAAGGGGCCGAACCCGTTCGACAACTACACCGGTTTCGGCAAGTACCCGATCACCGTCTTCGAGCACGCCAACGCCATGGCCACGTTCGCCAACGACGGTAAGTACATCAAGGCGCACTTCGTCCTCAAGGTGGAGCAGCAGGACAAGGACACCGGCAAGTGGAAGGTGGTCGGCAGCGAGCGCATCAAGCCCGAGCAGCGGATCCCCAAGAAGGTCACCGACGAGGTCACCGGCGTCCTGAAGCAGATCCCCGGCGCCGGGTCGAACAACCTCTCGCTGGAGAGCGGCCGCCAGGCCGCCGCCAAGACCGGCACCTGGGAGTACAACAGCAAGGACAACGCGCACGCCTGGACGGTTGGCTACACCCCGCAGAACGCCACAGCGGTGTGGGTGGGCAGCCGGGACCCGAAGAAGCCGGCGATCCGCCTCACCGGCGGTAAGCCCATCGGCGGTTCGACGCTGCCCGGCCCGATCTGGGAGAAGTTCATGAACACCGCCCTCAAGGGCCAGGAGGAGATCCCCCTGCCCACCGTCACCGGCGAGGGTGACGTCACGAAGGGCAACGGCAAGGAGCCGGTCGCGCCGCCGACGCTGCCGGGTCTGCCGGGCGGGCCCGGCGGCCCGACCTGTGACCCGCTGACCGATCCGTTCTGCCCGCGTGTCGGAGGCAACCCCGGGGGTAACCCGGGCGGCAACCCCGGAGGCAACCCGGGCGGCAATCCAGGTGGCGGCGGTGGCGGCGGCGGAGGGCTTCCCGGCCTACCGCCCAACCGGAACTGACCCGCACCGCTTCATGACGCCGCACCACCTGACCAGCACACTTCCGGACTCCAGTAACCGTACGTAAACTCGTATGCCGTCTCCGGCTTGAATAGTCATGGGCAGCAGCCAGCC
>NZ_JAKKFI010000021.1 GCF_022230955.1 Micromonospora cabrerizensis
CCTTTGGCAACATTTGTTTGTTGTCAGGATGCTGTTCAACTAATTTTTTGTTGGAGAGTTTGATCCTGGCTCAGGACGAACGCTGGCGGCGTGCTTAACACATGCAAGTCGAGCGGAAAGGCCCTTCGGGGTACTCGAGCGGCGAACGGGTGAGTAACACGTGAGCAACCTGCCCCAAGCTTTGGGATAACCCTCGGAAACGGGGGCTAATACCGAATAGGACTTCCGGCCGCATGGCTGGGGGTGGAAAGTTTTTCGGCTTGGGATGGGCTCGCGGCCTATCAGCTTGTTGGTGGGGTGATGGCCTACCAAGGCGACGACGGGTAGCCGGCCTGAGAGGGCGACCGGCCACACTGGGACTGAGACACGGCCCAGACTCCTACGGGAGGCAGCAGTGGGGAATATTGCACAATGGGCGGAAGCCTGATGCAGCGACGCCGCGTGAGGGATGACGGCCTTCGGGTTGTAAACCTCTTTCAGCAGGGACGAAGCGAGAGTGACGGTACCTGCAGAAGAAGCACCGGCCAACTACGTGCCAGCAGCCGCGGTAAGACGTAGGGTGCGAGCGTTGTCCGGATTTATTGGGCGTAAAGAGCTCGTAGGCGGCTTGTCGCGTCGACCGTGAAAACTTGGGGCTCAACCCCAAGCCTGCGGTCGATACGGGCAGGCTAGAGTTCGGTAGGGGAGACTGGAATTCCTGGTGTAGCGGTGAAATGCGCAGATATCAGGAGGAACACCGGTGGCGAAGGCGGGTCTCTGGGCCGATACTGACGCTGAGGAGCGAAAGCGTGGGGAGCGAACAGGATTAGATACCCTGGTAGTCCACGCTGTAAACGTTGGGCGCTAGGTGTGGGGGACCTCTCCGGTTTCCTGTGCCGCAGCTAACGCATTAAGCGCCCCGCCTGGGGAGTACGGCCGCAAGGCTAAAACTCAAAGGAATTGACGGGGGCCCGCACAAGCGGCGGAGCATGCGGATTAATTCGATGCAACGCGAAGAACCTTACCTGGGTTTGACATGGCCGCAAAACTCACAGAGATGTGAGGTCCTTCGGGGGCGGTCACAGGTGGTGCATGGCTGTCGTCAGCTCGTGTCGTGAGATGTTGGGTTAAGTCCCGCAACGAGCGCAACCCTCGTTCGATGTTGCCAGCGCGTTATGGCGGGGACTCATCGAAGACTGCCGGGGTCAACTCGGAGGAAGGTGGGGATGACGTCAAGTCATCATGCCCCTTATGTCCAGGGCTTCACGCATGCTACAATGGCCGGTACAATGGGCTGCGATACCGCGAGGTGGAGCGAATCCCAAAAAGCCGGTCTCAGTTCGGATCGGGGTCTGCAACTCGACCCCGTGAAGTCGGAGTCGCTAGTAATCGCAGATCAGCAACGCTGCGGTGAATACGTTCCCGGGCCTTGTACACACCGCCCGTCACGTCACGAAAGTCGGCAACACCCGAAGCCGGTGGCCCAACCCCTTGTGGGAGGGAGCCGTCGAAGGTGGGGCTGGCGATTGGGACGAAGTCGTAACAAGGTAGCCGTACCGGAAGGTGCGGCTGGATCACCTCCTTTCTAAGGAGCACCTTCACCCGAAAGGGTGCAAGGAGCCCGCGACCTGCGAATGTTGGGTCGGGGTGCTCAGATGGCGGAGACACTGGCAAGTTTTGCCCTGGCAACGGCCGGCGGCGCCTAGTACAGCTACTTCGGTGGTGGGAACGGATGCTGTTGGTGCGGCTGGGGGAGAATGTAGGCACCCTGTTGGGTCCTGAAGGAACAACCTTCGTGTTGTTGTTTCAGAGACTTGGCCAGCCCCCCTTTTGGTGGGGCTGGAAGTCTGCCAGGCATGGCCTGGCCTCACATACCGCTGGTCTTTGGACTGGGTTTGGTGTGGGGCGGATCGGGTTGTGGGTTGGTCGTTTGTTGAGAATTGCACAGTGGACGCGAGCATCTTTGTGGTCAAGTTGTCAAGGGCGAACGGTGAATGCCTTGGCACCAGGAGCCGATGAAGGACGTGGGAGGCCGCGATAGGCCTGGGGGAGCTGTCAACCAAGCTGTGATCCCAGGGTGTCCGAATGGGGAAACCTGGCACCAGTCATGTGGTGTCACCCACACCTGAACACATAGGGTGTGTGGAGGGAACGCGGGGAAGTGAAACATCTCAGTACCCGTAGGAAGAGAAAACAATTTAGTGATTCCGTGAGTAGTGGCGAGCGAAAGCGGATCGAGGCTAAACCGGCTGCGTGTGATACCTGTCAGGGGTTGCGTGGTCGGGGTTGTGGGACCCTGCTGAATGTACTGACATGCATTCGAGAAGTTACAAAGTCAGTGGCTAGTCGAACAGTCTGGAATGGCTGACCGTAGACGGTGAAAGTCCGGTAGGTGAAAGTTGCTGACCTTCTGTGGGTGTTCCCGAGTAGCGGCGGACCCCTGAAATCTGCCGTGAATCTGCCAGGACCACCTGGTAAGCCTAAATACTTCCTGGTGACCGATAGCGGACAAGTACCGTGAGGGAATGGTGAAAAGTACCCCGGGAGGGGAGTGAAATAGTACCTGAAACCGTTCGCCTACAATCCGTCGGAGCCTTGCGGGGTGACGGCGTGCCTTTTGAAGAATGAGCCTGCGAGTTAGTGGCATGTGGCGAGGTTAACCCGTGTGGGGGAGCCGTAGCGAAAGCGAGTCTGAATAGGGCGATTCAGTCGCGTGTCCTAGACCCGAAGCGGAGTGATCTAGCCATGGGCAGGCTGAAGCGCGGGTAAGACCGCGTGGAGGGCCGAACCCACCAATGTTGAAAAATTGGGGGATGACCTGTGGTTAGGGGTGAAAGGCCAATCAAACTCCGTGATAGCTGGTTCTCCCCGAAATGCATTTAGGTGCAGCGTCGCGTGTTTCTTGCCGGAGGTAGAGCACTGGATGGTCTAGGGGGCCCACAAGCTTACCGAAATCAGCCAAACTCCGAATGCCGGTAAGTGAGAGCGCGGCAGTGAGACTGCGGGGGATAAGCTTCGTAGTCGAGAGGGAAACAGCCCAGATCACCAGCTAAGGCCCCTAAGCGTGTGCTAAGTGGAAAAGGATGTGGGGTCGCATAGACAACCAGGAGGTTGGCTTAGAAGCAGCCACCCTTTAAAGAGTGCGTAATAGCTCACTGGTCAAGTGGTTCCGCGCCGACAATGTAGCGGGGCTCAAGCACACCGCCGAAGCTGTGGCATTCACATTTTAACCTCGCTTGGACTTGATTCCTTGTGCAGGTGTGTGGATGGGTAGGGGAGCGTCGTGCCGCGAGTGAAGCAGCGGGGTGACCCAGTTGTGGACGCGGCACGAGTGAGAATGCAGGCATGAGTAGCGAAAGAAGGGTGAGAAACCCTTCCGCCGGATGACCAAGGGTTCCAGGGCCAGGCTAATCCGCCCTGGGTGAGTCGGGACCTAAGGCGAGGCCGAGAGGCGTAGTCGATGGACAACGGGTTGATATTCCCGTACCCGCGAAAGAGCGTCCCTGATGAACCTCGTTGTGCTAACCACCTGAACTGACTGATGTCTTCGGACGGATGTTGGGGAAGCTGGGAACCTGATGGGTAGTAGTCAAGCGATGGGGTGACGCAGGAAGGTAGCTGAGCCCGGCCGGTGGTTGTGCCGGGGTAAGCGTGTAGGCCGTGTTGTAGGCAAATCCGCAACACATATAGGCTGAGACGTGATGCCGAGCCGATTCAGGTGAAGTCAGTGATCCTATGCTGCCGAGAAAAGCCTCTAGCGAGTTCTTAGCGGCCCGTACCCCAAACCGACACAGGTGGTCAGGTAGAGAATACCGAGGCGATCGGGCGAACTGTGGTTAAGGAACTCGGCAAATTGCCCCCGTAACTTAGGGAGAAGGGGGGCCGGAGACGTGAAGCCCCGCGCGGGTGGAGCGTTGTATGGCCGCAGAGAGCAGGGGGAAGCGACTGTTTACTAAAAACACAGGTCCATGCGAAGAAGTAATTCGATGTATATGGACTGACGCCTGCCCGGTGCTGGAACGTTAAGGGGACCTGTTAGCTCTTCGGGGCGAAGCGGAGAACTTAAGCGCCAGTAAACGGCGGTGGTAACTATAACCATCCTAAGGTAGCGAAATTCCTTGTCGGGTAAGTTCCGACCTGCACGAATGGCGTAACGACTTCCCCACTGTCTCAACCACAGGCCCGGCGAAATTGCAGTACGAGTAAAGATGCTCGTTACGCGCGGCAGGACGGAAAGACCCCGGGACCTTTACTATAGCTTGACATTGGTACTCGAATTAGCTTGTGTAGGATAGGTGGGAGCCGGTGAAGTCCATACGCCAGTATGGGTGGAGGCAATCTTGAAATACCACTCTGGTTGATTTGGGTATCTAACTTCGGACCGTTATCCGGTTCAGGGACAGTGTCTGGTGGGTAGTTTAACTGGGGCGGTTGCCTCCTAAAAGGTAACGGAGGCGCCCAAAGGTTCCCTCAGCCTGGTTGGCAATCAGGTGTTGAGTGCAAGTACACAAGGGAGCTTGACTGTGAGACTGACAGGTCGAGCAGGGACGAAAGTCGGGACTAGTGATCCGGCACTTGCGAGTGGAAGCGGTGTCGCTCAACGGATAAAAGGTACCCCGGGGATAACAGGCTGATCTTCCCCAAGAGTCCATATCGACGGGATGGTTTGGCACCTCGATGTCGGCTCGTCGCATCCTGGGGCTGTAGCAGGTCCCAAGGGTTGGGCTGTTCGCCCATTAAAGCGGTACGCGAGCTGGGTTTAGAACGTCGTGAGACAGTTCGGTCCCTATCCGCCGTGCGCGTAGGATACTTGAGAAGGGCTGTCCCTAGTACGAGAGGACCGGGACGGACGAACCTCTGGTGTGCCAGTTGTCCTGCCAAGGGCACGGCTGGTTAGCTACGTTCGGAAGGGATAACCGCTGAAAGCATCTAAGCGGGAAGCCTGCTTCAAGATGAGGTATCCCACCCACCTTGGTGGGGTAAGGCCCCCAGCTAGACGACTGGGTTGATAGGCCGGAAATGTAAGCCCGGTAACGGGTTCAGTTGACCGGTACTAATAGGCCGAGGACTTGACTACTAAGCTGCTACGCGTCCACTGTGCAACTCTCGATAAACGAACAACAGACCACACGATTGTGTGTTGGTGTTGTTTGACATGTCGATAGAGTTACGGCGGTCATGGCGGAGGGGAAACGCCCGGTTACATTCCGAACCCGGAAGCTAAGCCCTCCAGCGCCGATGGTACTGCACTCGTGAGGGTGTGGGAGAGTAGGACGCCGCCGGACAATCTTTCCAGAAAGGGTCACCCATCGGGTGGCCCTTTCTGCGTTTCCCCACAACGGCCCCGGTGATCGACACGGAATCACTGAAACCGCGGTATCCGGGCGGCTT
>NZ_JAKKFI010000022.1 GCF_022230955.1 Micromonospora cabrerizensis
CCACGCCATTCTCCCTTCTCCATGCCACTCCAGCGACACTGGTCGCAACAGCCCCATGAAGGTCAAGGTACGGCAGTCGGCTGTGAGCCGGTCCCCGGCGTCGCCGGAACGCGCCCACTCGGTCGGCGCTCACGACGGCACCGCGTCGACGGGCCGCGTGCGACGGGCGAGATCTGCGAGTCGGGGCACTCATCGGTACGAGCGCTATACCTGTGAGTCATAACTATGACTCACAGGTATAGCGCTCGCGGGTGACACCGCTCCCCGAGCCTCGCCGCTCAACCAGAGCCGACGAACCCGGCCGGTCGGGGCACACCCGGCCCGGCATGGTCGGCGCTGGAGCGGGAGGGGCCGACGCCGTGAGCGGCGGCCCCTCCGGGCTCAGCCGGTCAGGGCAGGGTCCACTTCTGGTTGGCCGCGTTGAGGCAGGTCCAGAGGTGTACGACGGTGCTGTCCGCCGAGTTGTTGCCGGAGACGTCCAGGCACTTGCCCGACGACGGGTTGCGCAGGGTGCCGTCGGACGCCGCCGCCCAGTTCTGCGCGCCGCTGCCGTTGCAGGTCCAGAGCTGGATCTTGGTGCCGTCGGCGGTGCCGCTGCCGGAGACGTCCAGGCACTTGCCGAGGGCCTTGATCGTCGAGTTCGGCGTCACGGTCCAGGTCTGCGCCGTGCTGCCGTTGCAGGTGTAGATCTGGATCTGGGTGCCGTCGGCGGTGGCACCGCTGCGCACGTCCAGGCACTTGCCGGCCAGACCCTTGATCGGGCCGACCCCGGTGCCGCCGCCCCCGCCCTTGACCAGGGTGAAGTCGTCCAGGTCGAAGAGCCCCGTCCCGCTGCCGGTGAAGGTGAGGTACAGGTTCTGGGTGCTGGACGGGACGTTGGACAGCGCCGTGGAGACGTTGGCGAAGGTCGTCCAACTGCCGGTGTTCGGCACCGCGACCGTGCCGAGCACCGGGCCGGTGGCCGAGCCGGTGCGCACCTGGATGGCGCCACCCGCGCCGCCGGAGACGACCCGGGCCGTGAACGAGGTGACCCCGGCCAGGTTGACCCCGTTGTACGCGGCCCAGTCACCCGGGTCGATGTAGCCGACGGTCTGCCCACCGTTGGCGCCCGCCTTGGCGAACGCGGAGACGCCGTTGGCCGAGTTGAACGCCTCGGCCTGGATCGTGCCGGTGGGCGGCGGCGGCGTGGTGCCCAGCTCCTTGATCCGGATGTTGCGGAACGAGGCGTCGTCACCGGTGCCGTGGTTCTGGATACCAATGTGACCCGCCAACGAGCGGACCGGGTTGGTGTTGGTGAAGTCGTTGATCTTCACTCCGTTGAGGAAGATCTGCAACCGCTCGCCCTCGACCAGCAGTTCGTAGGTGTTCCACTCCCCCGCCGCGTTGAGCGCCGCGTCGCGGGCCGCGATGTCGGCCGACTTGTAGGTGTAGACCGCGCCGGTGGTGCGGTCGGCGGCGTCGGTGGCGTCGATCTGGATCTCGTAGCCGTTGTCCACCGCCGACCACGGGTCACTGGACGGCGGGAAGCCGATGAAGATGCCGGAGTTGTCGTCCCCGGCCAGCTTCCAGTCCAGCTTGAGCGAGTAGTTGGTGAACTGCTTCGTGTTGTACCAGTACAGCCCCATGCCGCCGACCGAGGTCAGGGTGGCGTCGGAGTTGGTGAAGTTGCCCGGACCGGCCTGCGACCAGCCGGCCGTCGAGCCGTTGAAGATCGGGGTGTAGCCGGTTTCGGGCCGGCAGTCGGCCTTGCTCCGACCCGAGGCGTACCGGATGCCGCCGAGCAGGTGCGACCGGAAGGCCGGCTCCGCGTACGACGCCTGGGTGTGCCCGGCGCCGGTGTAGAACGACCGGCCACCGTTGTAGCTCTTGCACCAGCTCAGCGGGTGGTCGGCGCCCATGCCGCCACCGGAGTACGACGACTCGTCCAGCGTTGCCAGCACGTGGGCGCTCGACCGGGCGTTGGTCCGGTAGTTGTACCACTCGTCGGTGCGGGTCCAGGTCTGCGGCAGGTGCCCGGTCGCCGCGTGCCCCCGGTCCTCCACCTTGATGTTGGCCTGCTGGATCGCCGGGTGCGAGGCGAACCACGCGCCCACCAGGTTGCCGTAGAACGGCCAGTCGTACTCGGTGTCGGCGGCCGCGTGCACACCCACGTACCCGCGGCCCGAGGCGATGTACGACTCGAAGGCGGTCTGCTGGCTGGCGTTGAGCACGTCGCCGGTGGTGTTGAGGAAGACCACAGCCTCGTACTGGTTGAGGTTGCCGGTGGTGAACGCGGCGGCGTCCTCGGTGGCGGTGACGGTGAAGTTGTTCGCCCCACCCAGGTCGCGGATGGTCTGGATGCCGACCGGGATGGCGTCGTGCCGGAAACCAGCGGTCTTGGAGAACACCAGCACGTCGTACGGGGCGTCGGCGGCGCTGGCGGGACTGGCCGGGGTGGTGCAGGCGATGACGGCGAGTGCGGCCATGGCCGCACCGAGGACGGGTCGCAGGAGTCTGCGCATATCGCTCTCCTAATTGCGGTTAGGAGGGGCCCCTTGCCTCACACTAGGCGTTGACAAGGGGCCCCTCCACCTAGCTCAGGGCAGGGTCCACTTTTGGTTGGCGGCGGCATTGCAGGTCCAGAGGTGGACCACCGTGCTGTCGGCGGAGCTGTTGCCGGAGACGTCGAGGCACTTGCCGGACGCCGCGTTGCGTACCGTGCCGTCGGCCTGCGCGGCCCAGTTCTGCGCCCCGGTCCCGTTGCAGGTCCAGAGTTGGATCTTGGTGCCGTCGGCGGTGGCACCACCCGAGACGTCCAGGCACTTGCCCAACGACCTGATCGTCGAGTTCGGGGTGACCGCCCAGGTCTGGGCGGCACTGCTGTTGCAGGTGTAGATCTGGATCTGGGTGCCGTCGGCGGTGGCACCACTGCGCACGTCCAGGCACTTGCCACCGAGACCCTTGATCGCTCCACCCCCGCCGGTCGGGGGCGTACCGGTGACGAAGGTGAAGGCGTCCAGGTCGTAGAGCGCCCCGGTGCCCGTCCCGGCGAAGGTCAGGTAGAGCGTGGTCGTGCCGGTCGGCGGGCTGGTGATCGTGCCGTTCACCGTGGCGAAGGTGTCCCAGCTGCCGGTCACGGGGACCGTGGCCGTGCCGAGCACCGTGCCGGTGGCGGAGCCGGCCCGGACCTGGAGGGTGCCGCCGGCACCCGCCGAGGAGACCCGGGCGTTGAACGAGGTCACGTTGCCGAGCCGGTACGGCTGGAACGCGATCCAGTCGCCGTTGTTGATGTCGCCGACGGTCTTGCCACCCTCGGCGGTGGCCTTGCTGAACACGTTGATCCCGGACGAGGTGCCGTAGAACTCGGCCTGGCGGTGGCGCGGCGGCAGGGTGTGCTGGGTGTGCGTGGTCAGCCCGCCCGCGTCGGTGTACTCGGCGTCGAAGATCGCGAAGATGTTCGCCGCGTCGTCGTGCTCACCATCGACGGGGATGGTGATCGAGCCGGAGCAGCCGGTCTGCGACGTGATCTGGTGACCGTGCTGGTCGTGCCCGAGCACGTAGGTCATCTTGACCTTCGTGCAGTCGATCGTGCCGTCCTCCGGGTCGGTGACCGTGATGCTGAACGGCACCGTGTCACCGAAGCTGAACAGCTGGCCGTTGCCCGGGTTGTTGATGGTCACCGTGGGCGCGGTGTTGCCGACGTTGATCCGTACGCTGCTGCTGCCGGTGGCGCCCTGCGGGTCCCGGACCGTCAGCGTGGCGGTGTAGCTGCCGTTGGCGGTGTAGGTCTTCGTCGGGTTGGCCGCGGTCGAGGTGGTGCCGTCACCGAACGCCCACGAGTACGTCAGCGCACCCCCCTCGGGGTCGGACGAGCCGGCCGAGGAGAAGGTCACCGCGAGTGGTGCCGCGCCGGAGGTGCGGTTGGCGCTGGCCACCGCGGATGGCGCCCGGTTGCCGCTACCGACGTAGTCGAAGCGGTAGAGCGCCGAGTTGGCGTCGCCGTTGAAGTAACCGGTGCCGTAGTCGAGCACGTAGTACGCGCCGTCCGGGCCGAACGCCGAGTCCATCACCTGCTTGCCGACCCAGGGGAAGGTGTCGATGGCGCCCCGGGAGCCGTCGGAGTTGACGTGGATCGGCTTGATCCAGCCACGGCCGAACTCGGTGGCGAAGAACTGCCCGTCGAAGGACTGCGGGAACTTGGTGGTGGAGGTCGACGAGGCGTTGTACCGGTAGACCGGGCCGCCCATCGGCGACTCGGAGCCGCCGCCGAACTCGGTCGGGGTGCCGGCGTCGCCGGCGTACCGGATCCAGGCCGGCTGGGCCGGCGGCAGGGTGGTCAGGCCGGTGTTGCGGAACGAGTTGTTGGTCGGCCCGCCGGTGCAGTTGTACTTCGCGCCGCTGGCGCTGGTCGCGAAGTCGAACTCGTTGTACGTCTCGGTGGAGGTGTTGGTGCCGGTGCAGTACGGCCAGCCGTAGTTGCCCGGCGCGGCGACCCGGTTGAACTCCACCTGGCCGGACGGCCCACGGGTGGAGCTGGTGGTGCCGGCGTCCGGCCCGTAGTCACCGACGTAGACGACACCGGTGGCCTTGTCCACGCTGATCCGGAACGGGTTGCGGAACCCCATCGCGTAGATCTCCGGCCGCGTCCTGGCCGTGCCGGGCGCGAAGAGGTTGCCCGACGGGATGGAGTAGGTGCCGTTGGCGTTCACCTTGATCCGCAGGATCTTGCCCCGCAGGTCGTTGGTGTTGCCGGCGCTGCGCTGCGCGTCGTACGCCGGGTTGCGGTTGGTCCGCTCGTCGATCGGCGAGTAGCCGGACGACTCGAACGGGTTGGTGTCGTCACCGGTCGACAGGAAGAGGTTGCCGGCCGCGTCGAAGTCGATGTCCCCACCGACGTGGCAGCACACACCGCGGCTGGCCGGGACGTCGAGCACGTCGACCTTGCTGGACTGGTTGAGCGTGAAGTCCGAGTTGAGGGTGAACCGGGAGAGGCGGTTGACCCCGTCAAAGGCCGAGAAGTCGGTGCCGGTGGCCGGCGCGTCGCCGCCGGGGGTGGAGAGCGGCGGGGCGTAGTAGAGGAAGATCTGCCGGTTGCTGGCGAACCCCGGGTCGACCCCGACACCCTGCAACCCCTCCTCGTCGTGCTGGTAGACCGGGAGGGTGCCGATCACGGAGGTGGTGCCGTTGGCGTCGGTGCGGCGCAGGGTGCCGTTGCGGGCGGTGTGCAGCACGGAGCGGTCCGGCAGCACCGCCAGCGACATCGGCTCACCCATGTCGTTCACCCCACGGGCGAGCTCGACCTGCTGAAAGTCGGTCGCGTTGATCGTGTGCGCCTGCGCGGGTGTCGAGCCGGCGCCGAGGGCGACCGTCCCGGCCGCGACCACCAGCAGCGCCGCCGATCCGGCGGAGAACCATCGTCGGGATCGTTGTCTTGGAGCGTCCTTCATGGACATGTGTGCTGCCCCTTCCTGACGAGTGACTGCCAGGCGGGCGCGCGCCGTCGCGCCGGATGCCGTAGCGGTGAGGGTGGTGGGTCGATGGGTTACCGCGCCGCCGGTTCACCTCGACGAAACATTGTCGTGTTGGTCACGACACTAAGTTGGACGTGTCGATGTGTCCATACCTTCCGGCGATCCGGCGTCAACTTTTGTCGATCTGATCGAAAGTCGACGGTCAGGCGCGGCGGTCGATCGCCTGCCCGGCCAGCGCAACCAGTGCCGAGCGAGCCTCGTCGGCCACCAACGCGGCCCGCAGGGCGACGAGCGCCGCCTCCGTCCGAACCCGGATCATCTGCTCGATCCGCTCCCGGGCACCGGTCGCCTCGATGATCGCGCGCAGCTCCGCCGCGCCGTCGGCGTCCAACGCCGGATTGCCGAACAGCTCCCGCAGCCGGGCGGTCTGCGACCGGTCGGCGGCGCTGCGAGCCAGCGCCATCATCACCGTGGGCTTGCCCTCGCGCAGGTCGTCCAGGACGGACTTGCCGGTGACCGCCGGGTCCCCGAAGACACCCAGCACGTCGTCGCGGAGCTGGAACGCGTCGCCGAGGGGGTCACCGAACTCGCCCAGCGCGGCGATCAACTCCGGGCCCGCGCCGGCCAGGGCCGCGCCGATCTGGAGCGGCCGGGTGACCGTGTACCGGGCGGCCTTCATCCGTATCACGGTGAGCGCGCTGGCCACCGAGCCGTCACCCACGCCCGAGACCAGGTCCAGGTACTCCCCCGCGATCACCTCGGTCCGCATCAGCGCGAACACTCCGTAGCCGCGGTGCACCTGCTCGGTGCTCAGCCCACACTCGTGGAACATCTGATCCGACCAGGCCGCGCAGAGATCCCCGCAGAGCAGCGCGGTGTTGCGACCGTACGCCTCGGGGTCACCCCGCCAGGACGAGCGAGCGTGCAGGTCGGCGAAGAGCCGGTGCACCGACGGCTCACCACGGCGGCGGTCGCTGCCGTCCAGGATGTCGTCGTGGATCAGCGCGAACGCGTGGAACAGCTCCAGGGCGGCGGCCGCCACCACGATCGGGGTGCCGTCGGCCGCGCCGGCTCCGCGCCAGCCCCAGTAGCAGAACAGCGGGCGCAACCGCTTGCCACCGGCCAGCACGAACCGTTGCAGGGCGGTAAACACGCCGCGCGGCGCGCCGTCGGGCCAGTCCGGGCCCTGCCGTTCGAGGAACCCGGCCAGCTCGGCGTCGAAGCGCGCCCGCAACCCGCTCGCGTCGGTGGGCGCGACGGTGACCGTCATGCCCCCTCCCCCGACCCGCCCGTACCGCCGGCGCCCAGCCCGGCCAACTCCAGCAGCAGCGCCTTGACCTCGGTGGCCGCGATCCGGTCCCGGGCGGCCGTCGGGTCGGAGCAGAGCAGCACCGGAGCGTCCGCCGGGTCGTCCGGCAGCCGCCCGTGCGAGCCCCGTACCGCCTGCGCGCCGGCGTCCAGGCCGACCGCGCTCATCAGGTACCTCATGCCGAGCTTCTTGCGGGCCAGGGCGACCCCGGCGCGGGCCTTCGCGGCACCGGGGTTGGCCGGGTCGAAGAACAGCTCCGCCGGGTCGTAACCGGGCTTGCGGTGGATTTCGACCAGGCGGGCGAAGTCCGGCGCCCGGGCGTCGTCCAGCCAGTAGTAGTAGGTGAACCAGGCATCCGGCTCGGCCACCAGCACCAGCTCACCCGCGCGCGGGTGGTCCAGCCCGTGCGCGGCCTTGCCCTCGGCGTCGAGCACCTCGGCCACCCCGGGCAGGTTGGCGCAGAGCTTCGCCACCGCCGGCACGTCGGCCGGGTCCTTGACGTAGACGTGCGCGATCTGGTGGTCGGCGACCGCGAACGCCTTCGACGTCCACGGGTCGAGGTACTCCATGCCGGCCTGCGTGTGCACCCGCAGCAGCCCCTCGGAGCGCAGCAGCCGGTTGACGTCCACCGGCCGGGACACGTCGGTGATGCCGTACTCGGACAGCACCACCACTGTGGCGTCCCGCGCCCGGGCGGCGTCCAACAGTGGCCCGAGCACCGCGTCCAGCTCGGCCGCCGCCGCGGCGGCCTCGGCCGACGAGGGACCGAAGCGTTGCAGGTCGTAGTCCAGGTGCGGGACGTAGACCAGGGTCAGGTCGGGTGACACGTCGGCGAGGATCTGCTCGGCGGCCTGGCAGATCCACCGCGACGACGGCAGCCCCGCCGTCGGCCCCCAGTACGTGAACAGGGGGAAGGTGCCCAGTCGCCCGGTGAGCGCGTCGTGCAGCTCCGGCGGGTCGGTGTAGCAGTCCGGCTCCTTGCGCCCGTCGGCGTAGTAGACGGGGCGTGGGGTGACCGTCCAGTCGACGTCCGCGCCCATGGCGTACCACCAGCAGACGTTGGCGACGGTGTAGCCCGGCTCGGCCTTGCGGGCCGCCTGCCAGAGCTTCTCCCCGCCGACCAGCGCGTTGTGCTGCCGCCACAGCAGCACCTCGCCCAGCTCCCGGAAATACCACCCGTTGCCGACGATGCCGTGCCCGCTGGGCGGCTCGCCGGTGAGGAAGGTGGACTGCACCGAGCAGGTCACGGCGGGCAGCACGGTGCCCAGCTCGGCCCGGAAGCCGCCGTCGGCGACCCCCCGCAGTCGAGGCATGTGCGCCAGTAGTCGGGGCGTCAACCCCACCACGTCGAGGACCACCAGTCGCCGGCTCATCGCGTCACCCCCATGCTCATGGATCGCTCTGCGGTCAGGCCGAGGCCGACCAGTTCGTCCCGGGCGAAGGCCAGCTCCGCGGCGATGCCGGCGGCCAGCTCCGCGTCGGTGCCGGGCCGTCGTGCGGCCGGCAGCACCCCCCAGGTGTACGTCTCGACGTCGAGGTGGTCGCAGCCGGCGGTCGGGCTGTCGAAGAGCGCTCTCAGGGCTGCGCGGAGGACCGGCAGGGTCGAGCCGAGCGGCTCCTCGGGTGGGGCGTGCAGCGGCACGTGGTAGTGCACCCGCCACGGCCCGGGCAGCTCCCGGTCCAGTGCCTCGTCCAGGTCGTCGGCCGCGTACGCCGGGTCGGCCGGGTCGGCCAGACCGGCGCAGCCGGCGCCCCGGGTCTGGTGCAGGAAGCGGGGCTCCACCCAGCGCCGCAACGCCTCGGCCCCGCCCTCCGGGTCGGCGGCCTCGACGGCGGCGGAGACCTGCACCTTCACCACCGGCAGCCCGGCCGCCCGCAGTCGTTCCAGTGCCTCGGCGGGCTCCTCCCAGGCGCAGGCCAGGTGGGCCAGGTCGAGGCAGACGCCCAGGCGCTCGGTGTCCATCCCGGACAGCAGCTGGGCGGCCTGGCCGGTGCTCTCCACCACACAGCCGGGCTCCGGCTCGAAGGCGACCCGCACCTCGCGACCGGTGTCGCGCTGCACGTCGGCCAGGCCGGCGGCCAACTGGTCCAGCCGACGTCGGGCCGCGTCGGCCCGGTCGGTGTCCCACGGTTGCCGCCAGGCCAGCGGCAGGGTGGAGATCGAGCCCCGGGCCGCGTCGTCGGGCAGCAGGTCGGCGAGCACCCGGGCCAGATTCAGGGTGTACGTCAGGCGCTGCTCGGTGGTCCAGTCCGGGTGGTACACGTCCTGCTTGACCACGGGGGCCTGGAAGGCCGCGTACGGGAAGCCGTTGAGGGTGACCACCTCCAGCCCCCGCGCGTCCAGTTCGGTGCGCAGCCGGCGGCGTAGCGTCGGGTCGGCGGCCAGCTCGGCGGCGACCGGGGCGGCCAACCACAGACCGAGCCCGAGCAGGTCGCTGCCGAGCGCCTCGCGGACCGGCACGGCGTAGGTGTCCAGTTGACCGAGGATGCCGGCGAGGTCCTCGGCGGGGTGCACGTTGGTGCAGTAGCCGAGGTGGACGGTGTCGCCGCCGGCATGTCGCAGCCGCATCAGCTGCCGCCGCGCAGGATCGAGTTGCCGGTCTGCGGGTCGACCTTTTCGGCGACGTCCAGGTCGCTGAGGTCGAGCCGGCCGGACTGCCCGTAGAACTCCACCGGGTTGCGCCAGAGCACCTGGTCGACGTCGTCGTCGCTGAAGCCGGCCGACAGCATCGCCTCGCCGGTGGCCCGGGTCAGCAGCGGGTCGGAGCGCCCCCAGTCGGCGGCCGAGTTGACCAGCATCCGTTCCGTGCCGTACTCCCGCAGCAGCTCCACCATCCGCTCCGGGGTCATCTTGGTGTCCGGGTAGATGGAGAAGCCCAACCAGCAGCCGCTGTCCCGGACCAGCTTGACGGTCACCTCGTTGAGGTGGTCGACCACCACGCGACCCGCGTCGATGCCGGATTCGGCGACCACGGCGAGGGTGCGTTCGCATCCGCGCGCCTTGTCCCGGTGCGGGGTGTGCACCAGTGCCGGCAGGTCGTACGCCACGGCGAGGGCGAGCTGCGCGGCGAACGCCTCGTCCTCCTCGGGCGTCATCGAGTCGTACCCGATCTCGCCGACCGCCACGACCGCGTCCTTGTCCAGGTAGCGGGGCAGCAGGTCGAGGACCGGGCGGCAGCGCGGGTCGTTGGCCTCCTTGGGGTTCAGCGCCACGGTGGCGAAGTGCCGCACCCCGAACTGACCGGCCCGGAACGGCTCCCACCCGATCAGCGAGTCGAAGTAGTCGGTGAACGAGGCGGCGCTGGTCCGCGGCTGACCCAGCCAGAACGAGGGCTCCACCACCGCGCGTACTCCGGCGGCGGCCATTCGTTCGTAGTCGTCGGTGGTGCGTGAGGTCATGTGGATGTGGGGGTCGAAGATGCGCATTCACGCCTCCCGGGGCAGTGCGGCGGTGAGCCGGTCGAGCAGGTCGGTGGCGTCGGCGGGCAGGTCCCGGCCGGCGGCGTGCCGTTCGGCGGCGAGCGCGGCCAGCATCGCGGCCAGCTCCCCGTCGGCCCGGGTGTCCAGGTCGGCCACCGCGGCGAGGGGGACGCCGCTGAACACGCACTTGAGCACGGCCTGCCGCCAGGCGGCCGGGTCGAGGTGCCGGGCGTACGGGCCGAGGGCGGCGGCGACCAGCCGGGTGTCGTTGGTCCGGATCGCGTCGTGCAGCAACGGCACGCCGGCGGCGCCGATCGGCAGCAGCGGCAGTGCCCGCAGCACGGCTCGCCGTTCGGCCGCGTCGCCGTGCTGGTAGAGGCTGGCGGCGTACGTCGCGTGGTCGCCGGGCAGGGCCGTGAGCAGCAGCACGCGGGCCGCGTCGTCGGCGGTCCAACCGGGCGCGTCGGGCAACGCACCCCGGCCGCAGCGTCGACCCGCGGCGGAGAAGAGCCGGGTGATCGCGGTGGGCTCGGTGGCGACCCGGCGCAGCGCCGTGTCCAGCCAATCGGGATCGGGTACGCCTCCCAGCGCGGCCCGTAGTGAATCCGGTGTCATCCCGTCTCCTCCCCTTGTGCTGCTCCCGGTGCCCCGCCACCCCTTTGCTCTGCACCTACATGTGCACCGGGGCCTCTTCGGCGGGTGTCGCCTCGGAGGGTGTCGCGTCAGCGGGTGTCGCCTCGGCAGGTGTCGCGTCAGCGGGTGTCGCCTCGGCGGGTGCAGAGCAAAGGGCGCGCGCAGGGTGGCGATCGGTGGCCGCGGCGGCGCGCAGGAACTCGATCGACCGGGCGGCCACGGCGGGTGCGGCGTGCGAGTCGCGGGGCAACTCCACCGCGACCAGCCCCTGGTAGCCAGCCTCGGCCAGGGCGGCCAGCACCGGCGGGAAGTCGATCTCGCCAACGCCGAACTCGAGGTGTTCGTGCACGCCCCGGCGCATGTCGTCGATCTGCACGTTGACCAGGTGCTCGGCCACCTCGGCGACGCACTGCGGCACCGGCCACGGCTCCAGGCAGCGGCAGTGGCCGATGTCGAGGGTGATGCCGAACCGGGCCGGGTCACCGAGCGCGGCGCGCAGTCGACGCCAGTCGGCGATGTCCTGCACCAGCATCCCCGGCTCCGGCTCGAAGCCGAGGGTGACGTCGGCGGCGTCCGCCGCGTCGAGCACGGTGGCGCAGCCGGCGACCAGCCGGTCCCAGGCGGACTGCGGTGACACCGTCTCGGGTCGGACACCGGCCCAGAACGAGACCGCCTCGGCGCCCAGGTCCGCGCCGATCCGGACGGCCCGGCGCAGGAACTCGATCCGCCGCGTCGGGTCGTCGTGCAGCAATGTCGGAGCGTGTTTGTGCCACGGGTCGAGCAGGAACCGGGCCCCGGTTTCGATCACCACGGCCAGTCCCAGCGCCTCCAACCGTCGGCTGACGGCGGCGACCCGGCGGGTGAGGCCGGGCGCGAACGGGTCCAGGTGGTCGTGGTCCAGGGTGAGCGCCACCCCGTCGTAGCCGAGATCGGCGAGGACTGCGAGCGCGTCGTCGAGGCGGTGGTTCGCGAAGCCGTTCGTGCCGTACCCGAGGCGCAGCGTCGTGGCGTCGACGGCCGGCGGCGCGGGTCGGGGCTGGGGCACGGTCATGTCGGGGAGACTTTCCGGGCCAGCCGTCGACCCAGCGGCGCAGCCGCGGCGACGGCCAACCCGAGCAGGCCGGCTCCACCCCGCGCGGTCAGCGCACCCTGGAGGGCGGGCAGACCGGTGATTCCGGCGCCGACGGCGGCGCGGACCCGCCCGGCCGACGGGTCCCGGACGACCTCGACCTGGGCCGCGCCGTAGCGGGCGGCATACCAGCCGGCCAGCACGGCGGGCAGCACGGCCGCGACACCGGCCACCGCCCGGGCCCGGCCTGGGCGCGCACCGGTCTGCTCGGCCTCCTGGGCGGTGGCGTGTCGGGCCCGCGGAACGGCGGCGGCGGCACTGGCGGCGACCACGGCGGTGCCGGCGAGGGTGCGCATCGGCAGGCTGGCATCCGCACCGGAGACCTCCCGGCGGGACAGCGCGGTGACCGTCCAGGTGTGCGCGGCGACCGTCGCCGCCGCCGGCAACGCCCGGGTCAACCGCCCACCGGACGCGCCGAGCAGCACGTCCAGCCCCCGGCAGGCGGCCATCACGGCCGGACCGGCGGCGGTGTTCTTGGCCAGCAGGTCGTATCCCCAGATGGTGGCGGCCAGCGGCACGGCGAGCGCGACGGCGCGGCGACCGCCCACGGCGGCGGCCAGGCCCACACCGGCGGCCGTGAGGCCCGCCGCGAGGCCGACCGCGGCGGCCGGGGTGACCCGACCGCTGGGGATGGGCCGCTCGGGGCGTTCCACCGCGTCCAGGCGTCGGTCGGACCAGTCGTTGGCGGCCATGCCGGCCCAGTAGAGCAGCACCGACGCGCCGGCCAGGGCGGGTGTACGCGGACTCAGCGCGCCGGCCGCCGTCGCACCGGCGATCACGTCACCGGGCACCGAGAGCGCGGCCGGCGCCCGGACCAGCTCGGCGAGGTCAGCCAGCGTGGTCATGGGCGCTGTCCCCGCCGGCGTGCAGCTGCCGGGTGAAGTCGGTGAGCCGGGCCCACTGCTCGCCCAGCGAGTGCGTGGGCGAGCCGAGCGGGTCCTTGAAGAAGAAGCCCAGATCGGCCAGCGGCCCCACGTGCCCGGCGGCGTGCGCGGCGGCGGTGAGCCGGGCCAGGTCGAGCACCAGCGGCGCGGCCAGCGCGGAGTCACAGCCGTGCCAGGTGAACTCCATCCGCATGCCGGTGCCGAGGAAGCCGGCGAAGGTGATCAGATCCCAGGCGGTCTTGAAGTCGCCCAGGTCCTCGACGTACTCGATGCGGGTGCCGCCCTGCGGGACGTAGCCCAGCGTTTCGCCGAGCACCCGCTGCTTGCTCTGCACCTTGGCCGCGTTGGCGGCCGGGTCGGCGAGGGTGGCGCCGTCGCCGCCGCCCAGCAGGTTGACGCCGGACCAGGAGCGCACAGCCAGGTTGCGCATCGCGAACATCGGCGCGAGGACCGACTTGACGAGGGTTTCCCCGGTCTTGCCGTCATGCCCGGCGTACGGCAGTCGGGCCTCCTCGGCCAGCGCGGCCAGCGCCGGCAGGCGCAGCCCGGTGGACGGGGTGAAGTCGACGTACGAGCAGCCGGCCAGCACTGCCGCGTACGCGTAGAGGGAGCTGACCGGCAGCACCTCGTCCGGCCCGGTGAGGGCGGCGCGCAGCGCGGCCGGGTCGGCGTGCCCCGGGTGCGGCTCGGGGGCCGGCTCGGTGGCGGAGACGTTGACGACCACCACCCGGTCCAGATTGTGCCGCTCGCGGAAGCTGACGAGGTCGCGGACCACGGCGTCGGCCCGGTCGGCCTGGGTGGCGCCGACCGGTGCGGGGCGCAGCTCCTGCTCGACCGCGTTCAGCTCGTCGGGGAGCGCGGCGACCAGCCGCCAGGGGATGACACCGGCGTCGGCGAGGGCCTCGGCGCGCTTGGACAGCGGGGTGGTGGCCAGGTCGTGCCCGCCGAAGACGAGGTCGGCGAAGCCCGGCAGGGCGGGGCCACGCAGCTCGGGCAACTCGGTGACGCAGCCGGTGGGCCCGGCCAGGCCGGCCCGCAACGCGAGCCCCCCGACGATGCTGGTGGTCGCGACGGAACCGCGCGCTCCTACCAGCCAGACACCTGTTTGCATGGTGCTCCTTCCCCGTTCACGAGGAACCGTCGGTATCGCTAAATATAGGAATATCAGAATATGTTTCGGAAAGATATGCCCCAGGTTTGCGGGGCCCCGTCCGCCCGTCCCGCACCGGTTTGGTACCGGCTTCCGACGTCGGCGTCGGCGGCGACGACGCCGGACCGGCTTCCGGTCCGGGCGCGGGCAGACGGGGCTTGGTAGACAGGGTCGGGTCGGCGTCTCGACCCTGTCTCCCCCGCATCCGACCGGCCGGGGCGCTGGTGCGTCCCGACCGGGCGTCTCAGGCCGCCGTGCCCACCAGTTCACCGACCGCAGCACGACTCACCGGACGTCGGCGAGTGGACGCGGTACGGGTGGGGGCAGTAGCGGGCGGTGCCATCAGGTCCTCCGGATCTCCGGATTGGTGGCGGTCCTCCGGTGCGGCCGGGGAATCCCGGTCCGGTCGCACCGGACGACCGTCCTGCTCGTGCGCCACCGGGCCGCAGGGCCCGGCCGCACGCTCTCCGACGCCGACCTCGTCCCGGCTGCGGGGCGCAATCCGCGGCCGGTCCCTCGCCGGTCGGCTTCGGGAAGCTGGTAGGGCGATGGTGGCGCGATCACCACCATCGCGGATGGTCGATGGGTCAGACGGCCGCCGTGATCAGCGCCGGCTCCACCTCGGCCCACGAGGAGCCGAGCTCCGCCGAGCGGGTCACCGCGTCCAGCACGAGCTGGACCTGCAACGCGTCGGCGAAGGAGGGAGTCGGGTCGACACCGGTGGCGACCGCCTCGATGAAGTCGCGCATCTCGTGCGTGAACGAGTGCTCGTAGCCGATGATGTGGCCCGGAGGCCACCACGCCGACATGTACGGGTGCTCGCCCTCGGTCACCAGGATGCGGCTGAAACCCTGCTCCACGCTCGGCCTGGTGGCGTCGTAGAACTCCAGCTCGTTGAGCCGCTCCAGGTCGAAGATCACGCTGCCCAGCGAGCCGTTGATCTCGACACGCAGCGCGTTCTTGCGACCGGTGGCGAACCGGCTCGCCTCGTACGTGGCTAGGGCGCCACCGTCGAGCCGGGCCACGAAGACCGCGGCGTCGTCGACGGTGACCGGCCCGGTGGGCGCCTTGTGGCCGTCCACCGTGGCCGCCAGACCGCTGGACTCGGCCGGAAGCGGCCGTTCCTTGACGAACGTCTCGGTGACCGCGCTGACCCCGCTGATCCGCTGACCGGTGACGAACTGGGTCAGATCGATGATGTGCGCACCGATGTCACCGAGCGCGCCGGAGCCCGCCCTGTCTTTCTGCAACCGCCAGACCAGCGGGAACTGCGGGTCCACGATCCAGTCCTGCAGGTACGTCGCACGGACGTGTCGAATCACCCCGAGTCGTCCGTCGGCGACCAACTGGCGCATCATCGTGACCGCGGGGACCCGGCGGTAGTTGAACCCGCACATCGACCGCACACCGGCGGCCCGGGCGACCTCCGCCGCAGCGGTCATCGCCCGTGCCTCCGCCACCGTGTTGGCCAACGGCTTCTCGCACAGGACGTGCTTACCGGCGGCCAGAGCGGCGAGTGCGATCTCGGCGTGGCTGTCGCCCGGGGTGCAGACGTCGATCACGTCGATGTCGTCCCGGTTGATCAGGTCACGCCAGTCCGTGGTGTACGCGTCCCAGCCGAGACGGTCGGCGGCGTCCGCCACCTTCGTTGTGTCTCGACCGCAGATCAGCGCCATCCGGGCCCGCGCCGGCAGGTCGAAGACGCGGTTCACGGTGCGCCACGCCTGTGAGTGCGCGGCGCCCATGAACGCGTAGCCGACCATGCCGACCCGCAGTTCTTTGTCTGTCGTGGACAAGGTGGGTCTCCCCCCGTATGTCAGAACCCGAGCTTGTCGTAGCTGCTCGCGTTCTCCTTGGTGATCGTCTCGGAGGCCAGGGTCAGTTCCTTGGGAACCTGCAGCTCGGTCAGGTCGCCCAGGCCACGGCCCTGCGCGACGAGCCGCGCGAGGGAGATTGCCGACGAGGCCATCGACGGGTTGTAGGTGACCGTCGCCTTGAGCACGGTGTTGTCGGCCTTGATGGCGTCGATCGCGAGCTTCGAGCCGGCGCCGCCGACCATGAAGAACTCGGACCGGTTGGCCTGCTTGATGGCGGCCAGCACACCGATGCCCTGGTCGTCGTCGTGGTTCCAGATCGCGTCGATCTTCGGCAGGGCCTGGAGAAGCTGGGACGCCTCGCGCTGACCGCTGTCGGAGGTGAACTCGGCCGAACGGCGGTTGCGCACCGTGAACCCGTAGGTCGCCAGGGCGGCCTTGAAGCCCTCGCTGCGCTCGACGGTCAGCGGGATCTCCAGACCGGCGATCTCGCCGATGACCGGGTTGGCGATGCCCTTGTCCTTGAGCTGCTTGCCGATGAAGTGACCGGCCGAGACGCCCATGCCGTAGTTGTCGCCCTTGATGACCAGCCGGGAGGCCAGCGCGTCGGGGAACGCCCGGTCGAGGTTCACGATCGGGATGCCGGCCTGCATCGCCTGGAGGGCAACGGCGTTGACCTCCTTGCCGTCGTGCGGCAGCACGACGATAATGTCCGGCTTCTGGGCGATCAGGGTGCCGAGCGTGGAGCGCTGGGCCTCGGAGTTCGACCCACCGTCGACCTCCTTGAACTCCACGTCCGAGTAGGCCGCGGCCTGAGCCTTGGCGTTGGCGTGGATGGCGCCCATCCAGCCGTGGTCGGCGGCCGGCGCGGAGAAGCCGATGACGACCTTCTTGCCCGGGGCGTTGTTGCCCTCACCGCCGCCGGCGGCCTTGGTCTGGGTGCTGGCGGCCGGCGTCTCGTTGCTGGTGCAGGCCGTGAGCAGGGTGGCGGCGCCCACTGCGGCTCCACCGAAGAGCAACCGGCGGCGCGACAGGTCGCGACTGTGCTGGGTCATGAATGACCTCCTGGGAGCGGGATTTTCGTTAATGAGGGTGTGCGAGGCCCGGCCACTGTCGAAATTTCTCGACGTGGCCCGGGACAACGGTGCGGTGCGTCAGGTTGCGGTGGTGACCCTGTTCCGCGCGAGGAGCCGAGTGACGGACTTGAACTGGAACTGCTGGACCAGGACGGCGGCGACGATGATGCCGCCCTTGACCATGTTCTGCGCCTCGATGGAGAGGCCGTTGATGGCGAAGAGGTTGGTGATCGTGGCGAAGATGATGACGCCGAGCAGCGAGCCGACGATCGTGCCCCGACCACCGCTGAGCAGCGTCCCGCCGATGATCGCCGCGGCGATCGCGTCCAACTCGTACAGGTTGGCCATCGCCGCCTGCGCCGAGGTGGCCTGCGAGGTGAGCATGATGGCGGCGATGCCGCAGCAGAGACCGGAGAGCGCGTAGAGCAGCATGGTGTGTCGGCGGACGTTGATGCCGGCCAGCCGTGCCGCCTCCGGGTTACCGCCCACGGCGATGGTCCGGCGGCCGAACGTCGTGCGGTTGAGCACGACCCAACCGGCCAGCACGACCGCGCCGAGGATGTAGACGAGGATCGGGATCCCGATCACCTTGCGCGCCGCGATGTCGTTGATGAAGGTGCTGCTCGACACCTGCGTCTGCTTGTTGGAGATCGACGCCGCCAGGCCGCGCGCGGCCACCAGCATCGCGAGCGTCGCGATGAACGGCACCAACCGCCCGTACGAGATGAGCACGCCGTTGACCAGGCCGACGCAGATGCCGACCGCGAGGGCCGTGAAGATCATTCCAGCGGCACCGTAGCTCTGGGTGGCGACCGTGGTGCACCAGACACCGGCCAGCGCGACGATCGCCCCGACCGACAGGTCGATGCCACCGCCGATGATCACGAACGTCATGCCGACCGTCACCACGCCGACGACCGAGGCGAGTTGAAGGATGGCCAGGACGTTGTTCCAGACCCAGTTCGGGTCTCCGTAGAGATCCGGCTTGGTGATCGCGCCAACCACGATCAGCGCGGCCAACACGCCGATCAGACCCAGGTTGCGCTTCGCGCCGTCGCCGCCGTCGCCCCGCCACCAGGAGAGCCGACCCGCGGATGCTGCTTTATCGCCGGCCACCGCCGTCTCCGCCGGGTCCACCGGCGGCGACTGCGCCGGAAGCTGCGGGCGCTCCGGTGTCGCGGTGGGAGTGGGAGTCGCGTCGCTCATGCCGGTGCGCCTTCCATCAAGGACCCCGCCATCACGAGGTCGAGCACAGTGTTCTCGTCGAGTTCGCCGGCCGCGGCCTCGCGGACGACCCGGCCTTCCCGCATCACCAGCACCCGGTCGGACAGACCCAGCACCTCGGGCACCTCGCTGGAGACCAGCAGCACGCCGACGCCCTGGGCGGCCAACGCCCGGATGACCTGGTAGAGCTCCGCCCGGGCGCCGACGTCCACGCCCCGGGTGGGCTCGTCGAGCAGCAGCAGCTTGGTGCCGCCGAGCAGCCATCGCCCGACCACGACCTTCTGCTGGTTACCGCCGGACAGCGTGCGTACCGGCCGGTCGACGTCCCGGGGCCGCAGCTCCAGGGTCTCGGCGATCCGGTCCGCCTCGGCACGTTCCTTGGCGGCGTTGGTGAAGCCGAGCCGCGCGTACCGGCCGAAGGTGGCCAGCGTGACGTTGCGGTAGATCGGCTCACCGAGCAGCAGCGCCTGGCTCTTGCGTTCCTCCGGGGCCATCCCCATGCCGGCCCGCACCGCCGCGCCCACACCGGGGCGCAGCACCTTGCCGTTCATCCGGACCGAGCCGGCCTCCGGGAGACGCGCACCGTAGATGGTCTCCAGCAGCTCGGAACGGCCGGAGCCGACCAGCCCGGCGATGCCGACGATCTCCCCGGCACGCACGTTCAGCGAGACGTCGGCGAACTCGCCGGCCCGGGTCAACCCCTCCACCTGGAGCAGGTCGGCACCCGCGGTGTCGTCGCTCGGCCGGTCCGGGAAGACGTACTCGATGGTCCGGCCGGTCATCCGGCTGACCAGGTCGCGGGTCGGGGTGTCGCGCGCCGGCAGGTTCGCCGCGGTGGTCCGGCCGTCCTTGAGTACGGTGACCCGGTCGCCGATCTCGCGGATCTCCTCCAGGCGGTGGGAGATGTAGATGACGGCGATGCCCTGAGCGGTCAGCTCCCGGATGATCCGGAACAGGTTGCCGACCTCGTCGTGGGCCAGCACCGCGCTCGGCTCGTCCATGATGATCAGTCGGGCCTCGTGCGACAGCGCCCGGGCCATGCTGACGATCTGCTTGCCCGCCGCCGGCAGTGACCGGACCATCCGCCCGGGCGGGATCTCGCCGTGGCCGAGCCGGCTGAGGATCTGCCGGGTGTGCCGGGCCATCCGGCCGCGGCGGACGAACCCGAAGCTGCGGTACTCGTGGCCGAGGAAGGCGTTCTCCGCCACCGACAGGTCCTCGACGAGGTCGAGCTCCTGGTAGATGGTGGCGATGCCGGCCTTCATGGCGGCCTGCGGGTTGGCGAAGGTGGCCGGCTCACCGCGCCACTCCACCTGCCCGGAATCCGGTTGGTGCACCCCGGAGAGCACCTTGATCAGGGTGGACTTGCCGGCGCCGTTCTGCCCGAGCAGGCAGTGCACCTCGCCGGCACGCACCTCCAGCTGCACGCCGTCGAGCGCGCGTACGCCGGGGAAGGTCTTGACCAGATCGGTAAGGCGCAGGACCACCTCGCCCGCGACGGTGTCGGCGGGAGCCTCGACCAGCGGTGCTTCGGCGACGGCCTCGGCCGACGCGGTGGCGGGGTCATCCTCGGGCAGAGCCACAGTCTCCTCCTCGCTCACGACAGGATCTCGGTCGGTTTCATGACGCGTCCGCGAAGGCGACGTCGCTCGCGAGCACCGCCGCCCCGGTGACACCGGCACGACCACCGAGCTCGGACAGCACGACGGGCAGGTTGCCGGTGGCCAACGGCAGCGAACGGCGGTAGACCACGCTGCGGATCTCGGCAAGCAGGATGTGCCCGAGCTGGGCCAGCCCGCCGCCGATCACGATCATGGACGGGTTGGTGAAGCTCACCAGGCCGGCGAGCACACCGCCGACCCGCCGTCCGCCGTCACGGATCAGCTGGATGCAGGCCACGTCGCCCTCGACGGCACCCTCGGCGACGTCGAGAGCCGTGACCACACCGCGCAGCGCCATCCGCTCGGCCAGCGCCGGCGAGACGCCGCTGCGCGCGGCGGTCGTGGCCTCCTTGGCCAGGGCGGCACCGCTGAACAGCGCCTCCAGGCAACCGACGTTGCCGCAGGAACACATCGGCCCGTGCGAGTCGACCTGGATGTGACCGATGTCGCCGGCGCAGCCGTCGGTGCCCCGGTAGACCTCGCCGGTGAGGTAGATGCCGCACCCGATGCCGGTGCCGATCTTCACGAAGAGGAAGTCGTCCACCGAGTGGGCCACCCCACCGTGTCGCTCACCGATGGCCATGATGTTGACGTCGTTGTCGACCACCGCCGGGCAGCCGTGCTCCCGGCTGAGCAGCTCGCGCACCGGGAACCGGTCCCAGCCCGGCATGATCGGTGGCGAGACCGGCACACCGTCGCGGAAGCTGACCGGGCCGGGTACGCCGATGCCGACGGCGTCCAGCCGCTCGTACGCGCCGTCGACCCGGGCCTTGTGCAGCAGCTCGTTGACCCGTTGCAGGGTCACCTTCGGACCGTTGCGGATGTCGGCGGCCTCGCCGTAGTGGGCCACCGGTTCGAGGCGGCCGTTGACCACTTCGATGTCCATCGAGCTGGCACCGAGGTCGACGGCGGCGAAGCGGAGCTTCGGGTTCAGCTCGACCAGCGTCGAGCGACGCCCACCCCGGGAGGCGGCGAGCCCTGCCTCGGCGACGTAGCCCAGCGCGACCAGACGGTCCAGTTCGGCCAACATGCGCGGGCGCGGCATCTGGAGTCGGTCGCCCAGCTCGGCCCGGGACACGGCGCCCTCGTCGCGGAGCAACCGCAACAGTCGCACGTGCAGGGGGTCGACGGTCCGCACCGGGGGGTCACCTCTTCATCAGCCGCGTTCACATCGACGTCATGTCGATGTGTTGTGTTCGACACAGTAAGAGTGCTCTTCGTGCCTGTCCAGAGCTTCGGCTGATCTGTCGCTAACTTTTGCTCAAACGGACAGAAGTTTTGGTCGTGCCTGCAATGGAGCGGAGTGGCGTCACCGTGCATCACCCACCCCGCCGACCCCTACCGACCCGGCGCGGAGCACGGCGAGGACAGACCGCCGGCCGTGCCGTCAGCCCCGGGACGCACCCCGGGGACGCCGGCCGCCGCCGCCAGCCGGCCGTGGGCGTCGGCCGTACCCAAGCAGCGATTACGCCATCGGAACGGGCCTGCCATAAAACGTCGACCCATCGATGTCAAGCGCTGCGGCAATTACTACAGACGTTGACAGTCATCTACGCGACAGATAGCGTTCTGGACATCGGCAGCTGCGGGGGTTAATCGCGCACCGCAAATTCCCTATTCGCGATGACCTGCCGTTCTGGCGTGCTCGGACACCTCGATGGGAAGGAACCAGATGAATCGAACGAAGCGCTTTGTCGCGGCCGCATCCGTGGCGACATTCATCGCGCTCGTCGCACCATCGGCAGCCCAGGCGGCACCCACCTCGACCGGCACCAACGTCGCCGCGGCGGTCGCGTCGCCCACCCGGCAGGCCGCCTCAACTGCTGCTGAAGGGGACTTCACTACGCTCGGCAACTGCACCGCCGGCATCTTCTGCGGCGAGGTGAAGAACCGGCTCGGCCGATCGATCAAGCTTTCGGGCAACTGGCCGACCAACAGCAAGACGATGTGGCTGCCGGCCGGCCAGGGCAGCGCATCCGACTCGCGATACTACTACGACTTCCGGGACACCGACGGATTCCAGGTGCCCAGCGGTTACATTTACTACGACAGCGTGGGTAACAAATATTACCCGGGTTGGCACAAGGTGAACGACCTGCAAACAGTCACGCTCAACGGCTGGTGCCTCACCTCAGCCTGCAGTTAACGGTCGGCTCCAAAAAAATGCGCGCGTCCTTGGCTGCCGGGTCCTGCACGGGCCCGGCAGCCAAGGACGCACCGCCTCAGTCGACCGAGCCGCGCTGGTTGTGCTTCTTCCTGAGCTTGCGGTCGTCGCGCAGCTCGACGTACGGCTCGTCGTCGACCGAGTGCCCGGCCGAGATGGCGCGGCCCCGCTCCAGCTCGGCGTCGAACTCGGCACCCAGCAGGATCGCGATGTTGCTCAGCCAGAGCCAGACCAAGAAGATGATCACCCCGGCGAGCGCACCGTACGTCTTGTTGTACGAGCCGAAGTTGCTCACGTAGAAGGCGAACAGGCCGGAGATCACCAGCCAGATCACCACGGCCAGCACGCCACCGGGGCTGACCCAGCGGAAGCCGCCGTGCCGGGCGTTCGGCGAGGCCCAGTAGAGGATCGCGAACATCAGGCTGACCAGGATCAGCAGGACCGGCCACTTGGCGACGTCCCACACCGTGACAGCCGTCGAGCCCAGCCCGATCACGTCACCGACCGATTCGGCGAGACGACCGGTGAAGACCACGATCACCGCGCTGACCAGCAGCAGCACCCCGACCACCGCGGTCACGCCGAGCCGGATCGGGAGCGTCTTCCAGATCGGCCGCCCCTCCGGCACGTCGTAGATGGTGTTCGAGGCGCGCATGAACGCGCCGATGTAACCGGACGCGGACCAGAACGCGGCCAACAGACCGACGATGGCCGCGATGCTGGCCAGGCCGCCGTTCTTGTCCGCCGTGCCGATCGCGTCAGTGAGGATCTGCCGGATGCTGCCCTCCGGCACCGCCTGGTTGACGGTGTCCGTGACGCCCTGGGTGGCGGTCTCGCCGAGCAGGCCGAGGATCGAGATCAGCACCAGCAGGCCGGGGAAGATGGACAACACCCCGTAGTAGGTCAACGCCGCCGCCCAGTCGGTCAGGCTGTCGTCCTGGAATTCGCGGACCGTCCGGCGCAGCGCCGCCTTCCAACCGCTGCCGGGCAGATCGGTGGGGCTGTCCGGGCCCGCGTCGGGCCCGACCGGCGCGTTCGCGGGATCACGCTCCCGCTCCCGCTGGGCGGAAGACTCGTCCGAGGCCATCGCCCCTCCTCTTCGTCGGTGGTGTCACCACCGGACATGCCCCGTCAACCCGCGCGGATAACCCCTACCTGTAGAGCAACCTGCCCATCCGGCGAGAGGCCACGAACAGGCCGACCACCAGCATCACCAGCAGGTAGAGCACGTCGAGCACCCAGACCCAACCGCCGCCGCCCAGCGCGACCCCGCGGATCAGGTGCACCGACCGGTACAACGGAGTGACCTCGACCAGCCAGTGCAGCAGAGTCGGGTAGGCCTGCGCCGGCACGAAGGTGCCCGAGAACAGGAACAGCGTGAACTGCGCGGAGGCCACCAGGTCGAAATCCTGCCAGCTGCGCATGAAGGTGGAGATCGCCATGCCGAGCGCCCCGAACGCGAACCCGACCAGCACCGCGGCCGGCAGGGCGACCAGCGCGCGAGTGACGCTGGTCAGATCCAGAGCGACCATCACCCCGAGGAACGCGGCCGAGTAGGCGCTGCCCCGCAGCATCGCCCAACCCAGCTCACCCACGGCGATCTCGAACGGCCGTACCGGGGTGGCGATCATCCCGTCGTACAGCTTCATGTATTTCATCTTGCCGAAGAAGTTGAAGGTGGTCTCCGAGAGCGCCCCGGTCATCGCCGAGGAGGCGAGCATCGCCGGGGCCACGAACTCGGCGTACGAGACCAGTCGGCCGTCGGGCAGCGGCAGGTCGCCGACGAGCGCCCCCACGCCCACCCCGATGGAGAGCAGATAGAGCAGCGGCTCCACGAAGCCGGACAGCAGCAGCAGCCAGTAGACCGACTTCAGTGCCGAGAGGTTGCGCTCGACCACCGACGCCGACCGCCGGGACGCGGCGGAGACGTCGACCAGCCGGGGCAGCATCAGCGTGACCACGGCGGCCTCCCTAGACGACGAGCTTGCGACGGAACGTGCGCAGCGCCAGCAGCCAACCGACGGCGGCCCAGGCGGCCAGGTAGAGCACATGCCCGACGATCGACCACTGTGGGGCGATGCCGAGCGTGGCCGCGCGACACAGGTCCACGGCGTGCCACAGCGGCGTCACGTACGCCAGCCACCGCAGCGCGTCGGGCAGTGACTCGACCGGAAAGAACACCCCGGCGAAGAGCGTCATCGGGATGACGGCGAACCGGAACAACATCGCGAGCCAACTGTCGCTGGACACCGACGCGGCGTACGCGAAGGTCGGCGCGGCGACGGCCAGCACGAGCAACGCGACCACCGGCAGGGTGACCACCGCCCACGGCGACCGAAGCGCCCCGAACAACCCGGTCACCAGCAGGAACGCCACGATCGTGGTGAGCACCCGAAACAGCACGAAGGCCAGGTGCCCGGCCACGATGTCACCCACCCGCAGCGGCGACGCGCTCTGCGCGAAGTAGGTCTTGACCCACTGGAAGTTGCTGAACACCGGCCAGGTCGCGTCACCGACGGTCACCTGGAGCGCGGTCGAGGCGATCAGCCCGGGGACCAGCCAGTCGAGGTAGCGCACCCCGCCGACACCCTGGTCGATGTAGGCGCCGACGCCCATCCCGAAGCCGAGCACGGTCAGCACCGGCAACAGGAACGAGGAGAACACCCCGGCCCGCCAGGTGCGTCGCAGACCCACCAGATAGTGCTCGAAGACGGCGTACGCCGGCACCCAGGGGAACCGCCCGCGCGTCGCTGTCGCCACGCTCACCACGACCACCCCCACCCACCGTGCCGACCACCACGACCTGTCTACTCCCGGGGTACGACAGGCCGCCGGTCACCCTACGACGACCCCGGCGACGTGTCGCCCGGGTTTCGCCGGGCTGGGTCTCGCCGCGCCGGGTCTCGCGTTGATCGACTCGGTTTTCAGGAAGTCGCGGTGTCAGAGCCGCCCCGATGCCCCGACTTCCTGAAAGCCGAGTTGATCTGGACGGCGTGGCCGCCAGCTAGCGGCCAACCGCGTCGGACTTGACGAACGCACGCCACGCGCCGGGCGGGAAGACGAGCGCGGGGCCGGTCGGGTCCTTGGAGTCGCGGACGGCCACCAGCCCGGGCAGGTTGTCGGCAACCTCCACACAGTTGCCGCCGTCCGGGCCGCTACGAATGCTCTTGCGCCACCGGGCACCGGTCAAATCCATGTCTCCGCCACTTCCGCCATGAGATCGAGGGATTGCCCGTGCGATAGTGCCTCACCGCGGATCGACTCCCACACCTCGACCATCTGACGGACATAATCGGCGCGGTCGATGACCTGCCCGTGACGCTGTCCGGCGAGGTAGACAAGGTCCTCCGCCTGTGACGAGCTGGCGATCACGAACGACCCTCCGAGCCCAGCGTAAGCACCGACGGGACTCGGCACTACCTGGATGCGGACCCTCGGGAACGCCGTGCCGAGCTTCACGAGGTGCTGAATCTGCTCGCGCATAACTTCGGGCCCACCGACGGATCGGTGCAGCACGTGCTCGTCGATCACGGCAGTGATCAGCGGAGGCCGATCTCGGGTGAGGAGCCTCTGCCGGTCCAACCGGGTTGCCACCTGCTGCTCGACCTCGTCCGCCGCGAACAAGCCGCCACCGGTCAGTAGTGCGCGGGCGTACCCCTCGGTCTGCAAGAGGCCCGGCACACACAGCGGCTCGAACGAGCGCAGCGCGGTGGTCTCCTGCTCGATGCCGGCCCAGTCGCGGAACCACGGCACCACGGCCTCCCGGCTGATCCGCCGCTGGATGCGCTCGAACCGACCGTCGACCCCGAACACGGCGTCACACCGGCGGGCGAAGTCCAGACTCGGCCGGCGCTCGGATGTCTCCACCTTGGCCACCAGCGCCCCGGAATAGCTCAACGCCTCGGCCAGCGCCGTCTGCGACATCCCACTGACGGCCCGGGCCAGCCGCAGCTCCTCGGCGAAGTGCTCCAGCATGGACGAACTCTCCACGGACAACCCCCGTACATTCCCGTACCGTGCCGGGCCGATCGCCGTACGCGCTGGTCGTCGGCGTGCGGAACCTCCCACCGTAGTCGGGTTCTCACCAGACTGTCACGCAGCGGAACCGCTCACGGGATCAGACGGCGGGCGGAACCAGGCCGGGAGCGCCCCGTGACCCCCGATCCGGGGCGCTCCCCACCACCTGATGGAGGTTCCCTCGTGCGACTCACCTGGTCGGTTCATGACGGCGGCCGGCGCTGATGCCCCGGTACCGCCCACACGTGGCCGCACGCCCGTCCTGGCGCTGCCGGGTCTGCGGCGCGGCATGGCCCTGCTCGCCGGCTCGCCTGGCGCTGCTCGGCGAGTACCGCGAGGACCGGATCAGCCTGCTCGTCTACCTCGCCGCGTTGCTCTACGAGGCGGCTGGGGACCTCGCCGGCCAGGCCGGCCACGACCGGCTGAGCGACCGATTCATCACCTGGGCCAGGGCCCGTTGAGCGGTGACAGCCGGTCAGGCCGGCCGGTAGGCGCGGACCAGCGCCTGGACGGCGTAACCGAGCAGCAGTACTCCCGCCCCGGCGCCGACGACCAGACCGGCGGACACCGCCGAGGCGAGGCCGGTGACGAGCCCCGCCGCCGCCACCACGCACAGCGCGGCACCGAGCGGCCGGAGCAGCGGGTCCCGCAGCAGCGGGGCGAGCGGGAAGAAGTGCAGGCCGACCACCAGACAGACCAGCACCGGGACGTACTCGGACCAGCCGGCGGCGACCAGCACGGCGGCACCCAGCCCGGCGGCGGCGAACTCGGCGACGACGATGAGCAGGTACGGGCGGTCGGCTGCCCGGTCCCGAGGGCTGCCGGCACCCCGTAGTCGGGCGGACAGCACACCACCCGCCACGGCGGTGAGCAGCGCGACGATGCTGCCCACCACGAGCAGGGCACGAAGCGGTTGCTCCGCCGCCGGCACACTGAACCAGACCATCGCGAAGACGCCCAGGTAGAGGGCGGTCAGCCCGGCCTGACGTCGGTTGGCGATCAACAGATCAGACATGAAACCCCCAGGTACGAAAGATCGCCGGTCACCCTACGACGACCCCGTCGACCTGTCGCCCCGCTTCTCGCCCCGCCGCCCTGGGCCGGCGCGCAAACCCAGCCGTCTGATCGACTCGGACATCAGGAACCCGCCGCCCTGAGCCGGCGCCCCGACCCCACCGCTTGATCGACTCGGATGTCAGAAACCCGCCGCCCTGAGCCGGCACACCGACCCCCCCGCTTGCTGGACACGGGCTTCACGGAGTCGGG
>NZ_JAKKFI010000023.1 GCF_022230955.1 Micromonospora cabrerizensis
GAGCAGACCGCCGCCGAGCACGACCGGTGTCACCGCGTCGGCCGGGCGGATGCGGCTCACGCTCTCCGCCAGGTGAGCGGCGGCCTCGGTGATCAGCGCGGTGGCGACCGGCTCGCCGTGGGTGGCGGCGTCGACGACCAGCGGCGCGAGCCGGGCCAGCTCGACGGGGGCTCGTCGGGTCACGGCCTGGATCGTGGCGTCCACGGTGTCTCGTGGGCGGGGGGCGATCTCGGCGCTGCCCAGCAGCTCGGTGAGCACGGCGGTGGCCAGCGTGCCAGGGGTACGCCCGGCGTCCAGGTCGGCGAGCAGCCGGCGTACCGCTTCGCGGCCGAGCCAGAATCCGGAGCCGGCGTCGCCGAGGAGCCAGCCGTGGCCGTCGGCGATCCGGTCGAGCCTCAGGTCGTGGACGTGGGCGGTGATCGCGCCGGTGCCGGCGATGAGCACGGTGCCGTCCGGGGCGGCGGTGCCGGATGCGTAGGCGACGAGGGCGTCGCCGTGCACCGCGTACGGGCAGCGTAGGCCCGCGTCCTGCCAGGCCTGGTCGAAGGCGGCGCGCCCGGCGGGGTCGGCGAGCAGTCGGCCCGCGCCGGCGAGGCCGATGGTGCCGGCGACGACCCGCGCCGGGTCGACGTCGGTGAGCGCCTGGCGGAGCGCGGTCAGCAGCTCGACGGCGGCACGTTCCGCGCCGTGACTGGTGGGGTTGCCACCGCCGGCGCGACCGGTGCCGAGGCGTTGCCCGGTGAGGGTCAGGACGGTCGCCCGGGTGGACGTACCGCCGATGTCGAGACCGACCACGACGGTGGCGAGCTTCGGCACGGGTCTCCTTGCGCTGAACGGCGATCGGGACTGTTCATGCTGGTCGGCGGCATCGTGAAGGGCAAATTCTGGCAGGCGCGGTGGCCTGTGCGACAGGTAACAGTTTGAAAACTTCGCCCACAGTCTTGACACGGAGGGGCCTTCAGTAAGAACTTTTACCACTAACAGTTAACAAGCTTTTCGGAAAGGTGAGGCGACCCATGGTTGATCACGAGGTGGACACCGTCGCGGGGACCGCGGTGGTCGACGCCGACGTGATCGACCGCAGGATCTCACCCTCGGACGGGGTGCTGGCCCGCGTCCGCAACGGGCTCAGTGAGTTGACCGGCGCCCTGCGCCGGGTCGCCGAGCACGTGCTCAGCGACCCGGAGGCCGCCGCCCGGTCCACCATCGTGGAGCTGGCCGAGCGCAGCGGCACCTCACCGGCGACCATCACCCGCTTCTGCCGGGCGATGGGCTTCGAGGGGTACGCGGACCTGCGGTTGGGCATCGCGTCCGAGACCGGCCGGGCCCGCATGGCCGGCTGGACCATCGACATCGGACGCGAGATCCAGCCGAGCGACCCACTCGCCCGGGTGCTGGACCAGATCATGGCGGCCGACACGCGGGCCATGCACGACACGGCCACCCTGCTCGACCTCGCCGAGGTGGAGCGGGCCGCCGTGGCGATCGCGGGCGCCAGTCGGGTGAACATCTTCGGCGCCAGCGGCAGCGCGCTGGTCGGTGAGGAGATGCAGTTCAGCCTGCACCGCATCGGCGTGGCCGCCTGGGCCTGGAACGACGTGCACGAGGGCCTGGCCAGCGCCGCGTTGCTGCGCAGCGGGGACGTGGCGCTCGGCATCTCGCACACCGGGCAGACCCGGGAGACGATCGAGATGCTGGCCGAGGCGGGCAGTCGGGGCGCCACCACACTCGCGCTCACCGGCTTTCCCCGCTCACCGTTGGCCGAGCTGGCCGACATCGTGCTGCTCACGGCCAGCCAGGCAACCACGTTCCGGCCGGATGCGCTCTCCGCCCGGCATCCGCAGCTCGTGGTGCTCGACCTGCTCTACATCGCCGTCGCCCAACGCACGCACGACCGCGCGCACGCGGCCTTCCGGCGTACCGCGCAGGCCGTCGACGGGCACAAGGCAGCCAGGAGGCTGTCGGGAAACCCCGGGGCGGGCGAGGCGGAGTCCAGCCGGCGATCCGGCAAGGCGGAGGTCGGTCCGGAGACAGGTGTCGTATCCGAACCGACCTCCAACGCGGCCGGTCGTCGGCTGGACCCGCCGCAGCCGTCGCGAGGTTTCCCGACAGCCTCTGAGGGAGCCCACTCATGATCAGCGCCCAGGGGTACGCGGACGCGGTCCGCCCCGTGCTCGACCGGCTGCTCGACTCGGAGGCGGACGGAATCACCCGCGCCGCCGACCTGATCGCCGACAGCCTGCGCGACGGTGGTGTGCTCCAGGCGTTCGGCGCCGGGCACTCCGAGGCGTTCGCCGCGGAGCTGGTGGCCCGGGCCGGTGGGCTGGTCCCCACCAACCGACTCTCGGTACGGGACCTGGTGATGCACGGCGACGCCCCGCGCGACGTGCTCGCCGATCCCAAACTGGAACGCGACCCCTCCATCGCCCACCAGATCTACGCGCTCGCGGCACCCCAGCCGCGCGACGTGTTCGTGGTGGCGTCCCAATCCGGCATCAACGGCTCGGTGGTCGAGCTGGCGGCGCTGGTCACCGAGCGCGGTCACCCGTTGATCGCGGTCACCTCGGTCGAGCACACCGCGCGGGTCGCCCCACGGCACCCGTCCGGGCATCGGCTCGCCGACCTCGCCGACGTCGTGCTGGACAACGGCGCGCCGTACGGCGATGCACTGCTGCCGCTCGAGGGCGGCGGCGCGGTCTGTGCGGTCTCCTCGGTCACCACGGCGCTGCTGGCGCAGCTGCTGACCGCGGAGGTCGTACGACGGTTCCACCAGGCCGGGGAGGTACCCCCTATCTACCTCTCCGCCAACGTCCCCGGCGGGGACGAGCACAACCTCGCCCTCGAGTCGCGGTACGCCGGGCGCCTCCGGCGCACCGCATGACCCGAATTCCACAAGGAGACACGACGATGTCGATTACCCCCGAACACCCGGCCGCACTCGACCGTCGCACGGTTCTGCGTCGCGCCGCCGCCGTGGGCATGCTTGCCACTCCGGCCATCGGCCTGCTCAGCGCCTGCGCCACCAGTGGCAGCGACAACGACAACGAGCAGGTCGCCGGCGGCACCAAGAGCGCCGCCAACCCGCTGGGCGTCAAGGAGGACGCGCCGATCGAGGTGATCATCTTCAACGGCGGCTACGGCGAGAAGTACGCCACCGACGTGCACGAGCCGCTGTACAAGAAGGCGTTCCCCAAGGCGGAGGTCAAGCACCAGGCCACCCAGGCCGTCTCCACCGTGCTCCAGCCCCGGTTCGCCTCCGGCAACCCGCCGGAGTTCGTGAACAACTCGGGCGAGAAGCTGATGGACTTCGGCGCGCTGGTCGCCGACGGTCAGCTCCAGGACCTCACCGAGCTGTGGGACGCCCCGTCGGTCGACGACGCGTCCAAGAAGGTCCGCGACACCGTGGTGCCCGGCACCATCGAGGCGGGCTCCTTCAACGGCAAGCCGTACGTGCTGTACTACGTCTCCACCGTCTTCGGCATCTGGTACTCGGCCAAGCTGTTCAAGGACAACGGCTGGGCGCCGGCGAAGACGTGGGACGACTTCATCGCCCTGCTCACCTCCATCAAGGCCAAGGGCATCACCCCGTACGGCTACGCCGGGGCGAACGCGGCCTACTACCAGTGGAACGTGATCCTCACCCAGGCTGCCAAGATCGGCGGCACCGACGTTCTGAAGAACATCGACAACCTGGAGGATGGCGCCTGGAAGCAGGACGCGATCAAGCAGGCGGCCACGGCGTGGGCCGAGGTCGGCGCGAAGTTCAGCGACAAGAGCTTCGAGGGGCTCAAGCACACCGACGTGCAGCTGCGGCAGAACCAGTACAAGGTGGCCCTGTACCCCAGCGGTGACTGGATCGAGGGCGAGCAGAAGCAGGACACCCCGGCCGGTTTCGACTACCAGCTCATGCCGGTGCCGAGCCTGACCGCGTCGGACAAGCTGCCGGCCACGGCGCTGCGCGCCACCGCGGGCGAGGGCTACTTCGTCTCGGCGAAGAGCAAGAACCCCAAGGGTGGCCTGGAGTACATGCGCCAGATGCTGTCCACGGCGGGCGCGAAGGGCTTCACGGAGGTGGTCAAGGCTCCGACCGTGGTCACCGCCGGCTCGGAGGGCTTCGCCTTCCCGCCCGGTGTGGCCAGCTCGCAGGCCGCGCTGAAGGCCGCCGGCCAGGACGTGTTCAACCTGTACTTTGACGGCTGGTACAAGGAGCTCGACACGGAGGCGCGGACCGCCACCAACGAGCTGATGTTCGGCCGGATCAACGCGGACGCCTTCGTGGAGCGGATCCAGAAGCGCGCCGACGCGATCAAGAAGGACAGCTCCGTCACCAAGTTCAAGCGCTGATCGATCGGAGCTAGGGTCATGCGGCACGGCAAGTATCCATTCGTGATCGGGTTCCTGTTCGCCCCGATCGCGCTGTACGTGACATTCGTGATCTGGCCGTACGCGCAGGCGTTCCAGATCTCGATGACCAACTGGCGGGGGCTGTCCGCCCCGCAGTGGGTGGGGTTCGACAACTACCGGAGGCTGCTCGACGACGGGGCCTTCTGGAAGGCGGTCCAGCACCACGGCGTACTGCTGCTTGCCCTGCCGCTGATCACCGTTGCCATCGCGTTGTTCTTCGCCTTCCTGTTGAACGTGGGCGGCAAGAGCAGCGGCGGGCAGCGCCAGGGGGTCTGGGGGGCGAAGTTCTACCGGGTGGTGTTCTTCTTCCCCCAGGTCCTCGCGGTGGCCATCATCGCGGTGCTGTTCCAGATGGTCTACCGGCCGAACGAGTCCGGCCTGATCAATGGCGTGCTGATGAAGTTCGGCCTGGAGCCGATCCTCTTCCTGGTCAAGCCGAACCTGGCGCTTTGGTCGATCATCGCGGTGCTCGTCTGGCAGGCCGTCGGCTTCTACGTGGTGCTCTTCTCGGCCGGGATGGCCTCCATCCCGGGTGAGATCTACGAGGCCGCGGAGATGGACGGGGCGACCCGGGTGACCCTGTTCTTCCGGGTCACCCTGCCGCTGCTGTGGGACACCCTCCAGGTGGCCTGGGTGTACCTCGGCATCGCGGCGTTCGACGCGTTCGCCATCGTGGCGGTGCTCTCGGTCGACGGTGGTGGCCCGGACGGCGCCACCACCGTGCTGGCGATGGAGATCTACCGCAACGCGTTCGTCTACTCGAAGTACGGCTACGCCTCGGCGATGGGCGTGGCGCTGTTCTTCCTCACCCTCACGTTCGCGGCGCTGACGCTGCGGCTCACCAAGCGGGAAAGCGTGGAGTACTGATGAATCCGCAGTCGACGCTGCCGCCCACCCCGGCGGCGCTACCGCCGAAGACCGGTGATCCGTCCGGCCCCGCCGGGCCGGGGCGCAAGGAGCCCCGCTCGGAGGTACGGCTCTTCGCCGGCCTGGGGCACGTCGCGCTCGCCGTCTGGGCGGTGATCGTGATCGTGCCGATCCTCTGGACCTTCCTCGCCGCGTTCAAGAACACGAGCGAGATCTTCAGCAGCCCGTGGACGCTCCCGGCGGAGCTGCGCTGGGAGAACTTCGGGCGGGCCTGGACCAAGGCGAACGTCGGCCGGTACTTCCTCAACAGTGTCATCGTGGTCTCGTGCAGCACGTTCCTCACCATGCTGCTCGGCTCGATGGCCGCGTACGTGCTGGCCCGCTACAAGTTCTGGGGCAACCGGGCGGTCTACTACCTCTTCGTCTCCGGCCTGGCGTTCCCGGTCTTCCTGGCCCTGGTGCCTCTCTTCTTCGTGGTGAAGAACCTGGGCATGTTGGACACCTACCAGGGCGTGATCCTGGTCTACGCCGCGTACTCGTTGCCGTTCACGGTGTTCTTCCTGGCCGCGTTCTTCAAGACGCTGCCGTCGTCGGTGGCCGAGGCGGGCATGATCGACGGCTGTGGGCACACCCGGCTGTTCTTCCAGGTCATGATGCCGATGGCGAAGCCGGGCCTGATCAGCGTGGCGATCTTCAACATCATCGGTCAGTGGGCGCAGTACCAACTCCCGCTGGTGTTGCTCTCCAACGCCAAGGACAAGTGGGTGCTCACCCAGGGCATCGCCGACATCTCGGTCAACGCCGGCTACGAGGCGGACTGGTCCGGGTTGTTCGCCGCGCTGACCATCGCCATCCTTCCGATGATCATCGTGTACGCGGTCTTCCAACGCCAGATCCAGGCCGGCCTCACCTCCGGCGCGGTGAAGTAGCCGGTCACCGCGGCCGCTCGTCGGCCTGCGTGTGCCAGGAGCGCCACAGATCCGCGTACGCCCCGTCGGCAGCCACGAGATCGTCGTGGCTGCCGATCTCGGTGATCCGGCCGTCGGCCAGCACGGCCACCCGGTCGGCGTCGTGCGCGGTGTTGAGCCGGTGGGCGATCGCGATGACGGTCCGCCCGGCCAGCACGGCGGCGAGCGCCCGTTCGGTCCGACGCGCGGTGCTCGGATCGAGCGCGGCGGTCGCCTCGTCGAGGATCAGCGTGTGCGGGTCGGCCAGCACCAGCCGGGCCAGCGCGAGCTGTTGGGCCTCCGCGGCGCCGAGCTGCCGGGCCCCGTCGCCGATCGCGGTGCCCAGCCCGTCCGGCAGGGCCGCGTACCAGTCGGCGCCCACGGTGACCAGCGCGGCCCGCATCTGCTCGTCCGACGCGTCCGGCGCGGCGAACGAGAGGTTGTCCCTTACCGAGCCGATGAAGACGTGGTGCTCCTGGGTGACGAGGGCGATCCGGCGGCGTCGCTCGGCGGGGTCGAGGTCGGTGATCGGGCAGCCACCGATGCTCACGACGCCCTGACGTGGCGCGTCGATGCCGGCCAGCAACCGGGCCAGGGTGGACTTGCCGGCGCCCGACGGACCGACGACGGCCAGCCGCTCACCGGGCTGCACCTCCAGGTCGATGCCGTGCAGCACGTCCGGCCCGTTGGAGTAGGAGAACCGTGCCCCGCGCACGACGAGCCGCTCACCCCGCGACGTGGCCGCGCGACCCGGCGGCTCCGCCGGCACCATGCCGACGCCGAGCACCCGGGCGTACGACGCGAAACCGCGTTGCGCCTGCTCCGTCCACTGCAACAGCCGGTCCAACGGGTCGATCGCCTGTTGCAGGTAGAGCGCGGCGGCGACCACCGCGCCGAGCGTGACCATGTCCCTGGAGAGCAGGTAGCCGCCGACGAGCAGGACCAGGGCGACCGGCAGCGGATAGCTGGCCTCGACGACCGAGAAGAACACCGTACGCAGCGCGAGGGTCGCCCGTCGGGCCCGCCACACCTGTGTGATGCGGCCGGTGCCGTGCCGGATCCGGTCGTCGGTCAGCCGCAGCGCCTCCACGGTGCGGGCGCCCTCGGCGGTGGTGGTCAGCGTCTCGGTCAGCTCGGCTGCGGCGGCGCCCTCGGTGAGGTAGGCGGAGCTGGCCCGGCGCAGGTACCAGCGGGTCACCGAGACGATCGACGGGAGCCCGGCCAGCGCTGCCAGCCCGAGCAGCGGGTGCAGCAGGAAGACCGCCCCGAACAGCAGGGTCAACTGCACCCCGGCGATGACGATGGTGGGCACCACGTCCCGGACGGTGGTGCCCACCGTCGCCACGTCGACCGAGCTGCGGGTGGCCAGGTCCCCGGAGCCGGCGCGCTCGACCACCGAGACCGGCAGCCCGAGAGTCCGGGAGACGAACTCCTCGCGCAGCTCGGCGACGGCACGCTCACCGAAGCGGTGGCCGGCGTACTGGGCGTACCGGGAGAGCAACGCGCTGACCACGACGCAACCGGCGATGGCCAGCGCCAGCCGGTCCACGGTGGCCACAGTCGCGCCCGCGGTGACCCGGTCGACGATGGTGCCCAGCAGCCACGGCGGGGCGAGCCCGGCGACCGCCGCGGCGCTGTGCAGCGCCAGCACGATCCCGACCGCACGGCGGTGCCGGCCGATCATCTCCCGCAACGCCCGGCGTACGGTGCGGCGGTCGGCCACCGGCAGCCGGCTCACCGGTACGCCTCCTCGGTGTCGGCGGCCTCGATGTCGGGATCGTCGCTGCCCCGGGCCACCAGGTGCCGGTAGTCGGCATCGGAGTCGAGCAGGTCGGTGTGGCTGCCGGTGGCGGTGATCCGGCCGCCGCGCAGGTGTGCGACCAGGTCGACCCGGCCGAGCAGCAACGGCGACGTGGCGATCACCACTGTCGTCCGCCCGGCCCGTGCGGCGCGCAGTCGGTCGGCGATCCGTGCCTCGGTGTGCGCGTCCACCGCCGAGGTCGGGTCGACGAGGATCAGCACCTCCGGCTCGGCGAGGAGCGCCCGGGCCAGGCGTACCCGTTGACGCTGACCACCGGAGAGCGTCCGGGCCCGGGCATCGATCGGGGTGTCCAGACCGGCGGGCAGCGCGTCGACGATGTCCTCGGCGGAGGCGGCTCGCAGGGCCGCGCCGATCCGACCGTCATCGTCGTCGGCCAGCGGGCGCAGCATGTCGCGCAGTGTCCCGGCGAAGAGGTACGAGTCGTGGTCGGCGACCATGATCCGGGCTCGGACCTCGTCCAGCGCGACCCCGGTGAGCGGCACACCGCCCCAGGTGGTGTCACTGACGACGTACCGGCCGAGGCGATCGGCCAGCGCCAGCGCCTCCGCCGGATCGTCGGCGGCCACGCCGGTGAGCCGCCCGGCGCGTACGGTCAGCCCGGTCAGCGGGTCGTGCAGGTCGGCGGGGCCGGCCGGCGCGCCCGGCCGGCGAGGGTCGGGCACGGGGCCCGACCACCGACGGCCCGGACCGCCGACGTCGTCGGATGTCACGTTGAGCAGGTCGGCGATCCGCCGGGCGGCGACCCGCCCTCGGATCAGCTGGTGACTGCCCTCCAGCAGGAACCAGACCGGCACGATCAGGGTCGCGACGTAGCCGTAGACGGCGACCAGCTCGCCGATCGTGACCTCACCGGTCACCGCCATCCGTGCCGTCAGCCACACCACCGCCGCCAGGAACAGCCCGGGGATGGCGACGGTCGCCGCGTCGATCCAGCTGTTGACCGCGCCCACCCGGTAGCCCTCGGCGCGCAGCTCCTGGGACCGGGCCGCGTACCGTCGGGCGAACAGGTCCCGACCGCCCACCCCGGCGAGCACCCGCAGGCCGGCCACGATGTCACCGGAGCGGGCGGTGAGCGCGCCCTGCTGTTTGCGGTAGACCGACTCGGCCCGTTCCAGGCGGCGCAGCAGGGGCCCGACGACCAGGCCGACCGCAGGCACTCCCAGCAGCACGCAGAGTGCCAGCAGCGGGGAGATCGACCACAGCACCACGGCGATGATCCCGTATGCGACGACCGCCCCGACGCCCGGCCCGGTCAGCGTCAGCACCTGCGCGGCCCAGTCGATGTCGGAGCCGCCGATGGTGGACACCTCGCCCGCGCCGACCCGGCGCGGCAGCACCGCGCCGATCCGGGACAGGTGGCGCAGCAGGACCTCTGCCGAGCGCGCCTTGGCGTCCTCCCGGATGAAGGTCATCGTGCGGTGCCGCATGATGCCGAGGTAGGACAGGCCCACCCCCGCGACGATGATCGCCACGACCCAGAGCGCCAGGGCGCGGGTGTCACGGGCGCGCAGCCCGTCGTCGACGGCGCGGTAGATCAGGTAGGGCCGGACCGACAGGCCGACCATCCAGGCCGTGCCGATCAGGCTGCCGCGCAGCACCCGCCAGGGTTGGCGGCGGACCAGCCACCACAGGTATCGCATCGGTCCGCGGGTGTCCGGAGTGCCGGGCTCGGAGTGCGGGATCTGCGGAGGCACCAGGTCACGCTACCGAGCGCCCCCGACACCGACCGTCCCGAAACGGGTGAGGTGCGCCTCCGTTTCTGTCGGAGGGGAGGGGCAGAATCGCGTTCGTGCTGGTGGCGGTGGTGTCCGACGAGCGGGGCGGGGGAGTGCTGTGCCCACTGGACGCCACCGGTCGGCCGGTCGGCCCGACCGAGGTCGTCACCGACCTCGTCGCCGCGGTCGCCGCGCGCGAGGCCGCCGACCACCCTCGCTGGGTCTGGGCCAGCGCCGCGTCCGTCTATCCGACGCTGCTGCGCGCCGGCGTCCGGGTGGAGCGCTGTCACGACGTGGAGTTGACCGAGGCGTTGCTGCTGGGGCACGCGGGCCGCTGGGGTGAGCCGCGCTCGCTGGCCGCCGCCTGGGCCCGGCTGACCGGCACGGCGGTGCCGCCCGACCCACCGCCGCGCGCCGCCGCGCCGCCCGGGCACGGCCAGGGCGCTCTCTTCGACACGGTGCCGGGCCCGTCGGGCCCGGGCATCGAGGCACTGACCCAGGTGTACGCCGACCAGCTCGCCCGCATCGTGACCACCGAGCATCCGGGCCGGTTCCGGTTGCTGGTGGCCGCCGAGTCCGCCGGCGCGCTGATCGCGGTGGAGATGGGCATGGCCGGGCTGCCCTGGCGGGCCGACGTGCACGACGAGATCCTGCACGAGCTGCTCGGCGAGGCATCCCCGGTCGGTGGCCCGCCCCGCCGGCTCGCCGAGCTGGCCGCCCAGATCGCCGCCGCGCTCGGCGTACGCCGGTTGCACGCCGACTCCCCGGCGGAGCTGCTGAAGGCGTTCGCCCGGGTCGGGGTGGAGCTGCCCAACACCCGGGCCTGGGTGTTGCGCGGGGTCGACCATCCGGCGGTGCCGCTGGTGCTGGAATACAAGGAGCTCTACCGGATCTGGACGGCACACGGCTGGGCCTGGCGCGAGCAGTGGGTGCAGGGCGGCCGGTTCCAGTCGGAGTACGTGCCGGGTGGGGTCGTCTCCGGCCGGTGGGCCACCCGGGGCGGTGGCGCGTTGCAGATCCCCAAGGTGATCCGGCGGGCGGTGGTGGCCGATCCGGGTTGGCGGCTGGTGGTCGCCGACGCCGGCCAGTTGGAGCCTCGGGTGCTCGCCGCGGTGTCCGGCGACGCACGGCTGGCGGCGGCGGGCGGGGCCGGTGACCTCTACGCCGCGCTGGCGCGTGACTCGTTCGGCGGCGACCGGGCCAAGGCAAAGGTGGCCCTGCTCGGCGCGATGTACGGGCAGACCGGCGGGGCCGCGGTGCCCGCGTTGGCGGTGCTCAAGCGCAGCTACCCGACGGCGTTCGGTTACGTGGAGGCGGCGGCACGCACCGGTGAGGCGGGTGGGCTGGTGCGCTCGTGGCTGGGGCGGACGTGCCCGCCCGGTTCGGCCGGGTTCGGTGATCCCGACGACGCGCCCCTCGATCCGGAGGGCGCTCCCGACCGGCACAGTCCGCAGGCCCGTGCCGCCCGCTCCCGGGGTCGCTTCACCCGCAACTTCGTCATCCAGGCCACCGCCGCGGAGTGGGCCTCCACACTGCTGGCCACGCTGCGGACGGAGCTGTCCGGCACCGACGCCGAGTTGGTCTTCTTCCAGCACGACGAGGTGGTCGTGCACGCGCCCGCTGGTCAGGCCGCTGCGGTCGCCGAGGCGATCACCCGGTCCGGTGAGCGGGCCTCCGCGTTGCTCTTCGGTGCGACGCCGGTCCGCTTTCCGCTGGACCTGTCCGTCGTCGAGTGCTACGCCGACGCTGCCTGACCTGCTGGCCGTCCTGGGGCAGGGGCGCACCCGGGGCGGTGCCCCGTTTAGTCTCATCCGGGTCGAGCCTCCGTCGGGATGGAAGGGTGCGCCATGATCGCCGGAGTCGTCCGTCATCTGCTGGGGATGGTCGCCGCCTGCCTGGTCCTCGTCGCCGAGGCGGTCGTGTCCTACGTCGTCCTGCTGGCGATGGCGCTGGTCACCGGCTCCGGGGTGGGTGGCCCGCTGGCCGGGCCGATGCTCGTGTTGGTCGCCGCGGTGCTCGGCGTGGTCCTGATTCCTCTGCTCTTCCTGCCCGCTGTGGCGGTGGCGGAAGCCGTCGGCCGGCATCGGGGGACCGGCCGGGTGGTGACGCTGTCCGTGCTCATCGCTGTCGTCCTGGCTACCGGTTACGCCGTGGCCGGCGCGATTGCCAGCGGGGTGTCGGCCGGCTACGTGCCTCTGGTCGCGGGAGTCGCCGTGCTGCTCATCGTTGCTCCGGTCCTGTACGCGCTCACCGCGCGCGGGCTCGGCTGGGTGGCGCGATGGGTGCCCGAGCGTTGGGGCGGCACCGCTGTCGCGCTGCCCGCAGAGGCGGGTTGATCGCCGCGCTCCCCTCGTTGGTCGTCCGGTGCCCGTGCCGGGCGTGTAACGGTTGTGCTATTTCTCCTTTTCGCCCCGCCACCCCCGGCTGGCCGTCCTCGTTGCAGTGTCCGTAGGAGGGGACAGGCCGGTCACGGCCGGTCCCGTGCTGGAGGGGGCGCAGCTGAACCGGATCGCAGGAATGATCATCGCGGCGGGTGGTGGACGACGGATCGGTGGTCCGGAGGCACTGCTGCACCAGGGGGACAAGCCCCTGGTCAATCAGATGATCGACACGATGACCGAGGCGGGCTGCGAGCAGATCGTGGTCGTGTTGGGTGCCGCCGCGGAGCAGGTCCAGGAGACCGCTGACCTGGGCAAGGCCACCGTTGTGATCAACAAGGCGTGGGGCACCGGAGTCGGTTCGTCCATCCGGGCCGGCCTGGCCGCCATGGACGACGAGGGGATCGAGGCGGTGGTGGTGGTCCCGGTCGACATGCCGGGCCTGACCGCCGAGGCGGTGAGCCGGGTGGCCGCGCTGCCGTACCCGGACGTGCTGGTCTGCGCCACCTACGACGGGTTGCGCGGCTACCCGATGCTCTTCGGCCGCCGGCACTGGCCCGGCATCGCCACCCTCGCCAGCGCCGACGTGGGCGCCCGGCCGTACCTGCTGGCGCACAAGGACCAGATCGTCGACATCGCCTGCGACTCGGTGGCCGACGGCAGCCGGGTCGACACCCCCGAGCTGATGGAGTTCTACGGGCTCACCGTTCCGCCCCAGCGCGTCGGGGTCTAGCTGTTTTGCCCTGTCAATTCCTGCTTGACTCGTCACATGTCAATAGGTCCCTAGTTCTGCCGGTGGCCAATATCGCGATTTGTCAATTCGATCTTGTGTTGGGTGCTGTCGCCCACTAGCCTGTGGCTGCGCGGTCTCGCTTCCACGGGGGTTGATGTGGCATCGCCGTTGTCGCTTGTCCTTGCGCGCCTGGCTGTCCATTTCGACAGCCAATTCAAGGTTCGTGCCAGGGGAGGCAATGCATGAGATTTGTCAAAGTCGGTTGGCGGGCGAGCTTAACGCTCGTCCTGGTGGCGGCGGGACTGACGTCGTCAGGGCTGCCGGCGCAGTCGGCCGTCGGCGTCGCAGCCGCTGACGGCACGTACCGGTTCGTCACGAAATTGACGATCGGGGATCCAGGTCAGTCTGGAAGCACCACCTGTTCCGGTGCGCTGGTCGCGCCGCAGTGGGTGATCACCGCCAAGGACTGTTTCGGATCATCCGGTGTGGCCTCCGGGCCACCGCCACGTCCCACTACCGCGACCGTGGGCCGCGCGAGCCTGAGCACCTCCGCCGGCACGGTCTCCGCGGTCGACAGACTGGTGCCGCATCCAGGGCGAAACGTGGTCCTCGCCCGGTTGGCGACTCCGGCCAATGGCGTCACCCCGATCAGGCTCGCCTGGGCCGAACCGCGATACGGGCAGGTGCTCCGCGTCGCGGGCTACGGCCGGACCGCGACCGAGTGGGTGCCCGACCGGATGCACACGGCGCAGTTCACGGTGGGTTGGTGGGCCGAACAGACGGCGACGACCTTCGACGTGAAGGGCCGTGTTCCGGCGAACGCGAGCATCTGTAAGGGCGACGGCGGTGGGCCGGCCTTCCGGGAGCTCGAATCCGGCCCCCAGTTGGTGGCCATCAACGGTTCGTCATGGCAGGCCGGATGCATCGGTGAGACTCAGACCCGGCAGGGCGCTGTCGAGATCCGTGTCGACGACCTCGCCGACTGGGTCCGTGGCACCATCGTCGACTTCCCTCTCGCCGACGGATCGCTGTACCGCGAACCGGCGGGGACGATCTCGGTCATCGCTGGTGGAGCACCCATCTGGTTCGACAGCGTTGACGAGATCTCGGCAACGGGTTACCCCCAGTCCTGGGCAACCGTTCCCGACGGCACGTTCGGGCTGCTGCCGGCCGTTCCGCGCAACGGCACCGTGGTAGCGGCGCCGCATCATGGCATCTATGTGGTTGCGGGTGGCGCGAAGATCTGGTTCGGCAGCCCGCAGGAAATGGTCGATACCGGATACGGCGGAATAGGGCCGACCATCGTGCCGACCCGATACCTCGACACCTTCCCCGACGTTCCCCGCGACGGCACCGTGGTGTCCGGCCCGAATCACGGTATCTACGTGTTCGCGGGTGGCGCGAAGATCTGGTTCGGCAGCCCGCAGGAAATGGTCGATACCGGCTACGGTGGGGTGCCGCCGGCCATGCTGCCAACGCGTTACCTCGACGGCGTTTCCGAGGTTCCCCGCGACGGCACGATGGTGCGGGATCCGCAGGGCGGCGTCTACCTCATCGTCGGTGGTGCCAAGAAGCCGTTCCACTCGTGGGACGAAATCATCGAGGCCGGATACGCCGACGCGCCGCTCACGGTTCTGCCGGCCCGCTACCTTGAGGGACTGCCGACCGTGCCGTCTGATTGACGATCGTTGAACCGATGACCGTGGACGACCTGGATGCGCTCGGCCGTGGCCGAGCGCATCCAGGTCGTCGAGGTCGTCTGTCCGTCAGGCGTCCGGCAGCTGGCCGGTCTCGGCCAGACGCTGGTACCAGTGGGCGCTGTCCTTCCAGGTGCGGACCTGGGTGTCGTAGTCGACCCGGATGATGCCGAAGCGACGGTCGTAGCCGTAGCCCCACTCGAAGTTGTCCAGCAGCGACCAGACGAAGTAACCGCGCACGTCGGCACCCTGTTCGCGGGCGTCGGCCATCGCGCCGATGTGCCGACGCAGGTAGTCGATCCGCCGGTCGTCGTGGATCCGCCCGTCGGCCGACACCACGTCGTCGAACGCCGCACCGTTCTCGGTGATCATCATCGGCTGGCTGGGGTACGTCTGGTGCAGGCGAAGCAGCAGCTCGGTCAGGGCCGGCGGGTCGATGTTCCACCCCATCGCCGTGTACGGGCCGGGCTGCGGCAGGAAGTCGACGTTGTCCGCGGCGACCCACGGCGTCGAGGTCGACGCGCCGTGCCCGTCGGCGTCGGAGCGGGGCGACACCCCGTCCCAGGCCCGGACCAGGGTGCTGGAGTAGTAGTTGACCCCGAGCACGTCCAGCGGCACCGCAATCAGCTTCTCGTCGCCGTCGCGGACGAACGACCAGTCGGTGACGGGCGCCGTGTCGGCCAGCAGGTCGGCCGGGTACGCGCCGTCGAGCATCGGGCCGAGGAACGCCCGGTTGGCCAACGCGTCGATCCGCCGTACCGCGTCGGCGTCCGCGTCGGAGTCGGACGCCCCCCGGATGACGTGCAGGTTGAGCGTCACCGACAGCTCGGCGGCCGGGGCCAGCTCCCGGACCACCCGGCCGGCCAGACCGTGCGCGAGGTTGAGGTGGTGCACCGCGGCCAGCGCCGCCGCAGGCTCGGTCCGACCCGGCGCGTGCACTCCGGAGGCGTAGCCCAGGTAGGCCGAGCACCACGGCTCATTGAGCGTCGTCCAGGTGTGCACCCGGTCGCCCAGCGCGCCGACGATGCCCGCCGCGTACTCCTGGAAACGCAGCGCGGTCTCCCGCGTCGCCCAGCCGCCGGCGTCCTCCAGCTCCTGCGGCAGGTCCCAGTGGTACATCGTCGCCACCGGGCGGACGCCCCGCTCCAGCAGCCCGTCCACCAGCCGCGAATAGAAGTCCATGCCCGTCTGGTTGAACCGGCCCGAGCCGCCGGGCTGCACCCGTGGCCAGGAGATCGAGAACCGGTACGCGCTGAGGCCCAGGTCAGCGATGTGCCCGAGGTCGTCGGCCCACCGGTGGTAGTGGTCGACGGCCACGTCGCCGGTGTCGCCGTTGAGCGTCCGACCGGGTGTGTGGCTGTAGGTGTCCCAGATTGACGGCCCCCGCCCGTCCTCGGTGGCCGCGCCCTCGATCTGGTACGCGGCCGTCGCCGAACCCCAGACGAAGCTCTCCGGGAAGTGGTGTCGCGTCATCGTTCCGTCCCCTGGATCTCGCAGATGTAGCCCGTCGAGGTACCGGCGACCAGTGCGGCACCGGCCGTTCCGTCCTCGTGGCGCACGTCGAACTCGGCGCCCGGCCCGTCCCCGGGTGACGGTACCCGTACCCGGGTCCGCTGCCCCTCGGCCGGTGCGCACCACCGCAGGCGAACGGAGTGAGCGCGCCGGGCCGAGCCAACACGGGCAGGTGACCTGTGCGCCGCTGACCCGCGCAACACCAGGGAAGTTGCTGCCTCCCACCCGTCGGAGGCAGCAACATCCGGGAAGTTGCGCGGATCTTCTCGCCGATGCGCGGGGCGGGGCGGGGCGGGGCGGCAAGATCGCGCTCGATCCTGGATGTAGT
>NZ_JAKKFI010000024.1 GCF_022230955.1 Micromonospora cabrerizensis
GAGTCGGGCGGGCGCGGGGCGAGCGGGGCCGCGGGGGGGGCGGGGGCGCCCGCGGCGGCCCGCCGGTCGATCTCGGCGCGGTCGACCGTGACCAGGGCGAACTCGGCCGCGACGAAGAACGCGTTGCCCGCGGTCAGGGCAACGAACCCGACCAGCGGCAACAGCGTCGTCAAGAGCAGGCCGTCGATGTCGCCTCACCTCGGCGAGATTCTTGCACGACGGCGGCGACCCCTCAGGGGGCCGCCGCCGTCGATGTCCAGATCCCAGGAGTACGCGCCTCAGCCGCCGACCGGCGCCGTCTCCTTGCCGCCCTGCGGCTGCTCCGGCTTGACCGAACGGAGCAGCACGGTCGCCACGTCGATCACCTCGACCTGCTCGCCGGCGCCCTTGCCGTTGACGCCGTCGCTGAGCATCGTCGAGCAGAACGGGCAGCCGACGGCGACCGTCCTCGCCCCGGTGGCCATGGCCTCCTCGACCCGGTCCACGTTGATCCGCTTGCCGATCTTCTCTTCCATCCACATCCGGGCACCGCCGGCGCCGCAGCAGAAGGAACGCTCGCTGTTGCGCGGCATCTCGGTGAGGTCGCCCTCGATGGCGTCCCCGAGCACCTCGCGGGGGGCCGCGAAGACCCGGTTGTGCCGGCCCAGGTAGCAGGGGTCGTGGTAGGTGACCCCGCCGTCGACCGGCTGCACCGGCGTGAGCTTGCCGGTGGAGACCAGGTGGGCCAGCAGCTGGGTGTGGTGGACCACCTCGAACTCACCGCCGAGCTGGCCGTACTCGTTGCCCAGGGTGTTGAAGCAGTGCGGGCAGGTCGCCACGATCTTGCGCTTGGCCTTCTCCCGACCCTCGAACGCCTCGTTCAGCGTCTCGACGTTCTGCTGGGCGAGCATCTGGAAGACGAACTCGTTGCCGATCCGCCGGGCCGGGTCACCGGAGCAGGTCTCGCCCTCGCCCAGGATCGCGAACTTCACCCCGGCCTCGTTGAGCAGGGTGGCCACGGCCCGGGTGGTCTTCTTGGCCCGGTCCTCGAACGCCCCGGCGCAACCGACCCAGAACAGGTACTCGAAGTCGTCCACCTCGCCGACGCGGGGTACCTCGAAGTCCAGGCCCTTGGTCCAGTCCTCGCGGGTGTTCTGCGGGGCGCCCCACGGGTTGCCCTTGTTCTCCAGGTTGCGCAGCATCACGCCGGCCTCGGAGGGGAAGCTCGACTCGATCAGCACCTGGTAACGGCGCATGTCGACGATGTGGTCGACGTGCTCGATGTCCACCGGGCACTGCTCGACGCAGGCGCCGCAGGTGGTGCAGGACCAGAGGACGTCGGGATCGATGACACCGCCCTCCTCGGCGGTGCCGATCAACGGCTTGTCGGCCTCGGCCAGGGCCAGCACGTCCAGGTGCGCGAGCTGCGCCTGGGTGGCCTTCTCCTCGCCGGTCAGGTCCTTGCCGCCACCGGCCAGCAGGTAGGGCGCCTTGGCGTAGGCGTGGTCGCGCAGGCTCAGGATGAGCAGCTTGGGCGACAGGGGCTTGCCGGTGTTCCAGGCCGGGCACTGCGACTGGCAGCGACCGCACTCGGTGCAGGTGCTGAAGTCCAGCAGACCCTTCCAGCTGAACTGCTCGACGTGGGCGACGCCGAACTGGTCCTTCTCGGGGTCGGCCTCCTCGAAGTCGAGCGGCTTGCCCTGGCTCGTCATCGGGCGCAGCGCCCCGAGGCCGGAGCCGGCCGGCCGGGCCGGCTCGCGCTTGAAGAAGATGTTGGGGAACGCCAGGAAACGGTGCCAGGCGACACCCATGGTGACGTTCAGCGAGATGACGATCAGCCAGGTCATCGAAATAATGATCTTGATGACCGCGGCGACGCTCGTACCGTCCTGCCAGTCGGGCAGTACCGCGCCGACGGCGTGGCTGACCGGGGTGGCCCAGAACGGGTACTCGAAGTGGTCGGTGGCGACCTTGAAGCCGCGGATCACCAACCCGAAGATGAGGACCAGCAGCACGATCCACTCGACGAAGTAGCCCTGCCACATCGTCGAGCCCGTGAACCGGGACCGCCCGCCCGGCCGGCTCGGCCGGTTGCGAAGCCGGATCGCCATCAGCACCAGGATGCCGACCACGCTCAGCACGGTGATGACCTCGGTGGCCAGACCGAAGATCGTCCAGTGCCCGATGATCGGCAGCCCGCCGGTCGGGCTGACCACCTCGAAGTACGCCTCGAGCACCAGCAGCGACAGCACGACGAAGCCGACCATCACGAACCAGTGCGCGGCACCCACCACGCCCCACTTGAGCATCCGGGTGTGACCGGCGGTCTCCACCAGCATGGTCCTGGCGCGGGTGACCTTGTCCGTGAACCGCTCCGGCGCGGGCTGCCCGAGCCGGATGACTGCCACCATCTTCAGGACCGCACGCACCGCAAGCCACACCGCCACGGCGGTGATGGCGGCCGCGAGGATCGTGGTGACGATCTGGACGCTGCCCATCGAGTTGGCCTCCCCGGTCTGCTGCCTGATGACCTCGCTGCGCTCGGTCATGCAATGCAGCCTACGCGAAGGTTACCCAGCGGTAACGTGAGTCATCTCGCAGTAGGCCACGCTGCCTGCGGACACCATAGGGGGCCCCACCCGATCCTGCCGGGCAGGGGCTCGGTGAGGTGACGCGTGACCGCCGGTGCGGCGACGCCGAGCCGGCTCAGCGCCAGCGGGAGAGCAACGCCAGCGAGGCGACCATCGCGCCGAAGCCGACCGCGAGGTTCCAGTAGCCCCACGCCATGACCGGGTACTCCTGCTCGGACAGGTAGTAGACGACCAGCCAGCCGATCCCGGCGACGATCAGGGCGACCGCGGTGACCGGCAACCACACCGGGCTAGGCTTGCGCGACGACGCCGTCGTCGTCGGACGGACGTCCGTCGGCGGGGTGTACACCTTCTTCTTACGAACCTGAGACTTGGGCACGGCGCTCTCCAGAGGGGTGACGACCTCGTCCGGCCTGACAACCGGGCGCGGGGGCGACGGTCCATGGCCAATAATGTCGAGAGCTAGCGTAGTCCCGATTGCCCGCCCGGACCACGAATGGGGTCAGGCCGGTGCACGGAGTGACCGAAAGAGGCGGGACTGTTCGCATCACCGGCCCAGCCGGAGCGGACCGATCCCTGATACGTGGAAGGAACGCTCGGTGGAGTACACATCCGGCGCAACCTCCTGGCAGAAGGTCCTGCGCCGGGCCGCCGCCGGGCTGCTGCCCCGGCGACCGCGTCAACGGCGTCCGGGCTGGTCGATCGGGGTGCCCCTGATCGCCGCCGCGGCGGGGCTGCTCTTCACCACTTCCGCGACCACCGCCGACGGCACCGCTCTGCGCGAGGACCGGCGACCCCAGCTCAACCAGCTCATCGAGGACCGGCGCGAGCAGGTTGCGGCGAGCGAGCGACGGGCCGCCACGCTGCGCGGCGAGGTCGAGCAACGCACCAACACACTCGCCGGCTCGGACGTCCCGATCAAGAACCAGCAGAACCGCGCCCAGGGCAGCCTCCAGTCCGCCGGGTTCACCGCCCTCGCCGGGCCCGGTGTGACGGTTGAGCTGAACGACGCACCGCAGCTCGACCAGACCCAGTCGGACGCCAGCAACGACGACCTGGTGGTGCATCAGGGGGACGTCCAGGCGGTGGTCAACGCGCTCTGGGCCGGCGGGGCGGAGGCCATGTCAATCATGAATGTCCGCGTGCTCACGACCAGCGCGGTACGCTGCGTCGGTAACACCCTGCTGCTCCATGGTCGGGTGTACTCCCCACCGTTCAAGATCGTGGCGATCGGCGATCCCGCTGCCCTCCAGCAGGCCCTCGCCAGCTCTGAGGGAGTCCGGTTGTTCAAGGACGCGGTCGACGACTACCAGCTCGGTTACGAGGAGACGACCTCCACGGTGCGGGTTCCGGCATTCGAGGACTCGACCGCCCTGCGCTCGGCTACGGTGCCCAAATGACCGGGCCGGACGAGCATCGCGACGGGCGACACCGGAATCAGACCGACGAGCCGACCGATTTCCTGCCCAAGGTCGACCGTCCCGAGCCGGCACCCCGGCCGACCCCGGCCGGCAACTGGCCCGAGCCGGTGTTGCCCGCGCGACCCGCCGCGTCGCGCCCGCCGACCACCCCCGAACCTTCCCGCGCCGCCGAGCCTCCCCGCGCCGCTGAAGCTCCCCGCGCCTCGGAGCCGCCCCGCGCCGCCGAAGCTCCCCGCGCCGCTGAGCCGAATCGCGCCGTCGAGCCGAATCGCGCCGCTGAAGCTCCCCGCACCTCGGAGCCGCCCCGCGCCGCCGAGCCTCCTCGGGAGGCTCGGCCCGCTGTGCCGCCGCCTGGCCGCACGCCGACCACCGACCATCTCGGACGGCCGACGACCGGTCGACCCGATCCGGCCCGCACCCCGGGTCGCCCTGGCGTGGAAGCCCCTCCGCCCTGGCCGGGCAACACGGCGCACCGGCCGAGCCCGCAGGGTGGGGCAAACCCTCCCCCTCCGGTGACCCCCGGCCTACCGCAGACCCCGATGAACCAGGCCTCGGTTCGGCCGGCTGCGCCCGGCAACGCCCCGACCCGACCTTCCTGGCCCAGCGCCTCGTCCACCCGACCGGCCGGCGCCGCACCCACCCCGCCACCGGCGACCGCCGGGGGGCAGAGTGCAGCCCCGAGCAGCCCGGGTGCTTCCGGCGGAATGCCGACCCACCCGACCGCAGGCGCGACAGGCCGGCCCGTCCCGTCCGGCCCGTCGACCCCGCCGGTCGCCGACTCGCCGACCGCGTTCATACCTCAGGTCACCGCCCGACCCGCGCGCCCCACCGGCTCCCCGGCCGTGCCGATCTCACCGGCCGCCCCCGACCGCGTGCCGGCAGCCGGGCAGGACAGCCTCTCTCCGACCGGGCCGGGCCGTGTCCCGCCGCCCGGGCCCGGCCGGGTTTCGCCCGCAGGGCCGGGTCGGGTCTCTCCCGCGGGGCCCGATCGCGCCGTCGACCCCGGCGCCACCGCGCTGATCCCGACCGTGCCCGCCACACCCGCGACCCGGCCGCCAGCCATGGACTCGACGGCGCTGATGGGTGCCGTGCCCCGTACCTCGGTGCCCGACGAGCAGACCGGTGGCGGCGACAACCCCGCCGAGCCTCCCCGACCCCGACGCGGCGAACGCGTGGTCCAACTCCGGCCACACCAGACCGGCGAGGGCTACAAGAGCGTCTACTCCGAGCTCACCCGGCCGTCGCTCGGCTCCCGGATCCGCAGCGGCATCCGCGTCACCGGCGAGGTCCTGATCACCTTCGGCCTCGTCGTGCTGCTCTTCGCCGGCTACGAGGTGTGGGGCAAGTCGGCGATCGTCGACGCCCACCAGAACGACCTCAACAGCCAACTCGCGCAGGCGTGGGGCCCGACCGACGACCCGACCGTGGTGCCGTCGGCAGGCCCGAGCGTCAAACCGTCGCCACCGGTACGAGGCAAGCCGATCGCGGGCCTCTACATCCCCAAGCTCGACAAGAACTGGGTCGTGGTCGAAGGCGTCACCCAACAGGACATCCGCTACGCCCCGGGCCACTACCCGGCCAGTGCGCTGCCCGGCCAGGTGGGCAACTTCTCCGTCGCCGGCCACCGCAACCGGGCCACCTTCTGGCGACTGGACGAGCTCAACGACGGCGACGCGATCGTCGTCGAGGGCAAGACCGACTGGTACGTCTACCGGGTGTCGCAGTCGCGGATCGTCCGCCCGACACAGGTGGAGGTGGTGGCACCGGTGCCCGGCGAGCCGGACAAGAAGGCGACCAAGCGGATGCTCACCCTGACCACGTGCAACCCGAAGTTCGACAACTACCAGCGCCTGATCATCCACGCCGAACTGGACCGCAGCCAACCCAAGTCAGCGGGCCGCCCGGCGGAGCTGGGAGGCTGACCCGATGTACGCGTTCATCTGGCGCAAGCTGCCGTTCGGCCTGGTCGGAAAGCTGACCGGCTCGGTGCTCCTGGTGGCCGCCACAGTGGCCCTGCTCTGGTATGTCGCCTTCCCGTGGGCCGAGCCCCTGCTGCCCTTCGACGACGTGCAGGTCGAATCCGGCGTTCCCGCGGAGCCGGGCGACAACGCCCCGGTGACCGGGGAAACCCCGGCCGGCGACGAGCACGAGCTGCCGTACGACACCGAGCAGAACAACCCCGTGCCGTCCTCCCCGAGCAGGTGACCATGCGGGTTCTGGTGATCGACAACTACGACTCGTTCGTCTTCAACCTCGTGCAGTACCTGGGCCAGCTCGGCGTGGACTGCGACGTCCGCCGCAACGACGAGATCGACGTCGCGGAGGTGGGCAGGGTCGGTGCGGACGGCATCCTGCTCTCACCGGGGCCGGGCAGCCCCGAGCGCGCCGGCATCTGCCTGGACGTCATCCGCGAGTACGCGGGCGAGCTGCCGATCTTCGGCGTCTGCCTCGGCCACCAGGCGATCGGCGAGGCGTTCGGGGCGACCGTGACCCGCGCCCCCGAGCTGCTGCACGGCAAGACCTCCGAGGTACGGCACCACTCGGTGGGCGTCCTCGCCGGCCTGCCCGACCCGTTCACCGCCACCCGGTACCACTCACTCGCCGTGCTCCCCGAGACGCTCCCCGACGAGCTGGAGGTGACCGGCTGGACCGGCTCCGGCGTGGTGATGGCGATGCGGCACCGGACGCTGCCCATCGAGGGCGTCCAGTTCCACCCGGAGTCGGTGCTCACCGAGGGCGGCCACCTGATGTTGGCGAACTGGCTGGCCGGTTGCGGTCACCAGGAGGCACTGGAGCGGGCACCCGCGCTCGCCGCCGAGGTCAACGCCCGCCGACGGGCCGCGTTCGCCACCAGCTGAGGCTGCCCCGCCCGGGCCGGGTCAACTCCGCAGCGCGTCCTGGACCGCCGGGTCAGCGGGCGACCGGACTGCTGGCGCACGGCCCCGGAGCGCGTCCCACGCCGCCTTGCCACTGGCGAAGTAGTCCCGGACCGACTTCTCGGCCAGCAGGGCAGGGCCGCACCCGTCGCACCGGGCGACCACCCCGTCGACGTCGAGGCCGAGATGCCGACACAGGGTCACCGCCCGGGACAGGTGGTAGGACTGGGTCACGATCAGGGCCCGCTCGATGCCGTACACCTCGCGCGCCCGAGCGCAACTGTCGTAGGTGTCCAGACCGAACGGGTCGGCCACGACGCGCCGCGGGTCGACACCGCGCTCGGTGAGGTACGACGTCATCACCGCCGGCTCGTCACCCGATGTGCCGCCGCCGTCGCCCGACACGAGGACGACCCTGGCCCGGCCGCTGGTCACCAACGCCGCGGCGGTGTCCAGGCGGCCGGCGAGCCGATCACCTGGCCGCTGCCGATCGGCCGACACGGCGGTGCCGAGGACGATCACCACGTCTGCGGACGGCGCGTCCGCCTCGTCGTGCACGTGGCCGCGCGCGGCGAACGTCGTCCACAGCCACGGAAGGCTGACGAGGACCAGCACGGCGATGCCCAGGACGACCGCCCGGCGAAGGCGACGAGACCGGCCGCTCGCCGGCCCGGCGCCGGAGGCTTCGAGGTCTGTCATACCGATGCCCGAGCCCGATGGCGTCGGACTAGTCCTCCGGAAGCCGGGTCGGCGGGGGCGGGAACGGCAGACCGATGCCGCCGCCGTTGCCGGGAGTGGTCGGCGTGGCCGACGGCGTGCCGGACGGCGTCACGGAGGGCGTCGGGTCCACCTTCTCCGGAATGCCGATCTCGATGGTCACGGTCTTGTCCTTGGCCAGTTCGGTGCCCGCGTTCGGGCTCTGCTTCTGGACCCGACCGGCCTGGTCGGCCGGCACCTCGTCACCGTTGCGGAACTCGACCTTGTAACCCGCCTCGCGAAGCTCCTGGGCGGCCTCGTCGCGAGTGGAGTTGACCACGTTGGGCACCTTGTTGACGTTGCCCCTGGAGACCTCGACGATCACCTTGCTGTCCTGCGCGACGGTGGTCCCCGACGGCGGGGTCAGCTTGAGGACGATGCCCTTCTGCGCGGGGTTGTCGACCTGCTTCTCCTCGACCACCAACCCCTGATCCTCGAGCTGAGGCCTGACGTTCTCGATCTGGGAGTTGATCAGCCCAGCGGGGATCTTCACGTCGGGCTTGCCACCACAGAGCTGGATGGTCACCGTGCTGGCCTGCTTCAGCCGCGTGTTCGGCGCAGGATCCTGCTTGGCGACGGTGCCCTTCGTGCAGTCGTTGGCCAGAACGGAGTCGCCCACCTGCGGCTGAAGGTCGGCGCCACGGATCTCGGCGACGGCGGCGGCCTGACTCTTGCCGACCAGACTCGGCACCGACTTGTTGGCCTTGTTCTGCTGCTGGGTCCAGAGCAGGGCCGCGACCAGGGCGATCACCGCCAGCACACCGACCGCGCTGAACGTCGCGATCAGCCAGGAGGACGCCTTGCGTTGGCGCGGGTCACCCACCCGGGCCGGGATCTGCCGGGTCTGCGCACCACCGGCGGGAGGCGCATAGCCGCCCCCACCGCCGGCCGGGGCCATCGCGACCGTCTCTGCCTCACGCATGACCGGGGTGGCCAGGACGGGTCGGCCGGCGGCGGCACGGAGAAGGTCGGCCCGCATCTCGCCGGCGCTCTGGTAGCGGTTGAGCGGGTTCTTCGACAGCGCCTTCAGGACGATCGCGTCGATGGCCGGGGTGACGTCCGGGTTGATGTCGCTCGGCGTCGGCGGCGTCTCCCGTACGTGCTGGTAGGCGACGCTGACCGGGCTGTCCCCGACGAACGGCGGATGCCCGCAGACCAGCTCGAAGAGCACACAACCGGCCGCGTACACGTCGGAGCGGGCATCGACGGCCTCGCCGCGCGCCTGCTCCGGGGACAGGTACTGCGCCGTGCCGATCACCGCGCTGGTCTGCGTCATGGTGGTCGCACCGCTGGCGAGCGCACGGGCGATGCCGAAGTCCATCACCTTGACCTGGCCGGTCTGGGTGAGCATCACGTTGCCCGGCTTGATGTCGCGGTGGATGATGCCGTGCCGGTGGCTGAACTCCAGCGCCGCACACATGTCGGCGCAGATCTCCAACGCCCGGCGCGGCTGCAACCGACCCTCGGCGCCGAGGACCTCCTTCAAGGTCCGCCCGTTGACGAACTCCATGACGATGAACGGCAGTGTCTCGCCGGTCGGCGCGGTCTCCTCGCCGGTGTCGTAGACCGCCACGATCGCCGGGTGGTTGAGCGAGGCGGCGTTCTGCGCCTCCCGACGGAATCGCATCTGGAACGTCGCGTCCCGAGCCAGGTCGGTACGGAGCATCTTGATCGCGACGTCCCGACCGAGCCGGAGGTCGCGACCGCGGTGCACCTCGGCCATGCCGCCGTAGCCGAGCAGCTCGCCGACCTGGTACCTGCCACCGAGCAGGCGGGCCTGCGCTGTCATCGCGTCTGTCGTCCTTCGCTCGTCGTCGTCCCGCCGTTGCCCGGCTGGAGTCGTATCTCCCGACGGTACGACGTTAGGGTCGGATCGTCGCGCCCGTCGAGTCGTAGCGCGCCGGACGTCACGGCACGTGGAGTCAGCCCGGCGGGTGCACCGGCCTGTGACTGCTTCCGCAGGTTGTAGGAAATCACGCCGGAGCAAAGTAGGACCAGCACGGCCAGCAGGATGGCGAGAAGAACCATTCCGGGCCGGGACCGACGGGGATCAGGTGACGGCACCGACGGACCGGCCTGCCGGACGTACGCCGGTGGGTGTTCCTGACGGGGCGGTGCCGACGGCACCGCGGCGGCGCCGCGCGGATAACCGTTCGGTGCCATCGGCGGCCGGGCGGGCTGGACTGCCGGCGCGACGGCGGTGGGGCGCGGCTGCTGAGCCGGCACGACCGCGGTCGGCCTCTGTGCGGCGGCCGGCGGGCGGGCACCTGGCGGGCGCATCTGGTGCGCCTGCGGCACCTGGGCCCGGCCGGGCGCGGCGGGCGAAGCCGGGGCCGCGGAAACCGGCCCGGAGTTGCCAGCGGCCCTGGCCTGCTGGGAGAGCGCGGCCTTGAGCTGGCGGGCGACCCCGGCGAGTGCGGCGGCGCTCGGCCACCGGGCGGCCGGGTCCTTGGCCAGCGCGCGTTCCACCACCTGGCGCACCTGCGGCGGGATGTCGGCGGGCAACGGCCGGGGCTTCTCCCGCACGTGCTGCATCGCGATGTCGAGCGGGTTGTCGCCCTCGAACGGACGCCGACCGGCCAGGCACTGGTAGGCGACCACGCCGAGCGCGTACACGTCGGAAGCCGGGGTCGCCACGCCGCCGGTGGCCTGCTCAGGCGAGATGTACGAGGCGGTGCCGAGCACCGAGCCGGCGGCGGTGAGCTGGCCGACGAGGTCGGAGCGGGCGATGCCGAAGTCGGTCAGCACCAGCGTGCCGTTCGGCCGGACCAGCAGGTTGCCCGGCTTCACGTCGCGGTGCACGATGCCCTTCTCGTGCGCCGCGTGCAACGCGTCCGCCGCCTGCGCGACGAGAGCCATCGTGCGGGCCGGGGTGAGCCGGCCGACCCGGCTCAGCGTGGACGACAGGGCGTCGCCCTCGACGTACTCCATGACCAGGAAAGCGATCTGCTGGTCGTTGCCGAAGTCGTAGACGTCGACCACACCGGGGTGGTTGATGGTGGCCATGGTGCGGGCCTCACCGCGGAACCGCTCGGCGAAGTCCGGGTCGTCCAGCAGCGCGGGCAGCAGGCTCTTGACCGCAACCGTCCGGCCGAGCACCTGGTCGGTGCCGCGCCAGACGTCGCCCATGCCGCCGCTGGCGATCCGCTCGTCGAGACGGTAGCGGTTGCCGAGCTGGACGCCGGGGCTCAGCATCAGCGGCCCCCGGGGTCTTGAATTGCGGCCCGCATGACCTGGCCCGCGATCCGGGCCGCCTCGGCGCTGCCGCCGGAGCCGGCCTGCTCCAACATCACGCAGACCGCGGAGACCGGCGTGCCGTTCTTGTCCAGCGCGAAGCCGATGAACCAACCGTGGTCGGGCCGGTCCGGGGCGGACTGCGCGGTGCCAGTCTTGCCGCCGACGGTGTAGCCGCTGATCGCGGCCTTCCTGCCGGTGCCGTTCTGGACCACGCTGACCATCATCTCCCGCAGGTCGGCGGCGACCTGCGGGCTGACCGGTTGGCGCAGCTCACGGGGCTTGGCGTTGTAGTAACTGGTGGTGCGGTCCGGGGCGAGGAGCTGACGCACGAGGTACGGCCGCTGCTGCTTGCCCTGGTCGGCGACGGCACTGGCGATCATCGCGCCTTCGAGCGGCGTCATCCGCACGTTGTTCTGGCCGATCGAGGACTGGGCCAACGCGGCCGGGTCGGTGCTGCCGTCCGGGTTCTGCATGTCCCCGGTGCGACTGGCCTCGGTGCGCAGGCCGCCCTCGCCGAGGTGACCGACGGAGAGGTCGTCCTGCTCGAAACCGAACTGGCGGGCCTTCTCCTTCAGGGTGTCGGCGCCGAGCCGCACGCCGAGCTGGGCGAAGCCGGTGTTGCACGACTCGGTGACCGCTTCCAGCAGGGTCACCTTTGGCTCCGGGCAGATCGACGCGGCGGCGTTGCGGATCGGGCTGCCCGAGGTGGGCGGGGTCCAGCTGGAGCCGGCCGGGATCTGGGTCGTCTTGGTGATCCCGTTCTCCAACGCCGCCGCGGCCACCACGATCTTGAAGGTGGAGCCCGGAGGCAGCGTCTCGGAGAGCGCGCGGTTCTTCAGCGGGCCGTCCGGGTCCTGTTCCAGCTTGTTGTACGCCGCCGCCGCCTCGTTCGTGCTGTGGCTGGCCAGCGGGTTCGGGTCGAAGCTCGGCATGGAGACCAGCGCCTGCACGGCACCCGTACGCGGGTCGATGGCGATGGCCGCGCCCCGCTTCGCCCCCACCTGGTTGTTGCGCAACTGGTCGTACGCCACGTCCTGGGCCCGCTTGGAGAGCGTGAGCAGCACGTTGCCGCCACCGGTGTCGTCGCCGGTGAACATGTCCTTCACCCGGTCGCCGATCAACTGGTCGCTGGTGCCGGCCAGGAAGTCGTTCTCCACCTGTTCGATGCCGGTCTCGGCGAGGTTGACCGGCTTGTAGCCGAGCACGTGGGCGTACTTGGCGCCGCTCGGATAGGTGCGCTGGAACTTGAGGTTGCCGGTGGTCTCCTTGCTGGTGGCCACGGCGGCGCCCCCAGCCTCGATGTTGCCGCGCTTCCGGTCGTACTCGGCGACCTGGACCCGACCGTTGTAGTCACTGGTGCGGTATTCGTCGGCCTTCTGGAACTGGACCCAGTTGAGGTTCGCGAAGAGCAGGCCGAACAGGACCATGACGACAACGCCGACCCGGCGCAGTGGTGCGTTCACGGCTTGATCACCTCCGTGGGAGCACCGTGTAGCTGCTCGGGCGGGGCGCCGGCGGGTCGAGCAGCCTTGCTGGCGCTCCCGCCCACCGGCCGGCGGGCTCCGTCGGAGACCCGCAGCAGCACCGCGATGAGCAACCAGTTGGCCATCAACGACGAGCCACCGGCGGACAGGAACGGGGTGGTCTGACCGGTCAGCGGGATGAGCTTGCTGATCCCGCCGACGATCACGAAGACCTGGAGGCCGAGGGTGAACGCCAGACCGCCGGCGAGCAGCTTGCCGAACGAGTCCCGGACCGCGAGCGCGGCACGCAGCCCCCGCTCCACGATCAGCAGGTAGACGACCAGCAGCGCGGAGAGGCCGAAGAGGCCGAGCTCCTCACCGAGGCCGGCGAAGATGAAGTCGTTCTGCACCTCCGGCAGGATCTCCGGCTGACCGCCGCCCGGCCCCGCACCGAAGAGCCCGCCCGTGCCCAGGGCGAGCAACCCCTGGACGAGCTGGTAACCCTTGTCGGTCGGGTCGGCGAACGGGTCCAGCCAGATCTCCGCCCGCACGTAGAAGTTGGCGAACGGCCCGCCGATGGTCGAACCGAGGACGTACGCGAGATAGGCGCCGCCGAAGAAGAGGACCAGGCCGATCAGCAGCCAGCTGACCCGTTCGGTGGCGATGTAGAGCGTCACCACGAACATGCCGAAGTAGAGCAGCGAGGTGCCCAGGTCCTTCTCGAAGACCAGGACGAGGAGGCTGACCACCCAGACGCCGACCACCGGGCCGAGGTCCCGGCCGCGGGGGAAGTCGATGCCGAGGAAGCGCCGACTGGCCAGCGAGAGCACCTCGCGCTTGCGCACCAGGTAGTAGGCGAAGAAGACCAGCAGCGCCAGCTTCGCGAACTCACCCGGCTGGATGGAGAAACCGCCCACCCGGACCCACAGCTTCGCGCCGTTGATCTCGGAGATGCTGGCCGGCAGCACCGCCGGGAGCATCACCAGCACGATGCCGGCCAACCCCAGGGTGTACGCGTACCGCGAGATCGACCGGTGGTCGCGCATCAGGGCGAGCAGCGCGGCGGCGAGGATCACCGAGGCGAGCGTCCACGCGAGCTGCCGCCCCCCGATCCCGGCGAAGATGGCCAGGGTCTCCCGTTCGGGCACCGGGGCGTCGCCCAGGTCGATCCGACGCAGGAAGCCCACCCCGAGCCCGTTGAGCAGGGCCACCGCTGGCAGCAGGGCCGGGTCGGCGAACGGGGCGAGGAACCGGATGACCAGGTGCAGCCCGAGGAAGACCGCACCGAGAGCGGCTGCGGGCATCCAAAAGTCCGAGGTGACCGTGTCCAGCAGGTTCGCTTCGACGGTCGCCCCGTACGCGGCCACCAGCACCATCGCGAGCAGCAGCAGGGACAGCTCGGCGTTGCGGCGCGACCGCGCCAGGCGTACGCCGGACTGCTCGCCCGCGGTGGCGGGCGAGGGTGCCGGTGTGGCCGCTACGGTCACGGGTGGAGTCCTCTGGATCTCAGCCGACGCTCACTCAGGAGACCGGCAACCGGCCGGGTCGAGCGCCGGTGGGGCCGAATCGGAGGGCGTGAGGTCGGGTGTGGTGGTCTGGCCGGTCGCACCGATGGCGTCGGTGGCACCGACGGTCGGGCTCGCGCTGACAACCCCGTTGGGGGTCACCGACGCATCGGCACTCGGGCTGCCGTTCGGGGTCGGCGTCGTACCGGTCGGCAGGGGCGTCGGAGTGCCGCCCACCGTGGCGGTCGGGTCGAGCGGGCAGAGCGGCTTCAGGTTGGGGTTGGCCGGGGTGTCACTGGTCAGCTCGGCGAGCTGACGCTCGGCGTCCGGCTCGTTCTTGGCCCGGATGCCGACCTTGACAGTGTCCTGCGCGGCGACCGTGAGGTCGTCCAGTCGGGTGCCGCTGCGCCGGTGCACGGTGGAGAGGTCCATCCCGGCGATCTGACCCTGGACGCCACGGAAGACGGCGACCTGGCCCTCCTCGGTGGCTCCCACGTAGTACTGCCGCTGGGTGTACGTCCAGCCACCGAAGGCTGCTCCGCCGACGATGACCAGCAGAGCCAACGTCATGGCGGCGGTCCGTACCGGACGGCGCTTCGGCCGGTCCGAGTCGTCGTCCGAAGCCGCCGGCTCCTCCGGCGCGGGCGGGCGCGGCGCGGAGAGCGCCGAGGCCCGGGCGGCCGGGGTCGAGTCGTCCGCGGACGTCGCCATGCCCCGGTCGCGGGCGGCGGCGCCGCCGACGATCGGGGTCGCCTCGACGATGTCCTGATCCGTCGCGTCGGCGATGATCACCGTGATGTTGTCCGGGCCGCCGCCGCGCAGCGCGAGCTGCACCAGCCGCTCGACGCACTGCTGCGGGTCGACGTATTCCCGCAGGGTCTCGCCGATGGTTTCGGCGCTGACCACACCCGAGAGGCCGTCGGAGCAGATCAGGTACCGGTCGCCGGGGAGAACCTGGCGCACCGAGTACTCCGGATCGATGTCCCGGCCGTCCAGCGCGCGGGTGAGCAGCGACCGCTGCGGGTGGCTGCTCGCCTCCTCGGCGCTGATCCGGCCTTCGTCGACGAGCATCTGGACGTAGGTGTCGTCTTTGGTGATCTGCGCGAACTCGCCGTTGCGCAGCAGGTAGGCCCGCGAGTCACCGATGTGGACCATTCCCAGCTTGCTGCCGGTGAAGAGGGTCGCCGTCAGTGTGGTGCCCATCCCCTCCAACTGCGGGTTGGCGTCCACCGTGTCGCGGAGTTGTTGGTTGGCGGTGCCCACGGCCGAACGCAACGCATCGACGAGGGCGTCCCCCGGGACGTCCTCGTCGAGCGGCGCCATGGCACCGATGACGATGTTGCTGGCGACGTCACCGGCGGCCATACCGCCCATGCCGTCGGCAACGGCGAGTAGCCGCGGTCCGGCGTAGACGGAGTCTTGATTGCCGTCTCGGATCAGACCGCGGTCGCTGTGGGCCGCATAGCGCAGGGTCAGAGTCATGGCCGTAATTCGAGGGAAGTGCGGCCGATCCGGATCGGCACGCCGAGGGGGACGGGGGTTGGTCCGGTGACCTTAGCGCGATCGAGGTACGTGCCGTTAGTCGAGCCGAGGTCCTCGACGTACCACTGCCCGTCGCGCGGCACGAGCCGGGCGTGTCGCGCGGAGGCGTAGTCGTCGGTGATGACCAGGGTGGAGTCCTCGGCCCGACCAATGGTGATCTGCGCTTCACCCAGAGTGATCCTGGTGCCGGCCAGTTGACCGGCCGTCACCACCATCTGGTGTGCCGCCCTGCCCCGTTTCACCTTCGCCGGCTTCGCCGCCTGCCCGGTCGAGGCTCCCACCGCGCGTGGTGCGGCGACCAGGCGACCGGACCGGGCGCCCGCGAAGAGATCCCTGCGGATCACACCGACCACCGTGAACACGAAGATCCACAGCAGGATCAGGAACCCGAACCGGGCAACCGTGATGACCAGTTCCGGCAAGGCGGGTCAGCCGTCCACGCGGAAGGTCAGCGTCGTCGTACCGAGCTGGACCATGTCACCGGGGTTCAGTGCGACGGCGGAGACCCGCTGCCCGTTGACCATGGTGCCGTTGGTCGACCCCAGATCGGTCAGCACGACCTGGCCGCCGTCGAAATCCAGCCGGGCGTGTCGCCGGGAGATGCCGACGTCGGGCAGGCGCAGGTTGGCCTGGTCGCCACGGCCGATCACCGTCGACCCCATCTGGAGGGGGTAGGTGCGACCGTCGCCGGAGACCAGCCGCACGTTGCGACCGCCACCGTGCCCGGGCGGGGGGCCGTAGCCACCGCCCTGGTCGTACGCGGGGTAGGCGGGTGGACCGGCGTCGTAGCCGGGTGCCGACACCGGGGCGACCTCGCCGCCGGTGTAGACCTCGGCCGTGACACGGAACATGCCCGTGTCCAGGCCCTCACCTCGCTCGATCTCGACGATCACGTCGCCGTAGACAGTCCAGGCCTGCTCGCCGATGAACTCCGCCTGCGACTGGGCCAACTCCTGGGCCAGGGCAGCGGCGTACGGCGCCAGCCGACTGTGGTCGAACGGCGAGAGATCGATCACGTAGCGGTTGGGCACCAACGTGCGCCCACCGGCCAGGATCGCCTTGTGCGCCTCGGCCTCCCGCTGCATGGCGTTGAGGATCTCCACGGGGTGGACCACCCCTTTGAAGACCTTGGCGAAGGCCCCTTCGACCAGGCCTTCCAGACGCTTCTCGAAGCGTTGCAGCACGCTCACCGGCTCCTCCTCGGGTCCCGAGGACATGATGGTATCCGGCCGGCGCGCGCGCAGCTCACACGCCGCTCGGCCGCCTGCTCTCGGCCCGTTCGGAAGGGCCGGGACTGTCGTGCTAATCTTTCGTCCGCCACGAACGGTAATCGTTCGTGGCGAGCGCCAGGGACAGCGTAGTATTCCCGAGGCCCGCTGGAGACAGGGGGACCGGGGCGGCTACAGTGTTCCGGGTCGTGCCACGGGGATGTGGCGGAATGGCAGACGCGCACGGTTCAGGTCCGTGTGCCCGAAAGGGCGTGGGGGTTCAACTCCCCCCATCCCCACCACCGACGAGGGCTCCGCTTGATGCGGGGCCCTTCCGTCATATCGGGACGTGCCGGACGCCACGCTATGCTGCGATGGATTCTGCCTCCGATGGACCAGGAGTGGCGTGTGAGTGTCGCGTTGGTGACAGGGTCGGGTGGCCTGATCGGCTCCGAGGCGGTCCGGCACTTCGCCGGCCTCGGTCTGGACGTCGTCGGCATCGACAACGACATGCGCCGGTACTTCTTCGGCGAGGACGGCTCCACCTCGTGGAGCCTGGAGCGGCTCGGCCGTGACCTGGGCAACTCGTACACGCACTTCGCGGTGGACATCCGGGACCGGGACGGCCTGGAGCAGGTCTTCAAGAAGTACGGCTCGAACATCGCCGTGGTGATCCACAGCGCCGCCCAGCCGAGCCACGACTGGGCCGCCAAGGAGCCGTACACGGACTTCGACGTGAACGCCGGCGGCACGCTCAACATCCTGGAGAACACCCGCCTGCACGCGATCGACGCGCCGTTCATCCACTGCTCGACCAACAAGGTCTACGGCGACCGGCCGAACAGCCTGCCGCTGGTCGAGCTGGAGACACGGTACGAGCTGCCCGAGGACCACCGCTGGCACCAGGGCATCACCGAAGAGATGTCGATCGACCACTCGCTGCACTCGGTCTTCGGCGCTTCCAAGGTCGCCGCGGACGTGATGGTCCAGGAGTACGGGCGCTACTTCGACATGAAGACCGCCTGCTTCCGGGGCGGCACGCTGACCGGCCCGGCCCACTCCGCGGCCGAGCTGCACGGGTTCCTGGCCTACCTGATGCGCTGCGTCATGGAGGGCCGCACGTACAACCTGTTCGGCTACAAGGGCAAGATGGTCCGCGACGCGATCCACTCGCATGACGTGCTGACCGCGTTCGAGGCGTTCTTCCGGGCCCCGCGCTCCGCCGAGGTCTACAACCTGGGCGGCGGCCGGCACTCCAACACCTCCCACATCGAGGCGTTCCGGATCGCCGAGGAGATCACCGGCCGCGAGGCGCAGATCAACTACGTCGAGCAGAACCGCACCGGCGACCACCAGTGGTACGTCAGCAGCATGGCCCGCTTCGAGGCGCAGTACCCGGACTGGAAGATCACATACGACGTGCCGATGATCCTGCGCGAGATCTACGAGGCCAACGTGGGCAAGTGGGTGCCCCAGTCATGACCACACCACGGACCAAGCGCAACGTGCTCGGTGTTCTGGTCGACGCCACCGACTACTCCACGGCGACCGATGCGGTGGTGACCGCGGCGCACGAGCGGCGCCCGCTGGCGCTGACCGCGTTGGCCGTGCACGGCGTGATGACCGGAGTGCTGGACCCGGCCCACAACGCGCGGCTCAACTCCTTCGACATGGTCACCCCGGACGGGCAGCCGGTGCGCTGGGCGCTCAACCTGCTGCACCAGGCCGGGCTCACCGACCGGGTCTACGGGCCGACGCTGACCCTGCACGTGCTGTCACGCTTCGCCGACGAGGGCCTGCCGGTCTACCTGTACGGCTCGACCGAGGAGACCCTCGCCAGGCTGATCCCGGCCCTGGAGCGGATGTTCCCGGCGCTGAAGATCGCCGGGGTGGAGCCGTCCAAGTTCCGCGCCGCCCAGCCCGGTGAGGATGCCGAGATCGCCGACCGGATCCGCTCCAGCGGTGCCCGGCTGGTCCTGGTGGGGCTCGGCTGCCCGCGCCAGGAGGTCTTCACGTACGCCATGCGACCGCTGCTCGACATGCCGCTGATGGCGGTCGGTGCGGCCTTCGACTACCACGCCGGGTTGCTCCGCCAGCCCCCGCCGTGGATGCAGCGTGCGGGCCTGGAGTGGTTCTGGCGTCTGGGTCTGGAGCCGAAGAGGCTCTGGCGCCGCTACGTCATCCTCAACCCGGCCTACCTGGGCCGGCTCGCCGCGCAGAAGACCGGCCTGTGGAAGGCCCGCCCGCCGGCACCGGCCACCGAGATGCCGGCCACCTTCTCGGTCTGATCCGATCCCGTACGGCACGAGGCCCCACCGGTCCTCCGGTGGGGCCTCGGCCGTGGGAGACCGGTCAGACGGTCAGGGTCCAGGTGTTGATGTAGCCGGTGTCGGCCGAGTAGGTGTCCCGCACCTGGAGCCGCCAGATGCCGTCGGCGGCCTCACCGGACACGTTGACGGTGTACGTGGCGTTCACGTTGTCGGCGCTGTCCGAGGTGCTGCTGTTCTTCAACCGGTACGCGCTGCCGTCCGGCGCGAGCAGGTCGATGACCAGGTCACCGCGGTAGGTGTGCACGATGTTCACCGCGACGGTGGAGGTCGACGAGGCGTTGCGTCCACAGCCGGAGATGGTGATCGAGCTGGTCACCGCAGCGCCGGCGTCCGGGATCGACACGTCGGAGCCGTTGGTGCCCGTGCAGCCGGTGGGCGGCGGCGGGGTGGTGCCGGTGCCCACGTAGAGCAACAGGTTGGGCGAGCTTGAGCCGGGGTTGGAGACCACGTTGGGCGTCGCGCTGGCCACCAGTTGGTTGCGGACCTGCGCCGGGGTCCAGCCCGGGTTGGCGCTGGCCACCAGGGCCGCCGCTCCGACCACGTGCGGCGTGGCCATCGACGTGCCGCTGATCGTGTTGGTCGCGGTGTTGCTGTTGTACCAGGCCGAGGTGATCGACGACCCGGGCGCGAAGATGTCCAGGCAGGTGCCGACGTTGGAGAACGACGAGCGGGCGTCCGAGCTGGTCGTCGAGCCCACCGTGATGGCCTCCGTGGTACGCGCCGGCGACGTGTTGCACGCGTTCGCGCCGTTGTCGTTGCCGGCCGCCAGGCCGTACGTCACGCCCGAGGCGATCGAGTTGCGGACGGCGTTGTCCAGCGAGCTGTTCGCGCCGCCGCCGAGGCTCATGTTGGCCACAGCCGGCTTGATCGCGTTTGCGGTGACCCAGTCGACGCCGCCGATCACACCGGCGTTCGTGCCGCTGCCGGAGCAGTTCAGCACCCGTACGCCGACGAGCTGGACGGCCTTGGCCACCCCGTACGCGGATCCGCCGACGGTGCCGGCGACGTGCGTGCCGTGCCCGTTGCAGTCGTCGGCCGAGCCGCCGTCCACCGCGTCGTAGCCGGAGGTCGCCCGACCACCGAAGTCGTTGTGGGAGAAGCGGATGCCAGTGTCGATGATGTAGGCGTGCACGTTGCTCGCCGTGTTGGGGTAGGTGTAGGAGCTGTCCAGCGGCAGGTTGCGCTGGTCGATCCGGTCCAGGCCCCAGGAGGGCGGGTTGGCCTGTGTTCCGGAGATCGACACGGTGTGGTTCTGTTCGACGTACGCCACCGCCGGGTCGGCCGCGATCCGCGCTGCCGCGCCCGCGCTGACCTTGACCTCGAAGCCGCGCAGCGCCGCGCCGTAGGTGCGGGCCACCGTGCCGCCGTGTCGGCCGGAGAGTCGCTTCGCGGTGTCACCGACCCGGTCCCGGGCCACCGCGCTGTCCTTGAGTACGACGATGTAGCTGTCCGGCACGGCGGTGGCACCGCCGGCGGCCCGGACCGCACCGGTGGGTTCGGCGGCCAGCGCTGGGGTGCCGACGGCCAACATCGTGGCCGCGGCCACCCCGACCAGCACGGACCTTCGTGGAAGACCCATTTCCTACCTCCCTCCGACCGGCGGCGGATCGCGACCCCCGGTCCCCAACATCAATCGACAATTGCCGATCTAGCTGAGGGTAGATCAGTGCCCGGGCAGTTGGACATGTCGAAACGTCCATAACTCCAGGAGGATGCCCCCTACGGGCCCGACGTCCGGGGCGAACGGGGGACCGGCCCGGATTCGCGCCGCCGAGATCCGGGAAAGACTCTCGAACATGGAGAGTCAGCTCACCATCCTGCTTCCGGTCGCCGCCCTCTGGTTGGCCGCCGGTGTCGTTGCCGACGGCCTTCCTCGGCTGCACAACACCCGCGCGCTGCGCCGGCGTACCGGATGGTTGCTGGTGTTGACCCTCACCGGGGCGGCGCTCACCGCGGCCGTGCTCGGCGGCGGTCTGCTCAGCGCCGGCACGACGACGGTCGATCTTGCCGCCGCGGGGCTCGGCCTGGCGGCCGGGCCGGCGCTCGTGGCGTCGGTCTGCTCGGTGCGGCGGGTCCGCCGGTTGTGGGCCGGTGCGGGCGCCTTCGCCAACGCGCCCGCCGCACCCGCGCCGCACGGGCTGCGCGCCGCCGCGGCCCACCCGCTGCTCGGGCTGCCACTGCAGGTGACCGCCCTGGCCACGGTGCCTGCGGTGATCGCGGCGGTGGGCACCGACCTCGGCGCCGATCCGAGTGTCACCGGGCCGGCGATCACCGTCGGCGCGCTCGCGGTGGCCGCCATCGCTGTCCGGCACGCGCTACGCCACAGCCGCCTCGCCGAGCGGGCCCAGCCCGACGCGCCACGGTCAACGCGGGCGACCGGCCCCCTGCACGTATAGCAACTCCAGGATCGCCCTGGTCGCCTCGAACCAACGGTCCAGCCAGTCCTGCGACGGCACGCTGCCCTTCGGCGGCAACTCCATCAGGAGGCCACGCAGCAACGGGTGGTCGGCAAAGGACTCGGTGGGCTCCATCGGCCATCCAGCCGGCGGAAACGACGGCTCGATCAGCGGGTTGGGGTCCAGCGAAGGCAGCGAGAGCGGCGGATCCGTCGACTCGGAGGACCCCTCCCGACCGCTCAGTTCCTGGTCGGAAGAGACCACCTCGGTCAGAACGGTGTCCCGACGGGCCCCGCGATACTTGCCACCGAATCGTTCCGGCTTGGCCGGACCGCTGGTGAGGTTGTCTGAACCGATCGTCGTCATCCGTCTCGCCTACTCGCTCGGTTTCGGGTCAGTGCGACGGGTCGTTGACCAGCGCCGTACCGACCGGTTCAACGAGACGGGCGCGTTGTGGCGACGGGATTGCCTCCGGAACATCACCGAACACCGTCACGAACCGACCGCCCACCAGGGCTTTTCCCCGGACACGGCAGAGTCCCCGCCCGGCGGACCGGACGGGGACTCGTTGACCACTCGGTCAGGCCACGCCGAACGCACCGCCACGGGTGCCGGAGACGAAGGCGTGCCAGTCACCCGGCGCGAAGACCAGGGCTGGGCCCGCCTTGTCCTTCGAGTCCCGCACTCCGACCGCCCCCGTCACGTATGCCACCTCCACGCAGTTGTCACAGTTCGGCCCGCTCTTCGAGCTCTTGAACCATGCTGCCTGCGTCAGGTCCACGGGGAACCCCTTGGTCGCCATTTCCACAACGGCTCCTCTGCCAGTTTTGCGATGTGTGCGACGGACTCCTCCGGACGTATGGCCGCAGCGCGGATGTGATCGAAGATGAAGCTGTACTTCTGCAGTTCGTCGCTCTTCTCGAGGAAAAGCCCACCCGTGGCGTTCTCCGCGTACACAACATCCGGATCACCGGGCTCAGGGAAGCTGAGGATCGTGAAAGTGCCGTCCATGCCGGCGTGCGCACCCACCTCGAACGGCAGGATCTGCAGCGTCACGTTCGGCAACTCGGCCACCTCGACCAACCGCTTGAGTTGGCCGCGCATCACCTCGTCCCCGCCCACCGGCCGACTTACCACCGCCTCATCGAGCACCACCCACAGATCGACCGGATCGTCCTGGGTCAATAACGACTGACGGCCCAGACGGACACGCACCCTTTGGTGGACCTGATCGGCGGTGAAGTCCGGCCGAGCGGCACGGATCATGGCTCCGGCGTACTCCTCGGTCTCCAGAAGACCCGGCACGACCTGCTGTTCGTACGCCCGGATCGAGCTGGCCGCCGCCTCCAGCCCGACGTACGCGCCGACGAGCACCGTGCTGTACGGGTGCCACCAGCCCTTCTGGCGCGCCTCCCGGGCGATCTGCACCAGCTCGTCGCTCTCGGCACCGACCACGCCGTAGATCCGCAGCATGTCCCGCACGTCGCGAGGGGTGGCCGTGGTGTGGCCGGTCTCGATCCGGGAGACCTTCGAGGCGGAGCACTCCAACTGCTCGGCGACCACCTCGATGGTGATTCCGGCGGACTCCCGCTGGCGGCGCAGCTCGGCACCGAGCCGTCGCCGTCTGATGGTGGGACTGCGCCGCTCACTCATGGCGCAACCCGTGCGCCACTGGTCCCCGACGCTGGCTGCTCGACCCCACTCGGGCTACCTCCGGTCACGCGCCACTGGTGACACCCGCCGGGGGCGCGACCGTCGACCGGCGAGCGTTCGCGACGAAGGGAGTGGTGCCGGTCCTCGGCCGGCCGCGACGGGCGATACCGGCCCTCAGTGTGCCGTCCGCACGCGGAAGGCTTCAATAGGCCTTTCGCGCGACACGCTCACGTATTGGCAAAAGTCGACGTGCAACTTGCATGAAGCACGTCCCTGATGCACTCTGTCCGTATGGCACGGATCACTCAGCGTCTCCGTTCGGTCCCTCGGAGTGGTGACCCCACCGAGCCGGGGATGCCGGACACGACGCGGGCCCGGCCGACGACAACGAGACCTGCTCCGGGGTAATGACCCCGCCGCTGCAAGCCGGCAAGCTGCGGCGGCGGGCGCGGTTCCCGGAAGCAGTCGGGTGGTGGTCGGGTGGCGGCACGTCACCAGCGGAGTACGGCCCGACCACCACCATCCGCACCACCGGTTCACGAGGCACGACCCCGTCGCCGGCCGAGACGTCCCCCGTTCAGGCACCGCCGGCACCACCGCCGGCCGATCCTCCCCAGGAGCCCATGTGCTTCCCCGCACCGGTGACGTACTGCACGTGACTCGCGCGGCGAGTGTCCAGTTCCTCAGGCCTATCAAGTTCCGGGTGATCCGGGTGCTCGACTGGCCCACCTATGACGGCTGGCTCTGGCTCGACGGATACGAGTTGAACGCCGCGGGCGACGCGGTCAACCGACGTTCGATCTTCGTCCAGCGGGCCGGTCTGGAGCAACTGCAGGCCGCCCCCGAGCCCCGTCCGCACACCGTGCGGGCCCGACGGCCGGTCGCCCGTACCCCACTCCGGGTGGGCTGACCGACCCGATCCGCCGCCGGTGGGCGTGCCGTCGCCATAGAATCGGTACGCCCACCCCGGCACCGTTCCACCCGCGCGTCCAGGACCCTGACCCTGGGATGGTCATGGTCAATCAGCCCGCCCTGCGGCGGCACCACCGCTCCCGTATCGCCTACGCATTCGGCCTACTCGCCCTCCTCGGGGCCATGGCCACACTGCTTGTCCTCTTCCGCGACCCAGCGATGTCGTCCACCCGGCTGACCGCGCCGGTGCCCGCACCGGAGATCACCGTCGTCGACGTCGACCCTCCGTCCGACGCAGATCCATCGGTGCGCGACGAGCCTGGCTGGACCGGCGCCGATGCTCGGAGCAGCCAGGCCGGAGTTGCCGACCCGACCGCCCCGGTGGCCGGCCACGGTGCTGGCGGCCAGTCCGACGGGCGTCAGGAGCTCACCGAAGCAGCTCCGGCCGGGCACACCGCGACGGACGTCCGCCGCTCCCTGTTCTGGTCCGGAATCTTCGGCCTCACCATCTCGCTGGCCGGCCTCGGCCTGGTCGGCACGCGCCGCCGGATGTGGTGACCGCCGCTCACGGCGTGTTCGTCACCGTGGGGCTCGGCGTGGTCGGGCTCGCCCCGGTCGAGGGCCGGGCCTGGGAGATCACCAACAGCACCTCGTCGTCGGTCGACACGGACGTGCCTGCCTCCGGCTCGGTGCCCACCACGGTGCCCGGGGGCAGTTCCGACGGCCGGTAGACCACCCGGTAGGCGAGGCCGAGCCGGTCCAGCAGCCCCTCGGCAGTGGCCTGCGGCAGACCGGTGAGCGGCGGCACCGGCACCTCCTCCGGTGCCGTGGTGGTCGGCGAGCTGCTCGGCGTCTCGCTGGTCGGCGCTGCCGAGGTCGGGGACGCGCTCGTCGGTGCGGCGCTGGTCGCACTGGCGGACGGGGTGGACCGGGGGCTGTCGCGATCCTCTTCCCGGCTGGAGAGCACCAACCAGAGGGCGCCCCCGAGCAGGCCGGCAAGCAGCAGCGCGAGCACACCCCAGAGGATCGGCAGCCACCATCGCCGGCCACCCTGTTCCTCCACGTACCACTCCCCGGCGGGTTCCGCCGACCGGGGCGGTCGGACCTCAGCCCGTCCAGACCACGACGGTGGGGTCGGCGGCGGGCTCGGCGGCCCCGCGGGGATCCGCGTCGTCTGGTCGCTCGCCGCACCCGGAGGTGTACCAGCCGAACGATCAATCGGCATGGTCTGGTCCGGCGACGGCGCGGTCTCGTCCGGCGCGGCGCGGTCGAGCGGCGCGGTCTCGTCCGGCGCGGCAGGCCGAGTGACCGGCGCGGTCTCGTCCGGCGCGGGGGCGGGTTGGGCCGGTGGCGGTGACTCGGACCGGTCGGCGGGCGGTGGCAGGGGACGGGTCCGGTCGTCGTCGTGCTCGCCGGCGGGAGGTTCCTGGCGGTCGTCGCTCATCGCACGTCCCTTCCCGGACCGGACGGGCGTCATGGCCCTCGACCGCCAACCTAGTCGGCCGTACCGCCATCGGTGGGGACCAGCGTGTCGAGCCGCGCCGGGGACGCGGCGCACCGGTCCTCACTGCGGACGCGCGAACCAATCCGCGGTCGCCCAGGTCAGGGGGTGGGTTTCGCGGTCGGCTGTTCGGGGGCGCCCGCCCCACACCAGATGCTGACCTCGTCGTTCCAGCGGGCAGGGCCGTCCTCGGCCGGCTCCTGCCGGGTGACCTTTCCGCTGCGCCCACTGACGTATCGCGGGTAGAGGCCCTCGTCGATCAGCTCGTTGACGGCCTTGTCGCAGTTGTCCCCGACCACGTCGGGCACCTCGGCTGCCGGCGCCGGCCCGGACACCTGAAGCTGCACCGTCGTGCCCCGGGCGACCTCGGTGCCGACATCGGGTGAGGTGCTCTCGACCGTACGACCGGCGCCGCCACCGAAGACCAGCCGCCAGCCCAGCCGCTGCTTGCGCAGCGTGTCCCGGGCCTGCACGAAGTCGGTGCCGATCACCGGTGGCACGGTCAGGCCCGACCCCTTGGTCGCCGTGGCGGAGGTCCGGACGGCCGACGGCGTCGTCCGGCCGGTGCTCGGCCGGGAAGCGGTGGCCCGGCTGGTCGGCGAACCGGTCGCGCTCGCGACCGCCAACGGGTCCCCCGAGGGTGTGCCGTCCTCGCCGGCCAGCAGCCAACCGCCGGTCGCGCCGACCGCAGCAAGCAGCACAGCGGCCAGCCCTCCGCCCAGCAGCACGCTGGCCCGACCGGCACCGCCGCCGTCCTGGCCACCGACGGCATCCTGTCGGCCCGTGTTCGTGTCCGTCATACCGCCCACCGCCTCATCACCGGCGACCGTACCGCCCGCCGCCCAACCTGTTGCGCCGGGCCGCTCATACCGGCGGGTCGTGCGACTCGCCGCGCCGACGACGGGACGTTACGCTGCCCGGCATGGCCAGACAGGGCTGGGGAGTGTCGATCGCCACGGCGATCGGGGTCGCTGCCGGCGCGGGTGCCGCCCAACTGGGCTTCGGCTACGGGCTCGGCGTGATCACCTGGACGCCCACCGACGCCGGTGCCACCGACACCGCCTGGGCGGACGGCCTCGCCTGGGCCACCTGGCTCGCTGCCAGCTCAACGGTCCTCGGCGCGGTCTGCGCGCAGCGACTGCACCAACGCACCGCACCGACGACAGCCGAGCCGCAGGTGACGGCCCCCGCCACCGTGCCGGAGCAGGCGACCCCCGCAGGCGAGGCCTCACCTGCCGTTGACACCAGCGACCCGCAGGCGGGGCAGGTGACTGCGCCCGACGACCGGGGCGGCCTGCTGCGCCGGGTGACCCTCGCGCTCGGCGCCGGGATCGGCGGCCTGGTGACGGTGCTGCTGATCGCCGTACCCGCGCGGGTCGCGACCGGCGCGGACACCGGCGCACCGCAACGGACCGCCGCCGTCCAGGCGACGCTGGGCATCCTGCTGGGCGTACTCGTCGCGATCTGGGCGCTCCGCTCCCGGGCAGCCGCGGTCAACGTGACCGCGACGGCCGCCTGGCTCTGGCTGCTCGCGGTGGTCTCGGTGATCGACGGGGTACGCGTCGGGCGAGGGCTGACCGGCGCTCAACTGGGCACCTGGCAGCTCGACCCGGACCACTCCCGGTACTGGATCGGTGACCAGATCTACTGGCCCGGCGCTCTGCTGGCGCTCGTACCCGCGCTGCTGATCGGTCTGCTGGCCGCCCGTCGGGCCGCCCGCCAGGCTGGGCACCGCGTCGGTGCGGCAGCCTCCGGCGCTGCCGGCCCGGTGCTCGTGGCGCTCGCCTACCTGACCACACTGCCGCACTGGTCCACCCTGGGCCCCGCGCAGTTGTCCACCCAACTGATCGCCCCGTACGCGGTGATCGCCGGGGTCGGCGGCTCGGTGCTGGCCGCCGTCCTGGCCGAGCGAGCCGAACGGCACCGGGCGGCGCACCGGAGCGTGGATTCACCGGCTACGACCACCGACCCGACCTCGACCGTTGCCCCCGAGTTGACCCCGGCTGCCGCCGGTGGGCCGACTCCGACCGCTCGGGCGACCACCACTCCGGTCGCCGAAGCCGATTCCGCGGCACCGGCCCCCGATTCGTCGGCCCGTGGCGCAGGTCGGCGCAGCAGGGCGGACGCGACACCGCAGGCAACCGGGGCGGGCGCCCCGCCGAACGAGGGTGCGACACCCAGGGTGCCCGCACCACGCACGAACCCGGACGTCCCGGTTGTCGCCCCACCCACCACCGACGATCCGACGTCGAGCGCCCGGCGCACCCGCGCAACCCGCCGCGCAACCCGCCCCGCAACAGACTGAAAACGCCCCGCCCACCCGGGCCCGGCCCGCCTCACCCTGTTGACCATGAAGTTGTTGCCCTCCGGACCGGCGTGTCGTGGCAACAACTTCATGATCGACGCGGCGGGACGCGGGTGGGTGGGTTGGGTGGGGTGGGTGGGTTAGGGGACTGGCCAGGTGTGGACGGGGTTGTTGGTGCGTTGTAGTTCCGCGTAGCGCTGGACCATGTGGTGCAGGGCGTCCTTCCGGTCCATGCCGTTCCGCCGCTCCGCCGCCCAGACCGCCTCGGTCTGCCAGACGGCACCGTTGCGGCCGGTGCGGCAGCGCTGCTCGATGATGCCGAGCAGCCGGTCGCGCTGGGCCGGGGCGACACCGAAGCCGTCCAGGCCGAGTGCGGCGGTGGGCAGCAACTGCTCCAGCACCAGCTTGGTCACCGGCACGTCACCGAGCCCGGGCCAGTGCAGCACGGCGTCGAGACCACGTCGGGCGGCGGCGTGGAAGTTCTCCTCGGCGGAGCTGAAGGTGAGTTGGCTCCAGATCGGGCGGTCCGCCTCGGCCAGCCCGCGCGCCAGGCCGAAGTAGAAGGCCGCGTTGGCGAGCATGTCCACCACCGTCGGACCGGCCGGGAGCACCCTGTTCTCCACCCGCAGGTGCGGGCGGCCGTTCATGATGTCGTAGACCGGGCGGTTCCACCGGTAGACCGTCCCGTTGTGCAGCCTCAGCTCCCCGAGCTGCGGCACCCCGCCGGCGTGCAGCACCTCCACCGGGTCCTCGTCCTCGCAGATCGGCAGCAGCGGCGGGAAGTACCGGACGTTCTCCTCGAACAGGTCGAAGATCGAGGTGATCCACCGCTCACCGAACCACACCCGGGGGCGTACGCCCTGCGCCTTGAGCTCATCCGGACGAGTGTCGGTGGCCTGCTGGAACAGGGCGATCCGGGTCTCGGCCCAGAGTTGGCGCCCGTAGAGGAAGGGGCTGTTCGCGCCGACCGCCACCTGCACGCCGGCAATGGCCTGGGACGCGTTCCAGTAGTCGGCGAAGCTGTCCGGTGCCACCTGGAGGTGGAACTGGAGGCTGGTGCAGGCGGCCTCGGGGGCGATCGAGTCGGTGTGTGTCCGGAGCTGTTCGACCCCACGGATGTCCAGCTCGATGTCCTCGCCCCGGGCGCCGACGATCTGGTCGTTGAGCACCCGGTAGCGCTCGTTGGTGGAGAGATTGTCCTCGACCAGGTGCCCCTCGGTGAGCGTGGGCAGGATGCCGACCAGGACGATCTTGGCGTCGGACCTGGCCGCGCGCTCGTCGGCCCGGGAGAGGCTGCCGCGCAGGTCGTGCTCGTAGTCGGCGAAGCCGGTGCCCTCGATCAGTCGGGGCTCGGCGTTGAGTTCGAGGTTGAACTGCCCCAGCTCGGTCTGGAAGAGCGGGTCGGCGATGTCGGCGAGGATCTCCTCGTTGCGCATCGCCGGCTCGGCCGCCGAGTCGACCAGGTTGAGTTCGATCTCCAGGCCGGTCATCGGCCGGTCGGCGTCGAAGCCGAAGTCGTCCAGCATCAGGGCGAAGACGTCCAGGCACCGCCGTACCTTCTGCCGGTAGCGGACGCGATCGTCCCGGGTGAAGGCACCCTGCGAGACGTCCCTGCCCATGTGTCCTCCCGACAACCGGCGCGGCCGGGATCCTGCCGTCCCGAAAGCGCATTGTGAACCATCACGGTAAGAGCGCCCACCTGACCGGGGCCAGAGCCCGACGGCGGTGATCCGACATCGACCCGGGCGGACGCTGCTCGTGGCGGCATCAGTACCCCGTCGCCTGCCGCCGGGACCCGGTAGGGGTGCGAACAACTCGTGACAATTACCACGACGTCGGCGGTTTTCGAGACGACGCAGGGCCCGCGCCGACGTGCGGCGCGGGCCCTGCGTGATGATCCGGGAGGGATCAGGCCTGACGGACGGCCTCGCCCTCGATCTCAATCTTGATCTTGCGGCTGACCAGCACGCCCCCGGTCTCCAGGGCGACGTTCCAGGTCAGGCCGAACTCCTCGCGGTCGATCTCGGTGTGCGCCGAGAAACCGAAGATGTCCTGGCCGAACGGGCTGCGGCCGACACCCTCGAACTCCACCTCGAGCTCGACCGGGCGGGTGACGTCCTTGATGCTCAGCTCACCGGTGAGCACGAACTCGTTGCCGCGACGGGACTTGACCCCGGTGCTGCGGAACTCGAGCGTCGGGAACTTCTCCGAGTCCAGGAACTCGGGGCTGCGCAGGTGTGCGTCCCGGTCGGTCTGGGTGGTGTCGATGCTGGCGGCCTGAATGGTCGCGACGACCGACGACTGCAGCGGGTCCTCGGCGATGGTGATGGTGGCGGTCGCCTCGTTGAACTCACCGCGGACCTTGCTCACCATCATGTGCCGGGCAACGAAGCCGACCCGCTTGTGCGCCACGTCGAGCGCGTAGGTGCCGGCCGTCGGGATGGTGAGGCCGTCCCAGTCGCGGGTAACCGCATCGATGCTGCTGGTCATGCTGCTGTCCTCCAGGAGATTGTTTAGTAGCCCAACGACTGCCTGAGCAACTATAACCGCTGCAATATTCCTCGTGTCAAGTACTGCTACGATGAACCGGTGACCAACGTCTTCGACGATCCCCGGATCACCGCCGTCGGCCTGCTCTTCGAGGCACACGCCGGGCTGTCAGCCCGGTTCACCGCCCAACTCGAAGAGCACGGCCTCTCCGCTGTCGAGTTCGAGGTCATCACCCGGCTGGCCCGCTCACCGGGCAACCAGCTCCGCATGACCGACCTCGCCGCTCAGACCTCACTGTCGACCAGCGGGGTGACCCGCGTGGTGGACCGGATGGAACGCGACGGGTTGCTCACCCGGCGCGCCTGCCCGAACGACCGGCGCAGCTCGTACGCGGTGGTCACCGCCGCGGGGATGCAGCGACTGAACGAGACGCTGCCCGGGCACCTGCAGATGATCGAGCAGTGGTTCACCGGCCAACTCGACCCCGAGGCACTGGCGGCCCTGCTCGACGGGCTGCGCCGGGTCCGCGACGCCGCGCACCCGTGCGCCACCGCAGGCAGCGACGACACCAGCTTCGAGCAGGCCGACGCCAGCCGGTCCTGAGCACGCCCGAGGGTGGGCGAGATGGCAGCACCGGCAGAAAGACCGGCAGAAGTCGTTCCGGCAAGCTGGATGATCCGGGCGAAGCCGGCTTTCTGCCGTCGTAGCGGTGGCAGGCTTCGTGCACCGGGGATCACCGGGGGGTGACGGCGCGGGCGATCAGCGAGGGGTAGCACCAAGGGGGCTCTTCGCCCGCGCCACTCTCTCGCCCCCGGTCATCCTCGGCAGCGTCCCTGGCACGTTTTCTGGCACCTGACCCGTCAGGGCCACTGGGTTGTCGGCCCTTCCCGACCGGCGGTCAACGCGTAGAGCAGGCCCGTTTCCTGCGACAGCAGCTGGATACCGCTCTCCTGGCAGACCCGGTCGAGACGGTCGAGCACTGCCGGGTCGGCAGTGCTCGCGGCCAGCCCCACCAGCGCCTCCACCACGTCGCGGCGATCCTGGCCCACGTCGTCGGCGGCGGCGGCGAACCACTCGGCAGCCAACTCCCGGTCACCCCGGTGCAGGGCGAGATTCCCCTCGATCAACGCGCACAGCCCGGCGTCCGGCCCACCCCAGGACAGCTCCGTGTCACCGGAGCGCGGACGCGGCAGGGCTCGCCCCGACCCGGCCGCCGCAGCCTCGGCCACCCCTGCGCGCAGCTCGGTGAGCACCTCGGTCGCCTCCGCACCACGCCCGTCCTGGGCGAGCGCCAACCCGACCGTCCCGAGCACCCGGCGGCGGTGCCCGGGATCGCCCAGCTCGGAGAACGCCGCCATCGCCCGCCGGCCCTGGTCGACGGCGTCCGCGTACCAGCCCTCCAGGCGGGCGACCTCGGCGCGACTGGCCCAGGCCAGCACCCGCAGCCGCTGCTCCCCGCTCTCGGCGGCGAGTCGATCCGCCGCGGCGAGCCGACGTCGGGCCGCAGCCAGGTCACCCACCCGGATCTCGTGCCAGGCGAGGCTGTTCTGGGCCACCGCCAGGTCGCGGGTCCGCCCGTTGCGGGCAGCCAGCCGCAACACCACCTCGGCCTGCTCGCGAGCCTCGTCCTGCCGACCGACGGAGATCAACAGCGCGCCGAGCACGTTGCGCGCCTCCAACTCCCCGGTGACGTCGCCGGCCTTCAGGAAGGTGTCCAACGCCGCGCGTGCCGTCGGCAGCTCCTCGGCGCCCGCGGCGTGCTCGGCCGCGAGCCGGGCAACCCCGAGCGCGGCCCAGGCACGCAGGACCGGATCGGCGTCGGCGGTACGCGGGTCCGCCAGCAGCCGGTGCAGCCACTGCCGACCGACGACGTCGCGCCCACGGAACCGCCACCAGCGAGTCAGACAGGCTGCCAACCGCAGCGCGGTCAACGGGTCGTCGGTGGCCGCGTGGGACAGCGACGAGCTGATGTCACTGCTCATCTCGTCCAGCCGGTGCACCGCGTCGGGCAACCGTGGGCCGACCAGGTCGACCGCGGTCCGTGCCACCAACCGCGCGATCACCTCCGCGTGCCGCCGCCGGATGCAGGTCAGCTCGCCCTCGCCGGCCGCCTGCTCGACGGCATAGTCACGGACCGCGTCGAGCAGCCGGAACCGGAAGGACCCGGTGCCGCGTACGCTCAGCAGCCCCAGCTCGACGAGCCGGTCCAACAGCGGGACGGGGTCGATCGCCACCGTGCCGTCCCGGTCGGCCTCGTCGGCGAGCATCTCCTCGGCCAACTCCACCGACCAGCGGTTGCCGAACACGGCGAGCTGCCGCAGCGCCGCCCGCTCGGCCGGTGCCAGCAGTCGGTAGCTGGTCGCCACCGCGTCCCGCAGGGTGACCGTGGCGACCGCCGCACGGGTGCTGCCCGGGCCGCTCGCCCCGGGAGTGAGCGTGTCCGGCGCGTCCCAACCGGGGTGGACCGCGGGATCGGCGGGGGTGGCGAGGTCGAGCACCCGGTCGCCGTACCGGTCGAGCAGCTCGGTGAGGTCGAGGAGCCGGCCCCGGGCGGCCATCAGCTCGATGGCCAGCGGCAGCCCTCCCAGACGACGAACCAGCGCGGCGAGGGCCGGCAGCTCGTCGGGCGTGGGTGTCTCCCGGCGGACCTGAGCGAGCCGGGCGGTGAACAACGCGACCGCCGGCCACGATTCGAGCGCGGCCAGCCCGGAGAGTTCGGCGTCCGGTGGCGGCACGTCGAGCGGGGCGACCGGCCAGACCCGCTCACCGGGTAGGCCGACCGGGTGTCGCCCGGTGACCAGCACCCGCAGCGGGGGCAGGGCCGCGAGCAGCCGGTGCAGCGTCGCGGCCACCGGGCCCGGGGCACGTTCCACCGCGTCCATCACCAGCAGCGCCGGCTGCCCGGCGAGCCGGGCCACGAGGTCCGGCAGCCGTGCCGCGCCGAGCACGGACATCGACGCGGCGAGCACGTCCGGCCCGTCCGAGCCCTCGCCGATCAGCACCCCGACCACACCGGCCGGGTGGGCCGAGGCCACCACGTGCGCCACCGACGTCGCCAGGGCGGTCTTGCCGACCCCGGCCAACCCGACCAGGCTCACCAGCCGGGGCCCACGCTCCGCCGTCAGCATCCCGGTCAGCTCGGTGAGGTCACGGTCCCGACCGATCAGTGCTGTCGGTGGCGGGAGGGTTGCCGGTCGGTCGGCCGACGGGGTTCTGCCGCTGACCGCGAGCGCCGTCGAGGTGGTGTCCGATCGGGCCAGCTCACCGGCGGCGCCGCGGGCCGCGGCGAGGAACGCCGACCGGCTGCTGCCGGTCAACGCCAATGCCGAGGCGAGTAGGTCAACGGTGGTGCGCTGGGGCCGGACCGCCCGACCGCGCTCCAGGTCACGCACCGTCCGCACACCCACCCCGGCCCGGGACGCCAGCTCGGCCTGGGTCAGACCGGCGGCGCGGCGATGCTCGCGGAGCAGCTCCGGCAGGGGGGTACGACCAGCCGGGCTCCGGGACCGATCATGATCCGGAGTCATGGGCACGAAGAGTACGGATCGACTCCGACGGTCGGCAGTCGAACGTCGGGCTATTGACGCCCACCCGCCGAAACCCGACAGCCGTACGGGCAGTCCACCCGGTACGGGTGGACGGTGTGATCTCTCAGAGGCCCAGATCGCGAGCGATGATCATGCGCTGCACCTCACTGGTGCCCTCGCCGATCTCCAGGATCTTGGAGTCCCGCCAGAACCGGGCCACCGGGTACTCGTTCATGAAGCCGTACCCGCCGTGGATCTGGGTGGCCTCGCGGGCGTTGTCCACCGCGATCGTGCTGGCGTGCAGTTTGGCGATGGCGGCCTGCCGCTTGAACGGCTCACCGGCCAGCATCCGGGCGGCGGCGTCGTAGTAGGCCAGCCGGGCGGTGTGCGCCTTCAGCTCCATGTCGGCGATCTTGAACTGGATCGCCTGGTTGGCGCCGATCGGCTGGCCGAAGGCGTGCCGCTCCTTCGCATACTTGATCGACTCGTCGACGCAGCCCTGGGCGAGGCCGACGGCCAGCGCGGCGATGGCGATCCGGCCCTCGTCGAGGATCCGCAGGAACTGGGCGAAACCCCGACCCCGCGCACCCAGCAGGTTGGCGGCCGGCACCCGGCAGTCGTCGAAGGTCAGCTCGTGGGTGTCCGAGGCCGTCCAGCCCACCTTGGAGTAGCCCGGCGCCACGGTGAACCCGGGCGTGCCGGTCGGCACGATGATGGTCGACAGCTCCTTGGAGCCGTCCGGGTTCGTGCCGGTCACCGCGGTGACGGTCACCATCGTCGTGATGTCGGTGCCCGAGTTGGTGATGAACGCCTTCGAGCCGTTGATCACCCACTCGTCGCCGTCCAGCACCGCCCGCGTCTGGGTGCCGGCGGCGTCCGAGCCGGTGCCCGGCTCGGTGAGCCCGAACCCGGCCAGCGCCTCGCCGCTGAGCAGCTTGGGCAGCCAGGTCGCCTTCTGCTCCTCGGTGCCGAAGCGGTAGATCGGCATCGCGCCCAGCGAGACCGCCGCCTCCAGCGTGATGGCCACGCTGGAGTCGACCCGGGCGATCTCCTCCAGGGCCAGGCAGAGGGCGAAGTAGTCGCCGCCCATGCCGCCGTGCTCCTCGCCGAAGGGCAGGCCGAACAGGCCCATCTTGCCCATCTGCCGGATCACCTCGTACGGGAAGGTGTGCTGCTCGTAGTGCTCGGCGATGACCGGGGCGACCACCTCGCGCGCGAAGTCCCGCACGCTGTCCCGCAGCGCCGCTTGTTCGTCGGTGAGCCGGAAGTCCATCTCATCCTCCTGTAAGGACGGTCCCGCCCGGCGCTCGTGACGCCAGGACGGGTCGCTGTGGGGGGCCCGGGTCGAGGATCAGACCGGGGTGACGCCGTGCCGGCGGCGGGAGAAGTGCCGATCCTTCGTACGCGCCGCCGCGAAGCGACGGACCAGCTCGGTGCGCAGGTCGTGCGGCTCGACGATGGCGTCCACCACCAGCTCGCTGGCGAGGCGGACGACGTCGATGTCCTGCTCGTACTCGGCCCGCTTGGCGGCGACGAAGGCGGCCCGCTCGTCCTCGTCCGCGATGGCGGCGATCTTGTTGGCGTAGACCGCGTTCACGGCGGCCTCGGCGCCCATCACGGCGATCTTCGCGGTCGGCAGGGCGATCGTGGCGTCCGGCTCGAACCCGGGACCGGCCATCGCGTAGAGGCCGGCGCCGTACGCCTTGCGGACCACCACGCAGATCTTCGGCACCGTCGCCTCGGAGATCGCGGTGATCATCTTCGCGCCGTGCCGGATGATGCCCTGCTTCTCCACGACGCTGCCGACCATGAAGCCGGGTACGTCGCTGAGGAACAGCAGCGGCACGTTGAACGCGTCGCAGAGCTGCACGAACCGGGTCGCCTTGTCGGCCGAGTCGACGAAGAGCACGCCACCCTTGAACATCGAGTTGTTGCCGATCACACCGACGACCTGGCCGTCGAGGCGGCCGAAGCCGATGGTCAGCTCCTTGGCCCAGAGGGCCTGGATCTCGAAGAAGGAACCCTCGTCGAGCAGGCCCTTGACGTAGCGCCGCATGTCGAACGCCTGCCGCTCGCTGGCCGGCACGAGCGCGGCAAGGTCGGCCTTGGCGGGGGCGGCGACGGCCGGCGCGGTCGGCGGCGCCTGCGTCCAGTTCGCCGGGAGGTACGACAGGTAGGTCCTCACCACGTCGAGCGCGTCGGCCTCGGTCTTGCAGAGGAAGTGCCCGACGCCGGATTCGGCGGTGTGCACCTTGGCCCCGCCCATCGCCTCCAGGGTGGTCTTCTCACCGGTGACCATCTCGACCATGCGGTCCGAGCCCAGATACATGCTCGCGTTGCCGTCGACCAGGGCGACCACGTCGCAGAACGCCGGAATGTACGCCCCACCGGCGGCGCTGGGGCCGAACAGCGCGCACACCTGCGGGATGGAACCCGAGGCGCGCACCTGGTTCCAGAAGATCTTGCCGGCGCCACGGCGGCCGGGGAAGAGGTCGACCTGGTCGGTGATCCGGGCGCCGGCCGAGTCGACCAGGTAGACCATCGGCACACCGGCGCCGTACGCCCGCTCGATGATCCGAATGATCTTCTCGACGGTGCGGGCGCCCCAGCTGCCGGCCTTGACGGTGGAGTCGTTGGCCATCAGGCAGACCTGCCGGCCGTCGATCGTGGCGGTGCCGGTGACCACCCCGTCGGCGGGCAGCCCGTCGGCCATCGTGTTGGCGTAGAGCCCGTCCTCGACGAACGAACCCTCGTCGACCAGGAGCGCGACCCGCTCACGGGCGAAGAGCTTGCCCTTGGCCGCGTTGGCCGCGTGGTACTTGTCCGCGCCGCCGGACCGGGCCCGCTTGCGCAGCTGCTCCAGTGCCTCACCGTCGAGCGTCACGCCGACTCCCTCGCCATAACGACCTGAACGATCGTTAGGCTAGCGCATCAGCACGACCGTCGGCGACCCACGGGCGGATCAGATGGCGAAGCCTGACGCAAGACATTGAAAAACATGAATGCTTATCGCTAGGCTCCTGGCACCCCTCCTCCCGGATTGGAGTCAGCGATGACCTCACGACTCAATCGGCTCGCGGTCGCGTTCCTCGCGACGGCACTCGCAACCGTCGGCGTCACGGTCGCCAACCCCGCACCCGCGTCCGCCGCCATGACAATCTGCTACAACACCAGCCAGGCGGGAAGCTACGCCAGCGTCGCCAACCAGGCCGCCTCGATCTGGAACAACGCCACCGTCAACCTGACGCTCTCCGCGAACTGCGGCTCCAACCTGCGGATCTACCGGATCACCGGCGGCGGTTCCTACGCCGTGCGGACCAGCCTCGGCAACGGCCGGGTCTACATCGACACCCAGCAGGCCGCCCAGTACAGCGTGCTGCGGATCATGACCCACGAGATCGGGCACATCCTCGGCCTGCCCGACAACTACAACGGCAACTGCGCGCTGCTGATGTCCGGCGGCAGCGCCGGCACCAGCTGCACCAACGCCTACCCGAGCACCGCCGAGGCGAACCGGGTGAGCAACCTCTTCGCCGGCACGTTCAGCGCCACCGACCGCAGCGCGGACGTCTTCCGCGACAGCTGGCCGAGCGTGCTCACCCCGGTGGGCTGATCGACCGGGTACGTCGGAGGGGCCGGCATCGCGCCGGCCCCTCCCCGCGTCCCGAACCGCTCAGCCCGGCATCGGCGTGAGTCGGGTGCGTGGGCCCGCCCGCAGCACGCCGGACGGCAGTTTCTTGCCGAGCAGCTCCTCGGCCAGCTCCGCCGCCTCGATCAGGGCCGCCAGGTCGATCCCGGTGTCGACGCCCATGTCGTGCAGCATGTGCACGGCCTCCTCGGTGGCCAGGTTGCCGCTCGCCCCCGGCGCGTACGGGCAGCCGCCCAGGCCACCGACGCTGGCGTCGAACTCGGTCACCCCCAGCTCCAGCGCGGTCAACAGGTTGGCCAGCGCCGTACCCCGGGTGTTGTGGAAGTGCAGCAGCACCGGCACGTTCGCGTTGCGGTCGCGTACCGCGGTCAGCAGCTCACGGACCCGGCGTGGAGTGCCCATGCCGGTGGTGTCGCCGAACGCGACCCGGTCCGCGCCGTCGCGGACCACCCGGTCGACGATGCCGGCCACCCGCGCCGGGTCGATGTCGCCCTCGTACGGGCAGCCGAAGCTGGTCGCGACGATCACCTCCACCCGCGCCGACGCGCCGTGCAGCAGGTCGATCAGCTCGGCGATGTCGTCCAGCGACTCGTCGGTCGACCGGTTGACGTTGCGCCGGTTGTGCGTGTCGCTGGCGGAGACCACCACCTCGATCTCGGTGAAGCCGGCAGCGAGGGCCCGCTGGGCGCCCCGGGTGTTCGGCACCAGCGCGGAGTACCGCACCCCGTCGGCCCTCACCGCCCGCTGCCACACCTCGTCGGCGTCGGCCATCTGCGGGATCGCCTTGGGGTGCACGAACGAGACCGCCTCGATCCGACGTACGCCGGTGGCGGAGAGGGCGTCGAGCAGCCGCACCTTGGCGTCGGTCGGGATCGGGTCCTCGTTCTGCAACCCGTCGCGCGGCCCGACCTCACGGATGGAGACGGAATCTGGCAGTTGACTCATCGGTCACCTCGCTGTGACGTCGGATCGGGACAGCATGTCGGCCCCTTTGCTCTGCTGCCCTATGTGCGACGGCTACTGTCCGTCATCGGGCAACCGCTGTCGCCTATAGGTAAGCAGAGCAAAGGGCGGACGAACCAGTCCTGCCTCCCCCGCAGGGGCGACGGACTGGCCGGTCAGCGCATACGGGAGACGATGCCGGTGTCGTAGGCGCCGGAGAGGAACTCGTCGTTCGTCAGCAGCTCGGCGAAGAACGGGACGTTGTTCTTCGGGCCCTCGATCTGGAAGGCGGCGACCGCGGCCCTCGCCCGTTCCAGCACCTCGTCGCGGGTGGCGCCGCTGATGATGAGCTTGGCCAGCAGGCTGTCGTAGAACGGGGTGACGGTGTTGCCCTCGGTGTAGCCGGAGTCGACCCGGACACCCTCGCCGGTGGGCTCCACCCAGGTCCTGACCACGCCGGGGCCGGGCAGGAAGCGCTTCGGGTCCTCGGCGTTGATCCGCAGCTCGATGGCGTGGCCACGCGGCGTCAACGCGTCCGGGTCGAAGGTCGGCGCCAGCCCCGACGCCACCCGCAACTGCTCCTCGACCAGGTCGACGCCGTAGACGTACTCGGTCACCGGGTGCTCCACCTGGAGGCGCGTGTTCATCTCCAGGAAGAAGAACTCGCCGGTGGCTGGATCGAGCAGGCACTCCACGGTGCCCGCGTTGCGGTAGCTGACCGCCTCACCCGCGCGAACCGCCGCCGCCAGGAGGCGAGATCGCAACTCCGGCGACACCGCCGGGGACGGCGACTCCTCGACCAGCTTCTGGTTGCGTCGCTGCACCGAGCACTCCCGCTCGCCGAGAGCCACCACCCGGCCGTCGGCCAGACCGAGGATCTGCACCTCGACGTGGCGTACCCGGGGAAAGTACCGCTCGATGAGCACCGAGCCGTCGCCGAACATCCGCTCGGCGAACGCGCGCACCTTGTCGTACTCGGTGCGCAGCGCGGCCTCGTCGACGGCCACGCCCATGCCCATGCCGCCGCCACCGGCCGCGGCCTTGACCATCACCGGGTAGCCGATCCCGGCGGCGGCCGTCACCGCCGCGTCCAGGTCGGCAGCCGGGTCGGTGGTGCCGGGGGCGACCGGGACGCCGGCCGCCGCCATCAGGTTCCGGGCATTGATCTTGTCGCCCATCGCGGTGATCGCGTCCGCGTCGGGCCCGACCCAGATCAGGCCGCTCGACTCGACGGTACGGGCGAACTCGGCGTTCTCCGACAGGAAGCCGTACCCGGGGTGGATGGCCCGCGCACCGGTCGCCTTCGCGGCGGCGAGGATCGCCTCGGCGTTGCGGTAGCTCTGCGCCGGGTTCGGAGGGCCGATCAGGACGGCCTCGTCCGCCTCGGCGACGAACGGCAGGTCGGCATCGGCCTCCGAGTACACCGCGATCGCGCGGATGCCGAGCCGCTTGGCGGTCCGGATGATCCGGCGGGCGATCTCGCCCCGATTGGCGACCAGCAGTGACTCGATCATGTTTCCTCCCGGCGTCCGGATGGTGGGACGGTAGTCAGGGAATCATGACCGACGGGCTTCTGACGAGTCGGGCTAGGCGAGCAGCGCGGCCAGCGTCGCGCCGCGCAGCAGCTCGGCACGACGTCGGCGGTCCACCTCGCCACCGAGGAACGGGGTCGAGTTCATCAGGCCGAACGCGGCGTGCGCGATCACCCGCGCCTCACCGTCGGGCATGCCCGGGTGCAGTGCGGTGAGCACGGTCACCCACTCCTCGACGTAGAGCCGTTGCAGGCGACGGATCCGCCGTCGCGGCTCCTCCGGCAGGCGGTCCAACTCGTGCAGGTGCAACGCGATCACCGCCGGGTTGGCCAGCGCGAACTCGACGTGGAAGTCGATCAGCGACTCCAGCACGCCCCGCGGGTCGTCCGGGCGGCCGGCGGCCCGTTCCCGCCCACCGGCCAGCAACCCGTCACTGACCGGGATCAGCGCGGCGGCCAGCATGGCCTCCTTGCCGGCGAAGTGGTGGTAGAGCGCCGGACCCGTGACCCCCGCCGCCGCGCCGATGTCGTCCATCGACACACCGTGGTAGCCACGGGCGGCGAACAGACCGACCGCGATCTCCAGGATCTCGTCCTTGCGGGACCTGCGCCGGCCCGTACCCGCCGCACCCCGTGCCTGCTGCTCCACCGTCACCGGGCAAGCGTAGACCGCGACGCGAGCACGGGGGGCCGCTGGTTACCAAGCGCTTGGGCACACCTCGGCGCTGGTGGGTGCGCTCAGTCGTCGTCCGGGTCGAGGTCGTGCTCCGTCCGCAGCACGGCGGCCTCGGCCGGCCGGTCCAGCAGATCCAGGGCACGGGCCAGGAGCCAGGCGGTCTGGCGGACCGGCTGCGAGTCGGCCGGCAGCCCACCGAGGACACGCCGCAGGAGCGGCTCCGCCTCAGCCGGCCGTTCCAGTCGAAGCAACAGCTCACCGGTGAGAACCTCCACCTGGACGGCCTCACCGAAGGCCTCGATCGACCGCAGCCGGTCGGGCACCCCGGTGAGCCGCGCCAGCGCCTCGTCCGGCCGGCCCTCGGCCGTCAGCACCCGAGCCCCGGCCTCGGCGGCCATCGCCAGCTCGTACGTCACCGGTGGCTCCGGCTGCCCGGCCAGCGTCGCCGCCAGCGCGTCCACCTGCTCGACGGCCCGAATCGCCGCCGGCCGGTCGTCGGCCCAGAACCAGGCGTACGCCTCCCGCCGACGCGCCCGCAACTCGTCCAGAGGCATGCTGCCCAGCCGGTACGCCGAGGCGGCTGCGGCAAACCGCTCCGCGCCGGCCGCGTCCCGGTCCGCGTCGTAGAGGATGCCTCCGGCCTCCTCCAGCACCTGCGCCCGATACGGGAGGTTGTCCGGACCATTCAGGTTGTCGGCCAACTGCTCCAGCAGGGCCAGCGCCGGGTCGATCTCGCCGAGCCCGGCGTACACGCCGGCCAGCAGGTGCCGACAACGGTCCGCCTCGGCCTGGGCGCCAAGCCGGTCGAAAGCGAGGAGGGCCTCCTCGGCGACCTCGGCCGCCTCGCCGAGCCGACCCACCACCCGGTACGCGTTCGCCAGCTCCCAACGCAGGAACGCGTCCCCCTCGGCACCCCGCTCCACGCAGAGCGTCACCGCCTCGATGAAGTCGTCCACCGCGTCGGCGGCCCGGCCTGCGGCGAGCAACGCGCGGGCCCGGGCGACGCGAACCGGCAACTCCGCGTCCGCCGATGCCGACGACAGTGCCTCGTCGCAGGCGGTCACCGCGTCGGCCGGGTCGTCCACCGTTCGGGCGTACGCCAGGCAGGCCGCCGTGACCAGCTCACCGACGCCCAGTTCACGGCCGATCCGACGGGACTCGGCGGCGGCGGCGCTCGCCTCCTCGACACGGTCGGCCCGCTCCAGCAGGTGCGCCCGGTGCAGTGCGACCCGGGCCGCCAGGTATGGATCGCCCCCCGCGTCGGGCGGCACCCGGTCCAACGCCGCGAGCGCGTCGTCCCAGCGTTCCCGATGCAGCAGCGCCAACGCCACCCGGTCGTGGGCGGCGGCCCGCTGCCGGGCGTCGCCGTCGCGGTCCAGAACCTCGGCTGCCTTCTGGACCAACGCCAACCCCTCGTCGGCGTCGTCGTCGGACCGGGTCAGCAGCACGCCGAGCCGCCCGGCGACCACCTGGGCGGACAACTCATCGCCCGCCGTCCGGTACACCTCCAGTGCCGCCCGGTTCATCTCGATCGCGCCCGGGATGTCGTCCGCGTCGCCGCGCTCGGCCGCCCGCATCGCCAACCGGTGGGCGACCGTACGCGGGGACAGCTCGGCCGAACCGAACCGCTCGTCGTAGGCGGCCAGCACCGCGCGGAACGTGGCCGGGTCGTGCCGACCCCAGCGCTGCTCGGCGAGGTTCAGCAGCTCGTCCGGCCCGGCGTCGGCGGGCACCGCCACGGCGACCGCTTCGGACCTGCCGGCGCGCACCGCGTCGCGAGCCGCCGCAGAGGCCCTGCTCGGGGGAGTGGTCGACTCACCCTCGCTCGGGCGGGGCGGGCGGCGGCGGACGCTCGCGGACAGCGGCAGGTGCTCACCGCGCGGCCGCACAGTGAGCCGGCGGGCGATCCACTCGGACTGGTGGGTGGTGCCGTTGCGGGCGTCGAAGCGCTCCGCCAGCCCGGTCGCGGTCCGCGTCAGCTCGTCGGCGAGCACCGACGCCGACACCTCGCCGGCCGGTCGGCCCTCGGCAGCCCGGCGGTACAGGGTCGTCTCGCCGCTCCGAGCGGCCTGGCGCAGCGCGGCGGCGGCCGTCGCCGCGAAGTGCATCGCGGCGGCCGGCGACGGTGCCCGGTCCAGCCAGTCCAGGTGCCGTTCGACCAGCTCCACCGCCCGCGCCTCGTTGCCGGTCACCGTGCAGAACTCGACGTGGTCGCCGATGTCCCACAGGTCGGCGAGGTTGCCGCGCAACCGGCGGTACGCCTCCCGGTGCGCGTCCCGCGCCGACTCGTCCCGCCCGGTCCGCAGGTACGGCAGGAGCAGCGCGGTGAGGATCGCCTGCGGCTGCTCGTTGCAGGTGAGCCGGCCGGCGAGCACCGGCTCGGACAGCGTCACCGCCTCCGCGTCCCGCCCGGTCTCGGCGAGGTAGTTCACCTGGCTCGTCGGGTCACAGCCGGCGCAGTCGGAGAGTTCGTCGCGCGGGGTGGTCTGCCAGAGCCGGTACCAGTGCGCGGCCGCCTCGGCGTCGCCCACGTGGTTGGCGACCCGGAACCGATTCTTGTGGACGGCCTGCAGGCTGTGCCCACCGGCCCGGTAGCGGCGTTCCATGTCGTCCAGCACGGCGTACGTACGGTCGAGTGGCACCTCCGGGAAGTTCAGCAGGCCGTTGACCATGTACTTGAAGTGCCAGAGCAGGTTGTGCAGGTGACGCTGGTGGTAGGGCTGCGGATCCTGGTCGAACTCGGAAAGGCACCAGGAGAAGGTCACGAAGGACTTTGCCGGCTCGCCGCCGTAGATGTAGCCGGTGGTGGCCTGCATCCGGGTGACGAAGGCAAGGTGCCGGTCGTCGGCGGCGTCGACCCGACGCAGCAACTGCTCCAGCGCGGCGATCTGCCCCGCCCCGTACGGCATGTCGGCGATGCCGCGCAGCACCCGCCACAGATCCTCGTCGCTCATGTTCACTCCTGTCCCGGCACGGCCCGGCCGAGCAGGCCGAGGAAGGAATCGTTCAGCAGGGCCGCGTCGGCCGCGCGGATCGGATGGTGACCGAGCAGCAGCGCCTGCCCGTAGAGCGCCTCGACGGCGAGCCCGACCAGCTCCGGGTCGGCCAGCGCGGTGACGCGGCGGACCAGCGGGTTGCGGTGGTTGAGCACCAACTGCGGACGGTCCGGTGGTGCGGTGGCGGCGAGCGCGTCGAGGACCCCTCCCCACAGTTCGTCGGCCCGGTCCCGGCTGGCCGCGAGCTGGTCGTTGAACGCCGCCGACCTGCTGACCAGGTACAGCGCGGGCAGCGACACCGGGTCGTACGCCCGGATCACCACCTCGCAGCCGGAACGTTCGACGGCCCGCTGCGCGGCGGTGAGGAACGGCCGCAGCGCCAGCTCCACCTGCGGGTCGAGGCTGTCGAAGCGGGTCGTGAGATCGCTCGGTTCCAGACGCTCGATCAGCACCGAGCGGTCCACCGCCGGCAGCCGCTCGATCAGCTCCGTGTCGAACGTGTAGCCGCCGTTGACCACCGCCAGATCCTGGGCGGCAGCCACCGCGGCGAGCTGGCGGAACTCGTCCAGGCTCGCCGCGTAGCGGAGCACGCCGTAACGCTCCCGGAACTCGGCGAGGGTGAGCGTGCCGACGTTGGTGTCCATCGGCCACCACCGGTCGACCAGCTGGAGCATCTCGTCATCGTGCAGCGCCAACGCCTTCACACCCAGGTGGTGCACCTGGAGGAACTCGGCCAGCCGGTGCGGGTCGTGCCGCGCCAACCGGACCAGCCAGCCGCGTACCTGGTCACCGAGGGCCTCCCGGGTCGCGGTCAGCAGGGTGTCCTCGTAGAGGGATTCCCGGCTGGCGGTGGGGCGCAGCTCGGTGGCGTCCACCACGCAGTGCGCGAAGAACGCCCAGTCCGGCAGCAACCCGTCGGCGTGCTCGGTGAGCAGCATCCGCTTGAGGTAGACCCGGTGCCCCGCACGGGCCGCCGGGTTCACCGGGGTGGGCAGGATGACGGCGACACCGGTCAACCCGGCCTCCGGCACGGTCAACGGCAGCACGTCGAACGGGTCGACGCCGAGCGTCTCCCGGGCGTACGCGATCAGCGCCGCCCGGTCGACCGGCGCGCCCGGCGTAGTCGGCCACGGCGGCTCACCGGTGGTGGTCACCACGTCGCCGACCCGGACGGTGACCGGCAGCAGCGAACCGAAGAGCCGGGCCAGGTCGGTGATGGTCGGGGTGGTGAACCACTGGTCGGCGTCGCAACGGGGCACCAGCGTGACGGTGGTGCCTGGTTCGGCGCGGGCGGCCTCCGGTGGTGCCAGGCTCACCGCGTACCGGCCGTCGGCGTAACCGGTCCAGCGGACCGTGGGGTGTTCGCCGTTGCGGGTGAACACCTGGATCTCGTCGGCGACCAGGAAGCAGGAGAGCAGGCCAATGCCGAACTGGCCGAGGAACTCGTGGCGGGAGAAGCCGAGCTCGTCCCTCTTGGAGCTGCGGCCGATGGTGGCCAGCAGCTCATGCACCTGCGCCTCGGTGAGGCCGATCCCGGTGTCGTGCACCCGCAGCGTGCCGTCGCCGGTGATCTCGGGAGGTTCGATGTGGACCAGGGCTGGCGCGTCCGGCTCGGTCGAGCGCCGCGCGGTGATCGCGTCCACCGCGTTCTGCAGCAGCTCTCGGACGTAGACCCGCGGACTGCCGTAGAGGTGATGGCTGAGCAGGTCGACCACGCCACGAAGGTCGACCTGGAAGGTGTGGTCCACGCGTGTCTTCTCCCCCGGTACCGAAATGCCGGCGCCCACCGTACCGATGATCACCGACACACGCGTCCCCCTTTCGCCCGGCTGCTTGACCCTCGACCCGGTCGAACCCGCACGGTCACCGGATGACCTCCTCAGCTCTGGGCCGGGACTTCCGGCTGCTCTGGTCCGCCGCCGTCTCGTCGCGGTTCGGGGACGCGCTGCGTACGCCGGCACTGGCCCTGCTGGCCGCGACCGTGACCCGCGACCCCCGGGTCATCGCGGCGGTAACCGTGGCCGGTCAGTTGCCGCCGCTGCTCTTCGGTCTGCTCGGGGGCGTGTACGCGGACCGCTGGGACCGCCGGCGGACGATGGCCCTGGTCGACGGCGCGCGTGCCGTCGTGGTGGCGGCACTGGCGGTGACGGTCGCACTCGACCGGGTCGGTGTCCTGGTGCTGCTGGTCGCGGCGTTCCTGCTCGCCACGCTGGGCACGCTGTTCGACTCCGCCTCGTTCGCGCTGTTGCCCGCGCTGGTGCCACCGGACGCGCTGCCCCGGGCGAACGGTCGACTGCAGGCGGGGTCCGCGGTCGCCGGCGGTTTCCTCGGGGCACCCGCCGCCGGTGTCCTCTTCGCCGTCGCCCCGGCCCTCCCGTTCGTCCTCGACGCCGTCACCTTCGCCGCGGCGGCGCTGCTCGTGCTGGCCCTCGCGCCCGTCGGGGGCACGCAGGCCCGGCCCGGCGCACGCCGTGGGTCGGTGTGGGGCGAGATCGTCGAGGGGCTGCGCTGGCTGCGCGCGCACCGGACCCTGTGGCGGGTCACCCTGCTCACCGCCGCGAGCAACCTGGCGATCAGCGGGATCATGGCGGTGCTGGTGCTCTACGCGTTGGACGTGCTACGGGTGCCGCCGGCCGGGTACGGACTGTTCGCCGCCGCCGCGATCGTCGGGGGTGTGGCGGGGGCGCTGGGGTCCGGTCGGCTCGCCGCCCGACTCGGCACCGTGCCGGCGTTGTGCGTGGTGCTCGCCGCGGAGACCGTGGCGCTGACCGGGTTCGCGCTGGCCCGGCATCCGGTGCCGGGCGGTTTCGCGTTGGCCGTCTTCGCCGCTGGGACGGTGGTGTGGAACAGCCTGTGGGCGTCGTACGGGCAGCGGCACGTGCCGGCCGGGCTGCTCGGCCGGGTCGGCGCGGCCCAGCGGATGGTCGGTCTGCTCACCGCACCCATCGGTGCGGCGCTCGCCGGGCTGGCCGCCGCCGCGTACGGGACGGCGCCGGTGGCGGGTGCGGCGGCCGGCACGTTCGCGCTGGTCACCTTGGCCGCGTGGCGGACACTGCGGCCGACCGACCCGCCCGTCGGTGCCCAGTCGGTGCCGGTCGCGCGGGACCTGGCGTCCTAGTGCGGCGTGCGATCCCGGTGGGACAACCCGGACAGGCGCAGCGCGATCCGTCGGCGCAACGGTGGCACGGCACCGAGCAGCCGCAGCAGCACGTCACGGGCCGGCCGGCGGGCCGGGGAGACGGTGGCCAGCCGGGTCAGCCCGGCGGCGAAGCTCAGCACGTCCTCGGCCATGGGCCGCTGCCGGGCGGTGTAGTCGTCGAGCAGCGCGTCCGGACCACCGTCGAGCACGTCCGCCAGGGCGGTGCCGAGGGCGACCGCGTCGCAGATGCCGAGGTTCATGCCCTGCCCGCCGGCCGGGCTGTGCACGTGTCCGGCGTCTCCGGCCAACAGCACCGGCCCGGCGCGGAACGTGTCGGCGATCCGGTGGTGCACCCGGAACCGGGAGCCCCAGAGCACCTCGGTCACCCGGTCGGGTCGTCGCCTCGGACCGCGTTCGTCGAGCAGCGCCTGGAGGTACGCCTCGTTTGGCGCGGCCGGGGCCACCGCCACGGCGGCGACCAGTCGGACCACCCCGTCCGGGAGCGGCGCCCAGATCAGCGGCCCGGAGCGGGCGAGGAAGAGCGCCGCCTCGTCGCGGGGCAGAACGCTTCGCACCCGTACGTCGGCGAGCACGAAGGACTCCTCCTCGCTCGGGCCGGTGAAGCCGATGCCGACCAACTGCCGGACCGTGCTGTGCAGGCCGTCCGCGCCGACGACGAACCGGGCGCGCAGCGTCTCCCCGTCGACCTGCGCGAGCACCCCGTCACCGGTGGTGGTCAACCCGGTCAACCGGCACGGCCGTCGCACCCGGACGCCGAGGTCGGCCAACTGCCCGAGAAGCACCGCCTCGGTGACCGACTGCGAGACCAGCAGCGCGTAGGGGAACCGGGACGGCAACTCGTGGAACGGCACCGACAGCAGCACCCGGTCCCGGTCGCGCACGGTGAAGCGCGGCGTCCGCACGCCCTGGGCGTCCAGCGGCGCCGCAGCGCCGATCCGGTCCAGCACCTCCAGGGTGTACGCGTGCACGACGGCCGCGCGGGAGGTGATCGGCGGCTCGGCCAGTTGGTCCAGCACGGTCACCCCGACCCCGCGCCGAGCCAGCGTCAGCGCGGCGGCGAGGCCGGTGGGGCCTGCGCCCACCACCAGGACGTCGGTGCTCGTGGGCAGCATGGCCACCTCCGGAAGACCGTTGCCAACACTTGTTGGCAAACACTTGTTGGCGACGCTAGATCCCTATTGATTGCCTGTCAACAGGTGTTGGCATACGGTCGTTGACATGACAGCGCCTGCCCAGCCGACCTCTCCCCGCCGCTCGGACGCCACCCGGGCGGCGATCCTGCGCGCGGCCCGGGAACGGTTCGCGGCGGACGGTTACGAGCGGGCCACGATCAGAGCCATCGCCGCCGACGCCCAGATCGACCCGTCGATGGTCATGCGCTACTACGGCAGCAAGGAGGGGCTCTTCGCGGCGGCGGCCGAGTTCGACCTCCGACTGCCCGACCTGGCCGCGGTGCCACCCCAACAGCTCGGTGAGACGCTGGTCCGGCACTTCCTCACCCGCTGGGAAGGCGACGAGACACTCGTGGCGCTGCTGCGGGCCGCCAGCACCAACCCCGGTGCCGCCGAACGGATGCGGGGCATCTTCGCCGACCAGCTCACCGCGGCCGTGGCCACGTTCGGCACCGACCCGGCCACGACCGCCCGACGTGCCGGCCTGGTGGCCAGTCAGATCCTCGGCCTCGCCTACACCCGTTACGTGGTCCGCCTGCCGCCCATGGTGGACACGACGCCGGAGGACCTGGTCTCCTGGGTCGCACCGACCCTCCAGCGCTACCTGACCGGAACGCCGGGGAGCTGACCCAACCTTTTCCCCCTTCCCGTGCGTCTGCCAGGTGACGCGCATCGCGACAGCCGGAAGGGGGGCGGATGGCAGCTACGAGAAGCGACGGACGCGACGGCTACCTCGCCTTCGTCGAGACCCACCAACACCGACTGCTGCGCGCGGCGTACCTGATCTGCGGCAACCGGCACCAGGCCGAAGACCTGCTCCAGGACGCGCTGCTGAAGCTCGCGCTGCGCTGGTCCTCGGTCCGGGACGGCGACCCCTCCGCGTACGTGCGGGCCATCCTCTACCGCGACGCCGTGTCGTGGTGGCGGCGCCGGCGGCGGGAATGGCTCAGCGCCACGCCGCCGGAGCAGGTGGCCCACGACCGGGACGGCGCGCTGCGGCTGACGTTGCACGACGCGTTGGGCCTGCTGCCACCTCGGCAGCGGGCCGTGCTGGTGCTGCGCTACTACGAGGACCTGACCGAGGTCGCCACCGCCGAGGCGCTCGGGGTGACCGTCGGCACCGTGAAGAGCCAGTGTCACGCTGCGCTGCGCCGACTCCGCGAGGTTGCCCCGGACCTCGCCCGGGATGTCCGTCCGAGCCGTCGCTCGGCTGACCTGACCAACGGCCTGGAGGTGAACCCGTGAACGAGCAGGAGCTGCGTCGACTGCTGACCGTCAGCGTCGAGGACGTACTGCCCAGTCAGCCAGCCGCCGTCGGATGGGAGCGGGCTCGGCGTACCCGGCGTCATCGGCGGGCCGTCGGGGCCGTCGCCCTGGCCGTGACACTGGTCGGCGGTGGCACGGTGGCGCTGCTGCGACCGCCCGTCGATCCGCCATCGACCCATCCGGTGGCGCCGACCGTCGAGCCCACCCACGCCGATCCCGTGCAGCGGCCCCCCGCCCAGTTGACCTTCCCTCCCGATCCGCTGGCCCGGCTCGGCAACCCGGCGACGGTGCGACTCTCCGAGCGACCGGTCCAGCGGGCGCTGGCGCTGTTCCAGCCGGTGGACGAGGAATATCACGCGGACGGCCCGGTGCGGGTGCTCGGCGACGACGGCGTGGTGCGCAGTCTCGACGTGGTGACGCTGGCCCCCACCAGGGACGCGGGCGGCAACGAGGCGCCCGCCGTGAAGCCGGGTGTGCTCTCGCCGGACGGCCGATGGGCCGCCTTCGCGCAGACCAACGAGCTGGTCATGGTCGACCTCGTCAGGCCGGGCGTACGCCGGATCCCGCTCGACGGCTACCTGGAGCTGGTTGTCTGGTCGGGCGACCGGGTGTTGGTGGGCGGCGACAACCGGACGTACGCGGTGCAGCGGGATTCCGACGCGGCGAGCACCATCGGCGTCTCGGCCTGGGACGTGGTCGCACCCGACCCGGCGGCCGGCCGCGAGGCGGCGCTGATCGAGATGATCGGCGAGCGGGGTGGCCTGAAACTGCGCACCCGGACCGCCCAGGACGGCGCGGTTCGCGCCGAACAGCCGGTCACCGCCTCGGCGCTGCCGTCGCCGTTCCAGGTCAACGAGTTCTACGGCCGGGGCTGGCTGCACGGCGAGCGGCTGGCCCGCGCTGCGTGGATCACCAACAGCGAGATCGACGGCGCCGAGGGGGCGGCCGTGCTGGACGCGCGAACGGGTGCCGTGGCCCACCTGCTCGACCTGGGTCGGGATCGCGCCAAGGGCTGCTGCGAGGTGCTGGGCTGGGACAACAAGGGTGCCGTCCTGCTTCGGCTGGAGCCGGCTGCGCTGGCGCGCTGGCACCCGGAGACCGGCGAGATCACCGGCATCGTCCGCGACCTGCGCGGCACGATCGCGCTTGCCGGCTGAGCGCCGCCCCCGCGCGACGGTGTGATCGCGCGGGGACGGCCGAGCCGCTCAGGCCGCCGGCCAGCTCAGGCAGCGGGGCTGGTCAGGCGGCGAGGCCGCCGGGCTGGTCGCCCTTGACCACGGGTGCCCGGACCAGGTTGCCCCACTCGGTCCACGAGCCGTCGTAGTTGCGCACCTGCGGGTAGCCCAGCAGGTGCCGCAGCACGAACCAGGTGTGGCTGGACCGCTCACCGATCCGGCAGTACGCGATCACGTCGTCGTCGGGGCTGAGCCCCAGTTGGTCGGCGTAGATCGCCCGCAGCTCGTCGGCGGACTTGAAGGTGCCGTCCTCGTTGGCGGCGGACTTCCACGGCTTGCTGACCGCACCCGGGATGTGCCCGCCACGCAGCGCGCCCTCCTGCGGGTAGTCCGGCATGTGCAGCGTCTCGCCGGTGTACTCACCCGGCGACCGGACGTCGACCAGCGGCCGGCCGGCTGCGATGTGCGCCATGACCTGCTCACGGTAGGCCCGCAGCGGCGCGTCGTCCCGCTGCGGCACCGGGTAGTCGGCGCGGGGCCGAGCCGGCTTGTCGCGGGTCACCTCGCGGCCCTCGGCGATCCACTTCTGCCGACCGCCGTCGAGCAGTCGCACGTCGGCGTGGCCGAAGAGCGAGAAAACCCAGAGGGCGTACGCGGCCCACCAGTTGAAGTTGTCGCCGTAGAAGACGACGGTGTCGCCCCGGCCGATGCCCTTCGCGGCGCACAGCTCGGCGAAGCTCTTCGCGTCCAGGTAGTCCCGGGTCACCTGGTCGTTCAGCTCCAGGTGCCAGTCGACCTTCACGGCACCGGGGATGTGACCGGATTCGTAGAGCAGCACGTCCTCGTCGGACTCGACAACGACGAGGCCCTCGTCGCCCAGGTGCTCGGCCAGCCACTCGGTGGTGACCAGCCGCTGCGGGTCCGCGTACGACTGGAGGCGGGGATCGGGATCGCTCGGCACAGACATGATCCCCAAACTACGCCGCACTGCGACCAGAACGCCCGCCATCGACGATCGGGGGCCGCAGATGTGGTGCGGGGAACGTTGATAGTGCCGTTCAGGCGCGGCGGTGGACGATGCGCCCGGCGACCACGGTCACCAGGCAGACACCGTCGACACCGTGAACCGCAAGGTCGGCGCGCCCGCCCGGAAGCAGCGCCGCCGACACCGCGACGGGCAGCACCAGCAGGTCGCTCCTGTCGACGGCAGCCCGCAGCAGCGGGTCGGTCAGGTGCTCGGCCAACACCGCCGTCATTCCGTTCCGCAGCAGCGCGTGCACCCGCTCGCGTGGGGTGGGCGCAGCCGGCAGCGGGCCGTCGTGCAGCAGACCCGGCCCCAGGGTGCCGGGCCATTGGCGGACCCGAACGCCCGGGTACGCCCCACTCAGCTCGGCCAACGGTCCGACGGCCTCGATCCGGTCGCCGCCCACCAGGACAGCGTGCTCCGGCACCGCCTCGCCGACCCGGTCCCGCCAGAGCAGCGGCGCGGTGTGAAGGGTGAGCACGGTCAGCCGACGATCGGCCCGAGCAGTGGGCGCTTCGCGGTCACCGTGTCGCCGGACGACCGACCGGTCAGCCGCCGCCGCACCCACGGCGCGAGGTGCTGACCGGCCCACCGCAGGTCGGCGGCCCGGGCGGCCAGCCACGGCGACGGGGCCGGGTGCGGCGGGACCATCAGCCACTCCTCGTCGCACCCGACACCGAGCGCGTTCAACACCTGCCCGGCGACCCGGCGGTGGCCGGCCGGGGAGAGGTGCAGCCGGTCGGTGCTCCAGAGCATCGGGTTGAGGAAGGTGTCGTCGGCGTACAGGTCGACCATGATCGCCCCGTGCCGCTCGGCGGTCTCGCCGACCGCTTGGTTCAGCAACTGCACCCGGGGGGCGACGAGACGCTGGCCGGGCAGTCGGGCCATCACGTCGGCGAACCGGAAGAGCAGCACGTCCGCGCCGCCCGAGCGCAGTTGCCGGACCACCTCGTCGAAGCGGGCCACCAGCGCGCCGGGGTCGAAGTTGCGGCGCAGCACGTCGTTGCCGCCGGCCGCGAAGCTGATCAGGTCGGGCTTCATCGCCACCGCCGCCGGCACCTGCTCGGCGACCACGCCGGGGAAGAGCCGGCCGCGGATGGCCAGATTCGCGTACCGGAAGTCGGGGCCCGCGTCGGCGGCGAGCCGGGTCGCCACCAGGTCCGCCCATCCCCGGTAGGTGCCGTCCGGGTACGCGTCGTCCATGCCCTCGGTGAAACTGTCCCCGACCGCGACAAAACTGCGCCAGCGCACCCGCGCCCCCCTTACGCCATTCGTTGCCTGCGGCGACCAGTCTTTCACCGCGGGCACGTTCGATACCGCCCCGATCGGCGGACGTGGCGGAGGTCATGGGCCGGTCGTGCGACAACCCCCGCCGCCCGATGCCGGCGGCCTGCGCCGAGGCGGTCGACAGGAGCGACCGGCCACCCACGTGAGCGGCCGGTCCCCGTCGTACCGGTGGCGGTGCACCGGTTGGCTCAGCCCAGCAGGCCACCCCACGGGTGACCGGCCGGAACCGCCGCGCCGGCCCGCACCCGGCCGTCGGCGCCGTAGCGGACCAGCTGGTACGCCGGCGCGTCGTCGGCGGGCGTCGCGGTGTTGACCTGGACCACCAGATCACCGTCGGCCAGCGTGACCGCGTCGATGGCCTGGCCGTGGCCGGTCGGCTTGCTCCAGGCCCGATCGAACGGCGCCAGTTCGGTGGCCGCCCCACTGGCCCCGTCGACCTGGTAGGTGCGGAACTGCCAGCCGCAGGCGCAACCACCGGCACTGGGCACGTGGGTGCTGATCACCAGGGACCGACCGTCGCGGGAGATCCCGGCCACCGCGTCGATGACGAGGTTCTTCGGGACGCGCGGTGTGATCGAACGTTCGGCACCCCGCTCGTCGCGGACGTGCACCGCCCGGTCGGTGAACCGGGAGATCCACCCTCCGGACACCGTCGGGCAGGTCGCCTGCCGGTTGGCGAGCACCTTCCGGCCGGTGCCGTCGGCGTTGACGGCGACGACCGTCCAGTCGTTCTCCCGGCCCAGGCCGAACAGCACCCGCCCGGAGTCGAGCCAGCTCGGGGCGCAGGTCTGCTGACCCTGGGTCGGGACGGCGCGCTGGTTCGTGCCGTCGAAGTCGCTGATCACCAGCCGGCCGGCGGAGGCCTCCACCCACGCGGCCCGCCGACCG
>NZ_JAKKFI010000025.1 GCF_022230955.1 Micromonospora cabrerizensis
CCGCGATCGCGGTCGCGCTGGTCGCGGGTGTGGGTGGCCGTCGCCGAGTTACCCGATAACACCCAGCACCACTCTGTACCACCGAAACACCTCCGATGGGCGCCCAGCCGACAGGCCGGGCGCCCATCGGCGTTCCTCCTCTTCGGAGGGTGGCCGGCTCATGCGAGGGCGGCGGGCTCTTCCGGGGCGGCCGGCTCTTGCGAGGGTGGCCAGCTTGGGAGAGCGGCCGGCTCTTGGGAGGGCGGCCGGCTCTTGCGAGGGCGGCCGGCTCTCAAGAGGGTGGCCGGCTCTTGAAAGGGCGGCGGCTCTTGGGAGATTGGCCGGCTCTTGGGAGGGTGCCCGGCTTGGGAGGGCGGCGGGCTCTTCGGAGGGCAGCCGGCTCTTTCGAAGGTGGCCCGCTCTTGCGAGGGTGGCCGGCTCTGCGGATGGCGGCCGGCTCTGCGGAAGGGTGACCGGCGGTAGACCTTGTTCGCCTGCCCGGCCGGTCGAGACTCGCCGTGATCGACTCGGGTTTCGTGATGTCGGGGTGTCCCAGGGCCTCCGATACCGCGGTTTCAAGGATCTCGTGTTGATCATGCCGCGCCCGGCGTCAGCGGCGCCCCGGCGTCAGCGGCGCCCCGGCGTCATGCCGCGTCCTGCGTCAGCGGCGCCCCGGCGTCAGCGGCGCCCGAGGCCAGCGGCGTCAGCGGGTCGGGGACTGCCGAACAGGCCGGCCAACCCCTCGGGCGCGCGGCAGCCGGCCATCCCTCGGGGGTCAACCGCCGGGTGTCCGGCGGTCGACGATCGGGGAAACGTGTTCCTGTCTGCCAAATCGTGATCGTTTGGTGGACGGAGTCGGTTTGGATTTTCGTTGGGTCGGGCAATTA
>NZ_JAKKFI010000026.1 GCF_022230955.1 Micromonospora cabrerizensis
CCGAACGCTTCAACCGCACCCTGCTCGACGAATGGGCCTACGCACGGCCCTACACCAGCGAGACCGAACGCCGACAAGCCCTCCCCGGCTGGATCCACTCCTACAATCACCACCGCGGACACACCGCACTCAACGGCCTACCACCCGCCAGCCGCGTCCCCAACCTCACGGGTCAGTACACCTAGGCCTCGCCGTCGAGCTCGCGGTAGCCACGCCGGGCGGCGACCAGCGCGGCGCGCGCACCGAAGGGCGCCTCGGCGGCCACCCGTTCCGGCGGCGCGCTGCCGGTGTGCGCGGCCCGGATCAGCCAGGCCAGCTTCGCCAGCTCGGCGTGCTGGGCGCGGACGAAGTCGACGTCCACCGGATCGCCGTGACCCGGCACCACCACCGTGCGCGCGGTGGTCAGCCGCAGCAGGTCCGCGACCGCGTCCGGCCACCGCAGGGGGTACGAGTCCTCGAAGGCGGGCGGGCCGCTCTGCTCCACCAGGTCCCCGGCGATCAACACGTCGACGTCCGGCACGTGCACCACCAGGTCGGCCTCGGTGTGCCCCCGCCCCGGGTGCCGCAGCAGCACCTGCCGGCCGCCCAGGTCGAGGGTCGTCTCCGTCTGCACGGTGTGCGTCGGGGCGAGCAGCGGGGTGTCGGCCAGCTCGGCGGCGAGGGCGGGGTGCTCCGTCCGCAGCTCCTCGTACGCCTCCCGGCGCAGCCGCTCCGGCTCCTGCCGCAGGGCGGCGGCGGCCAGCTCGTGCGCGTACACCGGACGGGGTGGGTCGCCGGCGAGCACCGCGTTGCCGAAGCAGTGGTCGTAGTGGTGGTGGGTGTTGACCAGCGTCAACGGGCGGTCGGTGACCCCCCGGACGGCAGTGGCCAGGTCGGCGGCCTGGGCGGCCGACGAGAGCGTGTCGACCAGGAGGGCCTCGTCGTCGCCCACGACCAGGGTGACGTTGACCCGCAGCAGCGGCTCGCGTAGCACGTGCACCCGGTCGGCGACCTCGACGAAAGCGGCGGTCACGACGTGCGCCCGGCGCGCTCGACGAAACGTTGCCGGTCCACCATGATCCGGTCCACCCGGCCCCGGGCCACCGTCTGGTCACCGTCGCTGACCGTGACCTCGAACGACAGCCGGCGACCGTCGACGGTCGCCAGCAGCGCCTGCGCCCGGACCGTCCGACCGACCACGGTCGGCGCCAGGTGCTCCAGCTCGACCCGGGTGCCCACGGTCGTCGACCCGGGCGGCATCCCGACCGCCGTCGCCGCGACGGTAGCCGCCTCGGCCAGGGCGAGGACCCGGGGAGTGCCCAGCACCGGTACGTCCCCGGAACCGACCGCCTGGGCGGTGTCCGCGTCGGTGACGGTCAACTCGACCTGGGCGGTCAGACCCGGCGCGAAGGCCGGCTCGGGCTGCTCCTGCATGGTCGTCAGCCTAGGTGCTCGCCGAGCCCGCCGAGCACCCGCCCGGGGATCCCGGCGAGCACCGCACGGGGATGCCGGCGAGCACTGCCCGGGGATGCCGGTGAGCACCGCCGCCCACCTGTGCGCGGCATCGCCGGGTGGTCCCCGTCGGTCGATGCCGTCGCCGTCGTTAACCTTGACGACGATGGCCGTCGTGACTGACCCCCAGCCCCCCGCCCGGACCGACCCGCCCGCGTCCCCGGACGGGGGTCGTCGGCGTGTCATCGCGATGACCGTCTGGGCGGTCGCCTTCGTGGCCGCGTGGCTGGCCATCGGGCTGCCCACCGACCCGGCGTACGCCTTCGTCTGGATCTGGCTGGCGACCATCGCCTGGAACAGCGAACGGCCGTGGCGCAGTCACCTGCGCTTCGCCCGGGACTGGGTGCCGGTGGTGCTGCTGTTCGTGATCTACAACCTCTCGCGCGGGTTCGCCGACAACGGGGCCACCCCGCACGCGATGGAGCTGATCGTCGCCGACCGGTTCATGTTCGGCTGGGCCACCGGCGGCGAGGTGCCGACCGTCTGGTTGCAGGAGCACCTCTACCACCCGCAGGTGCACTGGTGGGACGTCGCGGCGAGCTGGGTGTACTTCTCGCACTTCGTGGTGGCGTTGGCCGCCGCCGCGGTGCTCTGGCTCCGTGACCGGCGCCGCTGGGCCGCGTACATGCGGCGCTGGGGCTTCCTCTGTGCCTCCGGTCTGGTCACCTACTTCATCTACCCGGCCGCCCCGCCGTGGTGGGCCGCACAGAACGGGCTGCTCACCGAGGTCGCCCGGATCTCCACCCGGGGCTGGAAGGCGTTCGGCATGCACGGTGCCGGCAACGTCCTCAACGCCGGCCAGATCGCCTCCAACCCGGTCGCCGCGATGCCGTCGCTGCACACCGCGTGGGCGCTGTTCGTGGTGCTGTTCTTCCTGACCGGCACCCGCCGCCGCTGGTGGCCGCTGCTGCTCGCGTACCCGCTGGCGATGACCTTCACCCTGGTCTACTCGGGTGAGCACTACGTGATCGACGTGCTGGTCGGCTGGGCGTACGTGGGGCTGACCTTCCTGGTGGTCGGCCTGGCCGAGCGCGGCTGGGCCGCGTGGCGGGCCCGCCACCCGAAGGCCGAGCCCCCACCGCCCCGCACCGAACCCCCACGGCAGGCCACCGCCCCCGACGACGCCGCCGAGCACCCACCCACCACCCAACGCCCACCACGCGAGCCCACGAAAACCGACCACTGACCCACCCGGCCCAACCCCGGCCCCTGCCCCCGGCCCGGCCCGCCAGATTCCGTCGATCATGAAGTTAGCGTCCGCCTGCACGGCGTGTCGTGGCCATAACTTCATGATCAACGGAGGTGGCGGCGGGGCGTGGCGGGGTGGGGTGGGGGTGGGTCAGGTTTGGTTGCGGGCCTGGTGTGCTCGGTTGGTCAGGTCCGCGGCCAGGGCCCAGGCCTCGGTCAGGTCGCGGTCCTGGGCGGTGGCACCGGAACCGCCCGCGGTGTCCGCGTGCACGCTGGCCAACCCGAGTCGGCGTTGGATCGGCCCCTGCACCACCCGCACGCTCTGGATGCGGGCGTACGGCACGATCACTACCTGCCGGGTGAGCCGCCCGGAGCGGGTGGCGAACACCTCGTCGAACAGCCCCGCGCCGAACGCGCTACGACCGAGCGGGTGCAGCCACCGGGTCCGGGTCGGCGGGGGGCTCAGCGCCAGCGCGTCGAGGCGTACCCCCGGAAGCACCTCGGCGACGATCATCGTCGCCGTCGGCAGGTCACCGACCGGCAGCAGCCGGTCGGGCCGGTTGCGGTCGTCGGCCTCCGCGACGGAGTAGCCGGCCACCTCCAGGCGCAGCCGCAGCCAGCCCTTCATCCGCCAGAGCAGCGGCCAGGTGGCCCGCACGGTCTGCACCCGCGCCAGCGGCACGGTCTGCGCCCGCGTCTCCAGCAGGCCGTTGTGCACCCGCAGCGTGCCGCCGTCACGGGCCAGCCGGAAGTTCCAGTCGTCGAGCACCCGCCGGACCGGTTGCAGCAGCACACCGGCCATCGCGGTCAGCGTGCTCGCCACCGCGACGAACGACCACGACCCCGCAGTGAGGAACTGCACCACCACGAAGGCCACACCGAACGGGAGCAGGAACGCCTGTGGGGTGAGCAACTGGCTGATCAGCAGGCTCTGGTTGCGTACCGCGTGCAGTGGCCGGCCCGGAGCGGCCGCCGTCGGCGCCGCCGCTCCCGGGACCACCGCGGCGGCCGCGTGCTCCGGGGCGGGTGCCTGCGCGACCCGCCCGGCCAGGGCCAGCAGCCGCTCGCGCAGCCGGGCCGCGTCGGCCACCCCGAGGTACGCCAGCGGCGCCTCGGTCTTGCCCCCGCCGACCACCTCCAGACGCAACTCGGCCAGGCCGGTGAGCTGGGCGAGCAGCGGCCGGACCACCTCCACGGCCTGCAGTCGCTCCAACGGGATGGCCCGGGTACGCCGCCAGAGCAGCCCCTCGTACACCCGCAGTTCGCGGCCGACCACGTGGTAGCCGGTGTTGTACCAGCTCACCACCGACAGCACTGTCGCGCCGAGCGCCAGCACCGCCACCATGGCGGCGAACCAGCCGAAGCCCACCCGGGACAGCGTCGACCAGGACAACCCGGCGATCACCACGACCAGTGACTTGGCACCGTGCAGGACCGGGCTGAGCGGGTGCAGTCGCTGCCGGGGCTCGCCCTCGCCACCGCCGGTCGGTGCCGGCCAGGCGGAGGGAGCCTCCGGCGGCACCGGCTCGTGCGGTGTCGGGCCGATGGGTGGCACGGTGCGCGGCTCGGCGGGCCCGTCGCTCACAGGCCCTCCGCCCGATCCTCGCCGAGAGCGGTGAGCCGGTCGCGCAGCCGGGACGCCTCCGCCGGGCGCAGCCCGGGAACCCGGGCGTCGCTCGCCGCCGCCGCGGTGTGCAACTGCACGGTGGCCAGGTCGAAGGCGCGTTCCAACGGCCCGGCGCTGACGTCGACGAACTGCATCCGCGAGTACGGGACGATGGAGAGCCGCCGGACCAGCAGCCCGTGCCGGACCAGCAGGTCGTTCTCGCGCTCGGCGTACCCCCAGGCCCGCACCGCACGGACGATCGCGATGGCCCGCCACCCGCCGAGCAGCACGACGACGGCGACGGCGAGCCCGAACAGCCAGTGGCCGCTCAACGCCCAGCCCACCGCTGTCACCGCCAGCCCGACGGCGACCACGACCGCCAGCCGGATCAGCTCCACCCAGATCAGGTCGGTGCAGATCGGCTGCCAGTTGACCGTGTCCGGCCAGGGTTCCAGTGGCCCTCGGCCCACCGGCCCACGTGTGGGCAGCGAGCCGGGCGCGTCGGTGGCGGGTGGCAGCAGGCCGGGTGCCGGCAGGTCGGGCGCGCGCTGGTCGGCGGCGGGTGGCAGCAGGCCGGGTGCCGGCAGGTCGGGCGCGCGCTGGTCGGCGGCGGGTG
>NZ_JAKKFI010000027.1 GCF_022230955.1 Micromonospora cabrerizensis
CGACGCCGCCGCTGAGTCCGCGACCCGTCCCGGCGCCGCCGCCCGAGCGGCCCGTCCCGGGGCCGCCCGCCTCACCCCGTCGTGCCCCGAACACCGGGCCCGTCGGCACCGTCCGGCGGGCCAACGGCGGGCCGGCAACCGCGGGCAGGCACCGCCGGGGCGCGTCCGACCGCACCGGCTGACCACTCCGCTCGGCCTGGCGCTTTCATCTGGTGGACGCCCCGCGGGTCCCCGTCGGCGGCGACACCGTCGCCGGTAGCGTCAGTGGGTATGACGGTCGTGCATCCGATCTCCCGGGCGTGGGTCACCACTGGTGGCACCGGCGCGCAGAACTACGACGAGTTCGCCGACGACGCGGAAATCACCGCGATCATCGAGGCGAACCCGCACAGTGCCCTCGGCATCGAGATGCCACACCGCGCCCCGCAGAGCCTGGGCAGGTCATTCCTGGACGCACTGCCGGACGCGGTCGCCCGCCTCGCCGAGGCCAAGGCAGACGGCAGCTACACCCCCGCCGAGCAGGTGGTGGTCCTCTACCGGATCACCGCACCCGGCGACGAGCCGGCGTACGGGCTGTTCGCGATGGTGGACACCGACCAGATCTCCACCCGGGCCGACGAGCCGGGCCTGGTCATCCGCAACGAGGACGTCTTCATCGCCAAGGTGCGCGAGCGGGTGGCACTGGCCGAGGCGCTGGGTCACCTACTCTCACCCGTACTCCTGCTCCAGACCGGGCGTGGCGACGAGCTGCACGCCGCGCTCGCGTCGGCGACCGAGACGGCCGGCGCGCCCGCCGCGACGGACACCGACCAGGCGGGGCGCACGCACGCCATCTGGCTGCTCGGCCCCGGGCCGGAGCAGGCCGCGCTGACCGCCCTCGCCGGCGGCGGGGAGCTGGTCGTCGCGGACGGCAACCACCGCAGCCTGGCCGCCCAGACCGGCGGGCTGTCGCGCTTCCTCGCCGTGGTCACCACCCCCGCGTCGGTGGCCATCCAGCCGTACAACCGGCTGGTCAGCGAGCTGACCACCACACCGGCCGAGCTGCTCGACCGGCTGCGGGCCGCGGGCGCCGAGGTCGAGCCGATCGACGGCCCGGTCGAGGTCCCGGAGGGCGGCGGCACCGTGCACCTGCGCCTCGACGGCCAGGGGTACGCGGTGCGCCTGCCGGCCACGGCCTCCGCCCGCCTGGAAAACCTGGACCACGCCCTGGTCGAGCGGCTGCTGCTGCGCGACGCGCTCGGTCTGGACCCGGGCGACAAGAGGATCACCTACGTCGGCGGTGACTACCCGGCGAGCTGGCTCACCGGCGAGGTCGACGCCGGGCGGGCCGAGCTGGCCATCCTCATCGCGCCCGTGACCGTGGCGGACTTCGTCGCGGTGAACCTGGCCCGGGAGAAGATGCCCCGCAAGAGCACCTGGTTCACCCCGAAGGCACGGGGCGGTCTGGTCGTCGCCGAGCTGCCGCGCTGAGCGTCCCCCGGCACGGCCGTGTGACGAACCCGGCTCTCCGACGCCGCCCCCGCGACGTCGGAGAGCGCGGCCTGACAGACTGCCCGGTATGCGCGTCTACCTTGGGTCCGACCACGCCGGTTTCGAGTTGAAGGTGCACCTGGCCAACCACCTGGCCAAGCAGGGGTACGACGTCGTCGACGTCGGCCCGCACAGCTACGACCCGGACGACGACTACCCGACGTTCTGCCTGCACACAGGCGACCAGGTGGTGGCCGACGAGACGGGCCTGGCAGTGGTCATCGGCGGGTCCGGCAACGGCGAGCAGATCGCCGCGAACAAGGTCGCCGGTGTCCGCGCCGCGCTGGCCTGGAGCGTCGAGACCGCTCAGCTGGCCCGCCAGCACAACGACGCGAACGTGGTCGCGATCGGCGCCCGCCAGCACACGTTGGACGAGGCCACCGGCATCGTCGAGGCGTTCCTGAACACGCCGTTCTCCGGCAACGAGCGACATGCCCGTCGGATCACCCAGGTCGCCGAGTACGAGCGGACCCGGCAACTGCCCGTCCTGCCCTGAGGTCAGCGCGGCGAGCGGGGCAACTCCTCGCGGGGCACCCAGTTGCGGCGGACCACCACGACCCGGGCTTCCGCCTCGGCCAGATCATCGTCGGTGGGCCGGGCCGCGTCCCGGGCCCGCAGTGCGGCGCTCAGGCCCACCTGGGACGAGCCGGAGCCGACCAGCCCTCGTAGCCCTCGCTCGCCGTCGCGCTCGTCGCCGCCCGGGCCTCGTCGGCGCGGCGGCGGGTCGTCACCGTCATGCACCCCGGGGGTGCTGACCGTCGGGCTGTCGGGACTGCGCCCCGCCGGCTCCGAGTCGGGGTGGTGGCGTAGCCGTCGCCGTCGTCGGTCGGGGTCACCCATCAGCCGACCGTACCCTGCCCGGCGTGGGATCCGGCACTGTCGCGTCGGCCGGCGTCTCGGGCGGGGTCGGCGACCGATTTGCCGGCTGGCTACCCTCGGAAGCAGGCGGCGTTGGTGCCGTCGGTCAGGGGGAGGACAAGATGGCAGACCAGACGCAGCCGTGGGCGGAGCGGACCGTGGAGGTGCCACCGCAGGCCGGCGTCGGGGTGCCGCAGCAGCGCGACGGGTTCCGCCGGGGCGTGGCGCCGGTGGGCCAGCGTCGCACTCCGCGCACCGAGCCGTTCCCGGTGGTCGAGCAGGAGCCGACCGGCACCGGCTGGCCCGGCGAGCCCGTTCCGCGCCGGTCGCTGAGCTCCCGCATGGCGCAGCTTCGGCGTGGCGGTGAGTGGAGCGCGGCGGCCGGGCTCTTCGCGTTCGTCTGCTGGGGGATCTGGGCGCTCTCCGGCCAGGGCGACCTGAGCGTTCCGCTGTTGGTGCTGGTGCTCAGCCTGCTGGTGGCGGTCGGCCTGTTCGCCCTGTTCCGGCTGGTCGGCCGGGTGGTGCTGGAACGGCAGCTCGGTCGGGTTCGGCACAGCGCCCGCGGCGCCCACCTGGCGACGGCGGTGTTCCTCGTCGGGCTCGGCGTGGCCTGGCTCCAGCAGACCGAGTGGGTCGTCTCGGCCTGGAACTGGATCTCCTCGAACTGATCGTCGGGCGCGTACGGGCGGGTCGGCTCTGGGCCGCCCGCCCGTACGCCCGGTCGCGGCACGCCGCGACGCCGGTCGTCTCCCCACCAGGCAAGGCTGCTGCTTACCCGGCCGGCCACGGTTCATCCGTGGCCGGCCGGTCCGACTGGTACCCGTTCCGGGGTGGGTCCGATCGCGTCAGTGGGTGCCGCCGTGGCCCTCGGCGTCGGCGCGGGGCGAGACGACCCGGGCGGCCGGGTCCTCGACGCCGGGCTCGCCGCCGTCGGGGGCCACCATCCCGTCGTAGTTGTAGAGCGGCTGGCCGTCGTCGTGCTGCTTGGTGGTCTTGATGTAACGGTGCATCATGCCGTCGATCTCCAACTCGACGAGCGCGTCGCCGCCGGTGTCGTGGGTGCTGCCGTCGCGGGGGCCGCCAATCAGGTGGGCCGTGGTGTTCGTGTCCATGGACACAGCCCTACCCGCGAGCCGCTGGGCAGAAACGGATGAAATGTCGTCGGCGGTGCCGTGCCCGACACCCGGGCACGGCACCGCCCGGAAGATCAGGGGGCGGGCTGGGCGGCCGCGTAGTCGCGGGCCACCCGGACCATCTCCACCAAGCCGCCGGCGTACTCCTGGGATTCGCCGTGCGCCTCGTCGAACGGCGGCTGGAAGCCGACGCCCTCCCACTCGCCGGTCGCCGGGTTCCACCGGTCGTTGCCGACCTCGAAGTCCCAGGCGAAGATGCCCAACTCGTAGTAGAGCTGGTCCGCCGAGTTGCCGGCGGCGGAGTAGAGCACGTCGGCGACCGGCCCGGTCTGCGACGGCCAGGTGACGGTGCCGCGTTCCTGCGCGATGGCGCCGACGATCCGCCGGGCGCTGGTGAGGAACAGCGTCGACTCGTCGATCGACGGCCGCGGCAGGGTGACCCGGCCGTCGGCCCGGTACGCCCCCGGCGGCCACATGAAGTACCCGCCGTAGGAGTGCACGTTCATCGCGAACTTGATGTTCGGGTGGTCTTGAGCGAGCGCGATCACGTTGCCGCTCTCCGCCTCGGACAGCTCGGCGGTGCCCGCGTAGTTACCGGACAGGCAGTTGGCGCTGGCGCCCACGTACCCGTCGAAGTGCGACCCGACGGTGTAGTTGCGGTTGATGTCGACGCCCCACGAGGTGCGGTTCTTCGGGTCGCGGGCCGCGCCGGTGCAGTGGTTGACCAGGTTCTTGCGCTGGAAGTTGAAGTCGTTGAACGAGTAGTTCGCGCCGTCGGGGTTGACCATCGGGATGACGAAGATGTCGACCTGCTCCAGCAGCTCGCGGGTGGCCGGGTCGGTCCGGGCGTTGGCCAGCATCCGTTCGGCGAACTCCAGCGTCACGAGTGGGGTGGCCCACTCCCGGGCGTGCTCCTGGGAGTATGCGAGCACGCCGACCCGGGACCCGTTGCGGTGGACGCCGAGGCGCAGCGCCTGCACCGTCCACGGCCGCGCCGACACCTCGGTGCCCTGCAACCCGTCGTCGAGCCGGGTCGGGGCGGCGACCGGCATGGGCAGCCCGGCCGAGCCGTCCTCGACGGTGGCCCGGAAGCGGTTCGGCTGGCGGGCGTTGATCGCCGCGGCGACCTCGTCGGTGGTGCTCACCGTCTTGCCGGCGGTGTCGGTGGCCAGCGACACGGTCAGCACACGGTCGCGGTAGCCGACGGTCAGCGGTCGGTTCGGTCGGCCGGGGTCGACCGTCCGCACCTGTACGCCGTTCATGCCCTGGTCGCCGAAGCGGACCGACTCGACCACCACGGCCGCCACGGCCGGGTCGCCCAGGTACGCGACGGCGTTGCGCCGGTATCCCTGGGTCTTGTTCGGCAGGTCGATCACGTCCACCAGGTCCCGGTACTGGCGGGCCAGTCGCTTGATCCGCGCCTGGATGTCGGTCGGCGTCAGGTACGCGTCGATGAAGTCCTTCTGGTAACCGGCCGGCAGCGGTGGCGGGGTGGCGTTGGGCCAGAGCGTCGGCGTGACCACGCGGCTGACTCCGCCGAGGCTGGAGGTGGCGCTCAGCTGGACCGGCCGGTTCGGCACCGGCTGGGGAAGGTTGTAGTGGTACTGGTACTCGCCGGAGTCCTCGAACCGGTACAGCGGGAACGACCCGGTGGCGCCGTCCGCCGTCCGCCAACTGACGGTGATCTCCACGTCCGGGTCGTCGGTGGCGGTGGTGGCCACCTGGGCCTGGAGGAACGTCTGACCGCCCGTGGTCCACCAGTACGCCTGCTGCACCTGGAGGGTGTCCACGGCGGCGGCGGTGGTCCGCTGGCCGGCGGCCGGAGCGCGCAGGCCGGCGGCGGTGCGGGCCTGCGCCGCGCGAACGCTCTCGGCGTGATGCCGGCTGCCGTCCCCGGCACGCTGCACGACCTGTACGGCCTTCGCGCCCTGCGCGGTCAGCTCGGCGAGCTGCGTACCGCTGAGCACGAGGTCGGCGAGGATCCTCCCGTCCCGGGCCCGGGGCCGGTTGGCGAGGTCCGCACCGGTGGCGACCAGCCGGTCGAGCTGAGCCTGGTCACGTAGCTGCACTCGGACCAGGGCGGTCTCGGTGGCGCTCAGGGTGACCGGTGGTGCGGGATCGGCGGGTGCAGCGGTTCCCGCAGCGGGGTTCGACAACACTGCGCTGAACAGGATCGCTGTGGTGGCGGCAGCTGTCCACCGTCGTCGGACGATCATGTGCCCTCCTGACGGACATCGATGTACCTGGTCCTTACACCAGTGCATAGATCGACAGCTGTCAAGGTCTCGTCGCGCACGCCACCGTTCGGCGTTGAACCTCGTGACACGTACGCGAGTTACGGAGCAACCCGGCGGGCCAGACCCCGCGTGACTACCTCGAAACGGGGATCGGAGGCCTGAATGAGCGATCGCGACAAGGCGTTCGCCGAGTACTTCGCAGCACGGTCCGGTGCCATGCGCGGCACCGCGTACCTGCTGTGCGGCGACTGGCACCGCGCCGAGGACCTGGTCCAGACCGCTTTCGTCAAGCTCTACCGGGTCTGGAACCGGATCTCCCGGCACGAGGTGCTCGACAGCTACGTGCGCCAGATCCTGATCCGGACGTTCCTCGACGAGCGCCGCCGCGGCTGGTGGCGGCGTGAACGGGTGGGTGGCGAGGACGCCGAACAGGCGGCCCCGCCCGACTCGCCGGAGAGCCGACTGGTGCTGCTCCAGGCGCTGGCCCGCGTGGCACCGCGCCAGCGGGCCGTGCTGGTTCTGCGCTACTGGGAGGACCTGTCCATCGAGGATGTCGCGGCGCTGCTGGAGTGTTCTCCAGGGACGGTGAAGAGCCAGGCGGCACGCGGGCTCGACACGTTGCGCGGCCTCCTGGCACCGACCTACAGCGGGATCGAGATGGGGGAGCGATGAACGAGGAAGAGTTGCGCGAGGGGCTGCGCGGCGAGATGGCGAGCACTACCCCGCCACCACCACCGAGTACGGAAGCAGCGCTCGGCGCGGCGCGGCGGACGCACCTCCGCCGACGCGCGCTGTGGGCGTCGCTCGGATCGGCGGCTGTCGTGCTGGCGGTCACCGGCTTCGCGGTCGTCGCCACTCCGGACGGCCGCGTCTACCAACCGGCGGGGAACGGGCCACTGGCGTCTCCGGACGCGTCGGGCGACACCAAGGAGGCGTGGCCGACCGGGCCGGACGGCCGACCGCAGGAGGACCGGACCGCGCGGGCCGGGTCCAAGCACGACCAGGGAGTCCACCTGCTCAACGAGGCTGTCTCGGTCATACCCTCCGGTTACACCACCCCGGAGGATCCGCCGAGCCGGTCCGCCGAGGAGCGGACGCTGCGGACCCACCAGGCGCAGTTCGAGAACAAGGTGAACGGCGTCGACGTGTGGAGCTACTCGTCCTCGGTCGCCGTGGCCCAGGGCCAGGGCACCGGGCGCGTGATCGTCGAGGTGCACGACGCCGGCAACCCGCTGCCGACCGAGCCGTGCGCCCTGGCGCAGGCCTTCTGGGGTATGCAGGGCGAGTGCCAGGTCGAGACGGTCGGACCGGCGCAGGTCGGCGTGGTGGTCCGACCGGGCGGCGACGAACGGCTCGACCAGTGGTCGGCCTACCGGCACCCGGATGGCGTGGTGGTCTTCGTGGCGCAGGGGGTGACGCTCGACGAGAGACGGCCGGCGTTGACGAAGCTGCCGTTCTCCGTGCCGCAGCTGGCGGCCCTCGCCGCCGACGAACGGTTTCACCTGCGCTGACCAGGCCGACACCGGCTGCCGAGACCGTTGAGCCGCTGTTCGCGCGGCGGCTCAACGGTGCTGCCCCCGGCGGGAGGCAGTCAGGTGCCGGGAGAGAAGTCGGCGCCCTGGACGTACTCCATCGCCGCCACGAACTCGGGAGCCTGGAGCCGCTGGCCCATTTCCTCCTCGGTCGGCTCGGCAACCCGCTGGTGGACCCACCACAGGTTGCCGAACGGGTCGCGGAAGCGGCTGACCCGGTCGCCCCAGAACAGTTCGGTCGGCTCGGTGACGACGGTCGCGCCGCGCTCGACGGCCCGGCGCAGCACCTCGGCGTCGTCACTGACGTAGAGGCGCAGGAAGGCGGGCGTGGCCGGCCACCGCGGCTTGTCGAACATCATCACCACCGAATCCCCGATGCGGACCTCGGCGTGGCCGATCACCCCGTCCACCTCCATCCGGGCCAGCTCGGTGGCGTCGAAGACACCGACGACGAAGTCGATCAGCGCACCGGTCCGTCCGGGCGAGATGACCCAGGGGGTCACGCTGTGGTAGCCGTCGGGAACAACCTTCATCTGTCCGTCTCCTTGGTCTGGTACGTGCGTCGGTGCGCGCAGATGGAGGACGGTAGACCCGAACTAGGCCGGTGAATGTCCTAGATGGCGGGCCATCATGGCAGTATGCGCGACACCCCGGCTCGCCTGCTACGACTGCTGTCCCTGCTCCAGACGCCCCGGGAGTGGCCGGGCAGCGAGCTTGCCGGGCGTCTCGGTGTGAGTTCGCGGACTGTGCGCCGCGACATCGACCGGCTGCGCGAGTTCGGCTACCCGGTCCACGCCAGCCTGGGCGTGCAGGGCGGCTACCGACTCGTCGCCGGTAAGGCGATGCCACCGCTGCTGCTCGATGACGAGGAGGCGGTGGCGATCGCGGTCGGTCTGCGCGCCGCCGCCCGGCAACCGTTCGCCGGCATCGCCGAGGCCTCCCTGCGCGCCCTCGCCAAACTGCAGCAGGTGTTACCGCCGCGGTTGGGCCGGCAGGTCGGCACCCTCAGCTCGGCCACCGTCTCGTCGCCGGCGGCGGTGGCGATGCCACTGGTCGACCCGACGCAGCTCATCGTCCTCGCGGCAGCGGCCGCGGCCCACGAACGGGTCCGTTTCGACTACCGGGCCGGTGACGGCACCGTCAGTCGGCGGCTCGTGGAACCACACCGGCTGGTCCTGGTGGACCGCCGTTGGTATGTCGTCGCTCACGACAACAAGCGCGAGGACTGGCGCACGTTCCGCGTCGATCGCATCGAACGGGCAGAAACAACAGGGGTACGCGTGCCGCCCCGCGAACTGCCGGCCGAGAACGCGTCCACCTTCGTGACCGAGCGGCTCCACGGCCTGGTGCCGGTCTTCCGGGCGGCGGCGACGCTGGCACTGCCCGCCGAGCGGGCAGCCGCCCGACTGGGTGACCACGCCGGAGAGCTGGTGCCACTTGACGACGCGTCGTGCCGGTGGCACAGCCCGGAGGACACCGTCGACTGGCTCGGCTTCCGGCTCGCGCTGCTCGGGTGCGACTTCACCGTCCACGAGCCAACGGAACTGGTCGACCATCTGCGTCGGCTCGGCGAGCGCATCAGCCGAGCCGTGGCACCCGATTCCCCTGGATCATCCCGGTAGCGTCAGTGCTCACGAGCTCGAACCGTTCAGCAGTCGAAGACCGACCAGCAGATGTCGTTGCGTAGCCGCTGGTCGTCGAGGACCAACTCGCGGATTGCCTTCGGGAGCTGTGCGCGCTGCCACCGGCACTCGAGTCGCCCCGCGGTATCGCTCTCGCCGGCGGGCGCGGCGGCACGTACGGCCTTGATCGCATAGGCGGCCGCGCCCAGTTCGTGCGCGGCGACGTGTGCGACGACCCCCGCCTGGCCGGCGGCGTACGCGGCGTGCCGTGCCGCCCCGCGCAGGTCGCGGGCCGCGCCCATGGCGTGACCGCCCGCCGTGCGGGCCTGCGTCATCGTCACCTCACCACGGGTCCAGGCGCGGGCGTGTTCGATCGCCTCCCGTGGTCGTGGGTCGTCCGGCCGCACCGCCTCGAACAGGTGCAGGACGTGCTCCGCGCACGACGCCGCCCACAGGGCGAGCAGGTGGTGATCCGGATCGGTGAGGCTGCCACCGCGGCGAAGCGTGATGAAGCGCGGGTCCCGTACCGCCGGGAGGATCATGGCTGGACGCCCTCCAGGCCGAGCCGGTGACCTCGGGGAAAAACCTCTGACCTGGGCCGGAGGCTGGTGGAGCGGGCGACGAGAATCGAACTCGCGTAGTCAGTTTGGAAGACTGAAGCTCTACCATTGAGCTACGCCCGCGTGCGCCCCTGTGGGGCACGCTGACAGCGTACCCAATGCCTGTGCCCGGTGCGCAGCCACGCCACCGCCTGACGCGCCGCGTCGTCCCGGCGCGGCGCGGCAACCCGGAAGATCCCCACAACATCAGGGATGGTGTGGTCTCCGCACGTCCTGAGGCCACTACATCCCTGACGTTGTGCAGATCTTGGGCCAGGGGGGCGGTCGGCGCGCTCGGAGTGGGCGGTTCGGTGGGCTTTGGGGGATCTGTCCGGGTGGGGGATGCCCCGGCACCGCCTGAGGCACGACGACGGCATAGACTGCTCGTCGCCACGGGGTGTGGCGCAGCTTGGTAGCGCACTCGCTTTGGGAGCGAGGGGCCGTGGGTTCAAATCCCGCCACCCCGACTGTCGTCCGCGGCCGGGCAGCCCCGGGTGCCGCCCAGTGCGGTCCCCGGGCGATGCCGGAGCGTCAGGCCGGCTCGCCTACACTCGATGGGCTGAATCACGCCCAGACTCAACTGAGATCCGTCAAGGAGTACGCCTGTGAAGAGCACCGTCGAGACTCTGAGCCCGACGCGCGTGCGGCTCGCCATCGAGGTGCCGTTCGTCGAGCTCGAGCCGAGCCTCAAGAAGGCGTACCGGGAGATCGGTTCGCAGGTCCAGGTCCCGGGCTTCCGCCGGGGCAAGGTGCCGACCGCGGTGATCGACCAGCGGGTGGGCCGGGGCACCGTCCTCAACGAGGCGGTCCAGGAGGCCATCCCGGAGAACATCCTCGCCGCGGTGCGCGAGCACGACCTCAAGACGCTGGGGCGCCCCGAGGTCGAGATCACCGAGTTCAACGACGGTGACTCGCTGAACTTCACCGCCGAGGTCGACGTCCGTCCCGAGATCACCATCCCGGACACGAGCACCATCGAGGTGACCGTCGACGAGCTGCAGATCGACGACAGCGAGATCGACGAGCAGGTGAAGAACCTGCGGGAGCGTTTCGCGACCCTCAAGACCGTCGAGCGTGCCGCCGCCGAGGGTGACTTCGTCCAGATCGACCTGAACGCCACCGTCGACGGCGAGGACGTGCCGGGCGGCCAGGCCAGCAACATCTCCCACGAGGTGGGCAGCAAGCAGCTCCTGCCGGGCCTGGACGAGGCCGTGGTCGGCCTCTCCGCCGGCGAGGACACCTCCTTCACCACCCAGCTGGTCGGCGGCGACTTCGCCGGTCGCGACGCCGAGGTGGCGGTGACCGTCCGCACGGTCAAGGAGAAGGAGCTGCCCGAGCTGAACGACGAGTTCGCCCAGATGGCGAGCGAGTTCGACACCATCGAGGAGCTGCGCGGCGACCTGCGGGGGCGGGTCACCCAGGGCAAGCAGGTCGAGCAGATCTACGCCGCTCGGGACAAGGCCCTGGCGCAGCTCGTCGAGGCCGCCGAGATCCCGGCCCCGGAGGGTGTCGTCCGCGAGGAGGTCGAGAGCCGCAAGCAGGCGATGGTCGACCAGCTCGAGCGGATCGGCGCCTCCATGGAGGAATACCTCGCGGCGGAGGACAAGACCGAGGAGCAGATCGACGCCGAGCTGACCGAGGCGGCGACCGAGGGCGTCAAGGTCCAGCTCCTGCTGGACACGCTGGCCGACGCCGAGGACGTCCAGGTCTCCGACGACGAGTTCGGTCACGAGATCGTGCACCGGGCGCAGCGCGCCGGAATGGCTCCCCAGCAGTACTACGACCAGCTGGTGCGCTCCGGCGCGGCCGCTGCGGTCTTCGGCGACGTGCGGCGGGGCAAGGCGCTCGCGGCCGTCATGGAGCGCATCACGATCAAGGACGCGGCGGGCAACGCCGTCAGCCTCGACGCGCTGCGCGCCGCCAACGAGGCCGAGCACAACCACTGATCGTCGGGTGCGGCCGCCGTCCGCCGCTGCGCGGTGGATGGCGGCCGTTTCCCTTTCCGGGGTACGGCCCGGAAGCCCGCGCCGCGGGTACGCCCGACACAGCTGCGCTGAGAGCGAACAGTGCCCCGACCGGGACTCTGCCGCCCCGCACAGCGGTTAGTGTCGGGAAAGACGGTACGGAGAGCGAAGGGCTGCCATGACCGACATGCACATCCCCAAGAAGTCGCTCCGGGCGATTGACGCGCGCGGTGGCGACTCCATTGGCAACCTCGACGACTCGGTCTACAACCGGTTGCTCAAGGAGCGCATCATCTTCCTGGGCAGTGAGGTGACCGACCAGGTCGCCAACCGCATCTGCGCGCAGCTGCTGCTGCTCGCCGCGGAGGACCCGGACCGCGACATCAACCTGTGGATCAACTCGCCGGGTGGCTCGGTCTACTCCGGCATGGCGATCTACGACACCATGCAGTTCATCGACAACGACGTGTCGACCGTGGCGATGGGCATGGCTGCCTCGATGGGTCAGCTGCTGCTCTGCGCGGGCACCAAGGGCAAGCGCTACGCCCTGCCGCACGCCCGGATCATGATGCACCAGCCGTCCGGTGGTCTGGGCGGCACGGCGTCCGACATCGCCATCCAGGCGGAGCAGATGCTCTACACGAAGCGGATGTTCCAGGAGCGGGTCGCGCACCACACCGGCCAAGAGCAGTCGCAGATCGAGGCGGACTCGGACCGGGACCGTTGGTTCACCGCCCAGGAGGCCATGGACTACGGCTTCATCGACAAGGTGATCATCGGGGCCGCACAGGTTCCGGATGGCGCCGGGACCCTGAGCTGAGGAGCTGACGATGACCGATCTGAGCCTGCCGCCCCAGTTCGCGGCCGTGCACAACCGCTACGTGCTGCCGTCGTTCGTCGAGCGCACGTCGTACGGGGTCAAGGAGTCGAACCCGTACAACAAGCTCTTCGAGGACCGGATCATCTTCCTCGGTGTCCAGGTGGACGACGCGTCGGCCAACGACGTGATGGCCCAGCTGCTGACGCTCGAGGGCACCGACCCGGACCGCGACATCATCATGTACATCAACTCGCCGGGTGGCTCGTTCACCGCGATGACGGCGATCTACGACACCATGCAGTACGTCCGTCCGGACATCCAGACCGTCTGCCTCGGGCAGGCCGCCAGCGCGGCGGCGGTGCTGCTGTCGGCGGGCACCGCGGGTAAGCGGATGGCTCTTCCGAACTCGCGGATCATCATCCACCAGCCGGCCACCGAGGGCGGCTACGGGCAGGGCTCGGACATCGAGATCCAGGCCCGGGAGATCCTGCGGATGCGTACGCAGCTGGAGGACATGCTGTCCCGCCACTGCAACCGCCCGATCGAGCAGGTTCGCAAGGACATCGACCGTGACAAGATCATGACGGCCGAGGAGTCCAAGGAGTACGGGCTGGTCGACACGATCCTGACCAGCCGCAAGAAGGGTCTGCTGGCGACCCACTCCGCCAGCTGAGCATCACCGGGTCAGAGGTTGGCCGGGGCACCCGTTCCCGGCCGACCTCTGACACACCCGTTTTGGGGGTCGGAGAATGCCCCGCCAGCGGGTAACGTCGGGTCCGTACCGCTTCGCCGGTCGGGTCGGCGGGGCGAACCAAGCCGGGCGGCGTGCAGCGTCCGCAGGTCAGGGCCGGGTCTCCGGCCGATGAGTGCAGGGAGAACGTAGGTGGCACGGATCGGTGACGGCGGCGACCTACTGAAATGCTCCTTCTGCGGCAAGTCGCAGAAGCAGGTCAAGAAACTCATCGCGGGCCCAGGGGTCTACATCTGCGACGAGTGCATCGATCTCTGTAACGAGATCATCGAAGAGGAGCTGGCCGAGTCCGGCGAGGTGAAGTGGGAAGAGCTTCCCAAGCCGATGGAGATCTGCCAGTTCCTCGACAACTACGTCGTGGGGCAGGACCAGGCCAAGAAGGCGCTCGCGGTCGCGGTCTACAACCACTACAAGCGCATCCAGGCCGAGGCGGCCAACGCGCCCGGCTCCGGCAATGATGCCGTCGAGCTGGCGAAGTCCAACATCCTGCTGCTCGGTCCGACGGGGTGCGGCAAGACCCACCTGGCGCAGACCCTCGCCCGGATGTTGAACGTCCCGTTCGCGATCGCCGACGCCACCGCGCTGACCGAGGCGGGCTACGTCGGCGAGGACGTGGAGAACATCCTCCTCAAGCTGATCCAGGCCGCGGACTACGACATCAAGCGCGCCGAGACCGGCATCATCTACATCGACGAGGTCGACAAGATCGCCCGCAAGTCGGAGAATCCGTCGATCACGCGCGACGTCTCCGGTGAGGGCGTGCAGCAGGCCCTGTTGAAGATGCTCGAGGGCACGGTGGCGAACGTGCCACCGCAGGGTGGTCGTAAGCACCCGCACCAGGAGTTCATCCAGATCGACACCACCAACGTGCTGTTCATCTGCGGTGGTGCCTTCGCCGGTCTCGATCAGATCATCGAGTCCCGCACCGGGCAGGGTGGCACCGGCTTCGGTGCCCGGCTCCGGTCGGTGTCCGACCGGTCGACCGACGACATCTTCAGCCAGGTCATGCCGGAAGACATGCTCAAGTTCGGGTTGATCCCCGAGTTCGTGGGCCGGCTGCCGGTGATCACCAACGTGCGCAGTCTGGACCGCAGCGCACTGGTGCGCATCCTCACCGAGCCGCGCAACGCGCTGGTCCGGCAATACCAGCGCCTGTTCGAGCTGGACGGGGTCGAGCTGGAGTTCGACGAGCCGGCGCTGGAGGCGATCGCCGACCAGGCGATGCTGCGGGGCACCGGTGCCCGTGGTCTGCGGGCCATCATCGAGGAGGTCCTTCTCTCCGCGATGTTCGAGGTGCCCAGCAACCCTGACGCCGCCCGGGTGTTGATCACCCGCGAGGTGGTCCTGGAAAACGTCAACCCGACGATCGTTCCGCGCGAGTTCACCGGGCGGCGAGCCCGGCGGGACCGCGAGGAGAAGTCGGCCTGATTTTCCCCGTGTCACGCCGGCCGCTCACTCCTGAGCGGCCGGCGTGATCGCGTTCGCCGCCAGCCACCTGGCGCGACCCACCCGCACCGGCCACCTGGCCCGACCCACCGACGCGGGCCCGGGCACCGGCGGTCCCATTCGCCCGACGGGGTGACGACCACCACCGGCCGGGCCGCTTCGCCGCTGTCGTTGCGCTGACCGCCGTCGACCCGACGGGTAAGCGTCCCGTCGCGCCGATGATCGCCGCGTCCCCGCTCCCCAGCGTCCCGCTGCCGGTGGTACTGGTGCTGTCGGTGCCCGGGCACCCCGACCGTCTCTGACGCTGTCCACGCAAGCTCCTCTCGCCGTACCCTGTGGTCATGCGCGTCGCCGTCTGCCAGCTGAACGCCCGGGACGACCGCAAGGCCAACCTGGCCGCCGCCGAGGTCCTGCTGGAGCGGGCCGCCGCCGGCGGCGCGGACCTGGCGGTCCTGCCGGAGTACGTCGACTACCTGGGCCCCGCCGCGGGGTTGCCGGAACCGGAGCCGGTGGACGGGGAGGTCGGCAGCTTCTTCGCCGGGATCGCCCGGCGGCTCGGGATCTGGGTGGTGGCCGGCTCCTTCCACGAGGCCGGCCCGGACCCGGAGCACACCTGGAACACGTCGCTGGTCTTCGACCGCTCCGGCGCGCTGGCCGCTAGCTACCGCAAGATTCATCTGTACGACGTGGAGATCCCCGGTCGGGTCTCCTACCGGGAGTCCGCGAGCGTGGCGCCCGGGGTGCAACCGGTGGTGGTGGACGTCGAGGGTCTGCGGGTCGGGCTGTCGATCTGCTACGACCTGCGCTTCCCGGAGCTCTACCGGCTGCTTGCCACCGATGGTGGCGCACAACTACTGGTGGTCCCGGCGGCATTCATGATGCACACCGGACGGGACCACTGGGAGGTCCTGCTGCGGGCCCGGGCGATCGAGAACCAGTGCTTCGTGGCGGCGGCCGGTCAGACCGGCGACCACGAGCCGGGCCGCGCCTGCTTCGGGCGCAGCATGGTGGTCGACCCGTGGGGGACGGTCCTCGGCCAGGTGCCGGACGGCCCGGGTGTGGCCGTCGTCGACCTGGACCTCGACCGGCTCGCCGCGATCCGGGCCGAGCTGCCCAGCCTGGCCAACCGCCGGCTCTAGAGCCTGTGCTTTGACACAGGGCCCTAACCCTCGAGCAGGACGCCGATCACCGCGAACCCGGCGATGGCCGCGGCGGTGACCAGCAGTGCGGTGGTCATCCGGGACCTGCCCCGCCGGGCCAGCCGTCCCACCGAGAGCACCAGGACGACCAGCACGACCGCACCGATCACCACCTGCCAGAACGGCAGGAGGAGGCCGAGTAGCGCCTCCTCGGCGAACACCCTGGTGCCCAGTCCGGACTCATCCATGTCTGACACTCTGGCACGTCGGGGCAGCCCGCGTCCCCAGGCTGCGCCGGGTGCCATCTGGACCCGGGAGGCCAAACCAGTGATGAACGCTGATTTGCCTTCTCCGGGCCGTCCGCGTAACTTTCTCTCTGCACGGGGGAGGCCGGACAAACTGGCTGAGAACGGGCACCGGGCTCGTGGCGGGAACGCCGAGCGAGACCGAGGATCGGGCGGTGCGGAACACTCCGGATACGGGGTTGCGAACGCGGAACTGACCGGGTAGAGTTTCGGAGCCGGCAGGAGCCGGGCGGAGAGCCGCGAAGCGGTGATCGGCCGGTCTGCGGCTTCCCACGACAGTAACGACCGCCGGTCACGGCGTGCGTCATCGTGGATCCGGACGAACCAGATTGATCGCCTCGAACATGAGGTTGACAATGAAAGTTCGACCAAGTAAGTTTGAGCGGTTGCCCCGAAACGGGGTTCCACGAATGTGGGGCTTCTGATCGGTGTGTGGTTGTTCTTTGAGAACTCAACAGGGTGCTTGTAAAGCCAGTGCCAATTATGATTTATACCCCGGACTGGTCAGTTTTTCTGGCTGGTTGGGATCCCTTTGGCAACATTTGTTTGTT
>NZ_JAKKFI010000028.1 GCF_022230955.1 Micromonospora cabrerizensis
GGTGGGGGGTGGGGGTTGGTGTTCTGGTGGTGGGGCGTTTGTCGGATGCGGTGCGTAATGGGCATCCGGTGGTGGCGGTGGTGGCGGGTAGTGCGGTCAATCAGGATGGTGCGTCGAATGGTTTGACGGCGCCGAATGGTCCGTCGCAGCAGCGGGTGATCCGTTCGGCGTTGGGCAGTGCGGGTTTGGGTGTGGCGGATGTTGATGTGGTGGAGGCGCATGGCACGGGCACCCGGTTGGGTGACCCGATCGAGGCGCAGGCGTTGTTGGCCACGTATGGGCAGGACCGCCCGGGTGGTGAGCCGTTGTGGTTGGGGTCGGTGAAGTCGAACATCGGTCACACCCAGGCCGCGGCGGGGGTGGCGGGTGTCATCAAGATGGTCCAGGCCCTGAAGCACAATGTGTTGCCGGCGACGTTGCATGTGGACGAGCCGACTCCGCAGGTCGACTGGTCGGCCGGTGCGGTGCGGTTGCTCACCGAGACCCGCCCGTGGCAGCCGCAGGCCGACCGGCCACGGCGTGCGGGTGTGTCGTCGTTCGGGTTCTCCGGCACCAACGCCCACCTGATCCTCGAAGAACCCCCGGCCGCCGTCGACGCCGCGACCGACCGCCCGGCCACTCAGGCCGGCCCGGTCCCATGGCTCATCTCCGCCCGCAGCGACGACGCCCTACGCGCACAGGCCACCCGACTGGCCAACCACCTCGACCAGAAGCCCGAAGCCGAGCCCGTCGACGTCGGCCACACCCTCGCGACGCGACGCGCCGCCCTGCCGTACCGGGCGGTGTCGCTCGGCGTCGACCACCGCGACGCCCTCGACGCGCTCGCGGTCGGTGCCTCGGCGGCCGGTCTGGTCGTCGGCGAGGTCTCCGACGGCAAGCTCGCGTTCGTCTTCTCCGGTCAGGGCTCACAGCGACCGGGCATGGGCCTGGAACTGGCCGAGACCTACCCGGTCTTCGCCGACGCCTTCGACGCCGCCTGCGCCGAACTCGACATCCACCTGGACCGCCCGCTGCGCGAGGTGATCACCGAAGGCGTCGAACTCGACCAGACCCTCTACACCCAGACGGCCCTGTTCGCCTACGAGGTCGCCCTCTACCGATTGGTCGAGTCGTTCGGGGTCACCCCGGACTACCTGGTCGGGCACTCGATCGGGGAGATCGCCGCCGCCCACGTCGCCGGAGTGCTGTCCCTCGCCGACGCGACGACGTTGGTCGCGGCACGAGGCCGGTTGATGCAGGAGCTGCCGGCCGGCGGCGTCATGGTCGCCGTACGGGCCACCGAGGCGGAGGTGCTGCCGCTGCTGACCGAGGGCGTGGACATCGCCGCGATCAACGGTCCCCACTCGGTGGTGTTGTCCGGCGTGGAAGGCGAGGTGGCCGCGGTTGCCGCCCACTTCGAGAAGTCCAAGCGGCTGCGGGTCAGCCATGCCTTTCACTCCTCGCTGATGGAGCCGATGCTGGGCGCCTTCGCCCAGGTGGCCGGCGGACTGACGTACCACCCGCCGCGCATCCCGGTCGTCTCCAACATCACCGGGCAGGTCGCGACCGAGCAGGACGCGGACTACTGGGTGCGGCACGTCCGCGAGGCGGTGCGCTTCGCCGACGGCATCACGACACTGGAGACCGAGGGCGTCACCACCTTCCTCGAAATCGGCCCGGACGGCGTACTCGCCGCCATGGGAGCGGACTGCGTGACCGGGGCCGTGCTCGTCCCCCTTCAGCGCGCGACCCCCGACCAGGTGCTGACCTTCCTCACCGGCCTGGCCCGAGCCTTCGTCCGCGGTGTCCCGGTGGACTGGACGCAGTGCTACCCCGGTGGTCGCCTCATCGACCTGCCCACCTACGCCTTCCGGCAC
>NZ_JAKKFI010000029.1 GCF_022230955.1 Micromonospora cabrerizensis
GTGTGGGGCGCGGTGGGGTCGGGCATTCGGTTCGGGGTCACCGCGCGTCTGGCGGGCGGCGGAAAACTTCCATGATCGACTCGGTTTCCTGTAAGGCGGGGTGTCGTCGGCCTTCGGATGCCCCGGAGTCGGGGAAATCGAGTCGATCACGCGCCGGCGGCCGCGCCGCCCCACACGTGGGGCAGCTCGACAGGCGCCGATCGGACCACGGCCACCCCCGGTGGCACCGGACGTGACCTGCTCCGGTTGGTCGACCCGCCGCCGATGCCCCTGGTTGGGCGACTAGCGTGGATCGGGTCCGTGGCGTTGCCGCGGTGTGGGGAAACAGCGGAGGTACACGTGCTGCGGTTCGGTTTGTTCGGCACCGGTCACTGGGCGATCGAGACGCACGGGAAGGCGTTGCACGCACACCCGGACGCGGAGTTGGTCGGGGTGTGGGGGCGTAACCCGGAGCGGGCCTCCGCGCTGGCCGAGCGGTACGGCGTGCCGGCCTTCGCCGACGTCGATGCCCTGATCGAGCAGTGTGAGGCGGTTGCCGTCGCGTTGCCGCCGGACATCCAAGCCGACATCGCGGTCCGGGCCGCCTCCGCCGGGCGGCACCTGCTGCTGGACAAGCCGCTGGCGCTCAGCGTGGTCGACGCCGACCGGGTGGTCGCCGCCGCCGAGGAGTCCGGGGTCGCCTCGGTCGTCTTCTTCACCCAGCGGTTCCAGCCGAACGTGACAGCCTTCCTCGCCGCCACCGCTGCCGCCGGGGGATGGCAGCACGGCCGGACCACCGCCTTCGCCTCGATCTTCCAGGACGGCAGCCCGTACGGCGGCTCGTTGTGGCGCCGGGAGCACGGCGCGCTCTGGGACATCGCCCCGCACGCGCTCTCCATCCTCCTGCCCGTGCTGGGCCGGGTGACGCAGGTGGCGGCGATGGACGGGCCGAGCGGCATGGTGCACCTGCTGCTCACCCACGAGGGCGGTGCCACGAGCAGCGCCTCGCTCTCCCTCGATGCCCCGACCGAGTCGATGGCCCGGGAGTTCGTCTTCTACGGCGAGAACGGCGTCGAGAACGTGCCGTTCGGGGAGAACGACGCTGCCACGGCGTTCGGCGTCGCGATCGACCAGTTGGTCGAGCAGGTGCGTGCGGGCACCCGCGACCACCGCTGCGACGTCCGCTTCGGCCGTGAGGTCGTCGGCATCCTCGCCGCCGCCGAAACCGCCCGAGCCGAATCCCGCACCATCCGGGTCCCGAACCCCTAAACCCAACCCCAAACCCCCCACCCCAAACCCACCCCCTGACCTCAGCTCAGCCCGCACCCACCAGCTCAGGTTGATCAAGAAATTTGCGTCACGACACGCCGAACGGCATGACGCAAACTTCTTGATCACCGAGCCGGGGCCGGGGGGCAGGGCCGGGCCGAGCCGGGGCCGGGGCCGGGGCCGGCCGAGCCGAGCCGGGGCGGGGCGGGGCGGGGCGGGGCGGGG
>NZ_JAKKFI010000003.1 GCF_022230955.1 Micromonospora cabrerizensis
ACACTGTTGCCGTTCCGCTCTTGCAACGCCCTCGACGCGATAACGGTCGGCCCACCGTTTCGCGGTGGTAGGGCTGACCTGGAACCGTTCCGCAGCCCGGCGCAGCGGCCAGTCGTCGTCAACGACACAGCGAGCCAGCCGCAGCCGGCCGGTCTCGGACAAGGGTGCATTACGGTGGGGCATGAGGGCCTCCGCTGGTTCGGGGTAGGACGTCGCAATCCACACCGAACCCGAAGGCCCTCACCTATTTCAAGATCTCCCCGTCACCAACGTCCGTGGTCAGTACACCTAGAAATCCGATCGGCACGAACTCCCGGCAGCGTCAGCGGGCCTCCGGGTCGAGGCCGAGCACGGCCCGTCCCCCGTCCACCGGCAGGACCACCCCGTTGACGAAGCTCGCCGCCGGCGACAGCAGGTACGCGACGGCCTCGGCCACCTCGTCGGCCCGCCCGATGCGGCCCACCGGGTGCAGCCGGGTCAGCTCGGCGTCGATCCACCGAGCCTGGGAGGGTTCCTGCGCGGCCAGGAAGTCGGCGTGCCGCTCGGTGGCGATCGAACCGAGCGCGACCGCGTTGGCCCGGATGCCGTGCCTGCCGTACTCGACAGCCAGCGCCCGGGTCAGCCCCTCCACCGCGGCCTTCGCCGTCGCGTACGGCAGGGCGCCGGACACCGGCCGGCGGGCCTGGTGCGACGAGACGTTGACGATCGCGCCGCCGGCGGCGCGGGCCAGGAACCGGCGTACGGCCACCGCGGCACCCACCACGGCCGGGCGTAGGTTCAGCTCGATCAGCTCCAGCACCGTGTCGGCGGACGCGGAGTGCAGCGCGGCGTCGCGGAAGACCGCCGCGTTGTTCACCCAGCCGGACAGCGGCGCGGCGCGTTCGGCCAGCTCGGCGGCGTGCTCGGCCACCCGCTCGTCGGCGGCGTCGCCGATCACCGCGACGAGCCGGTCGGCGGCCGGGTGCCCGGTCAGCCAGTCGACCGCGTCCGCGTCGCGTTCGAGCACGACGACCGTGACACCGGTCGTCACCAGGCGCTCCACCACGGCCCGGCCGACACCACGGCCACCGCCGGTGACCACACAGGACGTCGCCATCGGCTCAGCCGGCCGGCCTGCGGTGGACGACCACGCTGGCCAGACCCGGGCCGGCGTGCGCGGCGACGACCGCGCCCGCCTCGGAGACGTACGTGTCGTGCAGCCGGTCACCGAACCGCCCGGTCAGCGCGGCGAGCAACGCCTCGGCCCGCTGCGGCGCGGCCAGATGATGCACCCCGAGGTCAACGTCATCGTCCCCGGCCGCCTCGACGGCCAGGTCCACGAGACGGGCCACTCCCCGACTGGCGGTGCGGACCTTCTCCCGCAGCACGATCGCCCCGTCCGGCATGTGCATGATCGGCTTGACGGACAGGGCGGTCCCGAGCAGCGCCTCGGCGGCGTTGATCCGGCCGCCTCGGCGAAGGAACTCAAGGGTGTCGACGTAGAACCAGACGGTGGTGCGGGCGACGGCGGCGAGCGCCGCGTCGCGTACACCGGTCAGGTCGGCACCGGACGCGGCGGCGGTGGCGGCGGCGATGGCCGGGAAGCCGAGGCCCATGCCCGTGGAGCGACTGTCCACGACCTCGACGCGGCCGTCGAAGTCGGCGGCGGCGAGCCGGGCGGCCTCCACCGTGCCGGACAGGGCGGCGGAGATGTGCACCGAGACGACGCCGTCGGCGCCGCCGTCGAGCAGTCGGCGGTACGTGCGGGCGAACTGCTCGGGTGCCGGCCGGGAGGTGGTTGCGGTGACCCGCCGGGCGCTCAGCGCCAGTGTGGCGTCGGCCGGATGGGTCTCCACCCCCTCCAGCCCCTCCGCGCCGTTGAGCACGACGGTCAACGGCACGACGGTCAGCCGGTGCGCCTGCACCAGCTCGGGCGGAAGGTAGGCGGTGGAGTCGATGACAACCGCGACGGGCATGCCCGGCACGCTAGCCGATCGAGAGGTCGAACGACGAGGCGGAAGCGGTCAGATCGCGTCGACGACGACCGGGGCGGTGACCAGGCCGACGTTGTGCGCCCGCAACTGCCAGCCCCGGACGTCCTGCGGACGCCCGACAGCCGGCGCGCGGTCGTCGTGCCGCAGCTCGCTCCAGTGGCAGTTGGCCAGGGAGCCGATGGTGCGCAGCACGCTGGTGTCCCAACCGAGCAGGTGACCGATGCCCTGCCGGGAGCCGCCACCGTGGGTGGCGATCACCACGGTGCCGCCCGGTGCCGCGTCGGCCGCCTCCCGCAACGCGGCGCCGACCCGCTCGCCGAGGTCGTGCAGCGGCTCCAGATCGGCGCCCGGATCGGGGTCACCGGCCCGCCAGCGCGCGTACTCCTCGGGGAAGCGCTCGGCGACCTCGGTGAGATGCAGGCCCTGCCACTGGCCGAAGTGCCGCTCCCGCAGCCGGGCGTCGGCGCGTACCGGTAGCCCCGTCAGCGCGGCGAGCGCGCCGGCGGTCTCCGCGGCGCGGCTCAGGTCGCTGGAGACGATCGCGTCGGGCCGCAGCGCCGCGAGCAGCGGGGCGGCGGCGCGGGCCTGGTCGCGGCCCAGCTCGTTGAGGGGTACGTCGGTCTGCCCCTGCACGCGGTTGGCGGCGTTCCAGTCGGTGTTGCCGTGCCGCCAGACGATCAGCCGGGTCATTCGGCTGCGGCGGACCCGCTGGCGTCGGCCTCGACCAGGTCGCGGTCGACGAACGGGATGGTCGGGCAGTCCTTCCAGAGCCGGTCGAGCGCGTAGAACTCGCGCTCCTCGGTGTGCTGGACGTGCACCACGATGTCGACGTAGTCGAGCAGCACCCAGCGGCCGCCGCGCTCGCCCTCGCGCCGCACCGGCTTCGCCTTCTCCGGCAGCTCCAGCAGGCTCGCCTCGATGGCGTCGACGATGGCCAGCACCTGACGCTCGTTGGGGGCGGCGGCGAGCACGAACGCGTCCGTGATGGCGAGCTGGTCGCCGACGTCGATGATCGTGATGTCCTGCGCCTTCTTGTCGGCAGCGGCCTGGGCAGCCGCGATAGCCAGCTCGTGAGCGCGTTCGGAAACTGTCACCGTTCTCCTTCGATCAAGCGTGCGATCCTCCAAGCGTCTCATACCCGCCGACACCCCGACCGGTCAGTTCTGGTCGCTTAAGCGCACAGACCAGGCCATACCGGGCGTGATCAGCCCTGATACAGGCTCCGCTTGGCGATGTACTGCACCACACCGTCGGGCACCAGATACCAGACCGGCTCCCCCCGGGCGACCCGAGCGCGGCAGTCGGTCGACGAGATGGACATCGCGGGCACCTGGATCAGGCTGACGGTGTCCGCCGGAAGGTGCTTGTCGGTCAACGGAAAGCCGGGCCGGGTCACACCGATGAAGTGAGCCAGCTCGAAGATCTCGTCCAGGTCCTTCCACGACAGGATGCGCTGCAACGCGTCCGCGCCGGTGATGAAGAACAGCTGCACCTTGGGGCCGTACTCGGCCTGAAGATCGCGCAGGGTGTCGACCGTGTAGGTCGGGCCACTGCGGTCGATGTCGACCCGGCTGACCTGGAAGCGAGGGTTGGAGGCGGTCGCGATGACCGTCATCAGGTAGCGGTCCTCGGCTGGGCTGACCGGCTCGTCAGCCTTCTGCCACGGCTGGCCGGTGGGGACGAAGACCACCTCGTCCAGGCCGAACCGGTCCGCCACCTCACTGGCCGCGACGAGGTGGCCGTGGTGGATCGGGTCGAAGGTGCCACCCATGATCCCGATTCGCCGGATGTCTTCCTCCACCCCGTGATCGTAGGCCGGACGTCGCGGCGCGCCGTTGCGGCCCGGGATCAGCGGGATCCGTCGATGATCGACTCGGGTTCCTGAAAATCGGGGTCTCACACCCGCCCGGAGACCACGACTTCCTGGAAAACCGGGTCGACTTCCTGGAAAACCGAGTCGAGGGCTTATACTCGTCTACGAGTAATCGTGGGCGAGCAGAGGAGATGTCGTGCAGAAACGGCGCAAGGTCGGCAACCTGCTGGCACTGGCCGTGCTGTCCGCCCTGGTCCAGCGGCCGATGCACCCGTACGAGATCGCCACCGCGCTGCGTACCTGGGGCAAGGACCAGGACATGGAGTTCAAGTGGGGGTCCTTCTACACGGTGATCCGCAACATGGACAAACACCGCATGATCGAAGCGGTGGAGAGCGTCCGCGAGGGTCGGCGCCCGGAACGCACCGTCTACCGCATCACGGACGTGGGTCGGGCGGAGCTGGTCGACTGGGCCCGCGAGTTGGTCTCCACCCCGATGCCGGAGCATCCCCGCTTCCGAGCCGGCTTGTCCGTCCTCGCCGCCCTGCATCCCGACGAGGCCGCCGACCTGCTGCGGCAACGACTCGACCTGCTCGAGGACGCGATCCGCCAGGACCGGGAAGCACTCGACGCACACCTGCGGGAGGTGCCACGCCTGTTCCTGGTGGAATCGGAGTACGACCTCGCCATGCGGGACGCGGAGGCCTCCTGGCTGCGAGGGCTGCTCGCGGAGCTGACCTCGGGCAGCTACCCGGGGCTGGACACCTGGCGGGCCTTCCACGAGACCGGCGAGATGCCCGCAGCGCTGACCGAGCTGTCCGAGAGAACCACCACGCCGAGGGCCAGCGCCGAGAGCTCCGGCACCACCAGCGCCCGGAAAACCCACGCCGAAAGCGCCGGCACCGACACCAACGCCCCGAAAATCACCGCCCCGAAAGCCAGCAGCCGGGAAGCCGACTGAAGGACGGCTCCGGCGGGGTGCGCCAACACCCCGCCGGAGCCCTTACCCCGAACCGATGCCTGGGAAGGCGCCCGGCCCGAAGCGGCAACCAGAGGATAACCGGGCTCCCTCCCAGGTCGGTCGCACGCGACCACACACCCCAGGGAGAAGAGCATGACCACGGTACGAACCGCGATCGTCATCGGCGGCGGTATCGCCGGACCGGTGACCGCACTCGCACTGCGCCGCGCCGGCATCACGGCCACCGTCCACGAGGCGTACCCCGCGACCGCCAGCGGAGTCGGCGGCATCGGCGGCACCCTCGCGCTTGCGCCCAACGGCGTGGCGGCCCTGCGCACTGTCGGCGCGGACCGGGCGGTGACGGCGACCGCCACCCCGATCACGCGCAGCGTCATGGCGGTCGGGCGACGCCGCATCGACCTGCCCACGCTGACCGGAGTGCCACCGCTGCACGTGGTGCACCGCGCCGAGCTGCATCGGGCGCTGCACGACCAGGCGGTCGCCGAGGGGATCGGTTTCGCGTACGGCAAGCGGCTGGTCGGCGCCGAGCAGACGGAGAACGGCGTGACCGCCCACTTCGAGGACGGCAGCACCGCCACCGCCGACGTCCTGATCGGTGCCGACGGCATCCGGTCGACCGTTCGTGGTCTCATCGACCCGGCCGCGCCCGGCCCCCGCTTCACCGGCCTGCTCGGCTTCGAGGCGGTGGCCCGCCACGAGGTGGACGCGGAGCCGGGCACTATGACGTTCGCGTTCGGGCGCCGCGGCTACTACCTCTACTGGCCGGAGCCGGGCGGTGGCACCCGGTGGGGGGCCAACCTGCCGTACCAGCGGCCGGTGAGCCTGGTCGAGGCTCGCACGGTGCCGTCGGCGCAGTGGCTGGCGACGCTGCGCGGCACCTACGGCGACGACGACCCGGGCCGGGAGCTGATGGCGACCAGCACCGCCGACGAACTCCAGGTGGTCGGGGCGTTGCAGATCATGCCGCCGGTGCCGCACTGGCACCGGGGCCGGATGGTGCTGGTGGGCGACGCGGCGCACGCACCGTCAAACAGCTCCGGGCAGGGCGCCTCGCTGGCCATCGAGAGCGCGGTGCAGCTCGCCCGCTGCCTGCGTGACCTACCGGACGTGGCGTCGGCGTTCGCCGCGTTCGAGCGGCTCCGCCGTGCCCGGGTGGAGAAGGTCGCCGCACGCGCGGCGCGGATCAACCACACCAAGGCGCCCGGGCCGGTCGGCCGGACGCTGATGCCGCTGCTGATGCCCCTGCTGGTGCGCACCGCGATGGATCCGGAGAAGACGATCGCGCACGAGCAGCGGTATGTCATCGACTGGGACGCGTCGGTGACGGCGGAGCCCGCGCTGCGCTGAGCTACGGGTGCGGGTTGGCCCTCATTGATCGAGTCGGGGTCCGGGAGTTCGGTGGGTCGAACCGTCCCGGACCCCGCGAGATTCGTGACGTCGAGCGGATCACGCGGACGCGGCGGCCACCGCCGTTCGGGCGACCAGCGCGCGGCGCAGGTCGTCGTCGGCGTCGGTCACCACCCGGCGTAGGCCGGGGGTCAGGTCGTCGCGGCCCAGCAACGCCGCGGCCGCCTCCCGGGTCGGCTGCGCCACGGCGTAGCGGGGGAACGCCAGGGCCGCCACCCGGTCGGCCGTCCAGGGGGTACGCCGACGCGCGGCGGCCGGCATGTCCGCGAAGTACCGATCGACGTACGCGGCGGTCAGCTCGGCCTGCTCGGGTTGCCAGAACCCCTCGGCGGTGGCCTCCAACGGTCGGCTGGACAGCTCGGTGTCGCGCACGATGATGTCCCAGGCGGCCTGCTTCGCGGCCGGGTCGGGCAGGGCGGCCCGGCAGCGGGCGGCGCGTTCCGCGCCCGTGGAGCTGTTGTCGGCGGCTGCCTCGATGGCGATCTCCGTCTCGCCGGCGACGCCCAGCACCACCAGTCGACGCAGCACCGCCCAGCGCAGCTCCTCGTCGACCTTGAGACCGGTCGGCACGTCCCGGCCGGCGAGCCAGCCGACGAGCAGGTCCGCGTCGGTGGTCGCGGCGATCCAGCCCCGGGCGGCGGCGAGTTGCAGCGACTCTCCCGCCGGCGCGCCGTCGAGCAGCCGCTGGCACGCCCCGGCGACCCGGGCCAGCGCGGCGGAGCGGGCCAGTGGGTCGAGGTAGCGGTCGATCAGCGACCGGCTGAGCGTCAGCACGTCCTCCGCGATGATCACCTCGGTCTCGGCCGGCAGCGCGGCGACCATCAGCTCGACGAGGCCGGTGACCGGCCGTTCTCCGTCGGTCGCCGCGTCCAGCGCCTCGCTCCACAGCACCGCCCTCGTCAGTGGGTCGGTCAGCCCGGGAAGCACCAGCGGGACGGCGTCCGCCGATGCCGGGTCGAGGCGCACCTTGGCGAAGGTGAGGTCACCGTCGTTGGGCAGGAGCAGCCGGGCCGCCGGGGCGCCGGTCAGCTCGCCCAGGACCGTGCGGCCACCGTCGGCGACGGGGTCGACGCCCACCTCGTCCCGCTGGACGGTGCCGTCGACCGAGTAGCGGCCCACGCCGATGCGGTGTGGACGCAACACCGGGTGTGACTCGGGCGCGGTCTGCACCAGGGCCACCTCGGCGTAGCGGCCGTCGGCGTCGACGGCGACCTCGGCGCGCAGGGTGTTGACCTGTGGGCGGCGCAGCCACAGCTCGGCCCAGCCGGACAGGTCTCTCCCGCTGGCTGCGGAGAGGCTGGTCAGCAGGTCGTCGAGGGTGGCGTTGCCGAAGCGGTGCGCCGCGAAGTGCGCGTTCAGGCCGGCGAGGAACGCCTCGTCACCGAGCCACGCGACCAGTTGCCGCAGCACGCTGGCGCCCTTGGCGTACGAGATGCCGTCGAAGTTGAGCAGGCCCTCGTCGGTGTCGGCCACCTCCTCCGGGGCGACCGGGTGGGTGGAGGGGCGCTGGTCGGCGGCGTACCCCCAGGCCTTGCGGCGCATCGCGAAGGTCGTCCACGCCTGGTCGAAGCGGGTCGCCTCGGCGGTGACCCGGGTGCCCAGGTATTCCGCGAAGGACTCGTTCAACCACAGGTCGTCCCACCAACGCATGGTGACCAGGTCACCGAACCACATGTGCGCCATCTCGTGCGCGATGGTGGTGGCGCGCTGCTCCCGCTCGGTGTCCGTGACCGCCGAGCGGAACACATAGTCGTCACGGAAGGTGACGATGCCCGGGTTTTCCATGGCGCCCGCGTTGAACTCGGGCACGAACGCCTGGTCGTACTTGCCGAACGGGTAACGCTCGGTGAAGAGCTGGTGGAACCGGTCCAGGCACTGCCGGGTGACGGTGAAGATCTCCTCGGCGTCGGCGTCCAGGTGCTCGGCGAGCGACCGGCGGCAGTAGATGCCCAGCGGCACGCCGTCGTGCTCGGCCCGCCGGACGTGGTACGGACCGGCGATCAGCGAGAAGAAGTATGTGGCCAGCGGCGCGGTCGGGGCGAACTCCCAACGGCCGGGCGTCGGGGTGGCGGCCACCTCGGCGTTGCCGGCCACCGTCCATTGCGACGGGGCGGTCACCGAGAGGGTGAACGGGGCCTTGAGGTCGGGCTGGTCGAAGGCGGCGAAGATGCGCTGCACGTTGTCGAGGAAGGACACCGCGTAGAGGTAGGTCTCGCCGTCGGCCGGGTCGACGAAGCGGTGCATCCCCTCGCCCGTGCGGGAATAGGCCATCTCCGCCTCGACGACCAGCGTGTTGTCCGTGACCAGGTCGTCGAGCGGCAGCCGGTTGTCGATGAGCAGATCGGGGTCCAGGTCGCGGTCGTTGAGGCGTACGCCGAGCAGTCTCGCGGGCTTGACCTCGGCGAAGGTGGCGGTGCCGGCGGTCGCCCGGAACCGGATCTCGACGCGGGAGCGGAACAGCTCGGTGCCACCGGTCAGGTCGAGGTCCACCTGATAGGACTCGACAGTAATCGCCGCGCCACGCGCGGTCGCCTCTACACGGGTCAGGCTCGGCATCCGCTTATCCTGCCCGATGGGGATCGGCACCCGGTCACCACACGTCCCTCGGCACTGGAGGAAAGAACCATGGCGCAGCACCCCAAGGGCGACTTCGACCTCTCTCGGGCGGTCTGGCAGCGGGCCGAAGGGGACACCTCCGACAGCGCCGTCGAGGTCGCCTTCGTCGACGATCTGATCGGGATGCGCAACTCGGCCGAGCCGGACGGGCCGGTGCTGGTCTTCACGCAGGCCGAGTGGGACGCGTTCGTGGCCGGCGCGCAGGACGGCGAGTTTGACCTGGACTGATCGCGCCCGCCGGTGTGCGGTGGCCGTCGACCCGGGATCGACAACCCCGGGTTGGCGGTCAGCCACGGGCGGGGCCGTCGCCGTCGCCCCAGCCGAGACCGCCGGGGCCCGGGGCGTGGTGGAACCCGGGGTGGTCGGCCACGTCGACGCAGCGCTCGCCGTCCGGGCCGAGAGCGCCGCAGAACAGCCGCTCGGCCCGCTGCCACGCATCGGCCGGTGACAGGGCTGCCGCCCCGAGCGCCACCTCCGGGCGGAGCAGGGTGAGCGCCTCCGCGTACGCGACGGCCAGCTCGCGTGCCTCGACCACGCTGGGGGCGGTGAAGCCCAGGTGCACGGTGAAGAAGCGGTGTGGCCGGGTGGGCCGCCGGGGCGGCCCGATGAGTGGCCTCGGGTCGCGGCCGTGGCCCAGTGCCCCGATCGCTCGTCGCTGCCGCCAGTGCGGTGATGTGTTGTCGCGCATCCGCCCTCCCCGTGGTTGCCCCACCAGCAGCAAACCAGGTTCCGCTGCCCCTGGGAGGGGCCAGCCGGCGTGCCGTCGGCGCGGGGATTCAGCGGCCGTGAGGGGGGTACACGCAGCCGGCCGGTGGCGACCCCGGCCGCACCCGCGTGAGGAGACCCGATGCCGACCATGCCGGCCGACCGCAGCCCGGACAGCACCCTCGCGTTGCTCCGTGCCGGCTACCGGTTCATCGGCGAACGGTGCGAGCGGTACGGCAGCGACGTCTTCCAGGCCCGGATCCTGCTGGCACCGACCATCTGCCTGCGTGGCCGGCCAGCGGCGATGTTGTTCTACGACACCGAACGCTTCGAACGCGCGACCGCCATGCCGCTGCGGGTGCAGCGGACCCTCACCGGTCGGCGTGGTGTGCAGGGGTTGGACGGCCCTGAGCACTCCGACCGCAAGGCCATGTTCATGTCGATCATGACGCCGACCGCCATCCGACAACTCGGCGAGCTCTTCGACGAGGAGTGGCAGGCACGGGTTCCCGCCTGGGAGGCCGCCGGGCCGCTGCCGCTCTACGACGAGCTGGGCCGGTTGCTGACCCGGGTGGTCTGTGCCTGGGCGGGGGTGCCGCTGCCCACGTCGCAGGTCGAGCGGCGCGCCGTCGACCTGCACGCGATGATCGAGGCTCCGGCGGTGGTCGGTCCCCGGCACTGGCGGGGACGGCTCGCCCGTCGCCGCACCGAACGCTGGCTCGCCGACCTCGTCGAGCGGACCCGGGTCGGCTTCTGTCCGGCGCCGCCCGGCAGCGCCCTGGCCGTGATCGCCGAGCACCGGGACCGGCAGGGCCAACTGCTCCCCCGCCGGGTGGCGGCGGTGGAACTGCTCAACGTGCTGCGGCCGGTGGTCGCGGTGGACCAGTACATCGCGTTCGCCGCGCTCGCCCTGCACGACCACCCGGGCTGGCGGGAACGGGTCCGGGGCGACGGCGGGGCCACCGACAACTTCGTCCAGGAGGTACGCCGCTACTACCCGTTCTTTCCGATCGCGGCGGCCCGGGTCCGGCACTCCTTCGACTGGCAGGGCCACCACTTTCCGCAGGGACGCCGGGTGCTGCTCGACCTGTACGGCACCAACCACCACCCGACCCTCTGGCCGGAACCGGAACTGTTCCGCCCGGAGCGGTTCGCCGACCGTCGCGTGGACCCGTTCGAGCTGATCCCGCAGGGCGGCGGTGACCACTGGGCCGGGCACCGTTGCGCGGGCGAATGGATCACCATCGACCTGATGAAGCGGGCGGTCACCAACCTGACCAGCACCATGCGCTACGACGTGCCCGTCCAGGATCTGGCCCTGGACCTGCACCGGATGCCGGCGATGCCGCCGCTCGGCCTGACCCTCAGCAACATCCGTCGCACCACCTGACCTGCGCCTCGCCGGTCTTTCAGGGTGACCGGCGAGGCGGCGCGCCCAGCGGGTCAGGGGTGCAGGACGCTGCGGAGACAGCCGTCCTGCTTCTTCTCGAACAGCTCGTAGCCCTTTGCGCCCTCTTCCAGGGAGATCGGGTGGGTGGCCAGGTAGCCGGGGTCGATCTCGCCGGCGGCGAGCCGGTCGAGCAGCATCGGGATGTAGCGCTGCGCGTGCATCTGCCCCATCCGCAGCACCAGGGCCTTGTTCATGGCCGCGCCGAGCGGGAACTTGTCGACCAGACCGGCGTACACGCCGACGATGCTCACCGTTCCACCCTTACGGCAGGCCATGATCGCCTGGCGTACGGAGGTCGGCCGGTCGGTCTGCGACCGCGCCGCCTGCTTCGCCCGGTCGTACGCGTAGGTCGGCCCGACGTCGTGCGACTCCATGCCGACGGCCTCGATGCAGGCGTCCGGCCCACGGCCGGCGGTCAGCTCCCGCAGCGCCTCCAGCACGTCCGTCTCGGCGTAGTTGATCGTCTCGACGCCGACCCGCTCGGCCGCCGTGGCGAGCCGGTCCGGGAAACGGTCGATCATGATGACCCGCTCGGCGCCAAGGAGTTGCGCCGACCGGGCCGCCATCTGACCGACACCGCCGGCGCCCCAGACGGCGACCACCTCACCACCGGTGAGCCCGCAGAAGTCCGCCGCCATCCACCCGGTGGGCATCGCGTCGGAGGCGAACACCACCGAGTCGTCCGGCACCCCGTCGGGCACCCCGAACGCACCCACGTCACCGAACGGCACCCGGATGTACTCGGCGTGCGACCCCGAGTAGCCACCGGCGGCGTGCGAGTAGCCGAGGATGCCTGCCGGTGAGTGCCCCCACAGCTTCTCGGTGAACACCGGCTGGGGGTTGGAGTTGTCGCAGAGCGAGTACTGCTCGGTGCGGCAGTACCAGCAGCCACCGCAGGCGACCACCGACCCGACCACCACCCGGTCACCGACCTTGTGCCGTCGTACGCCGGGCCCGGTCTCCACCACCTCGCCCATGAACTCGTGGCCGAGGATGTCGCCCTCCCGCATCGCCGGCAGGTACCCGTTGATCAGGTGCAGGTCGGAGCCACAGACACTGCTGGCCCGGACCCGGACGATGATGTCCCCCTCGGCGCGGATCCTGGGCTCCGGCACGTCCCGCACCGCCAGCTTGCCGACGCCTTCCCAACACAGTGCCCTCACGCCCGGCCTCCCGTCATCAGCTTCTCCCGGACCTTGTCGGTCGCCTTCTCCTGCCTCGGGCTGCGGCCGGACGGGTCGTCGCGGGTGTCCATCACCTGGCCACACTCGATCAGCGACTTCACCCGCCGCAGGGCGTCCCGCAGCGCCAGATCGGGGTCGTCCCCACCGATCAGGCCGAAGACCCGGCGCACCGGGCCCGAGCGGTACCGCAGCTCGGCCCGGATCTCGGTGCCCCGGCCCTGGGGCGCGTCGACCAGCTCGATCCGCCCCTCCTGCGGCGCCGGCCCGTCCTCGACCCGCCACCGCAGCGTGCCCGGACCGTCGACGGTGATCTCCGCCCGCCACTCGGTGTCGCCGCCAGCCCGGTCGCGGGCCACGCACCGCCAGCGCCGGTCGTCGAGCTGCTCCAGGGTCGCCCACCCGGCCAGCGCGCGGTCCAGCCGTTCCCGGTCGGTCCAGAAGCCGATCACCCCGTCCCGGGACCGGTCCACGGTCACCCCGCGACGAACCACGTACCAGCCGTCCTGCCGCTCCGGCTGATGCCGGTGCCGACGTCGCGCCACCGCCCGACCCACACCGACCGCCGTGACCGCGGTGACGCCGAGCACCGCCCATCTCGTTCCGTTGTTGGTCATCTCGTCTCCTCCACCCGGACATCCGGGGATGGACAGCTCTTTCCGGCAGCGCTACCCGGCGGCGGGCGGTCGAAACAACACGTCCGTTTGATCGCCGGGAATGCGGGCAGGTGCTGCTCAGCCACCGGCTCACCGCTGTCCTGCCGAGGAGGGACGTCGATGTCCTTGTTCAGCCCACCTGGTGACGCCCGGCCCGCCGCCCGCGGGTGGGGCGTCGCAGACGACCGCGCCGGCACGGCGCCGGTCCGACTGCCGATGACGTACGTGCTGCCACTGCGTTGGCACTCCGACACCGGCCTGGCCGAGTTGACCGGCTACCTGCGGTGGCTGGCCGACCGGGTCGACGTGATCGTGGTCGACGGCTCCGCACCGGATCTTTTCGCGCGGCACGCCGACGTCTGGCGGGGGCTGGTCCGGCACCTTCCGCCCGACGCTGCCACTCGCGGGCTCAACGGCAAGGTGCTCGGCGTACGCACCGGCGTGCGCGCGGCGGACCACGAGCACGTGGTGATCGCCGACGACGACGTCCGGTACGACGGGGCCGGGCTGACCGCCGTGCACCGGCTGCTGGACCGGGTCGACCTGGTACGACCGCAGAACTACTTCGACCCACTGCCCTGGCACGCCTGGTGGGACACCGGCCGGACGTTACTCAACCGGGCGCTCGGCGCGGACTACCCGGGGACCCTCGCGGTGCGGCGCAGCACCTTCCTCGCCATGGGCGGCTACGACCCGGACGTGCTCTTCGAGAACCTGGAGCTGATCCGCACCCTGCGCGCGTACGACGGCACCGAGGCCGCCCCGGCCTGGCTCTACGTACGCCGGCTGCCTCCGGACGCCGCGCACTTCCGCGGTCAACGGGTCCGTCAGGCGTACGACGATCTGGCCCAGCCGGCCCGCCTGCTGACCGCGCTCGCGGTCCTGCCGGCGCTGGCCGCGGCGGTCGCGGCCCGGCGGCCCGCGCTGTTGCTCGGCGCGGCGGCCGGCACCGTGGCCCTCGCCGAGCTGGGTCGCCGTCGCGCCGGCGGCACCGCGGTCTTCCCCGCGGCGACGGCGCTGGCGGCTCCGGTCTGGCTGCTGGAGCGCGGCGTGTGCGGCTGGCTCGCGGTCGCCCAGCGGGTCCTGTTCGGCGGTGTCCGCTACGGCGACACCCGAATCCGCCGGGCCGCCCACCCGATCCGCGCCCTGCGACGCCGCCGCTGATCACACCCCGCCCGTGGGCGGCACCGACGCGACAGCTCGCGGTCACCGAAGTGGCCGCGAGCTGTCGGGATCGAGGGTGGGGTCAGGAGTTGACCTGGTGCCGGGCCTGCTGGGCATGGTCCTTGACGTCCTGCGCGGCCGACTTCGAGTCGTCCTTGACCGCGTGCACGGCGTCCTGGGCGGTGGACTTCACCGACTCGGCGGCGTGCTGGGCCGGGTCCCGCAGCTCTTCCTTGAGCTCGCTGGCAACCTCGCCCAGCTTCTCCTTCACCGCACCGCTGTGCTCGCCGACCCGCTCCTTGAGCTGGGTCGCGGCCTCCTGCTCACGGCGGGAGGCCGGGATCAGCGACGAGGCCAGCCAGCCGACCCCGAACGCGATCAGACCGGCGGCGAGGGGGTTGCCCTGGGACTTCTGCCGGATCACCCGCGGAGCGCTGTGGGCGGCGTCGCTGACAGTGGTCGCCGCCGACTGCGCGGCGTCGCTGACGCTGGAGGCCGCCGACGAGGCGCGGTCACCCACCGAGTGGGCGGCCTGGCCGGTGCCGTGGCCGAGGTCAGACGCGGTTCCCATGACCTTGTCCCTCACATTCTGCAGAGCGGAACGGGCCCGCTGCTTGCGGTCGTCGACGATGCGGCTGGGGCTGACCTTGTACGCCAGCGCGTCCACATCGGAGCTGAGGCTGTTACGGGTGGCTTCGATCTCGCGGCGGATCTGATCGGGATCGGTGCTCATCGGGTGACTCCCTCCGGGTGCGGCTTGAGCGCGTCGGGGATCCGCTGCACGCTGTCGTTGGTCTGCTTGAGCCCGCGTACGTGCTGGGCGTTCTTCTTCGCCTTGGAGTAGAGGACCGCGGCGACCACGGCCCAGACGACGGCCACGATCAGTGCGGCCAGGCCAGAGTCCATGACGTTATCCAGGAACTGCCACACGGCGATGGACACGAACAGCGCCACCATGTAGCCGCCGAAGCCGGCACCGCCGAAGAGCCCGGCGGCCTTGCCGGCCTTCTTGCCCTCCTGGCGGATCTCGGCCTTGGCCAGCTCGACCTCCTGACGCATCAGCGTCGACAGGTCGGTGGTGACCTGACGCATCAGGTCACCCAGCGAGCTGCCCTTCACCTCCGTGGCGGTGTGCGGGGCACCCGCGTCGGGGTGGTATCCGGAGTCCAGCCCGGACCCCTGCGTCGGCATGCTCATGCCGTCGCCTCCCTTCGGATGACTCGGTGGCTCACGGGCGCGGGCTGCCGCTGGACGGCACGCCCGGCAGCGGGTCGGTCTGGGTCACCGGCGGCAGCGGCTGCCCGGTGCCGGTCGGCTCGGTGTACGTGCCGGGGGTCGGGTCGGTGTAGCCGCCGGGGGTCGGCTCGGTGTACGTGCCGGGCGTCGGATCGAGGTAGCCACCCGTCGGGACGGCGTCCGGCGCGGTGCGGGGTGCCGGCGGCGGCGTCGGGATCACGGCGGTCTGCTCCGGGTCGTACGCTCCGGCGCCCCGGTAGGTCGAGGATCCGTTGCCGGAGTCGTCGCCGGCGGCGGAGATGCTGCGGGTCAGCCGGCCGGCCAACACGCCGAGAACCGCCGCGCCGACCAGGAAGGTGCCCGGGTTGCGCCGCGCGTAGTCGCGTACCTCGGTGACCAGGTCGCCGGGCTCGCGCGCCTCGAGCCAGCCGGCGACGCCCTGCACCCGGTCGGCGGCCTGACGGGCCAGCTCGGTCACCGGGCCGGCCTGGCCACCCTGCTCCGCCATCGAGCGCATCTCGTCGGCCAGCGACCGCAAACCGCCGGCGGCCCGGCGCTGCTGCTCACCGGTCTGGCTGGCGAGCTGGGTACGGGCCTCGCCGTACAGGTTGCGGGCCTGCCGGGCCGCCTCGCGGCCAACCTCGGTGCCCTGCTCCTTGGCGGTCTGGGCGACCGCGCCACCAGCCTGCGCGGCCTCGGAACCGACCTGGCGCGCCTGGCCGCGAACGCCACCGCCGTTCGTCGACTCCTGCCCGTACGTGGAAGACGTAGGTGAAAGATCGTAAGACATAATTTCCCTTCCGCTCAGAAAGTCGTCGCGGTTGTGCTGCGGGGATGCGGCGCGTTGCCGCGGCCGCTGACCATTCACCTACCCTGCGTTTCGGCTTCCATACTTCTTCGCGCATTTCTCTGCGGGACCGGCCGCTCCGACTTCAAAATGGAGGATCGTCGGGCTGCGTCACGTCGCCGCTGCGGACAGTGAGGTTCGCGAGTGCTGGCAGATCCACGGAGGGGGCAGCGATGGCACGAGACGCGCGAGGGGGCCGAGCGGCCGTCCCCCGACCCCGGGTCCAGCTGGCCGCGTTGGCCGTCGCCGGGGTCTTCCTGCTGATCGGCGTGCTCGGCTTCATCCCCGGCATCACCACCGACTACGGCGAGCTGAGATTCGCCGGACACCACTCGGACGCCCGACTGCTGGGGCTGTTCCAGGTGTCGATCCTGCACAACGCGGTGCACCTGCTCTTCGGGCTGGTCGGCCTGGTGATGGCCCGCAGCATCGCCGGCGCACGCGTGTTCCTGGCCGCCGGCGGCGCGATCTACCTCGCTCTCTGGCTGTACGGCCTGGCGATCGAGGCGATCAACCCGGAGGGCGGGGCGAACATCCTGCCGGTCAACGACGCCGACAACTGGCTGCACCTCGCGCTCGGCTTCGGGATGCTCGCGCTCGGCCTGCTGCTGTCGAACCAGGCTGGCACCGGCGGGCGCCTCGACAATCCCGCCGACCGGCACTGACCTGGAGTTCTGGTGGTTTCGCCGCCACGCCGGCAGGGGTAATCGACCGGCGAAGGAGGTACGTCATGCCTCGTTGGCTACGCGACAACGGCCTGGCCGTCGCCATGCTGGGGGCCTTCCTGGTCTTCCTGGTGTTGCAGAGCGTCTTCGGCTGGCAGACCCACAATGAGGAGCTGACCGAGTTCGGGGCCGCGCCGTTGAGCTGGCCGGCGTACCTCACCAGCGGGCACTTCGCCGAGTCGGTCTTCGAGAACTGGGAGTCGGAGTTCCTCCAGATGGGCGGGTACGTGCTGCTCACCGCGCACCTGGTGCAGCGGGGCTCGGCCGAGTCGAAACCGGTGGACCAGACCGACCGTCCGGAGGACGACGAACACCGGGCCACCCCGCAGTCACCCTGGCCGGTGCGTGTCGGCGGCCTGCCGCTGGTGATCTACCGCAACAGCCTCTCCCTCGCGCTGCTGCTGATCTTCGCCGGTTCGTTCGTCGGTCACCTGCTCGGTGGCACCGCCGCGTACAACCAGGAGCAGGCGCTCCAGAGCGGCGCACCGCCGATCGGGGTGTGGGAGTTCCTCGGCACCAGCGACTTCTGGTTCCAGTCCATGCAGAACTGGCAGAGCGAGTTCCTCGCCGTCGGTGCGCTGATCCTGCTGAGCATCGTCCTGCGCCAGCACGCCTCACCCGAGTCGAAGCCGGTGACCGTCGAGCACGCCAGCACCGGTGCCTGACCGGCGACGCGACCCTCAGGCCGCGACCGGCAGCCGCTTGGCGAAACAGACGCTGTACGGGTTGCTCACGTACTCGCCGAAGACCGGGATCTGCTCGTAACCACACGAGGTGTACAGGCCGATCGCCGCCGGCAGATAGGTGCCGGTCTCCAGGCAGACCACCGAGTGCCCCTGCCGGAACGCGCACTCCTCCAGGGCGGCCAGCAACTGACGGGCGATGCCCCGCCCCCGGTACGCGGGCCGCACGTACATCCGCTTGACCTCGCCGGTCTCGGCATCGAGCGACTGGAGCCCTCCGCAGGCGACCGCCCGACCGGTGACCACCACCGCCAGGTAGCGGACGTCGTCGTGCGGCATGAAGACCTGCCCGTCCAACCCGCCGTCGGCCTCGCGCAGCTCACGCTGCTGTGCGACGACGAGGGCGGCGATCTCCGGATCGGTGCCAGGCCGGGACTCGATCAGCATCACCCCACGCTAGATCGGGTGGATTTCGCGGAGGTTTCCGGAAATCAACCCGATCACAGAGTGCAACGAACTACTCGGCGTCGTCCTCGTCGTCGATGTCGTCGTCGAGGTCGTCGGACGCGTCCGCGCCCACCTCGTCGGCCGACCGCACCCGGCGGGCCTTGCGGGCGGCGAGCCGGTCCGCCGCGGAGGCCCGGTTCGACTTCTCCTCCAGGCGGACGTCGGTGCCCCGGTTACCGGGTACGAAGTCCACGCCGGCGAAGAGCGTCGGCTGCCAGTCGAACTCGCGGGCGCCGATCCGGACCAGGTCACCGGGCTGCGCGCCGGCCTTGGCCAGCTTGTCCTCCACCCCGAGCCGGGCCAGCCGGTCGGCCAGGTAGCCGACCGCCTCGTCGTTGTCGAAGTTGGTCTGCTTGACCCAGCGCTCCGGGCGGACACCGCGGACGGTGAACGACCCGTCGGCCTCGGCCGTGATGGTGAAGCCGTCGTCGTCCACGGCCATCGGACGGATCACGATCCGGGTCGGTTCGGCGGGCGGCGCGGCCTTGCGCTCGGCCTCGACCAGATCGGCCATCGCGTAGGTCAGCTCCTTGAGCCCCTCCCGGGTGGCCGCGGAGACCTCGAACACCTGGTAGCCGCGTTCCTCCAGGTCGGGACGCACGATCTCGGCGAGGTCGCGGCCGTCCGGCACGTCGATCTTGTTGATGGCGACCAGCCGTGGACGGTCGGTCAGACCGCCGTACTGGCTCAGCTCGGCCTCGATGGCGTCGATGTCGGCCACCGGGTCACGGCCGGGCTCCAGGGTGGCCGAGTCGATGACGTGCACCAGCACGGCGCAACGCTCGATGTGCCGCAGGAACTCCAGGCCCAGGCCCTTACCGGTGGCCGCGCCGGGGATCAGGCCCGGCACGTCCGCGACGGTGAAGGTGTGGTTGTCCATCCGGACCACGCCGAGGTTGGGCACCAGGGTGGTGAACGGGTAGTCGGCGATCTTCGGCTTCGCGGCGGAGATCACCGAGATCAGCGACGACTTGCCGGCCGACGGGAAGCCCACCAGGCCCACGTCGGCGACGCTCTTGAGCTCCAGCACGATGTCGAGCTGGTCGCCGGGCTCCCCCAGCTCGGCGAAGCCGGGCGCCTTGCGCTTGGCGTTGGCCAGCGAGGCGTTGCCCCGCCCGCCGCGCCCACCGCGGGCGACCTCGAAGGTGGTGCCGGCGCCGACCATGTCGGCCAGCACGGTGCCGTCGGTGGTCTGCACCACGGTGCCGTTGGGCACCTTCAGCACCAGGTTGTGGCCGTTGGCCCCGTCCCGGTTCGAGCCGGCGCCGCCCTTGCCGTTGTCGGCCTTGACGTGCGGGTGGAAGTGGAAGTCGAGCAGCGTGGTCACCTGCGGGTCGACCACCAGCGACACGCTGCCCCCGTGCCCACCGTTGCCGCCGTCCGGCCCACCGAAGGGCTTGAACTTCTCGCGGTGGATCGAGGCACAGCCGTGCCCGCCATCGCCGGCCTGCAGATGCAGAACGACCCGGTCAACGAACGTTGCCACGGCGTCAATCCTTCCAGCGAGGTCCAACCCCGCACTTCGAAAAAAAGCCAAACGGGCCGGGACCCGTAGGTCCGCGGCCCGCTTGGCTCGAGAACTACTGCTGCGGAACGATGCTGACGGTCTTGCGACCGCGCTTGGTGCCGAACAGGACCGCACCGGCCGACAGCGCGAACAGCGTGTCGTCGCCGCCACGGCCGACCAGGTCACCGGGGTGGAACTTGGTGCCACGCTGCCGGATGATGATCTCACCGGCGCTGACAACCTGACCACCGAAGCGCTTCACGCCGAGTCGCTGGGCCGCGGAGTCACGACCGTTACGCGAGCTGGACGCACCCTTTTTGTGAGCCATTGGAGGACGACCTACTTCCCGCTGGAGATGCCGGTCACCTTGACCTGGGTCAACGGCTGGCGGTGACCCTGGCGCTTGTGGTAGCCGGTCTTGTTCTTGAACTTGTGGATCCGGATCTTCGGGCCCTTGGTGTGCGCGGCGATTTCGCCGGACACCGCGACCTCGGCAAGCTTCGCCGCGTCGGTCACCAGGTCGTCACCGTCGACGAGGAGCACCGCGGTGAGCTTCACCGCGTCACCGGGGGCACCGGTGAGCTTCTCGACCTCGATCACGTCGCCCTCGGCGACCTTGTACTGCTTGCCGCCGGTCTTGACGATCGCGTACATCGGAGGCGGACTCCCTGTCGTTGAGGCTGCTGGCGGTCGTCCCCGCGGCGGCTCGCCGGGTAGCAGTGCACGGCGGCGCGGGCACACGGGAACTCGGCACACCAAAGGTGGGCCGCAGGCAAGAGTACGCCATTGCCGGCCCGTACCCCAAACCGGCCCGCCCTGGTCAGCGCGCGCAGAGCTGGTCGAGACGTTGCTGGAGCCGGTCCAGCTCGGTCTCGTCGATCGACTCGACGTCGGCGCCGAGCGCCGCCACCTCGGTCCCGAGATCGGTGAGCAGAGTCTTGAGCTGCGGATCGGGGGCCCGCTCCGACTGCTCCCGCAGCTCGGTACGCCAGCCGTCCAGAGCCTCCTGGGCCCGCCCACGGGCAGCCTCGGCCGTGCTGCTGTCCCCGGCACCCACCGCGGCGACCATCCGGCCCAGCTCCGCCACGTACGTCCGTACGGCGGTGGTGCTGGCCTGCTGGGCGGCGACGCAGACCTCCGTGGCGCCGCCCGCCGCGGCACCACTGGCCGGAATACCGCTCGGCCCGGAGGCCGGGGCACCCGTGGCCGAGCCTGGCCCGACGCTTTCGGGCCGGTCGGCGGAGCAGCCGGCCAGCACGGTGACCAACGCGGTGACGGCGAGCAGACGACGCATCTTCTTCTCCTGACCCGGGACGACCGATCCTGGACCGGGGTGGCCGCAACGGCGAGGTCCCTCCCCCGTCACTTTGCCGGGGAAGGGACCTCGTCAAACACTGGGCCGGTCAGGCGGTCAGGGACGCGTCCGCCGGCGGGCGCCACCCCGGCGTGAACGGCGTCGGCCGGCACCGCCCTCGGCGGTCTCCTCGTCGCCGTCACCGTCGGCGAGCGCGTCCGGGTCGTCCGCCGCGGCCAGCCGAGCCGACTCGCCCTGCTGGCTGTCCGAGATCGCCGGCGCGGCGGCGGTCTCCGACTCGTAGCGGGACAGGTCGTAGCCCATGGTGTCCTGGTAGTCGGCGTCCGGTTCGGCGCTGGTGTCGGTGTCGACGACCTCCACGACGGCCCGCTCGGCCGGGGCGTTCTTGCGCGCCCGGCGACGGGACGAGGCGGGTGCCTGCTCGGCGGCCGGGGCGGGGGCGGCCACCGACGAGGCGACCGCCTTGACCTTCTCCCCCGCGCCGGCAGCCCGCGGCTTCTCCGGCACCGGCTCGGTGTGCATGATGACGCCTCGGCCCTTGCAGCACTCGCAGGTCTCGCTGAACGCCTCCAGCAGACCCGCGCCGATCCGCTTACGGGTCATCTGCACCAGACCGAGCGAGGTGATCTCGGTGACCTGGTGCTTGGTGCGGTCCCGGCCCAGGCACTCGGTGAGTCGGCGCAGCACCAGCTCACGGTTCGACTCCAACACCATGTCGATGAAGTCGATCACCACGATGCCGCCGATGTCGCGCAGCCGGAGCTGGCGGACGATCTCCTCCGCCGCCTCCAGGTTGTTGCGGGTGACGGTCTCCTCCAGGTTGCCCCCGGAGCCGGTGTACTTACCGGTGTTGACGTCGACGACCGTCATCGCCTCGGTGCGGTCGATCACCAGCGAGCCGCCGGAGGGCAGGAAGACCTTGCGGTCCAGGCCCTTGATGATCTGCTCGTCGATCCTGTACTCGGCGAAGACGTCGCTCGTCCCGACGTGCCGGCGCACCCGGTCCACCAGGTCCGGAGAGACGTGCGACAGGTAGGACTCGACGACGTCGTACGACTGCTCGCCCTCGATGACCAGCTCGCGGAAGTCCTCGTTGAACAGGTCACGGACCACGCGGATGACCAGGTCGGGCTCCCCGTAGAGCAGCGCCGGGGCGCCACCCTCGGCGGCCTTGGCCTGGATGTCCTCCCATTGCGCCTGGAGCCGCTTGACGTCGCGGGCCAGCTCGTCCTCGCTGGCGCCCTCGGCGGCCGTGCGGACGATCACGCCCGCGCCGTCCGGGACCAGCTTCTTGAGCACGTCGCGCAGCCGCTTGCGCTCGTTGTCCGGCAGCTTGCGGCTGATCCCGGACGCGTTGCCGTTGGGCACGTAGACCAGGTGCCGACCGGAGAGCGCGATGTGGCTGGTCAGCCGAGCGCCCTTGTGCCCGATCGGGTCCTTGGTGACCTGGACCAGCACCGAGTCGCCGGAGCGCAGCGCCTGCTCGATCGAGCGGGCCCGCCCTTCCAGGCCGGACGTGTCCCAGTTGACCTCGCCGGCGTACAGCACGGCGTTGCGGCCCCGGCCGACGTCGACGAATGCCGCCTCCATGCTCGGCAGCACGTTCTGCACCTTGCCCAGGTACACGTTGCCGGCCATCGTGCCGGAGGAGTTGCGGGTGACGTAGTGCTCGACCAGCACGCCGTCCTCCAGGACGGCGATCTGGGTGCGGTCACCGCGCTGGCGGACCGCCATCACACGATCGACGGCCTCCCGGCGGGCCAGGAACTCCGACTCGCTGAGGATCGGCGGCCGGGTACGCCGCTGCTCGCGGCCGTCGCGGCGGCGCTGACGCTTGGCTTCCAGGCGGGTCGAGCCGGAGACGCCCTGCACCTCGTCGACGGTCCGGCGCGGCTCGCGGATCTTCACGACGGTCGGCACACCGTCGTCCGCGGCGCCCTCCGTGTCACCCGCACCACGGCGGCGACGACGACGCCGACGACGGGTCAGGCCATCGCCGCCCTCGGCCTCCTCGTCCTCGTCACTCTCCGCCTCGACCTCGGCGGTCTCTTCCTCGTCGGCCTGCGCCGCCTCCTCGGACTCGTCGTCCTCGGCGTCGTCGGCCCCGCCCTTGCCGCGGCCCCGGCCGCGGCGACCACGCCGGCGGCGACGGCGCGCGGCGGCGCTGTCCTCGTCGTCCTCATCCGTCTCGGTGGCCTCGTCGGCCTCCTCGACCGGCTCCTCCTCGGCCTCGATCGCCTCGACCGGCTCGACCGGCTCGATGTCGCGGCGACCACGCCGGCGGCGGCGGGACGGCTCGACGGCCTCCTCCACAACCGGCTCCTCGGCGACCGGGGCCGGCTCCGCCGGCCGGGTCACCGGCACAGCGTCCGGCTGGGGTGCCATGAACAGCACGGTGGGCGCCGAGAGGGCGGCCCTCCGACGTCGGGTACGCGGCTGCTCCGGCTCGGCCTCGGCCGGCTCGTCGGTCACACCGGAGACGGCCACACCTGGCGGCACCTCGCCCGAGCGCTCCTGCGCGCCACTGGTCCAGGCCAGCTCGGCGGCGCTCGCCCTCGGAAGGGTCTCCGTGTCGTTCAGCTCGGCCTCGGCCTCGCGCAGGTCGGACTCCGCCGGCTCCTCGGCGACAACCGGCTCCTCGGCGGCAGCCGGCTCCTCGATCGAGGGCGGCTCCTCGGTGGCAACCGGCTGCTCGGTGGCGGGCGGCTCCTCCACGGCGGCCGGCGTGGCCTTCTTGCGCCTGGTCCGGGTCACCTTGACCGGCGGGACCACCTCGGCCGAGGCCGCCTCCGCGGAGGCGGCGACCAGCGGCTCCTCGGCCGTGGTCTCGACAGGGGTGGCCTTGCGGCGGCGCCGGGGGGTCTTCGGTGCGACGTCCTGGTCGCCGGAGATCGGAGCGAAGACCTCCGCCTGCGGCGACTCGACGCTGCCGGACCCACCCGTGGACGCCTCGATCGGCGCGTCGGTCTGCTCCGGCTGGTTGAGCGGGGCGGCCCGACGACGGGTAGTCCGCGCACGCCGCACCGGCGCGGCGGGCTCAGCCGTCTCCGTGCCTGCCGGTTCGACCGGGGCTGAGCCGACGGCCGTGGTGGGGGTAGCGACGGCGGCGCCGTCGGCAGTGGTGCTCTCGTCGGCGTTGGCACCGGCCGGCTGTGAACCGGTCCGTTCGCCGCCCTCGGGCTCGTTCTCGAGCATGGACGTTCTCCAGTTCTGGCTAGCCCGGGCGCGGGTGAGCGCTGCCACGCAGGGTCGCCGCAAAAGTGTTTCCGCCGGGCGCGCGTGGTGCGCGACCGCCGAAGTCTGCCTGCCAGAACACCGACCGTCGGTCAGTGCCCAACGATGGCTGCCCCGTCGCGGTCCGCATCCAACGGATCCACGATCGCACCCTGCGCGGTCAACGTGCCCTGAGCCAGCCGGGTCACCCTCGGCGAAACCGGCGGCTCCAGGTCGGCCACCACGCGGAGGCCGGAAAGGACGTCATCGGGCCGTACGGACGGGGTGACCTGCCGCACGACCAGTTCGAGTATCGCACACGGTACGGCCGGCGCCCCGGAAGGCGTCGGCGTCGGTGCCGGGACATCGATGGACATCACGGCTGCACGCGCGTCGAACGTGCGTCGGCCCTGCTTGGTCATCCGCTCCACCAGCACCTCGTCGGCCGCGACGAAGGCGTCCACCGCGGCGCGCAGCACCGCCGGGTCGACCTCGGGCATCTCGATGTACCAGCGCGACACCTCGATCCGGTCCGGGAGACTGCCCCCCTCGGCGATCACGGCGTCCAGGACGTCCAGCCCCGGTGAGAGCGCGGCGTCCAACGCGGCGCGCAGCGCCTCCGGGTCGACCTCCGCCTGGAGGGCAATCTCCAGGTACTCCGCCTCGCTCGCCACCCCGGTGGGCGCGGCGCTGGCGTAGGAGATCTTCGGGTGCGGGTGGAAACCCTGAGAAAAGGCGATCGGCACGGCGGCCCGGCGCAGCGCGCGTTCGAACGCCCGGGCGAAGTCCCGGTGCGAGGTGAACCGCAGCGGCCCGCGCTTGGCGTACCGGATGCGGACGCGCTGGACGACCGGTGCCTGGCCGCCCTCGGGTTGAGGCTTCTTGGCGATCGTGGGCTCCTCGGGGGTACCTGCGTGTGCACCCATCCTGGCGCAGGGTCCGTGACGGTACGCAGCCGGGGCGGTCACCTCGCACCCAAGAACCAGGTTGAACCGGACACCACGGCCATGATCACCCGTCGGAGACGCCGATGGCCGGCAGGTGACAGGTGCAGTCACCGGCCGGCCATCCGGCGGTCAGGACCGGTTGTCGCGCCCCGGTGGGGCCGACCGGCCAGGCGGGCCATAGCTCGGCGGCTGCGGCGCGTACCCGGACGGTGGGGCGTAGCCCGGGGGTGCGGGGTATCCGGGAGGCGGGGCGTAACCGTCGCCCGGTGGGGCGTACCCGTCGGAAGCAGCCTGGTCGAGCAGATCGTCCGGTAGGTCGGCCGCCAGGGCCGCCTCACGGCGGTAGCGACGTCGGTTCCAGATCAGGAACACCGCCAGCCCCAGCAGCAGCACCAGCACCACGGCGATGCCGATGACGACCACCATGACCTGCTGGTCGGTGGGGCCGCCGCGGTCACCGTGCTGGGTGACGTCGAACTCCTCGGCCGCGTCCGCTGTCCGAGCGGGTGTCGGGTTGGCGGCTGCGGCCGGGTCGAGCAGCGGATTGGCGCTGACCGTCGGCACGTTCGCGCTCAGCGCGGTCACCGGGTCGATCAGGCCGAACCCGTACTGCGGGTCGCGGCCGGCGGGGCCGGCGTCCCGGGTGGTCCGGATGATCCGGTTGATCACATTCGGGGCGTCGAGGTTCGGGTACTTCGATCGGATCAACGCGGCCAGGCCGGAGACGATCGCTGTGGAGTCGGAGGTGCCGTCTCCCCAGCCGTAGCCCTTGTTGCGGCCGGCGTTGTAGATGTCGTGGCCAGGTGCGGCGACCACCGCCTCAGGACCCTGGACCGAGCCGGACCAGAAGCTGCCGCCCCGGGTCGTCCCGGTCACGGCGATCACGCCGGGGACGCTGGCGGGAGCATCGACCCTGCTGCTGCCCTTGGCGGTGTTACCGGCGGCGACCACCACGACGACGTCGCGCTCCAGGGCGTACCGGATGGCGCTGACCTCTTCGGGGGTGACGGCCGACGGCTTGCCCAGTGACATGTTGATCACCTTGGCGCCACCGTCGACGGCCATCCGGATGCCGCGGGAGATCGCCGCCTCGTCGTACCCTTCCGCCTTACCCGCCTGGACCTTGATCGGCAGGATCTTCACGCCGGGTGCGATGCCGTCCACGCCGTCGGGGCTGGCGTTCGTCGCCGCGATGATGCCGGCGATGTGCGTGCCGTGCCCGTCCTCGTCGGCCCGCCCGTCACCGTCGCCGCCGTAGCTGCGGCCACCGGGGAGCACCTGACCCCTGAGCTCCGGGTGCGCGGCGTCGACACCGCTGTCGACCACGGCCACGACCACGCCGCGCCCGGTGGACAGTTTGTGCGCCTGCGCGATGCGGAGCTCGTCCAGATACCACTGCTCGGCCCGCCGCGGCGCGGCGGCCGCCGGTTGGGCGGCCCCCACCACCAGCAGCCCCGCCAGTAGACCGGCGACAACCGGCCGGAGTGCTCCGACGTCCACCCTCATCCGTCCGTCCTCATCGAAGGACGCCCGGGGACGCCCCGTCACCAGGGCCCCACGGATCGTCATCCTCAGTCAACCACGACGAGTGTTCGGAGCCGGTGCCGCCGCCCTGCCCGGCACCGCCCGCGCCGCCCATCATGCCGCCACCCATCATCCCGGCGCCGCCCATCCCGGCGCCGCCACGCGCGCCGCCCGACATGCCTGCACCGCCGGCGCCACCGGCACCCGCGCCAGCGGCGGCACGCAGGGCGTTGGCCGCGCTCGTCACCGGCGGAATCTTTCCGTTGCCGCCACCCACCATGCCGGGGATACCGCCGACACCGATCCCGCTGGCGGCGCCCAGACCACCACCGGACCCGATCCCGCCGCCCCCGCCGACGCCACCACCGAAACCGCCGCCGGCTCCACCGAGACCGGCGCTGCCGACCCCGGTGCCGCCGAGGCCGCCACCCACGCCGCCAATGGTGCTGGGCGCGGCACCGGCCAGACCGGTGCTGTAGTCGTCGTCGGCACCCGGATAGCCCGACCCGGTGGGCGGAGGGGTGAACGAACCGGAGCCGTCACCGAGCCCACCGGTCGGGGGCGGGGAGAACGGGCCCCCGACGGATGTGGGCCCACCGCCGATGCCGGCGCCGCCACCGGGCAGCCGGCTGCCGAGGTCCCCGCCACCGCCGCCGCCACCCCCGCCGCCACCGCCACCGATGCCGCCAGTGTCGGGGAGACCCTTCGGGGGCACCCGATCGTCGGGGCGGTAGGTGTCCGAGGTGAAGGCCGGATCCCCGACGACAAGCTTCGGACGCTCGGTGTAGACGGCCGGGGGCAACGGTGACATCGCGGTGTTGGCCGCCTGCTGGTTGTCCCGGTACCAGTTGTCCAGATGGGCCTTGGTGTCCCAGAAGCCGCCGCGCTTCTGGTCACCGGCCTGGCCGTCGACCTTCATGGTCGCTTCCAGGTCGTCGGCCTTGTCGCGGAACGCCCCGTCGGCGTACGACGCGGGGTTGTTCTGGTAGTCCGCGCGCAGCGCGGCGAGGAAGCCCGACGAGCTCTCGCCGTCGCGGGCGTCGTCGAGCTCGGTGCCGTTGGGCAGGCTCCACTCGTTCCACCCGAAGTCGTCCCCCAGCGGGATCGGGATCGTGGCGACCGCCTTGCGGATGTCGCCCTCGATCCGCGTCAACGCGCCGCTGATGTTGCTCGCGTCGGTGATCAGATCCTCGATCTGCTGGCCGATCTTGCCGAGGTGCTCGCGGTAGGCGTCACCGCCGCTGCCCTTCCACCCGGCGAGCATTCCGGGCAGACCACCCACGTGCGGGCGCTCCTGACCCGTCGCGACCGGGCCGACGAACGACCGGCCGACGAGCGAGTCGCGCAGATGACCCAGACCGGCGGAGAGGTTGCTCCACCCCATCCCGACCGAGCCGACCGTTTCCGGGTCCGCGGAGAGCGTCACCTCGCGGACACACCGCTCCCAGGTTCCTCCAGCCATGACGTTCCCCTCAGGCCGTGTGCGGGTAGGTGGGCGGGGCGCCGGCAGCGGGCGGCGGAGCCGCGGACTCGAGCAGGCGCTCGATCTCCTTGCCGTTGGCGCCGTTGCGCGCCTCGGCGTCGCGGAACGCCTTGGCGATGTCCTCGGTGCCCTGCTTCAGCGAGGCCAGCTTCTGCGAGAGCGACGTGAGGTGCGCCTCCATGGCTGCGGTGGAGGTCTCCAGCGTCCGCCACTGGAGGCGGGCATCCTCGAACGCACCGAAGGGGGTGCCGTTCGGGACGGCCTGGGCGTTGTTGCTGTCGCCCTTCATCCGCTCCTTGATGCGCTCCATCTCGTAGCTGAGGGTGTCCTCGACATACTGCTTCAGCCGTTCGACGTACGCGGCGGTGGCGTCCAGGTCCTCGACGCTGACGTGCAGATCGCCGGTGTTCGGCGGCGGCATGCTCCCCATGCGGTTCCTCCCCCGTTTCCGACCCGCCGGGGTCGGTCCATGTCAGACGCAGCGTATCGAAGTCTGACCACGTCGGGGCAGCCCTGGTCGCCGCCCGAGCCAAACGACAGACGTCGATGCCTCTTGCGGGTGGGGCGTCAGGAAGCCCGACCAACGCCGACGGGTCCGCAAGGCGCGGACCCGTCGGGTGATGTCGGATGTGGAGAGTAGTGGGTCACCGCCGCCCGGCGCTGCCCCGCAGGCGCGTCAGTGTGAGTGGCCGGAGGCCGGCACCTTCATACCCTTGCCGCCCAGCGGGGTGAGCGGCAGCAGCTTCTTGCCGGTGGGACCGATCTGGATCTCGGTGTCCATCGACGGGCAGACACCGCAGTCGAAGCAGGGCGTCCAGCGGCAGTCGTCCTGCTCGAACTCGCTGAACGAGTCCTGCCAGTCCTGCCAGAGCCAGTCCTTGTCCAGGCCGGAGTCCAGGTGGTCCCAGGGCAGGACCTCCAGCTCCTCGCGCTGCCGGGTGGTGTACCAGTCGAGGTCCACCCCGAACGCGGGCAGCGTCTCGGCTGCCGCGTCCACCCAGCGCTGGTACGAGAAGTGCTCGCTCCACCCGTCGAACCGGCCGCCGTTCTCCCAGACCCTGCGGATCACCGAGCCGACCCGGCGGTCACCCCGGGAGAGCAGCCCCTCGATCAGCGACGGCTCGCCGTCGTGGTAGCGGTAGCCGATGGCGCGGCCCAGCGAGCGGTCCGAGTTGATGGCCTGCTTGAGGATCTTGAGCCGGTGGTCGATGACCTCCGGACGGTCCATCGCGGCCCACTGGAACGGGGTGTGCGGCTTCGGCACGAACCCGCCGATGGAGACCGTGCAGCGGATGTCCTTGGAGCCGGTCGCGGCCCGGCCGGCCCTGATCACCTCGTGCGCCATTTCGGCGATCTCGAGGACGTCCTCGTCGGTCTCGGTGGGCAGGCCGCACATGAAGTAGAGCTTCACCTGCCGCCAGCCGTTGGTGTACGCGGTGACGACGGTGCGGATCAGGTCTTCCTTCGTCACCATCTTGTTGATGACCTTGCGGATCCGTTCCGACCCGCCCTCCGGGGCGAAGGTCAGGCCGGTCCGCCGCCCGTTGCGGGACAGCTCCTGCGCGAGGTCGATGTTGAAGGCGTCCACCCGGGTCGAGGGCAGCGACAGCGACACGTTCGTGCCCTCGTACTGCTGGGCGAGGCCCGAGCACATGTCGCCGATCTCGGAGTGGTCGGCCGACGAGAGCGACAGCAGGCCGACCTCGGAGAAGCCGGAGAACTCCAGGCCGTCGTGGACCATCTGCGCGACAGTGGTGATCGACCGCTCCCGCACCGGCCGGGTGATCATCCCGGCCTGGCAGAACCGGCAGCCCCGGGTGCAGCCCCGGAAGATCTCCACCGCGTACCGCTCGTGCACCGTCTCGGCCAGCGGCACGAGGGGCTTCTTCGGGTACGGCCAGGCGTCCAGGTCCATCGTCGTGCGCTTGTGCACCCGGAACGGCACGTCCGGCCGGTTCGGCACGACCCGCTGGATGCGCCCGTCCGGGAGGTAGTCGACGTCGTAGAAGCGCGGCACGTAGACGCTCTCGGTGCGGGCCAGCCGCAGCAGCAGCTCGTCGCGGCCACCCGGGGAGCCCTCGGCCTTCCACTCCCGGACGATCGCGGTGATTTCCAGGACCGCCTCCTCGCCGTCACCGAGCACCGCGGCGTCGATGAAGTCGGCGATCGGCTCCGGGTTGAACGCGGCGTGCCCGCCGGCCACGATCACCGGATCGGCGTCGGTGCGGTCGGCGGCCAGCATCGGGATGCCGGCCAGGTCGATCGCGGTGAGCATGTTGGTGTAGCCCAGCTCGGTGGAGAAGGAGATGCCGAACACGTCGAAGCCGCGCACCGCGCGGTGCGCGTCGACGGTGAACTGCGGCACGCCGTGCGTGCGCATCAGGCTCTCCAGGTCCGGCCAGACCGCGTACGTCCGCTCGGCGAGGGTGTCGGGCAGCTCGTTCAGCACCTCGTAGAGGATCTGCACGCCCTGGTTGGGCAGGCCCACCTCGTACGCGTCGGGATACATCAACGCCCAGCGAACGGCTGCGGCATCCCAGTCCTTGGTCACCGCACCCAGCTCGCCCCCGACGTACTGGATGGGCTTGGAGACCTGGGGCAGCAGCGACTCAAGCTGGGGCCAGACCGAATTGGTCGCGGCCGCGGGCGGCGTCGTGGACGGGGCACTCATGATGGCCAAGGGTACGCGCCCGTCCGACGGTGGCGACGCGGTACTAACCTCGGACCGGCGCGAGAGGAGATTGCCGCGATGCCCGAGCCCCAGTCGGGAGCAGGACCGGCCGACGGGAAGACCCCGGGCGCGGAGCCGGACCGGGATCCGGCGGCCGCCGACGAGCCGACCTCCCCACCCGTACCATCGGACCAGCCTGACCCCTCGGCGCAGCCCACAGCTGCGGACCAACCGTCGGGCCAGCCCGAGTCGACCGCCACCGCGGACGTCCCCGCGCCCAGGTGGAGCGGCTCGGCCCCGGTGCCGCCTCCGTCGCCGCGCCGACCGGCCTGGGGCGAGTCGGCCGAGCCGACGCCGCCGCAGGCCGTGCCCGTCGGGCCGCCGGAGCACCAGACCCCGGTCGACCCGTGGGCCGGCGTGGACACCGGCGGCTGGGACCTGCCGTCCGCCGAGCTGCCCCCGCTGCCCCCGACGACGCCGACCGCGCCCTACCCGACGACGCCGGCGACCCGGCAGTGGTCCGCTCCGCCCGCAGCCCCGGTCGGGCCTCCCCCGATGCCGCCGCCGGCCGCCCCGGTGCCACCGCAGGCCGCCAGGCCCACGATGCCGAGTCGGCCGATGTCGCCGCCCGCGCCTCCCCCGACGCCGGCACGACCGCCGAAGCAGCGCCGCGGCCGCCGGTCCAGCCCGACACCACCGGCGCCGCCGAACTGGCAGGCCCCCAAGGGGTACGTTCCGGTGCCGGTCCGCCGACGCCGCCGCTGGCCGTGGCTGCTGCTGCTCACCCTGGCCTGCTGCTGCGGGTGCCCCGCCTACTACGGGTTCCCGATCTCGGCCCAGTACCCGGCCAGCGCGGCACTGCCCGTCCAGATCGAGGACCTCAGCCTGCGCCAGGACAGCCGCAGCGCGGAGACGGCCAAGCAGTTGGAGAACGAGGTACGCCAGGAGCACTGGCTGGCCGAGGACACGTTCGCTGGCGTCTACTCCACGACCAGCGGCAAGCGGGTGACCGTCTTCGGCGGCACGGGCTTCCGGCTGAGCCCGGAGTCGGACGCGGAGGCCGAGATCAGCCGGCTCACCGACCGCTACGCGCTGAAGGCCGCCGAGACCGTCGACACCGGCATACGGGGCCGGCACGAGCGCTGCGCTGTCGGCCAGGCGGACGGCAGTGACGTGGTGGTCTGCACCTCGGTCGACCACGGCAGCATCGCCACCGGAGTGTTCACCCGGCTCTCCGTCGACGACAGCGCCACCCTGTTGAACACGCTGCGCGCCCAGATCGTCCAACCCAAGGCCTGAGGAACCCCCCACCCGGGTTGATCAAGAGGTTTCGGTCAGAACCAGCGCCGCAATTGACGCAAACTTCTTGATCAACCGGGTGGCGGGTGGGGCAGGTGCGGGGTGGGGTGGGGTGGGTCAGGCTTCGCCGGTGGGGTCGGGGTGGGCGCGCGGCGGGGCGTAGCGGGGCACGTACTCCTGGCCGGTGAGCTTCTGGATCTCGCTCATCAGCTCGTCGGTCATCTGCCGCAGCGAGGTGCGGTCGTCCGGTCGGCCGCTGAAGTCCAGCGGCTTGCCGAACCGGACAGTGATCTTGGCGGTGCCGGGACGCGGCACCCGGGCGCCGATCGGCTGCGCCTTGTCCGTGCCGATCATGCCGACCGGGATGATCGGCACACCGGCGGAGATCGCCAGCCGGGCCGCCCCGGTCCGCCCTCGATAGAGCTTGCCGTCCGGCGAGCGGGTGCCCTCCGGGTAGACCACCACGAGGTCGCCGCCCTTGAGCGCCGGGATCGCCGCGTCGAACGCGGACAGCGCGGCCCGACCGCCGGCCCGCTCGACCGGGATGGCACCCAGGCCGGTGAGCACGAACTTCGAGATCGCGCCCTTCACACCGGTGCCCTTGAAATACTCCGACTTGGCCCAGAACGCCAGGTGGCGGGGCACGACCGTGCCGAGGAACAGCTCGTCGGCCACCGAGAGGTGGTTGCCGGCGAAGACCGCGCCGCCGGTCTCCGGCACGTGTTCCAGCCCCTCCACGGTCGGGCGGAACGCCAACCGCAGCGTGGGCGCCACGGTGAGCTTGCCGATGGTGTAGAGCAGGGGCACTGGTCCTCCGGCAGATGAGGTGCGAACAGGCGGTGTCACGGTAGCGGACGCCTCCACACTCCGCCGACGGAGGTGTGGAGGCGTCCGTACCGTGCCTACACCCGGCGGACGGTGACCGTCACCCGCTCGCCGTCGCCGCCGACCTCGCCGGCGAAGCCGTCGAGGCCCTCGGCGAAGTCCACCGAGTCGGCCAGCACCTCCCGGGAGACGAAGTCGACGTACGCCGCCACGGCCGCCCGCACCTCGTCGGACGCCGACACCGACACCACGATCCGGTCCGACACGTCCAGGTCGGCGTCCCGGCGGGCCTGCTGCACCACCCGCACCACGTCGCGGGCCAGCCCCTCGGCGGCCAGCTCCGGGGTGACCTCGGTGTCCAGCACCACCACACCCTCACCGCCCGGCAGTGGCGCCGAGTGCTCGGCGTCGGCGGCGACCAGGCGCAGCTCGTACTCACCCTCGGCGAGGGTGACGCCGGCAGCCACCGGGGCGCCGTCGACCAGCTCCCAGTCGCCCGCCTTGACCGCCTTGATGACCTGCTGCACCTGCTTGCCCACCCGCGGGCCGAGCGCCCGGGGCACCACGGTCAACACCTGCTCGCAGTACGCGGACAACTCCGCGCTGAACTCCACGGCCTTCACGTTGACCTCGTCGGTGACGAGGTCGGCGAACGGGCGCAACTGCTCCGCCGCCGGCGAGGCCACGGTCAGCTTGGACAGCGGCAGCCGCACCCGCAGACCCTTGGCCTTGCGCAGCGACAGCGCCGCCGAGGCGACCGCCCGGGTGGCGTCCATCGCGGCGACCAGATCGTGGTCGGCCGGGAACTCGGTCGCCTCCGGCCAGTCGGTCAGGTGCACCGACCGCTCCCCGGTCAGGCCACGCCAGATCTCCTCCGCGGTCAACGGCGCGAGCGGCGCCACCACCCGGCAGAGCGTCTCCAGCACCGTCCAGAGCGTGTCGAAGGCGTTGACGTCACCGGACCAGAACCGGTCCCGGGAGCGACGCACGTACCAGTTGGTCAGCGCGTCCAGGTAGGAGCGGACGGTGGCGCACGCGCCGGAGATGTCGTACGCGTCCATCTGCGCGCCGACCGTGGTCACCAGCTCGTTCGTCTTCGCCAGCACGTACCGGTCGAGCAGGTGCGTCGAGTCGGTGCGTCGACGCGCCTGGTGCCCGTCGGCGTTGGCGTAGAGCGTGAAGAAGTACCAGACGTTCCACAGCGGCAACAGCACCTGCCGGACGGCGTCGCGGATGCCGGCCTCGGTGACCGCCATGTCGCCGCCGCGCAGCACCGGCGAGGACATCAGCATCCACCGCATCGCGTCCGAGCCGTACGCGTCGAAGACGTGGTAGACGTCCGGGTAGTTGCGCAGGCTCTTGGACATCTTGCGCCCGTCGGAGCCGAGCAGGATGCCGTGGCTCAGGCAGTTGCGGAACGCCGGCCGGTCGAACAGCGCGGTGGCCAGCACGTGCATCGTGTAGAACCAGCCGCGGGTCTGCCCGATGTACTCGACGATGAAGTCACCCGGGTAGTGGTGCTCGAACCAGTCCGCGTTCTCGAACGGGTAGTGCACCTGGGCGAACGGCATCGACCCGGACTCGAACCAGCAGTCCAGCACCTCCGGCACCCGGCGCATCATCGACTGACCGGTCGGGTCGTCCGGGTTGGGGCGGACCAGGTCGTCCACCGCCGGCCGGTGCAGGTCGGTGAGGCGTACGCCGAAGTCCCGCTCGATGTCGGCGAGCGAGCCGTAGACGTCCAGGCGCGGGTAGTTCGGATCGTCGGACTTCCACGCCGGGATCGGCGAGCCCCAGAAACGGTTCCGGCTGATCGACCAGTCCCGGGCGTTGGCCAGCCACTTGCCGAACGAGCCGTCCTTGATGTGCCCGGGCGTCCAGTTGATCTCCTGGTTCAGCTCGACCATCCGGTCCCGGAACGTGGTCACCGCGACGAACCACGAGGACACGGCCTTGTAGACCAGCGGGGTGTCGCAGCGCCAGCAGTGCGGGTACGAGTGGGTGTAGGTGTCCTGCTTGAGCACCACCCCCCGCTCCTTCAGCTCCCGGATCACCGGCTTGTTGACGTCGAAGACCTGCTCACCCTGGTACGGCGGGACCAGCGCGGTGAACCGGGTGTGGTCGTCCACCGTGACGATGGTCGGGATGCCCGCGGCGTTGCAGACGTTCTGGTCGTCCTCACCGAACGCCGGGGCGAGGTGCACGATCCCGGTGCCGTCCTCGGTGGTGACGAACTCCGCGCCGAGCACCTGGTAGGCGTTCTCCCCGGCCTGCTCGACGAGGAAGTCGAACAGCGGCGTGTAGCGGCGTCCGGCCAGGTCACGGCCGTACACGGTGCCGATCTGCTCGAAACCGTCCAGCTCCTTGGCGTACGCGGCCAGCCGCGCCGCGCCGACGACGTACCGCTCGCCGTCGCGTTCGAGCACCGCGTACTCGATGTCCGGGCCGACGGCGAGCGCCAGGTTCGACGGCAGGGTCCACGGCGTGGTGGTCCAGACGCCCAGCTTGACCGGCCCGCGCACCAGCTCCGGGGCGGACTCGTCGGCGGTCAGCCCGAACCACACCGACAGCGTCGGGTCGTGCCGGTCCCGGTAGACGTCGTCCATCCGGGTCTCGGTGTTCGACAGCGGCGTCTCGCAGCGCCAGCAGTACGCCAGCACCCGGAAGCCCTCATAGATCAGACCCTTGTCGTGCAGGGTCTTGAAGGCCCACATGACGCTTTCCATGTAGTCCAGGTCGAGGGTCTTGTAGTCGTTGGCGAAGTCGACCCAGCGGGCCTGCCGGTTGATGTAGCGCTCCCAGTCCTGGGTGAACTCCAGCACCGAGGCGCGGCAGGCGTCGTTGAACCGGGCCACGCCCAGGTCGATGATCTCCGCCTTGCTGGTGATGCCGAGCTGCTTCTCGGCCACCACCTCGGCGGGCAGGCCGTGGCAGTCCCAGCCGAAGCGCCGCTCGACGTGCCGGCCGCGCATGGTCTGGTAGCGCGGCACCACGTCCTTGACGTACCCGGTGAACAGGTGGCCGTAGTGCGGCAGGCCGTTGGCGAACGGCGGGCCGTCGTAGAAGACGTACTCGTTCTTGCCGTCGTCGCCGGCCGGGCGGGCCTCGACGCTGGCCTCGAAGGTCTTGTCGGCCGTCCAGTGCTCCAGGACCCGGCGCTCGACCGCGGGCAGGTCCGGGCTCGCCGGGACACCGGCGGCGGTCGGGTCGTGCAACGGATAGGCCATCGGGGGTCGCTCTCCTCATGCAGCTCACTCAACGTGGGTCTGCGAGGACGAACCTTCCGGGGTACGCCTCGAACGGCGCTCCCGGGTGGTCCGCGGTACCACCCCGCTTGGCGGTCAGGATCGACCGCCCGCTCATTGCCGGCTGTGACGGGCCGCACCCGTCCGGTTCTACTGGGCCGGTTGCCCGGCCGTTCTTCCGGAGGCTCACCGGTGATGGCCGGGTCATCGCCTTACGGTGCTCAACGATACAAGACCCGGCCACCACCCCGCCGCCGAGTAAACACGCGCGCCCTCTCCCCCGTCGATCATGAAGTTGTTGCGCGCCGCGGCGGCGTGTCGGGACAACAACTTCATGATCAACCTGGCCTGTCGGGCGGAGATGACCAGGGACGGTCGCCGCTTGACCCTGGTGGGGCGCTCACGCAAACTTCGCCGGTGCGTTCGCTTCGGTACGACGAGTTCCAGGCCATGCGTCGGTTCCCCGCCCTGGACGGGCTGCGGGCGGTGGCCGCGATCATGGTCTTCGCCTTCCACTACGGCGGGCCGTCGTGGAAGTGGTTGACCGGGTGGATCGGCGTACACCTGTTCTTCGTGCTCTCCGGCTTCCTGATCACGACCTTGCTGCTGCGCGAGGAGCACCGGTACGGAAAGGTCTCGCTGCGGGCGTTCTACCTGCGGCGGTTCTTCCGGATCATGCCGGTCTACCTGCTGGTGCTCTTCCTGACCTGGGCGCTGGCCAAGCTCAACGGCACCGCCGACGCGGTCGAGCGCCTGATGGCGTACTACCTGCTCCTGCTCAACGACTTCATGCCGTCGAACGCCCCCTACCTGCACTCCTGGACGATCGGCATCGAGCAGAAGTTCTACCTGTTCTGGCCGGCCATCGCGTTCGTGCTGGTGACCGCCGTCTTCCGCCGTCGGCTGGCGGTCACCGCCGGTCTGATCGTGCTCCTGATCGCGATGATCCCGCCGGACATCGCCTGGCTGAGCTGGCCGATCCACTACGTCGCCATCCTGTTCGGTTGCCTGGTCGCGGTGGTCGTGCACCACCCCCGGGGCTTCGCCGTGTTCCGACCGCTGACCCACCCGGTGACGGCCACCGCGGTGATCGTGCTCTTCGTGGCGTTCCAGTGGGCCGTGCAGTACTGGCCGGTCCGGTTCGGGCAGGAGGCGCTGATCGGCACCTACGCCGCCGCTGCCGCGGTGCTGCTGCCGGCTCTGCTCTCCCGCAGCGTGCTCGCCCGTGGGCTGGGGCTGCGGCCGCTGGTCTTCGTCGGCGAGCGGTCGTACTCGATGTATCTGATCCAGTCCATCGCGGCGCGGGCGACGATCGGGCTGCTGCCGGCGCTGGGGCGGCGCAGCACCGGTGTCTTCCTGGGCGCGGTGGTGGTGGCGCTGATCGCCGCCGACGTGCTCTACCGCTGGGTCGAACTACCCATGATCGAGACGGGCCGCCGGCTGGCCGCCCGCGTGACCCGGCGCGGGCCGAGCGTTGGCGACGGCACGACGCCCACCCCGCCCGCCGCCGAGGACGTCCAGGTTCCCCGCCCGCGTGCGGTACTGGCAGACACCGCCCCGGCAGTGCGCGGCTGACCCTCCCCGAACCGCTCCGGCGGGCATGAGCGAGGTCACACCGCAGGCTGTCACGGCAGCCCCCGCCCGGTCCGTCGTCTCGCTGTCGGAACCGATCAGGGAGGTAGTCAGTCATGCAACGGATGAACACCGCCGAGGTCATGCCACAGGGATACCGGGCCGTGCTGGGCCTGGAGAAGTACGTCCAGACGAACGTCGACAGCACCGTCCTGGAGCTGGTGAAGCTGCGGGCGTCGATGCTCAACGGCTGCTCCTACTGCGTGGACATGCACAGCCGGGACGCGCTCGGTGCCGGCGAGTCGAGCCGTCGGCTCTTCGCGGTGGCCGCCTGGCGTGAGGCGCCCTTCTTCGACGAGCGGGAACGGGCCGCGCTGGCGCTCACCGACGCGGTGACCCGCCTCGGCGACCACGGCGTACCGGACGACGTCTGGGACGCCGCCGCCAAGGTGTGGTCGGAGAAGGAGCTTGCCGACCTGGTCCTCGCGATTGCCACAATCAACGTGTGGAACCGACTGGCGATCACCACGCGCACGGAGCCCCCGGCGCAGGTGTGACAACCGAGGCGGCGCAGGCGGCCGGTGCGCTCCAGGCGCACCGGCCGATGCTGCTCGGGCTGGCGTACCGCCTGCTCGGCAGCCGGCACGACGCCGAGGACGTGCTCCAAGAGGCGTACCTGCGCTGGCTGGGCGTGGACCGCTCGTCGGTGGCGGAGCCGCGCCGCTACCTGTCCCGGGTCGTCACCCGGCTGGCCCTGGACCGGCTGCGGGCCCGGCAGGCGACCCGTGAGACGTACGTCGGGCCGTGGCTGCCCGAGCCGGTGCCCACCGAGCCCTCACCGTTCGGGCCGTTGGACCGCGCGGAACTGCGCGACTCGCTGTCCACCGCCCTGCTGCACGTGCTGGAGCGGCTCACCCCGCCGGAGCGGGCGGTGTACGTCCTGCACACCGCGTTCGACCTGCCGTACGCCGAGATCGCCGAGATCCTGGACCGGACTCCCGAGGACTGTCGGCAGCTGCACCACCGGGCGGCCTCCCGGGTACGCCAGGAGCAGCGACGGTTCACCGCCACCCGCTCGGAGCGGGAACGGCTGCTCGACGCGTTCCTCGCCGCCGCCCGCGACGGTGACCTGGCGACGCTGACCGGCCTGGTCGCCAGGGACGCCACGGCGTGGAACGACGGCGGTGGCCGGGCGCGGGCCGCCCGCAACCCGGTCACCGGGGCGGACCGGATCGCCCGCTTCTTCGCCGGGATCTACGGCCCGGGAAGCCGGAGCTGGACGCTGCGTCGGCTGGAGTTGAACGGCGAACCCGGCGCCCTGCTGGTCCGTTCGGACGGCAGTCGCTACACGATGACCGTCACGGCGGCCGACGGCCGGATCACCGGCGTCTACGTGGTGGGTAACCCGGCGAAGGTGCCGACGGTCGACTGAACCCGCCGCCCGCCAGCCCCGCGTCGACGGGCGAGGTCAGCCCAGCTCGGGCCTGGTCAGCCCAGCTCGGGCCTGGTCAGCCCAGCTCGGGGAACCAGAGCGCGATCTCGCGCTTGGCGCTGTCCGTCGAGTCGGAGGCGTGCACCAGGTTCTCCCGGTTGGACAGCGACAGGTCGCCCCGGATGGTGCCGGCAGCGGCCTTGCGCCCGTCGGTGGCGCCGACCAGACCGCGGACCACGTCGATGACCTGGTCGCCGGAGAGCACCAGGGCGACCAGCGGGCCGCCGGTCATGAAGTCCTTCAGCGGCGGGTAGAACGCCTTGTCGACGTGCTCGGCGTAGTGCTCGTCGGCGAGCGTCGCGTCCATCGTCCGGTGCGCCATCGCGTCGATCCGCAGCCCCTTGCGCTCGAAGCGGGAGAGAAGCTCGCCGACCAGGCCGCGGCGGACCGCGTCGGGCTTGATCAGAACGAGGCTGCGCTCATCCGGGCTGTTGCTGGACACGCTGGGTTCCTCCTGTACGCGTTGGACGCTCGAGATCGGTACGGTCAGCCTAGCGACCCGGTCCCGGCGCCGGCGCGGCGGCCGGTCTTTCCCCCGGTGGCCGATCCGGCCTAGCCTGGCCCTGACCCCCGGGAGGTCCACTGTGGCGAATGGCGGAAGCCGGCCCATCGCGCCGGTACGCAAACTGATCGGCACGGTGCTGGGCACCGTGGCCACGTTCGTCGTCCTCTTCGGGCTGGGCATGACCAGCTGGGCCATCGTGGCTCTCGGGGTCGCTCTGCTGGTGCTGGCCATCGCGCTGGCGACCGTGCGCGGCGGCGGGCGCACCTGGGTGGTCGGCGTCGGGCACGTGCACAGCGCCTCCGAACCACCCACCCAGTACGCGTTCGGCCGCTGCGAACTCCAGCTGGTGATCGACGCGCCTGGTCTGCCACCGCGATCCAAGAAGATCATCGAACCACGGGTGCCGGTCTCGAAGTGGCCGTCGCTGGGTCAGACCCTGCCGATCCGGGTCGCGCTGGACGACCAGCGGCACGTCAAGGTCCTCTGGGACGAGGTGCCGACCCACGCCGAGACCGCCGCCGCCGTCGCCGACCTCCCGCCGGAGTTCGCCGAGGTCGACGCGGTGGACGAGGTGTTGATCCAGCAGGACGCCCCACCGTGGGCGGACCGTGGGCCGGACGACGACTTCCGGGACGACTTCCGCGACACGCACGGTGACCCCTTCCGCGACCCGCACGGTGACCCGTTCCGCGACCCGCACGGTCCCGACCCGGTACGCGCCGATCACCTGCGTACCGACCCCCTGCGCGACGATCCGCTGCGCGACGACCCGGGTGTCGCGCCCGAGGAGCGCGAGCCCGTGGTGATGCACCAGAGCCCGGGTGGCCCGGTGGTGTTGGAAGGCGTCCTCGTCGAGCAGCAGGCCGGTGGTGGGCTGCCCCGGCGGGCCACTCCGGCACCACGCACGCCCGCTGAGGAGCGCTTCGACGAGCCCGACGCCGACCGGTACGACCGGCCGGAGGCCGACCGGGCGACCCCGTCCGCCGGGAACCCCTTCGATCCGCCGCCCGCCCAGCGCGCAGACCCGCCGCCCGCCCAGCGCGCCGACCCGCCGCCCGCCCAGCGGTCCGGGCCGGGCGCGACCGACCCACTGGACCCCCTCGACCTCCCGCTGGACGACCCCTCCCCCGCCGCGGCGGTACGCGAGTCGGTCACCGACGAGGAACTGGACCAGGCGATCTTCGGGTTCGCCTCGGGCGCGACCGCCGATCCGACCGCGCCGATCAGCGGGGTGGGTCTCACCCTGCTGGTGACCGACCTGTCCCGCTCACTCGGCTTCTACCGCGACGTGCTCGGCTTCACCGAGGTCGACCAGGGCGCCCACAACGCCATCCTCGCCTCCGGCACGACCCGGCTCGTCCTGCGCGAGGTGACCGGGGCGGCACCGATCAGCCGCCGACTGGTGCACGTCAACCTCGAGGTGAACGACATCGAGGCGGCGTACGAGCGGCTCCGCGGGTCGGGCGTCCGCTTCACGTACGCACCCCGGGTGGTCAACCGGGGCACGAAGCTGGAGGTGTGGGCGGCGGCGTTCCGTGACCCGGACGGGCACGGCATCGCCCTCACCCAGTGGCGTGAACGCGCCGACGCCTGACCCGGCCCGTTCGCCTCGGGCTGACGGCCGACGGGTCGGCCGTCAGCCGAGGATGACCCGGCGGACGTGCAGCGCGTACGCCCAGACCAGGGCGAAGATGATGCCCAGCCCGAGCAGCGACCAGTGCAGCAGGCCGCCCAGCATCAGCAGGCCCTGGAGCACGGTGCCGGCATTCCACGCCCACGGACGGCGCATCATGCCGGCCAGCACGATTGCCGCCACCGCCAGTGCCACCACGACACCGATGGCGGCGCCGCTCAGGTCACCGCCGACCACCCGGATCGGCTGGATCGCCAGCAACAGCACCAGCGCCTCCAACCCGAGGGTGCCCGCACCCAGGCCGCGTACCGCCGCCTCCGGGTTGCGCAACCCGGACCGCCGCGGCTGCCCGACGACGGGCTCCCCCACGGGTCCGTCGGCCGGCGAGCCGGCTGCGGCCTGCTCAGCCGGAGGGCCTGGCACAGCCTGATCAGCCGGCGAGCCAGGCACAGCCTGATCAGCCGGCGGGCCAGGCACAGCCTGATCAGCCGGCGAGCCGGCCACGGCCCGGTCGGTCGGGTCGTCGGTGGTGTGCGGGTCCCGCTCCGGGCCGGTCATCGCTTCAGCAGCCGGCGGGCGTCGGCGACCGTCACCACCGAACCGGTGACCAGCACCCCGACCCCGCTGAGCTCACCCGGGACGTCCTCCTCGGCCATTGCCACCGCCAGCTCGATCGCGTCCGGCATCTCGTCGGCCGTCGACACCCGCTCCTCGCCGAAGATCTCGGCGGCCAGAGCGGCGAGGTCGTCCGTGGGCATCGCCCGTGGCGAGCTGTTGCGGGTGACCACCAACTGGTCGAGCACCGGCTCCAACAGCTCCAGCAGCCCTTCCGCGTCCTTGTCGGCGAGGACGCCGACGACCCCCACCAGCTTGCTGAACGCGAACTCCTCCTGGAGCGCGGTGACGGTGGCGGCCATGCCGTGCGGGTTGTGCGCGCCGTCCAGCAGGATGGTCGGGGCGTTGCGCACCCGCTCCAGCCGCCCCGGAGAGCTGGTCGAGGAGAAGCCCTCCCGGACCGTCTCGACGTCGAGCTGCCGGCGACCGCCGGCACCCAGGAAGGCCTCCACGGCGGCGAGCGCCACAGCGGCGTTCTGCGCCTGGTGGGCGCCGTGCAGCGGGATGAACACGTCGTCGTAGACGCCGCCCAGGCCCTGGAGGCTGAGCACCTGGCCGCCGACGGCGACGGCCCGGCGCAGTACGCCGAACTCGCCGCCCTCCCGCGCGATGGTGGCGCCGACCTCGGCGCACCGGTCGAGGAGCGGGCCGGCTGCCTCCTCGTCCTGCGCCGCCGCGATCACGGTGGCGCCCGGGTGGATGATGCCGGCCTTGGCCAGCGCGATGTCCTGGAGGGTGTCACCGAGCCACTCGGTGTGGTCCAGACCGATCGGGGTGATCACGCAGACCCCCGCCTGGATGACGTTGGTGGCGTCCTCGGCACCGCCGAGACCCACCTCGACCACCGCGATGTCGACCGGCGCGTCGGCGAACGTGGCGAACGCCAGCGCGGTGGTCATGTCGAAGTACGTCAGCGGCTCGTCGGACCGCGCGTCGATCAGCTCGGCCAGTGGCTTGATCTCCCGGTACACCGACGTGAACCGTTCCTCGCTGACCGGCTCCCCGTCCAGGCTGATCCGCTCCCGGACGGTCTCCAGGTGCGGGCTGGTGTACCGGCCGGTGTGCAGCCCGTGCGCCCGCAACAGCGAATCGATCATCCGCGCGGTGGAGGTCTTGCCGTTGGTGCCGGTCAGGTGGATCGCCGGGTACGCCCGCTGCGGGCTGCCGAGCAGGTCGAGCAGCGACTCGATCCGGTCCAGCTCGAAGACCATGCGGGTGAAGCCACGGGCGTTCAGCTCGGCCTCGACGGCGGCGAATTCGGTACGGTCGGTCACGAGGAAAGTGTCTCCAGAGCAGCGTCGATCCGGACCAGGTCGGCCTCGGCGGTGGCGAGCCGGTCGCGGATCTTCGCGACCACCGGCTCGGGGGCCTTGCCGATGAAGGCAGGGTTGTCGAGCTTCGCCCGGGCCTGCGCGACCTCCTTCTCGGCGGCGGCGCGGTCCTTCGTCAGCCGGGCCCGCTCGGCGGCCACGTCGATCGACCCCCGGGTGTCCAACGCGACACCGACCGCGCCGGGCATGGCCAGCGTGGCGCTGGCCTGGAAGTCGTCCCCGGCCGGGTCCAGCCGGACCAGCGAACGGATCAGCGGCTCGTGGGCGGCGATGCCCGCCCCGGTCAGCCCGTCCAGCCGGGCGGCGACCCGCTGCGTCGGGCGCAGCCCCTGGTCGGAACGGAACCGGCGGATCTCGGTCACCACCCGCTGCACACTGATCAGCTCGGCCTCGGCGGCGTCGTCGATCAGCGCACGGTCGGCCACCGGCCAGGCGGCGGTCTGCACCGTCTCGCCGCCGGTCAGCGCGAGCCACAGCTCCTCGGTGACGAACGGGATGACCGGGTGCAGCAGCCGCAGCAGCTGGTCCAGCACGTGCCCGAGGACCCGGCGGGTCGCCTCGGCCCGCTCACCGCCCTCACCGAGCACCGGCTTGCTCAGCTCGACGTACCAGTCGCAGACGTCGTCCCAGGCGAAGTGGTAGAGCAGGTCGCACACCTTGGCGAACTCGTACGCCTCGAACTGCTCGTCGACCTCGGCGGTGACGTGCGCCAACCGGGACAGGATCCACCGGTCGACGGTGGAGAGCTGCTCGGCGGGCGGCAGGTCGCCCGTGGTGTGCGCACCGTTCATCAGGGCGAAGCGGGTGGCGTTCCAGAGCTTGTTGCAGAAGTTGCGCGAGCCCTGGCACCACTCCTCGCTGACCGGGACGTCCTGCCCGGGGTTGGCGCCACGAGCCAGCGTGAACCGGGTGGCGTCGGCACCGAACCGGTCGATCCAGTCCAGCGGGTCGACGACGTTGCCGAACGACTTGGACATCTTCTTGCCGTGCTCGTCGCGGACCATGCCGTGCAGGGCCACCACGTCGAACGGCTGCTGGCCGTCCATCGCGTACAGGCCGAACATCATCATCCGGGCGACCCAGAAGAAGAGGATGTCGTAGCCGGTGACCAGGACGCTGGTCGGGTAGAACTTGGCCAGGTCCGGGGTCTGCTCCGGCCAGCCGAGGGTGGAGAACGGCCAGAGCGCGCTGGAGAACCAGGTGTCCAGGACGTCCTCGTCCTGCCGCCAGCCGTCGCCGGTCGGCGGCTGCTCGTCCGGGCCGACGCAGACGATCTCGCCCTGCGGGCCGTACCAGACCGGGATCCGGTGCCCCCACCAGAGCTGGCGGGAGATGCACCAGTCGTGCATGTTGTCGACCCAGGCGAAGTAGCGCTTGGCCAGCTCGGCGGGCTCGATCCGGACGCGCCCGTCGCGCACCGCGTCACCGGCGGCCTGGGCCAGCGGGGCGGTGTTGACGAACCACTGCAACGACAGCCGCGGCTCGACGGTCGTCTTACACCGCGAGCAGTGCCCGACCGCGTGCACGTACGGCCGCTTCTCGGCCACGATCCGGCCCTGCTCGCGCAGCGCGGCCACGATCGCGGGCCGCGCCTCGAACCGGTCGAGCCCCTCGAACGGGCCGGGCACGGTGATGACCCCACGCTCGTCCATCACGGTGACCGCGGGCAGGTCGTGACGCTGGCCGATCTCGAAGTCGTTGGGGTCGTGTGCCGGGGTCACCTTGACCATGCCGGTGCCGAACGACGGGTCGACGTGCGCGTCGGCGACGATCGGGATGCGGCGACCGGTGAGCGGCAGCTCGACCTCGGTGCCGATCAGGTGCTGGTAGCGCTCGTCGTCCGGGTGCACCGCCACGGCGGTGTCGCCCAGCATCGTCTCGGCGCGGGTGGTGGCCACCACGACCTCGTCGCTGTACCGGATGGAGATCAGCTCACCGTCGTCGTCGGTGTGCTCGACCTCGATGTCGGAGAGCGCGGTGAGGCAGCGCGGGCACCAGTTGATGATCCGGTTGGCCCGGTAGATGAGCCCCTCGTCGAAGAGCTTCTTGAAGATCGTCTGGACGGCGCGGGTCAACCCCTCGTCCATGGTGAAGCGCTCACGGTCCCAGTCGACGGAGTCGCCGAGGCGCCGCATCTGCCCGAGGATCGCCCCACCGGACTCGGCCTTCCACTGCCAGACCCGCTCGACGAACTTCTCCCGGCCGAGATCGTGCCGGGACAGGCCCTCGGCGGCGAGCTGGCGCTCCACCAGGTTCTGGGTGGCGATGCCGGCATGGTCCATGCCGGGCAGCCACAACGCCTCGAAGCCCTGCATCCGCTTACGCCGGGTCAGCGCGTCCATCAGCGTGTGCTCGAACGCGTGGCCCATGTGCAGGGAGCCGGTGACGTTCGGCGGCGGGATGACGATCGTGAAGGGGGGCTTGTCGCTGTCGGCGGACGCCCGGAAGTGCCCGTCGGCTACCCACTGCTCGTACCGTCGCTGCTCTACCTCGCCGGGCTGGTACTGGCCGGCAAGGGTCGGGGCGGCGGGGCGGTGGGCATCCAGTCTCTCGGTCACCTGACAAGTCTACGGAGGGCTTCGTCGGACCTGACGTGCGCCACCTGTGGTTCGCGTACGGTGTCGGCTATGTCCGACGCACATCTCACCGAGCGTTCGCTCGACGGCGGCCACGAGCCGGTCGAGCTGACCGAAGAGCCGATCCAGCTGAGCACCCGCGACTCCGGTGGCGACCCCGACGAGCGGTCGGCCGGCTGGTCCCGGCGGCGCAAGATCGCGTGGACGGTCGCGCTGGTGGTCGGTCTCGCCGGCGCCGGAGTGTTGGGCGTCGGTGGGTGGCGGATCGCACAGCAGAAGGACACCCAACTGACCTCGCCCGATCAGGTGGCGGGTCTGACCCGGGACGACAGCGAACGGGCGAAGAGCACCGCCGACTATCTGCGCAGCGGCCTGGCGGCGGACATCGAGTTGGACCGCAGCTTCGGCACCGTCTATCGGGACCCGGCCGACGACAAGCGCTCGGTGCTCATCTTCGGGGGCACCACACTGCTGTGGCAGCCGGAACGGGACCTGGACAGTCTCTTCCGCCTCATGTCGGACGAGACCGGTGCGGTGAGCGGCCTGCGCGAGGTGCCCGCCGGTGACCTGGGCGGCGTGATGAAGTGCGGCAGCACCAGCGGCGAGGGCGGCGACTTCGCGGTGTGCGGCTGGGCCGACCATGGCAGCGTGGTGATGGCGATGTTCCCGGGACGCTCGGTCGGCGACGCCGGCGGTCTGCTGCGTAACCTCCGCAACGGAATGCAGACCCGCGACTGACGCTCGCCGCGGCTCCCATTCGGCGGTCGCTCACCCTCACCCGGACACGCAGAAAGGGCCACCCGATGGA
>NZ_JAKKFI010000030.1 GCF_022230955.1 Micromonospora cabrerizensis
TTCTTTTTGAGGACTCCGCCTGCCCCCGGATCCTACACGCTGTCCCTCCACGACGCGTTCGCGATCTACCAACATCCGGGAAGTTGCGCGAAGCTTCTCGCCGATGCGCGGGGCGCGGGGCGCGGGGCGCGGGGCGCCGGGTCGGTCAGATCTCGATGTCGAACCGGCTCAGCACCGAGGGCGCGACCAGGCCGAGGGTCGCGAGCGCCGAGACGGCGGTCAGGGCGATGCGCATCCCGACCACCTCGGCCTTGCTGCCGACCCGCAGGGCGATGCTGTTCGGTAGGCCGATCATCATCCACATCCGCCGTTTGATCGGGATCGGCCAGAGGATCGGCACGCCGGCTCGGGTGATCATGTCGCCGAGGATGTGCACGAAGCAGCCCACCCCCAGGGCCGTGCCGATCAGCGGATAGCCGCGACCGCCCGGCAGGTTGGCGAAGGTGAACCAGGCCGCCCCGGCCGACGCGAGAGTGATGATCACCCAGCCGGCGCGTTCCGCCCACTCGTCGAACAGCCCCCGCAGCGCCAGGCCGAACATGAAGAACAGGATGGTGATGACCGCCCACTTGCCGTACGCGGCGCAGAGGGCGGTGGTGCCCCAGCCGATGAGCACGGTGAACGGCAGGGTGTGGGTCAGGGTCCGGTGACCGTTGTTGCGGCGCGGGTCCTTGCTGAGCTTCGTGGCGTAGTAGACCCCGAGGGAGATCTTCTCCATGACCTCGGCGGCGAAGAGCGAGAAGACCCCGAAGGTACGGGCCACGGTGGCCCCACCCTGGTTCCTGGTCACCTTGCCCGACATGTCGAGGTCGGGAAAGAGCGCGCCGCCGGCGCACACCGCGGTGCCCACCGCCAACGCGAGCGGCGACTGGTGGTAGTCGGCGAACTGGTCCAGTGCCCAGGACCCCGCCAACCACGCCGCCGCGCCGGACAACGCGTGCTGTGGTCCCATCATGTCGGCTCACCCTCCCCAGGGATCTTGAGCGCCCAAAACTACGCCACTGTAGTCAGCGTCGGCGTCGCAGGGGCATCACCCTGACGGTCCACATCGGACGTCGTCAGAGAGCTGGGGTGAAGCTCTGCCGGATCATCGGCAAGTATGCCGCGTTGACCTGCCAGTCGAACTCTTTTGTCAACCACGAGACGGTGTAGGAACGCTCGGCCGACGTGTTGGCCAGCAACCGGAAGCTGTGCACCTGGTCGCCGGCCGCGTTCTCCCAGCCGCACTCCCAGACGGCGCCACCCTCGAAGATGTCCATCGCGGAGATGTCCACCTTGCGATAACCCGGAAGCAGCCCGTCACCGGTGGTGAGCCGCGCCTCCTCGGCCTTCCAGTGGGCCACCGGGTCGGCCCGTACCGGCCCGGACTCGACGCTGAGCACCCGAGCCCCGCCTGTCTCCCGGAAGCAGGTCACCGACCCCTCAGTCCAGCGCGCCCAGCCCACCGGCGCCGCGATCCGAAAGCCGGTCGGGTCGTCGTGCCAGGTCCAGCCGTCGCGCAGCCGGTAGCGTGCCTCGGCCGGCGGCGCGACCGACGCCACCGGAGTGGACGCCGGCGGCGGTGGCGGTGGTGTCGCGCAGGCGAACGCGGCCGGCCGGGCGCTGGACGCGCCCCCACCGGAACCGGACGGTGGCGTCCGCTCGTTGTGGCGGTCGACCAGCGCCACAGTGATGCCTCCGGCGACGAGGAGAGCGGTGGCCGCGCCGCCGATCGCGATCAGGCGCCGCCGGCGTCTGGGGCGAGTCGTTGGCCGGGCGGGCGACGTCGGCGGGTGGTCCGGCTGGCCTGCCGCGCGCACCGGGGCGGGCGCCCTGGCACGGCCCGCGCTCCGTAGCGCCGCCACCGCCGAGGACCTCGGCGGGGCGGCCGGCCGGTCGTGCTCCGCCGCCGCGTGCCGCAGCAGCGGCTCCGCCTCCGCGGCGGTCAACCGCCGCCAGGGGTCGCGTTGCAACAGGCCGGTGAGCACCGGGCCCAACGGCCCGGCGCGCCGCATCGGGTCCGGCGGCTCGGTGGCCAGCGCGCTGAGCGTCGCCATCGCGCTCGACCTGGCGTACGGGGACTGGCCCTCGACCGTCGCGTAGAGCGTCGCGCCCAGCGACCACAGGTCCGTGCGCGGATCGGACACTCCCTCGCGGGCCCGCTCGGGGGCCACGAACTGTGGTGAGCCGAGCACGGTGCCCGGCCCGGTCATCGCACCCTCACCGCCGTCGAAGGTGGCCAGCCCGAAGTCGGTGAGCACCACCCGGCCGTCGTCGGCAACCAGCACGTTGTGCGGCTTCACGTCGCGGTGCAGCACCCCGGCGGTGTGCGCGGCGCGCAGGGCGGCCAGCACCGCCAGCCCGATCCGGGCGGTGCGCTGCGGGCTCAGCGGCCCCTCGGCGCTGATGATCTGCTGCACCGACCGGGACTGCACGTACTCCATCACGATCCAGGGGCTCTCCCGGTCGTGCACCACGTCGTAGATGCGGACCACGTTGGGGTGGTTGAGCCGCGCGGCGGTGCGGGCCTCGCGCAGTGTCCGTAGTCGCAGCTCCTCGCGCTCGGCCTCGGCCAGCCAGGACGGTGGCACGACCTCCTTCACCGCCACGTCGCGATGCAGCATCTCGTCGCGAGCAAGCCACACCCGGCCCATCCCGCCGGTGCCGACCAGGTCGAGCAGCCGGTACCGACCCGCGATCAGCAACTGCTGCACGGTCGCTCCCCCTTGGTCACCCCGGGTTACACGATAACCACCGTGGCCGCTCTTTTCATCCGCTGAGCGGCCTCGATCCACGCCGGACGGTAGTCCGGATCATGACCATACGGTGCAGGTCAGGGGGTGGGTCGGAAACTGTTTCGCACCGTCGTCCAGTCCGCGCCGGCCCTGTTCCAGTCCCTGTCGTCGGTGATCCAGCCCAGCGTCCAGCGATCCGCACCCACAACCTGTTGCCGGGCGTGCAGCCACGGGCCGTACGGGGCCTGCCAGCGGCACTCCCACTCCGCCCCACCGTCGGCTGCGGCGAGCCGGATCTCGTCGTACCCCGGCAGGGCGCCGGCCCGGGCCGCCGCGTCGCGGACCGCGCGGAGTCGGGCCAGCGGGTCGGTGTCGTCGCCGCCGGCGACGCTGAAGGCCCGGCCGGTCGTGGGGTCCTGGAAGCAGGCCACCGTGCCCTCGCGGGAGTAGTGCCAGGTCGCTGGCACCGCAACCCGGAACCCGATGGTGTCGGCGTGCCAGACCCAGCCCGGCGGCGGGCGGAACCGTTCGCCCGCGACCGGGGTGCCGGCCGGCACCGGCGCACCGGCCGCCTCCGGGCGGACACACGCAAACGGCGGCGGAGGGACGTTGCGGCCTCCTGGCGGTGGGCCGGGGCGGTCGGGACCCGGCCCGCCCGGGCCGCCACCGCCGTCCTGAGGACGGTTCGGCGGCCGTGCGGTGGGCCAGCCGGCGGTGTCGTTGGGCTCGTCACCGGTGACGGCCAACGCGGTGCCCACGCCGGCGGCGGCGGCGACCAACAGCGCCACGGCGATCAGGGCGGCCCGGCGAACGGTGCGCCGCCGAGCCGTCGGGTTGGCGACCGGTGCGGCGGCAGCCGACGCGGCCGGGGACGGGTCGTCCGGGTTCGTCGCCCGCTCGGGCGCCGGCAACGAGATCGTGGTGGCCTGGTCGTCCGGGTCCTGGGCCTCGGGCCGGTCGCCTGGGCCCGCCGGCCCTTCGGCGGTCGGTTCGGTGCGCCCGGTCGCCGCGGCGGTGAGCA
>NZ_JAKKFI010000031.1 GCF_022230955.1 Micromonospora cabrerizensis
CCGGAGCTGCCGGAGCTGCCGGCGCGGCGGCGGGGACCGCCGGGGGGATCGGGGTGGCGGCCGGCTTCAGCCAGACCGGCTGACCGGCGACGACCAGCACCACCGCGTCGCAGGCGTCGGCGACCGCCCGGTTGGCCGCGCCCAACGCGTCGGTGAACGCCCGGCCCAGCGGGGTGGTCGGCACCAACGACAGCCCCACTTCGGGGCTCACCAGCACCACCCGCGCCGCGCAGCCGCGCAGCGCCTCGGCCAGCTCGGCGATCGTGGCCACGTCGTCGGCGGGCTGGTGGTCCGGGTCGAGCAGCACCGTCACCCAGCCGCCCAGGTCGTCGACGAGCAGCATCTCGTTCGGCTCGGCGGACTCGAGCACGTCGGCCAACCGGCGCGGGTCCTCCGTGGTCTCCTCGGTGGTCCAGCTGCCCGGTCGACGCGCGCGGTGCGTCGCCAGCCGGGTCGCCCACTCGGTGTCCTCCGGGTCGCCCTCGGGCGCGGTGGCGACGTAGCGGACCACCGGCGCGTCGGTGACCAGGGACTCGGCGAACTCGGACTTGCCAGACCGGGTACCGCCGAGCACCAGGACCGTGTTCCACCCGTCTACGGACATGCCCGTACCTTAAGGCCGCCCGGGGTTGCGGTGCCTGCCGGCCCGGGTGCTCGCCCGGGATCAGTCGCGGTGTTCGAACCGCTGCCGTGGCTGACCCCGCCGGTGGTGCCGCCCCACGTCACGTACATGCCGGCGGCGCTGGCCGCACCGCCCAGAACCAACCGGATTGATCCACCTGCGGGTCCCGCCGGGGGCGAGCGAGCGGCCGTTGCGCGCCGGGCCGACTACGCTGGCGGGGGTTCGTCCCACGGGGACTTCAGCGGCGAGGGGAGACGCGGCATGGCGTGGAGCTGGCGGTACGAGGGCACGGACGGTCAGACGGTCGAGGGGCCGGCGGAGTCGTTCGGCAGCCAGGCCGACGCCGAATCCTGGATCGGTCAGACCTGGCGGGAGCTCGCGGCGTCCGGCGTCACCTCGGTCGCACTGATGGAGGACGACCGGGTGGACTACCGGATGAGCCTGCTACCCACGGCCGAGTGATGGCCTACGACCGGCCGGGCGCCGACGGGCTGGTCCTCGGCGTACCCAAGGCGGCCTTCCGGCCCAGCCCGGTCTTCCTCGGCCTGGTCGCCCTCCTCGTGGTCAGCGGTGTGCTGGCCTGGAACGGGTACGGCAACGCCCGGTTCAACGTGTTCCTCTTCGTGGTGTCCGGCTGGCTGGTGTCGCTCTGCCTGCACGAGTACGCCCACGCGGTGGTCGCCTACCGGGCCGGCGACCGGGACATCGCCCACCGGGGCTACCTGACGCTCAACCCGTTGAAGTACACCCACCCGCTGCTGTCGATCGTGTTGCCGGTGGTGGTGGTGCTGCTCGGCGGCATCGGCCTGCCCGGCGGCGCGGTCTGGGTGGACCGGCACGCCATCCCGGGTCGACTGCGGCACACCCTGGTCAGCCTCGCCGGCCCGGCGACCAACGTGGTGTTCGCGCTGGTGCTGGTGGCGGCGGTACGGATCGGCACCCAGTCGGCGGGCGGCCCGGTGGAGTTCTGGGCCGGGGTGGCGCTGCTCGCCTTCCTGCAGATCACCGCGAGTGTGCTCAACCTGTTGCCGGTGCCGGGTCTGGACGGCGGCAACATGATCCAGCCGTGGCTCAACCCGCAGTGGCGCAAGATGTACGACCTGTTCGCCCCGTACGGTTTCCTGCTGCTCTTCGCGCTGCTGTGGAACCCCCGCATCGGCGGCTGGTTCTTCGACGGGGTCTTCGCGGTCGGTGACGCCCTGGGCCTGCCGTCCTGGCTCTACGCCACCGGCCTCGACCTGATCCGCTTCTGGCAGGGCTGAGCTGACCGGCCCAGGCTGAGCTGACCGGCCCAGGCTGAGCTGACTGGCCCAGGCTGAGCTGACTGGCCCAGGCTGAGCTGACTGGCCCAGGCTGAGCTGACCCGGGCCGGCCGGCGCGAACCTCTCGCGTCGGCCGGCCCGGAGCGGCGTCAGGGACGCTGCGCGGGGGACTCGGTCTTCGACGGGTCCCGCTCGGTGACCGGCTCGACGATCTCGTCGATCGCCTTGAGCAGCTCGGAGTCGAGCTTGACCCCGGCCGCCTTCACGTTGTCGTGCACCTGCTCGGGCCGCGACGCGCCGATGATCGCCGACGAGACGTTCGGGTTCTGCAGGACCCACGCCACCGCGAGCTGGGCCATGCTGAGCCCGGCCTGCTCCGCGAGGGGCTTGAGCTGCTGCACCCGGGTGAGCACGTCGTCGTTCATCCACCGGGAGATGAAGCCCGCGCCGGACTTCTCGTCGGTCGCGCGGGAACCGGCCGGCGGCGGCTGCCCCGGCAGGTACTTGCCGGAGAGCACGCCCTGGGCCATCGGCGACCAGACGATCTGCCCGATGCCCAGCTCCTCGCTGGCCGGCACGACCTCGGTCTCGATGACCCGCCAGAGCATCGAGTACTGCGGCTGGTTGGAGACCAGCGGGATGTGCAGCTCCCGGGCGAGCGGGTGGGCGGCACGCAGCTGATCGGCGGTCCACTCGGAGACGCCGATGTAGTGCGCCTTGCCGGAGTGCACGACGTCGGCGAACGCCTCCATCGTCTCTTCCAGCGGCGTGCTGCTGTCGTACCGGTGGGCCTGGTAGAGATCCACGTAGTCGGTCCGCAGCCGGCGCAGCGAGCCGTTGATCGACTCCATGATGTGCTTGCGGGAGAGGCCGCGGTCGTTGCGGCCCGGCCCGGTCGGCCAGTAGACCTTGGTGAAGATCTCCAGCCCTTCGCGGCGCTCGTTCTGCAACGCGCGACCGAGCACGTCCTCAGCGCGGGTGCCGGCGTACACGTCGGCGGTGTCGAAGGTGGTGATTCCCGCGTCGAGTGCGGCCTGGACGCAGGCGAAGGCCGCGTCCTCCTCGACCTGTGAACCGTGGGTGATCCAGTTGCCGTACGAGATCTCGCTGACCATCAGGCCGGAACGGCCCAGGTGTCGGAATTCCATGTACCGACCCTAACTCCGGTGGATCACCACCGTCGAACAGCCACTCAGAGCACGGGATTGGCGTCGGTGAGTAGGCGGTCGATCTCCTCCAGCACCTCGGCGCGATCGCGGTGCACCGGGTCGATCAGCGGCAGGCCCCGCCGGTCCAGCGCGCCCCACCGCCCGGTGTCGTTGCCGACCAGGAACGCCACCGGGTGGATGACCAGCATCGGGTGCGTCGGGGGAACCAGCACGGCGCCGGTTCGGTCCACCACACCGCGCCGGCCCGCCACGTCGACCACAGCGAGCCCCTCGTCGGTGAAACCATCGATTTGCTGGCCGTCGGCCAACTCCGTCACGAACCCGTGGTAGCGGGTGGGCACGACGATCCGGCCGGTCCGGTCGACCGCCCCCCACCCCTCGCGGCGTACCGCGGCCAGCCCGCGCCGGAACGGTCGTACCTCGGCGAAGTTGGGTGCGACCTGCACCGTGCCGGTCGCGTCGATCGCCGTCCACCCATTCTCGCCCACCACCCAGGCCAGGCCGTCGCTGAAGGGGCGCGCCGCCCGGTAGGACGGCGGGATCACCGTCGTACCGAGCAGGTTGATCAGCGACCACCGGTCTGTGTCCGGCCGGCGGACCCAGGCCAACCCGTCGTGGAACGGTTGCGCCTCGGCGTACCGGGCGGGGATGACCAGGTCGCCGTCCGGGCCGGTGTAACCCCACAGCGGCCCGTCGCGGTCCGGCACCGGGGGCCGGTCCCGGTCGAGCACCTCGTCCCGACCCCGGGGGTACGGCCCGAAGCCGTCCGCCGTGGCACGGACGGTCACCGCGTCGAGGGCCACCCGGACCCGGTCCAGCAGTTCGGCGTCGCCGGCGCCGCGCAGGTTGAGCGCCTGCTCGAAGTGTTCGCAGGCCTCCATGAGCCGTCCCTGGTCGTAACACGACCGCCCGGCGTGCTCGTGCAGCGCGGCCCGCAACCGGTCGGGAAGCTCGATCGAGTTGGCCTGGGCGAAGAGCTGGTCGGCCTCGGCGAAGTTGCCGCGCCAGCGCAGGACGTGCGCCAACCTGGCCTGTGCCAGCGCGGTCCGGCGCAGCTCGCCGGTGGCCTCGGCGTAGGTGAGGGCGAGCCGACCGTCGGCCAACGCGTCGTCCAGGTCGCCGAGGATCCGCGAGGCCACCGCCCGGAGGCTGAGCAACCGGGCCCGCGCGCGGTTGTCGACCGCCGAGCCCAGCTTCTCGGTCAGTCGTCGCCGAATGGCCCGCAGGTCGTCCGGTTCGGTCAGGTCCTCGCGCAGCGTGACTGGGTCCAACCGCCAGCGGTACGCCGCCAGGACCTGCTCCGGATCGCCCTGGTCGGCCAGCGACGGGCGGGTCGCCGCCGGTGCGGCGTCGACGGGTGGTGCGGCGTCGGCTGGCGGTGCGGACACCGGCGCGCTGTCCCCGCCGAAGCCGTTTCGCGGGCCGGGGACGGTCGAGGCGGGTGGTGCGGACACCGGCATGGGTGGCGCGGAGACGGGCGGCGCGAAGGCGGGTGGCGCGGACGTCGGCATTGTCGAAGCGGGTGGCGCGGAGACGGGTGGCGCGGAGACGGGCGCTGCCGGCAGGGGCGCGGACGAGATCGGGGGTGCGGACACGGGTGCCGCGTCGGGCGGTGGCATCGACGCCGGGGGCGCGGACACCGGTGCCATGAAGGTCGGCTCTGCCGGTGCGGGTGGTGCGGACACGGGGGCCGCAGCGACCGCTGGCGCGGGCGGTGCCGAGATCGGGGGCGCGGAGACCGGGCGTGCGGGTGGTGCGGAGACGGGTGCTGCGGCGACCGGTGGCGCGGACACCGGTGGCGCGAAGGCCGGGGGTGCGGGTGGTGCGGAGACGGGTGCTGCGGCGGCCGGTGGCGCGGACACCGGTGGCGCGAAGGCCGGGGGTGCGGGTGGTGCGGAGACGGGTGCTGCGGCGACCGGCGGTGCGGACACCGGTGGCGCGAAGGCCGGGGGTGCGGGTGGTGCGGAGACGGGTGCTGCGGCGGCCGGTGGCGCCGACACCGGTGGCGCGAAGGCCGGAGGTGCGGAGACCGGTGTTGCGGGCGGTGCCGAGACAGGTGGGGCCGAAACCGGCGCTCCCGAGACGGGTTCGTGCACCCAGTCGTCAGCCGTGTCTGGTCGGGACGGCGGCACAGCGGGGGAGGACCAGTCGTCGGCCGGCGACACGTCCGTCGGTCCCGTGCTGCTCGCGGCGTCCGGCGCGTACCACGAGTGGTCGTGTGTCGCGGCCTCGTCTGTCGGGTCGTGCCCGACCGGGGCGGTGGCGTCGGTGTGACGAGCGGCGACCGGCTCGGCGTCGGTGACGTCCTCGGGCTGGTGGTGCGGCAGCGTCGTGGCAGGTACGCCGGAGACGGGCCGGTCGCCCTCCACCGAACCGGGCTCGACCGCTGACGGTGGGTCGTCGAGGTTGTCTGCCCAGGTGTCGGTGGCACCGGGGGGCGTGCCCGCAGGTGGCGCGGAGATCGGCTCCCGGACGTCGCCGGACGTCAACCCGGCTGTGGGCTCGTCGGCCGGGGCACCCTGGACCTGGGGTGTCGTTGTCTCCCGGTCCGCCGTGGACAGGTCGAGGTTGTCGTCGGGCTCCTCGTCGACCGGGTTGGACGACGGTGGCGCCGAGGTCGGCTCGCTGTGCTCGGGCTCAGCCTGCTGAGCGGGGCTGAACCAGGCGTCCGGCCCGCGGGTGGTCGAGACCTCGTCCGACTGCCGAACGGGCGCCACCGGCTCTTGCGAGGGCGGCGGAGGCACGTAGCGGCGCGGTGTGCCGGGGGCCAGCGGCAGCGCCAGATCGGCGTCCTCCACCGGGGACGCCTGGGCCGCAGTGGGCGGCGTGGCTGGGCTCGGCGCAGTTGGGCTCGGGGCCGGCGTGGGCGGGGCAGGCCGGTCGGCCGGCGGAGCCTGGACCTGCCAGGCGGGCGGCGGCGTGACCGGCGGGCGGGTGTCCGCCCTGGGGGCCTGCCGCTCGGACGAGGAAGGCCAGTGCGGCGAGGCCGGGCGCTCCGGCGAGGCCGGGCGGTCCGGCGGGCGCTCCCGCTCCGGCGAGTGCGCCTGGGCCGGCGAGTGCGGGCGCTCCCGCTCCGGCGAGTGCGTCTGGGCCGGCGCGTGTGGGCGGTCCGATGGGAGCGGGTGGCGGTCGGTCGGTGCGCCGGTGTCCACCGGGTCGCCGGCTCTCCGACGGTCCAGGTTCTCACCGCGCCGCTGGTCCACCGGGCGGTCCCCGATGGCCGGACCGGGATAACGCGGCGGCGCGGCGGGGTGCGCCCCGGCAGCGGGCGTCGGGTCGGCCGGCGTTCGGCGCTCAGGAGACGGCGCGGCGTCCGACCGTTCGTCGGAGACGGGCGGGTCCACCGGTGCGGGCAGGTACTCCAGCCGCAGGCGTGCGGCAGGTGGACCTGAGACGGGCAGGTCGGCGGCAGGGGAGACCGGGGCGGCCGACACCGGGCGGTCCGGGCCGGGCGCGGCGGGGGAGACGGGTGCCGGCGACACCGGTCGCTCCGGGGAGACCGGCGGGACCGGCACGGACCGACCCGGCGTGGTCGGTGGAGCCGTCGCGGCGGGACGTACCGGGCGCTCGTCGTACCGGGAGGGGGCGGCCTCCGGGCGCTCGTCCGGGCGGGACGGCGGGACCGGCGGCCGCTCCGGCCGAGCGGCCGGACGCGACGGGACACCCGGGTCGGCACCGCGATACGGGTCGGCGCTGCGGTGCGGG
>NZ_JAKKFI010000032.1 GCF_022230955.1 Micromonospora cabrerizensis
GGTGCCGGCCTCGGTGGTGCCCATCTCCTTGGCCATGTCATCAACGTTGATGTTCTTGCCCTGCACGCTCAGGGCGTTACGGGTCGCGGCGGGCCCGCAGTAGTAGAAGTTCGGCTGCGCCTCGTAGCGCACACCCAGCTCCCGCTCACCCGAGGGCTTGCGGTCGGTCTGGGTCTGGGTGGTGGGCTTGGCGGTGCTCGGCGCCGCGAACGCGGCGGTCACGGGTCCGACGATGGCACCACCGGTGAACGCGATCCCAGCGGCGGTGAGTGCGCTCTTACGGATCAGATCGGTACGCATGATGGCGTGCTCCTCTGCATCGGGGGTGTGCACGGCACGCCCGGGGGGTGGGCGTGCCGCACGTGTAAGGGGGGAAAGTCTTCGACGTTCTCGCCCGGCGGCCACGGGGGCCGGCGTCGGGAAAGGGTGTAACCGTGCGGGACGGCGGGTCATTCCACCCGGGCCCCGGCTTGTGGTGCTCGGGGGGTGCGGGGTGTGTAACCAGCCGGGCCGACGACGCATTCCACCTGGCTGCGGCGGTGACTCGGGATATCAACCGGCGCACCCGGCGACTCATTCCACCTGGCTGCGGCCGTGGCCCGGGGTATAAACCGGCGCAGTCGGCAAGTCGATCCGCCTGGCTCCGGCTGTGGCCATCGTGTGTAACCGGCCGGGCTGGCGACGCATTCCGCTCGATGGCGAGTGCGTGCTCTGGGGGATGTAACCGCGGCGGCTTGACCGGTGTTCCCGGCGGCTACCGCGGCCCCACGACCCGAAGTCACGGTGCCATGCCAGGTATAACGACCCCGCCCGGCCCACGATTCCGCCCCAGGGTCGCCCCGACCACCAGACACCCCACCCCAAACCGGACACCGACCCC
>NZ_JAKKFI010000033.1 GCF_022230955.1 Micromonospora cabrerizensis
GGCGGCGACCAAGGCGGCGCAGACCGCGGTGCGGCAGCGCGACGAGGCGGCGCGTGACCTGGAGCGGCTGCTGGTGCAGGCGCGGGCCCGGCAGGAGCAGGTGGACGCCCGGCTGGCCGAGCTGGACGGGCAGCTCGCCGGGGCGGCGGAGCCAGCTGTGTTGCGCCGGGAGTTGGCCGAGCACGCCCGGCTGCGGGGCGCACTGGAGGAGGCGGCGACCGCGGTGCGGTCCGGCCGGGAGGCCGCGCGTCAGGCCCGGGCCGGGGTGGATGCCGCCGAGGAGCGGCTGCGGGCGGCCTGGCGGGCCTTCGACACGTCCCGCGACGGGTTGGCGCGCTTCGGTCCGCCGGCGACCGATCGGGACGACGTGGCCGCGGCGTGGGCTGCGTTGACCGGTTGGGCGAGCACCGAGGCCGACCGCCGTCGCGAGGATCGGGCGGGCCGGGCGGTCGCCGTAGCCGAGGCCGAGTCGGTCGCTGACGCCGTGCGGCGGCGCATCGCCGGCCTCTTCGCCGACGCCGACGTGCCGGTCGGCGACGATCCGGTGCACGCCGCGACCGTCGCGGTGGAACGGGCCGACGCGGACCGCCGGCGGCTGCGGGAACGCCGGGAGCAGGCCGGGACGCTGCGCGAGCAGCGTGCCGGGCACGAACGGGAGGCGCAGGTCGCGCGCGCGCTCGCCGGGCACCTGCGGGCCAACAACTTCGAGCGGTGGTTGCTGGCGGAGGCGTTGGACCTGCTGGTCGACGGCGCGTCGGGGATCCTGCGGGAGCTGTCCTCCGGCCAGTACGAGCTGGTGCACGACAAGGGCGAGTTCGTCGTGGTCGACCACCACGACGCGGGGCTGCGCCGGGGCGTTCGCACCCTCTCCGGTGGTGAGACGTTCCAGGCGTCGCTGGCGCTGGCCCTGGCGCTCTCCGAGCAGCTTGCCGGGATGTCGACCACGGCGGCCAGCCTGGAGTCGATCGTCCTGGACGAGGGCTTCGGCACGCTGGACGCGGCCACCCTGGACACGGTGGCCGCCACCCTGGAGAACCTGGCCGCCCGGGGCGACCGGATGGTCGGCGTGGTCACCCACGTGCCGGCGCTGGCCGAACGCATCCCGGTCCGGTTCGAGGTGCGCAAGGATGCGCGTTCGGCGCGCGTAGAGCGGACGGGCCGGTGAGCGCGAGGAGTGCAGCGCAGCGGAGCCCCGCAGTCGCGAACGGAAGGCAGGGCCGGTGAGCGACGCCGCGTTCTTCGTCGACTCGTGGGATCCGGCGTACGGGGCGTCGTTCGAGGCGTCC
>NZ_JAKKFI010000034.1 GCF_022230955.1 Micromonospora cabrerizensis
GACGGGTCCGCCGGTGGGGCGGCACGGCCGGCCAGCGAGTCGCCGTGGGCGTACCCGCCGCAGCGGCCGGCCGGCGCCCCCACACCGACGCAGGACGAGGGCGCGACCGCGACCCCTCCGATCCCGGCCCCGCCGGGGCCGCAGCCGCACGCCGGCCTCCCGCAGGCCGGCCCCGGTCCGGCCGGTCATTCGTTCGACCCGACGATCCCCGGTCAGGCTGGCCCGACGCCGATCCCACCCCCGCCCGACCTGACGCAGTTCGGCAACCTGCCACCGCAGGTGCCCCAGCAGGCCGCGCCGCCCGGGCCGTTCCCGCCGTCCCCTGGTTGGTACCCACCGCCCTGGCAGCAGGGCCCGCCCGGCGCACCTCCTGGTCAGCCTTACCAGGAGGCCGAGGGGACGGCCCAGGTGCCGACCACCGGATACCCGGACGCCACCGGATACCCGGACGCGAGCTGGACGCCGGAGTCAACGGCGGTGCCGACCGCCGAGGACTTCAGCAAGCGTCGGCAGGTCCGGCCCGCCGACCCGGTGGCGACCATGGGCGTCCGCGCGGTGGTCAACAAGATGGGCCTGCTCAAGCTCTCTCCTGGGCGACACGAACAGGAGCTCAAGCGGGACATCGAGATGGTGCGCCGCAACTTCGGCGGGCTGCGGCAGGTGACCGTGGTCAACCCGAAGGGCGGCGCCGGAAAGACGGTGGCCATCCTGCTGCTCGCGATGACGTTCGGTCAAAAGCGCGGTGGCTACGTGCTGGCGTGGGACAACAACGAGACCCAGGGCACGCTGGGGATGCGCGCCCAGCAGGACTTCCACTCCCGCACGGTGCGGGACATGCTGCGTGACCTCGGGCAGTTCCAGGGAGCGCACGGGCGGGTCGGCGACCTGTCGCAGTACGTCCGCTCCCAGGGCGAGGGGATGTTCGACGTCCTGGCCTCGGACGAGTCGGCCACGGGTGGCGAGATGTTGACCGCGGCCGCGTTCGCCGAGATCCGCGAGGTGGTCAGCCGGTTCTACAAACTGATCTTCGTGGACACCGGGAACAACGTGCGGGCGCAGAACTGGCAGGCCTCGATGGACGCCACCGACCAGTTGGTGGTCACCATGTCGGCCCGTAACGACTCGGCGGAGACGGCCGCCCGGATGCTCGACCACCTGGAGCAGAGCGGTCGGCAACGGCTGGTCCGGCAGGCGGTGACGGTGGTGTCGATGCCGCCGTCCCGCAAGGAGATCGACCTGCCGGCCATCCAGGAGCACTTCGCGGCCCGCACCCGGGCGGTGCTGCTGGCCCCGTACGAGCGGCTCATCGACACGGGTGAGCCGATCCGGTACGGCGGGCTCTCCTCGGCCACCCGGGACGCCTGGCTGAAGATCGCCGCCGCGGTTGCCGAAGGCCTGTAAGCGGCCGACGGCCGGCCCGATGTCGGGCCGGCCGTCGGACCGGGGTCAGTTGCTGGCGAGCGCGTCGGCCGCTTCCGGGTCGCAGTCACGCAGGAACTGGGCGCAGCGGGCCGCCTCGTCGGCCTCGCCGATCTCGTCCGCAGCTCGGGTCAGCACGTAGAGGCACCGGAGGAAGCCCCGGTTGGGCTCGTGTGACCACGGCACCGGGCCGTGCCCCTTCCACCCGCTGCGGCGCAGCTGGTCGAGGCCCCGGTGGTAGCCGGTGCGCGCGTAGGCGTACGCCGTCACGACCTGGTCCTGTGCGAAGGACCGGGCCGCAAGCTCCGCCCAGGCCGCGCTGTAGGTGGGGAAGCCGGCCGCCACGCTGGCGAACGCCTCATCGGTGCCGGCCTCCTCGGCGGCAGCCAGGGCGGCGTCGGCCTCGTCGTTCGCGGGCAGGCGGGTGGCCGGGGGCTCTGGCAAAAGGTTCTGCATCGCCCCATTCAACCCGCTGGACAGGGCGACACGCGAGCGGGTCGGCCGACACGTTCCGCTGAACGGCTGAGGAGTTGGTCACGCCTGCGGCCTATGCCGCTGCCAGGTGTTTTCCACTACAACTAATGGTCCGGAGCCTCCCCAGGAACCGGTAACGCAGGAGCCCGGTGGCCACGGCCACCGGGTTCCTGTCGTTTCACCCCGGGCCCGAGGTTTGGCCGCCCCCGGGACAGGGGCAGGATGGCCCGGTGCCGACCCCACCTCCTGCGGACGTCATCGAGCCGCACCTGCACGCGGGCGAGATCCAGACCCGGGACGAGTTCGACCGCCAACTGGCCACCGGCCGGCTGAGTGGGCTGACCGTGCAGGGCCTGCGGCTCGACCTCGCACCGGTGCCCGACCTGACCGGCATCGACGTCGCCGGCACCCTCTTCGTAGGCTGCCGCTTCGCGTCCCGGGACGTCGGCGCCGACCTGGTCCGACGCGGCGCGAACGTGGTGCCGCCGTTCTCGGGGCTGCCGTACCCGACCCAGCCGACACACCTCTACACCCCGGAGGACCTGGCTGCGGGCTTCGCCGAGGGTGGGTTCACCGGGATGTACGACACCCGGGTGTACGACCACTACCGCGCGCACGGCGGCGCGCTGCCGGACGTCAAGGAGGCGCTGGGTCAGCGGCTGCACGACCACGGGGTCGACAACGCGTTGGCGGATGCCACCCGGGCCTGGCTGGCCGGGCACGGGCCGCAGTCGGTGGTGGGCATCATGGGGGGGCACGCGGTGCGGCGCGGCAGTCCCGCGTACCGGATGGCGGCCGTGCTGGGTTGGGAGCTGGCGCGGGCCGACCGCCTGGTGGTGACCGGCGGCGGGCCCGGGGTGATGGAGGCGGCGAACCTCGGCGCCTACCTGGCGGACCGGCCGGCGACGGACGTGACAGCCGCGATCGACCTGTTGGCCACGGCACCGGACTTCACCGACCACCACCGGTACACGGCCACGGCGCTGACGGTCCGGCAGCGGTACGCGGGCGTTCCCCGGCAGCGGGGCGACGACCTGGGCTGGGCGCGAGCCGGTGGGCTGGCCATCCCGACGTGGCTGTACGGGCACGAACCGGCGAACCTGTTCGCCGGGCGGATCGCCAAGTACTTCTCCAACGCGATCCGGGAGGACACCATCCTGCGACTCGCCCGGGGCGGCATCGTCTTCGCGCCGGGGCGGGCGGGCACGGTGCAGGAGGTGTTCCAGGCGGCCACGAAGACCTACTACGGCACCGACGGCGCCAGCGGCGCGTACGTCTTCCTGGATCGCGCCTACTGGACCGCGGAGTTGCCGGTGGAGGCGTTGTTGCGTCCGCTGCTGGCCGCGTCCCCGTTCGGTGACCTGTCGGCGACGATCCACCTCACCGACGACGTGCGCGAGGCCGTTCGCCTGCTCACCTCGTGAACGACGACGGCCGGCTCCCCGCGAGGGAAGCCGGCCGTCGGTGGTACGTCGTTACTTGGTCATCGTGGTGCCGGTGGAGCGCAGGTGCTCGCACGCCTCGACGACGCGGGCGGCCAGGCCAGCCTCGGCGGCCTTGCCCCAGGCGCGCGGGTCGTACTGCTTCTTGTTGCCGACCTCGCCGTCGATCTTCAGCACGCCGTCGTAGTTGCGGAGCATGTGGTCCGCGACGGGCCGGGTGAAGGCGTACTGGGTGTCGGTGTCGATGTTCATCTTCACCACGCCGTAGTCCAGGGCCTCGCGGATCTCGCTCAGCAGGGACCCCGAACCGCCGTGGAAGACCAGGCTGAGCGGCTTGTCCTTGCCGTACTTGGCGCCGACGGCGTCCTGGATTTGCTTGAGGATCTCCGGACGGAGCTTGACGTTGCCCGGCTTGTAGACGCCGTGCACGTTGCCGAAGGTCAGCGCCGCCATGTAGCGGCCCTTCTCGCCGAGGCCGAGCGCCTCGACCATGGCCAGGCCGTCATCGGTGGTGGTGTAGAGCTTGTCGTTGATGGCGTTCTCGACGCCATCCTCCTCGCCACCGACGACGCCGACCTCGATCTCAAGGACGATCTTGGCCTTGGCGGCCTCGTCGAGGAGCTGGGCGGCGATCTCCAGGTTCTCCGCGACCGGCACGGCCGAGCCGTCCCACATGTGCGACTGGTAGAGCGGCTCCTCGCCGCGCTTCACCCGCTCCTGCGAGATGCCCATCAGCGGACGGACGAACTTGTCCAGCTTGTCCTTCGGGCAGTGGTCGGTGTGCAGGGCGATGTTGACCGAGTACTTCTTGGCCACCTCGTGCGCGTACGCGGCGAACGCCACCGCTCCGGTGACCATGTCCTTGATCGACGGGCCGGAGAGGTATTCGGCGCCACCGGTGGAGACCTGGATGATGCCGTCGCTCTCCGCGTCGGCGAAGCCCTTGAGCGCCGCGTTCAGCGTCTGGGAGGAGGTCACGTTGATCGCGGGGTACGCGTACCGGCCAGCCTTGGCGCGGTCCAGCATCTCCGCGTAAGCCTCGGGGGAAGCGATGGGCATGTTAAACGCTCCTTACTTACCACTCTCGGCCGTGCTGGCCGCTGTTGTTCATTTGTGCGCCGGACCGCGCTGTCCTCCGCCCGGCAGTATCCCGTAGGTGGGGTCTGCCGGAACAACCGACCCGGGTGCCAGCCGTTTCACCGGCGGTCCAGGTTGTCCGGCACGATGACGCTGATCAGCCAGGTGACCACGGTCATCACGATGGCTCCCCAGAACGCCGCCCAGAAACCGTCCACCTGGAACGGCAGGTCGAGCCCGCGGGCGATCCGGTCGGTGAGCAGGAACAGCAGGGCGTTGACCACCAGCGCGAACAGGCCCAGGGTCAGCAGGTAGAACACGCAGCCGACGACCTTGATCAACGGCTTGAGCACGGCGTTGATCACGCCGAAGATCAGTGCCACCACGATCAGGGTGAGTACGGTGTTGCCACCCGAGCGGCCGTGCACGTCGACACCGGGCACGATCAGGGTGGTTATCCACAGAGCGACCGCGGTGATCGCCAGTCGAATGAGGAAGCCCACGGCCCCATCCTGGCATCGGGTCGCGTCGTCGAGGGCTGATTCCGCCTACTCCGCTTCCGGGCGCGGTGCCGGCCCAACCCGTACGGTGGGTGGGAACCGTGCCCCGAGACCCCGGGAGGGACAATGGGTCAGCCCGACGAGGACTTCATCCCCGGCGACCACCTCGCCCCGGACGAGCGCGACCCGGAGGCCGATTCGGCCGACGCGGTCGAGCAGGCCACGGTGGTCGGCCCCGCCGACGCCGACGGCGAGCCCCAGCGTGGCCTGGAGGTCGGCGACTGGGACGCGATGGAGCAGGCCCGGGTCGTCACCGGGGACGAGGACGACTACCGCTGACCCGGTCGCAGAGTCGACTGTCCGTTGCGACAGAGCTGCTCAGCCGTTCGGGTCATTAGACGGACATCGATCCTAAAAGGCCACCGGAAGAGCCGGGGCCTCCCTAGGTTGGACGGGCGCCACCTGTATCCCCACGGGAGGACCCCCATGCTCAAGCACTCGATCCGCTGGCTGGTAGGGCTCGGCGTCGCAGGCGCGCTGGTCGCCGCCTCCGCCACCCCGGCCGTCGCCGCTGCCGACATCGAGCCCTACGTCCAGGACACCACCCTGGCCGTCGGCTCGACGAAGAACACCCGTCTGTTCCTGTACTCCGATGAGCCGGCGACCCTCAACGACGTCTCCGTGCGGTACGACTACCGCTCCCTCGCCAACAAGATCACCATTGTCCCCGCCGATCAGCAGGAGTGCGCCGCACCGGAGCCCGGCGTTCTCGTCTGCGAGGAGCCCTTTGGCGTCTCCCTCAGCGAGCTGCCGCCTCTTGGCAGCGGGATCCACCGCGGCGTGACCAAGCGGGTGGACATGGCGGCCACCCAGGACGCGCAGGTCGGCGACTCCGGCAACGTCGTGGTCAGCTTCGAGGCGGCCGGCGGGCAGCGGGGCAGCTACACCTCGCAGGTACGCATCGGCGAGGGGGTGGACCTGGCCGGCGGGCCGTTCACCACCCACTCCTCAAAGCCGGGCGGGAAGGTCACTGTGCCGCTGGCCGTGACCAACGTCGGCGACAAGCCCGTCACCGGGTTCGTCGCGGTCTTCGACCTCGGCTATTCGATCCGGACCAAGGACCGGTTCAGCAACTGCCTCTATTCCGGCGACCACCTGCTCTCCTGCCGGTTCGACGAGGAGATCCCGGTGGGCTCGGGGTTGGCCACCACACTGAACTTCGAACTCGCCAAGGACACCTACGCCCCGACCAACCAGACCGGCTACGCCGAGTTCATGACCATTGCCGACTTCGAGGACCTGACCCGCGTACGGGAAGCCGTCGGCGCTCGCGCGGCCACCCGCGGGGGCGGCCCGAAGCTGACCCTGGCCGAGGCACCCAGCCGGATGCGGCAGGCCGACCAGACCGACGTCGGCCCGGGCTACAACTACACCGGTTGGACCATCAAGGTCAGCGGCAGGAACGGCACCGACCTCGCGGCGATCGGAGCCACGCTCAGGGGCAGGGCCGGCGCCGTCGTCACGGCAACCGTCGGATTCCGGAACAACGGCCCCGCGACGCTCGACAAGACGAACGCAGACTGGGAGGCAGCCACCCACACGGTCGTCGAGCTGCCACCGGGCACCACCGCCGTCGAGATCCCCGCCAGCTGTCACTTGCGGCCGGGCACCCGCACGTACCAGTGCGCCTCGGAGATGCTCCTGGTGGCCGGCCAGACCTACACCATGACGTTCCGGCTGCGCATCGACAAGGTCATCCCCAACGCCCGGGGCACGGTGCACGTCAACGCGCCCTGCGAATGCCCCGGCGGCGGCAACTTCGAGGACGACACCAAACCGGTCAACGACCGGGCCACGATCGTGGTCAACGCTGTTCAGGGCGGTGGCGGTGGTGGTGGCCAGGGCAGCGGTGACGGTGACGGTGGCGCGCTGCCCATCACCGGTTCTCCCACCGGCCTGATCGCCGGCATCGGTGGCCTGCTGCTCGTCGCGGGCGTGGGCGTCCGTCTGCTCGCCCGGCGGCGAACCGACCGCCTCGTCGTCTGATCCACCCACCGACCGGCGCCCCGTCGACCCGTACCAGGCCGACGGGGCGCCGTCGTGGTCCGCACGGACCGATGATGAGCATCACCGCGCGGCGATGTCGCCGTCAGCGAGTGGGGCTGACCTGCCCGGGGTGACGGGCCACCCAGTCGCCCAGCCGGTCCTCGCGCAACGCGGCCAGGAACTCCGGGGCGAGCTTCGGGTCGGCCTGCACGAAGTGACTGGACCCGGTCGGCTCGCCGACCGGCAGACTGAGCCCGACCGGGTCCACCGATCGCAGCGTCGGAACGAGCCGCATCAGATCCAGCATGGTGGCCTCACCCGGTGACACGGCGAGGTCCGGGCCGACGGCACCCAGCAGCTTGGCGAGTCGTACCGGATTCGTGAGCACACCCTGGTCGGAGGCCGACCGGACCAGCCCGGCCGCGAAGATCCGGGCGTTGCGGTCCCGGCCCTGACTGCCGTCGGGCAGCCCGTACCGCTGGCGGAGCAGGTCGACCGCGGCAGCACCGTCGAGCCGCTGGCACGCCGCGGGAAAGACCCGCTGGGTGTGGGCCGACTGCACCCGCTCGGGCAGGCAGACCGGCACGCCGCCGACCTCGTTGGTCAGCGTGCGCAGAGCGGAGTACGTCAACACCACTCCCGTGTCGATGCGGACGCCGGTCAGCGTCGCCACCGTCTGCCGGGTCAGCTCGTAACCCTTGGTCAGATCCGGTGGTGAATGGCCCGCACCGAGCGGAAACGCCGCGTTCAGCTTGTCGGTGTCATGGCCGTTGATCGGCACCTTCAGGTCGCGGGGCAGTGAGACCAGGTACGGGCGGCTGCGGTCGGACGGGATGTGCAGCAGCAGCACCGAGTCGGCCAACGGTGGGACGGACCCCCGGTTGTCGATGCCGACGAGCAGGACGTTCACCGCACCCGCCGCCACCGGCCGATCCGACGCACCGGTCAGACCGGCGGCCTGCGGCGGCCCGGCGCTCTCCGGGGTGAAGAGAGGCACCCCGATGCCCAGTACGCCGAGCACGGCCAGGGCCGTGCCACCGGCCTGCCAGCGTCGACGCAACTGCCGCCGACGCCTCGCCAGCCGGTCGATGGCGGCCCGCAGCGGGCCGGTCGACGGGGTCAACGGCTCGTGCCGAACGAACGCGGCACGCAGGTCGTCCTCAATCATGTTCACGCCTCCACGTACTCGGCCCGGAGCGTGGCGAGGGCCCGGGAGATGGACGAACGGACGGTCCCGACGGCGCAGCCGAGGATGTCGGCGATCTCGACGTCGGGCAGGTCTTCGTAGTAGCGCAGTACCAGGGCGGCCCGCTGCCGACGCGGCAGCCGGGACAGCCAGGACCAGATCTCGTCCCGGTCGACGGCGGACTGGGCGTGGTCGGTGGTCACCGGCACGGTCGAGTCGGGCTCGCCGCGCAGCAGCACCCGGCGGACCCAGGAGCCGCGCCGCCAGTCGACGTACTGGTTGGTGAGCATGCGGCGCACGTATCGCTCGGGTGAGTCCGCCCGGGCGACCCGACGCCAGTTGAGCTGGACCCGGACCATGGTTTCCTGAACCAGATCCTGAGCCTGGTGCGGATCGCCGGTCAGCATCACCGCGTACCGCAGTAGCGGGGCCAGCCGCGTGTCCGCGAACTCCTCGTACGTCACTGCACCTCCCGGGTCTCCTGCCTCACATGACGGGAGCGGACCGACCGATCATTGCGGCGACGCCGATCAACCTTTTGGTTGATGTTGCTGGACAGGCGGTTTCCGGGGCTGCAGCCAGCCTTAAGGGTTCCTTAAGATCCACACGCTCCACCTGAACCCTCACCTGGAGGAACCTCCCTCATGCTCACCCACTCCACCCGGCGCTGGCTTGCCGGACTGGGCGTAGCAGGCGCGTTCGTCGCAGCCTCCGCCGGTCCCGCCGGAGCCGCCGCTCCGGCACCTGAGTACGGCCTGTACTTCCAGAACGTCACCGTCGCCCCCGACTCGCCTGGCGTGGTCGCGAGCGCGCAGTTGTACAGCTCGGCGCCGGCCGTCCTCAACGAGGTCACGGTCCGTTACGACTACCGCTCGCTGACCGGCAAGGTCACGCTGGCTGGCGGCACCGGCAATGACTGCGCCCCCGACGGTGCCGGGGTTCTCACCTGCGTGAAGCACTTCCCACTCGTCGTCGACGAGGTATTCGGCGGATCTCTCGACGAGGTACTGATCGTGCCGACGGAGAAGGCGGCCGTTGGCGACGCGGGTGAGCTGAAGATCAGCGTCAAGTCCGCGGACAAGGCCGTCGCCAGCTTCACCTCCCGGATCCAGGTAGGCGAGGGCGTCGACCTGGCGGGTGGGCCTGACACTCGGGTGAAGGCGGCACCCGGTGGCGCGTTCGAGGTTCCGCTGGTAGTCCGAAACGTCGGCAAGACCGACGTCAAGGGTGTCGTGGCGCTGTTCGACACCGATTACGGCATCCGAACCAAGGAGCGCTTCGAGAACTGCTACTACGAGGAGGACTTCCTCTTCGCCTGCGAGTTCGATCAGACGATCGCAGCGGGCACGGGTGGCACGACGACCATCAACTATGAGGTGGCCAAGGACGCCTATGCACCGGGCACCCAGGGCGGCGGCATCTGGCTGCTCACCCCGGGGGATCTCGCGGACCTCAACGACGTACGCGAGAAGGCTGGCGCCAAGGCAGCCCGCAAGGGCGCGGGCAAGAAGCTTTCGCTGGCCCCACTGGCCGGCGCTCGTGGTGCCCGAGCCCTGCAGACGGACACCGACCCGAGCAACAACCACAGTTCCGTGCGGGTGGAGGTCACTGGCAAGAACGGGGCCGACCTGGAGGCCGTCGGTGCCACGCTCACCGGCAAGAAGGGTGCGGTGCTGACCGCCGCGCTCGGCTTCCGCAACAACGGTCCGGCAACGCTGGAGCGCATCCGCGACGAGGCCGACGTGACCTTCGTCGACGTGACCGTGCCGAACGGCACCACTGCCGTCGAGGTGCCGCTGGAGTGTGCTCCGCGTACCGGCAACGACGCCGAGTGGGACGAGGCCGGCACCCCCGGCGCGGCGGGATACCGGTGCTACTCGGGCCCGTTCGCCCCCGCGGGCGAGGAGCTGACCGGCGAGTTCAAGTTCCGGATCGACACGGTGATCGCCAACGCCACCGGCACGGTCAAGGTCAACGTGCCGTGCAAGTGCGATGGTGGCTTCTACGCCGACCTGAAGCCGGCCAACGACACCGCCAAGATCCTGGTGAACGCCGGCGGCACGGGCGGTGGCAACGGCGGCGGCGACAACGGCGACGGTGGCGGTCTGCCGGTCACCGGTCAGTCCACCGGCCTGATCGCCGGCCTCGGCGCGCTGCTGCTCGCCGCGGGCGTCGGTGGCTACCTGGTGGCCAAGCGCCGCCGGACCCGCTTCGTCGCCTGACCCATCTCGCACCACCGGTGCCCCGTCGACCTTCTGGTTGGCGGGGCATCGTCCTGTCGGAACCTTGGCTGCCGATGGCGGCTCCGAGCCCGCCCGTACCGTGACGTCAAGCACCGGGCGGATCGGCGGGGCACCTAGACTACGGTCGTGCCGTCGCCAAGGGCGACTAACCACACCCCACCCGGTAGACACTTCGGAGGTCGCCTCGTGTCGACGCCCATCACCACCCTGGCCCTGGGCCCGGACTGGCTCGATCCGGAGGTGTTGATCTCGTCGTTCGGGCTACTCGGCATTCTGGTCATCGTCTTCGCCGAGTCCGGCCTGCTGATCGGCTTCTTCCTGCCGGGAGACTCGCTGCTCTTCACAGCTGGTCTGCTGACCGCCGACGGGAAGTACATCACCTACCCACTCTGGCTGGTCTGCCTGCTGATCACCCTCGCGGCGATCGCCGGGGACCAGGTGGGATACGCGTTCGGCCGGAAGGTCGGCCCGTCGTTGTTCCGCCGTCCGAACTCCCGGCTGTTCAAGCAGGAGAACGTGATCAAGGCGCACGAGTTCTTCGAGAAGTACGGCGCGCGCTCCATCGTGCTGGCCCGCTTCGTGCCGATCGTGCGGACGTTCACGCCGATCGTGGCCGGCGTCAGCCGGATGAACTACCGCACCTTCGTGACCTACAACATCATCGGCGGGGTGCTCTGGGGCACCGGCGTGACGGTGCTCGGCTATTTCCTCGGCCAGCTCCCGTTCGTCAAGGCGAACATCGAGCTGATTCTGATCGCGATCGTGGCGATCTCGGTGGTGCCGATCGCGGTCGAGTTGCTCCGGGCCCGCATGGCGGCCAAGCGCGGCACCACCGCGGCGGAGCGCGCCGCAGCCGAGGAAGCCATTCGGGAGACCCGCCAGAACTACGGCAAGCACTGACCCTGTCGTGGCCGGCCCGGCGCCGGCCGTCCGGTGCCCTCCCCGGTGGGGATGGCACCGGACTATCGGTACTACGACGACGACGGCCGGCCCCCTGGTGCGGGGGTCGGCCGTCGGCATGTCGGACCCGGCCTCCGGCGGTGCGGCCGGGGACGAGCAGGTGTCACTCACCGATGGCGCCACCCCTGGCTCGCCACCGGACGCCGTCCCGGCGCGGGACGACGTGCAGCGCCTATGTCAGCGAGCCTTCTTGGTGGCCCGCTTACGCGGCGGGGTCAGCAGGTCCGCGATCGTCGCGATCGCACTCGGGACCAGGCTGTAGTACGCCCAGACACCGCGCTTCTCCCGCTGCAGCAAGCCTGCCTCGGTGAGGATGCGCAGGTGGTGACTGACCGTCGGCTGAGAGAGGCCGAGCGGCGCCGTCAGGTCACAGACGCACGCCTCGCCCTCGGGGGCCGACTGGATCAGGCTGAGCAGCCGCAACCGAGCAGGATCAGCAAGGGCCTTGAGGACCCCGGCGAGACGCTCGGCATCGGCACGTTCGATCGGCTCGCCGTTAAGCGGCGAGATCTGAGGCATAGTCATTTCGGCCAACGCAGTTCCCACGTATTCCATCCTTCCACCAGCAGCATCGATCCGCCTGCATATCAGCAGATCCGAATCGGCAAACTTTTACGCCACAAGGCCGAGGTCAGCCAACGTATAGGCCGCCCGGTATGGCAATCCGGCGGCTCGCACCGCGTCGCCGGCGCCTCGATCAACAATAACCGCCACGCCTACGACTTCCGCCCCGGCCTCACGAAGTGCCTCGACAGCGGTCAACACACTTCCGCCTGTCGTGGACGTATCCTCCACCGCCAACACCCGACGGCCGGCCACCTCCGGTCCTTCGATCCGCCGTTGCAGACCGTGGGCCTTGCCCGCCTTGCGCACCACAAAGGCGTCCAGGGCCCGACCGGTCGGAGCGGCGGCATGCAGCATCGAGAGCGCGACAGGATCCGCGCCCAGAGTGAGGCCGCCGACGGCGTCGTACTCCCAGTCGGCGGTGAGGTCGAGCAACACCCGGCCGACCAGAGGAGCGGCCCGGTGATGGAGCGTGACGCGCCGCAGATCCACGTACCAGTCTGCCTCACGCCCCGAGGAGAGCACGACCCGTCCGTGGACCACAGCCAGGTCGGTAATGAATTTACGCAGGTCGTCGTGGTCCCCCATGGCGATAGAGGTTACTGCGCAACTCTGAACGCCGTGTGTGGGGTCCACCCTGATCAGCCCGGTGGGGGACCGATGGTTGGCGATGTTCGACTACGCTCAGCAACTGGCTCGATAGCGGCGCGCCAGCAGCATCCCGACGACCTCCGGGGCCCGGTGGGCCGGTCGAGGCTCAGCCCTCGTCGCGACCGATCCGGCCGCGGGTGTCCCTCGCGACCGCCTGGAGCAACCGGCGGGGGGCGTGCCGCATGCCGGCAACGACCATCTTGTACTTCCACGCCGGAACGCTGACCATCTTGCCTTTGCGCAGGTCACGCAGGGCTTCGTCGACCACATCCTCGGCCCGCAGCCACAGCCACTCCGGCGTCTTGGACATGTTGATGCCGGCCCGCTGGTGGAACTCTGTGCGGGTGTAGCCGGGGCACAGGGCCATCACGCGGACGCCGAAAGGCCGCGCCGAAAGGCCGACGGACTCGCTGAAGTTGGTGACCCACGCCTTGCTGGCCGAGTAGGTCGAGCCGGGCATCGCCGTGCCGAAACCGGCAACCGAAGAGACATTTATCACTGCCCCATTCCGTCGTTCGGTCATCGGTCGCAACGCCGCCAGGGTCAGCCGCATGACCGCGTGCACGTTGAGCCGCAACAGGCGCGCCTCGTCCTCTGCGGTGGAGCGCAGGAACGGTTTGTTGAGGCTGATGCCGGCGTTGTTGACGAGCAGGTGCACCGGGCTGCCGTCGGCGAGCCGTCGCTCCACGACGGCGCAGCCGTCGTCGGTGGACAGATCCGCCGGGATCGTCTCCACCGGGCGGCCGTGGGCGGAGCCCAACTCGGTGGCCAGCTCGGTCAGCCGGGCCGCGTCACGGGCGACCAGCACCAGGTGCCAGCCGTCGGCGGCCAGCCGCCGGGTGAACGCCGCGCCGATGCCTGCGGTGGCCCCGGTGATCAGTGCCCGGCGCTCGGCAGTCGTGGGGTCGAGCGTCACGGGGTGGTCCTCACCTGGGCGGGTACGGGGGCGCGGGCGGCGGCTGGTGCGGGGCGTGCGGGAACGCCGGTGGTGCGGACGGGACGGTCGGCGCGGTCGAGCGGTGGCGACCGAACCAGGCGTTCGCCGCCGGCAGGGCCAGCAGCGTAGCTACTACAAGGTAACCGAGCCCCTGCGCGACCGAAAGCCCGGCGTTGAGCGGAATCCACCACGACGGGTACGCGTCGCCGATCAGTCCCAGCAACTCGGCGACGGCCTGCTCACCGGAGCCGAGTTGCAGTGGCGCGGCTCGTTCGCCGATCAGCACCGCCACGCTGCAACAGCCGGCGAGCAGACCAAGCCCGCTGACCACCCAGGTGGCCACCCGGACGCCGTTGCGACCCGCCAGCAACCCCAGGGCCAGGCCGGCGAGCACCGGCGCGCTGAGCGCGGCCACCACCGCCGACAGCACCGCGGACGCGCGGAGCAGGGTCACCACGTCGTCGATCTGCTCGGGGCTGGCCGAGGTGTCCCGGGCAGCGGAGCGGAACGCGTCGACCGTCCCGCCCAGCACCACCAGGTCGACCACGGCGTACGCGAGGGCACCAACTGCCATCACCAGCAGCGCGCCCGCAGCCATCAGGACGACGGCGGGCCGGCGGGCCGATGCCGATTCCGGGTACGACACGACGAATCCCTCCGGTAGGCGTCGGGTTGCAACCTACTCGGAGGGATCGTCGGCGTCGTGCTTATCGGTCGGTCAACTCGTCGACGGCGGGGTTGACCCGGGACGGTCCGCGGGCGGCGTGTCGTCCGGCCGGTTCGTGGCCGGTGGCGGCGTGTCGTCCGGCCGGTTCGTGGCCGGTGGCGGCGGGTAGCTCGGCTCCCCACCCGACTGCGGGTATCCGGGCTCACCGGACGACTGCGGGTAGCCGGGCTCACCGGACGACTGCGGGTAGCCGGGCTGACCCGGGGCCTGCGGGTAGCTGGCGCCCGGGGTCGGCGGCGCCCACGCCGCGGTCGGCTTGCGGAAGAACGCGTTCGCCTTCGGCAGCGCCAGCAGGATCAGAGCCGCAAGCAGCGCGATCAGGCTGACCACACCGAGCAGCAGGCTCACCGCGGTGGCCCAGGAGGGCAGGGCCTCCTCCAACCGGCGCTGGACCTCTTCACTGCTCGGCCCGTTGGCGCCGGTGTCGCCACCGGCGGTGAAACCACCGGCCGCGTTGCTGAGCAGGCCACCACCCACGCAGCAGACCATGATGCCGCCGACGATCCAGGTGGTGATCCGGGCACCGTTGCGGCCCTGGTTGTTGAAGAGGGCCAGAACGCCCAGCACGACCGCCAGCAGCAGCACCAGAATGGCGCTGCCGAGGCCGATGGCGTAGAAGACGTCACCCACCTGGTCGGCGTTTTCGACGTTGCTTCCCGCGTACGCGTCACGGAGGGCGTCGCGCGTCTTACCGATGGTGCTGAGCGTGATGATCAGAGTGATCACCTGGCACGCCAGGAACAGGAAGAGCAGGTAGCTGGAAATCGACACAATGGATGGCCGCTGACGGGCCGGCGTGCTCTGGGAATCGACCACGATTCTCCTTCCCTAAGATCGCGCCCACACCGTATCGACAACGGGCCACTTCGGCATGCCGTGACGACCCCGCGCGTCCCACCCGGTTCGGCTCAGTGCACCCCGGACGTCAGTGCTCCCCGGACGTGGGACGGATCGTCAGGTCGGCGGGGTCGAGCAGGTCACCTCGGGCGACTCGCCAGCCCTCTTCGCCGTACGCCTCGAAGGAGAGCCGCGCGGTGCCACCCGACTGGTAGTCGTGGTAGCGCATCGTCCCGGCCGACGCCAGCCCGGTCTCCCCGGTGGCGGTGTAGCGCGCCTGCCCGGTCTCGGCCCAGGTGTAGCGCCGCCCGCCGAGGTCGATGGTCGGGGCGCCCGGGGTGACGGTCGCGCCCGGCTCGGCCGTCCAGAGCACCAGCTCGAGTTCCGGGCCGTCCTCCACTGAGAGCCGGTGGCGGGTGCCGGAGTCGTCGTCGAGCAGGTGCTGCACCCAGCTCCAGTCGCCCTCGACCAGGCGGACCGTCCCACTCACCACGTACTCCCGGGCCTGGATCCGTACCCGGTCGCCCGGGGCCAGGCGGAGTGGGCCGCCACCCGGCTGCCCCGCCGAACGGCCGGGTGGCAGCGCGCCGTCGGGCCGGGCCGCGGCTCGCAGCCGGGCTCGCACGATGATCACGACCACGGCCGCCACGAGTACGGCAAGGGCCCCCACCAGGTACATCGCTGACCCGCTCACCCGACCACCTCCCCAGGTACGTCGGGGCAGACGGTAACAACCGTCGGCACCTTCCGGACCCGTACGGTGACGGACGGCTCAGCTACCGACGGCACCCGTGGTGTCGCCCGGTGTGCACCATCGCACTGTGGATTGCGGATGACTCACGCCGCAGCGAGGCGCTGGGTGGCGTAGTTGCCGATGGTTTCGCGGTCCATGACGCAGCCGACGAAGGTGGTGAACTCGCTCGGGTCGTCGCGCAGCGACGTCCAGGCCGCTCGGGCCGCCGCCGGGTCGATCCGCTCCAGCAGCGTCGCCGCGTACGCCCGGCCGGCGGGTGTGCCGTCGGCGAGCACCCGGTCGAGCTGCCGGCGTACTTCCTCGGGGTGGTCGTCGAGGGCGGCCTCGACGCGTTGGTACGCCTCGGTCACCGGCAACAGCTTGCCGGCGAAGCCGACCCCACCAAAGGCAAGCGTGTCGGCCGCGACCAACGTGTCGACAGCCGCACCGAGTTCCCGCTCCCAGGCCTTCCGCATCCCGAACATGCCCCCACCCTTTCCCCGCCGGCCTCCACTCCACCCTGTTGATCAAGAGGTTTGCGTCATGAGAAGACGACACCATGACGCAAACCTCTTGATCACCGTGTTCAGGCGGGGGTTACCGCCAGGGTGTTGGTGGTCGTGTTCCTTTCCACCTTCACCGTCTGGCCGTCGCGGATCTGGCCGGACAGGAGGGCCTTCGCCAACTGGTCGCCGATCGCCGTCTGGACCAGGCGACGCAGCGGGCGAGCGCCGTAGATCGGGTCGTAGCCGTGCTCGGCCAGCCAGTCCCGGGCGGCGTCGGTGATCTCCAGGCCGAGCCGGCGGTCGGCCAACCGCCGCCGCATCCGGTCCAGCTGGATGTCGACGATCGAACGCAGGTCGTCGCCCCGCAGCGAGGCGAAGACCACGATGTCGTCCAGCCGGTTGAGGAACTCCGGCTTGAAGTGCGACCGCACCACGGCGAGGACGCCCTCCCGGCGCTGCTCCTCGGCCAGCGTCAGGTCGCCGATCACCGACGAACCGAGGTTGGACGTGAGGACGAGGATGGCGTTGCGGAAGTCCACCGTACGGCCCTGACCGTCGGTGAGCCGACCGTCGTCGAGCACCTGGAGCAGCACGTCGAAGACGTCCGGGTGGGCCTTCTCCACCTCGTCCAGCAGGATCACCGAGTACGGCCGGCGGCGCACCGCCTCGGTGAGCTGGCCGCCCTCGGTGTAGCCGACGTAACCGGGCGGGGCGCCCACCAGACGGGCGACCGAGTGCTTCTCGCCGTACTCGCTCATGTCGATGCGGACCATCGCCCGCTCGTCGTCGAAGAGGAACTCGGCGAGGGCCTTGGCCAGCTCCGTCTTGCCGACACCGGTGGGGCCGAGGAAGAGGAAGCTGCCGGTCGGGCGATCCGGGTCGGCGATACCCGCCCGGGCACGGCGTACCGCGTCGGAGACCGCCCCGACCGCCTCGGCCTGGCCGACCACCCGGCCGCCCAGTGACTCCTCCATCCGCAGCAGCTTGGCCGTCTCGCCTTCGAGCAGGCGGCCGGCGGGGATGCCGGTCCAGGAAGCGACCACCGCGGCGATGTCGTCCGCGCCGACCTCTTCCTTGAGCATCGCGCCGTCGGCCTGGAGCTGGGCCAGCTCCTCCGCGGCCTGCTTCAGCTCGACCTTGAGGGCGGGGATGCGGCCGTAGCGCAGCTCGGCGGCGCGCTCCAGCTCACCGTCGCGCTCGGCGCGCTCGGCCTCGCCGCCGAGGCGCTCCAACTCCTCCTTGGCCGTGGAGAGCTTGGTGATGTGGCTCTTCTCCGTCTGCCAGCGCTCGGAGAGCACGGTGAGCTGCTCGCGCTTGTCGGCCAACTCCTTGCGCAGCCGCTCCAGCCGCTCGGCGGAGGCAGCGTCCGGCTCCTTGGCCAGCGCCATCTCCTCGATCTCCAGCCGGCGGACCGCCCGCTCGATCTCGTCGACCTCGACCGGCCGGGAGTCGATCTCCATCCGGAGCCGGGACGCGGACTCGTCGACCAGGTCGATCGCCTTGTCCGGCAGGAACCGGTCGGTGATGTAGCGGTCCGACAGCGTCGCGGCGGCGACCAGGGCGGCGTCGGTGATCCGTACGCCGTGGTGCACCTCGTAGCGCTCCTTGAGCCCCCGCAGGATGCCGATGGTGTCCTCGATCGTCGGCTCGCCGACCAGCACCGGCTGGAAACGGCGCTCCAGAGCCGGGTCCTTCTCGATGTGCTCGCGGTACTCGTCCAGCGTGGTGGCGCCCACCATCCGCAGCTCACCACGGGCCAGCATCGGCTTGAGCATGTTGCCGGCGTCCATCGAGCCCTCGCCCTTGCCGGCGCCGACGACGGTGTGCAGCTCGTCGAGGAAGGTGATGACCTGCCCGTTGGAGTTCTTGATCTCCTCCAGAACGGACTTGAGTCGCTCCTCGAACTGCCCCCGGTACTGCGCGCCGGCGACCATCGCGCCGAGGTCCAGCGAGATCAGCTTCTTGTCGCGCAGCGACTCGGGCACGTCACCGGTGACGATCCGCTGGGCCAGCCCCTCGACGATCGCGGTCTTGCCGACGCCGGGCTCGCCGATCAGCACCGGGTTGTTCTTCGTACGCCGGGAGAGCACCTGGATGACGCGGCGGATCTCGGAGTCACGGCCGATGACCGGGTCGATCTTGCCGTCCCGGGCGCTGGCGGTGAGGTCGACGCCGTACTTGGTCAGGGCCTGATAGGTCTGCTCCGGGTCGGCGGTGGTGACCCGACGGTCGCCACCCCGCACGGTCGGGAAGGCCGCGACCAGGGCCTCCTCGGTGGCACCGGCCGTCTTCAGCGCACCGGAGACGGCACCGCCCACCCGGGCCAGGCCGGCGAGCAGGTGCTCGGTGGAGGTGTACTCGTCGCCCAACGGCCGGGCGATCTGCTCGGCGGCGCCGATGGCGTTGACGAACTCCCGGGCCAGGGTCGGCTCGGCGATGCTGGAGCCGCGGGCGGCGGGCAGGCCGTCGACCGCGCGCTGGGCGGCCCGGCGCAGCTCGGTCGGGTCGGCCCCGACGGCGCGCAGCAGACCGGTGGCGGTCGAACCTTCGGTGTCCAGCAGTGCCAGCAGCAGGTGCCAGGGCTCCACGGTGGCGTGACCACGCTGGTTGGCCAGCGCGACGGCGCCCGTGATGGTTTCGCGGCTCTTGGTGGTGAGTTTTTCGGTGTTCATGGGCTCCCCCGGATCGGCGTTGTCCACTGGGTTGGACACAACCAGAGTTGAGCGTATTCCGCTCAACCTTAGCGCGTGATGCCCATCACTCTCGGCGACGCCACCGCCAGTCGAACTCTCCCGCCGCGGGCGCCGGGCCGGGCAGCGGGTCCGCGGTCGGCACGGTCGACAGACCCGCCAGCAGCACCGCGAGCTGGCGTCGGCGCAACTGCCCGGTCCGCTCCGGATCGGGTACGCGCACCGCGGCGCACGCCTCCAGCAGCAGCCCCAGATCCTGCACCACCGCATCGGGGCGCAGCCGCCCGCTGGCGCGGGCCCGCTCGAACAGGGCGGCGGCCAACTCGCCGGCGCGCATCGCGTCCCGACCCATCTCCTCGGTCGGGGTGAACGTGCCGGCCAGGTGGACGGTGAGCGAGTGCACGTCGGCGTCGACCACCCGGGCCAGGAAGGCGCTGAACGCGGTCCAGTCGTCCGGCTCACCGAGGGCCGCCTCGGCCTCGGCGACGTACCGGCGCAACCCGTCGTGGCAGAGCTGGCGCAGCAGGTCCTCCTTGCCCGCGTACCGCCGGTAGAGGGCACTGATGCCGACGCCCGCGCGTCCCGCGACGGCGGCGATCGGCGCCTTCGGGTCGTCCAGGAAGACCGCGCGGGCGGCTTCGAGGATGACCTCGTCGTTGCGGGCGGCCTGGGCGCGGCGGCCGGCCAGCGTCTTGGCGGGGGGATTCGGCATGACCCCACACTACCAGTGGAACGGATCGTTCCGGTCTGCTACTCTGATTGCAGAACGAAACATTCCGTTCCGAAGGAGTTCCGATGACCGGCACCGCGATCCGCCCGTTCCGCGTCGACATCCCGCAGAGCGCCCTCGACGACCTGGCCGACCGGCTGGGCCGCACCATCTGGCCCGCCGAGCTGCCGGGCGCCGGCGACGCGTACGGGATGAGCACCGACCGGGTCCGCGCCCTCGCCGACCGGTGGCGGAACGGCTTCGACTGGCGTTCCGTGGAGGCCCGCCTGAACGCCCACCCGCAGTTCGTCACCGAGATCGACGGCGAGCGGATCCACTTCCTGCACGTCCGGTCGACCCGGGCGGACGCCACCCCGCTGGTGCTCACCCACGGCTGGCCCGGCTCGGTGCTGGAATACCTCGACGTGATCGCCCCGCTCACCGAGCCGACCGACCCGGACGCGCCGGCCTTCCACGTGGTCGTCCCGTCGCTGCCCGGCTTCGGCTTCTCCGGCCCGACCCGCAGCGCCGGCTGGAACCGGTTCCGCACGGCCCGCGCCTGGGCCGAGCTGATGCACCGCCTGGGGTACGCGAACTACGGCGCGGTCGGCAACGACGCCGGCTCGATGGTCGCGCCGGAGCTGGGCCGGGTCGACCCGGAGCGGGTGCGCGGCGTCCACGTCACCCAACTCTTCTCGTTCCCCTCCGGCGACCCGGCCGAGTTCGCCGGGCTGTCCGAGGCGGACCAGGCGGCGCTCGGGCACCTCCAGTGGTTCTACGAGAACAAGTTCTCCTTCAACCAGGTGCACAGCCAGCAGCCGCAGACCCTGGCGTTCGGGCTGGCCGACTCCCCGGTCGGTCTGCTCGCCTGGAACGCGCAGCTCTTCGACGAGGGCCTGGACGCGGACTTCATCCTGGCCAACGTGGCGCTCTACTGGCTCACCGGCACGGCCGCGTCGGCGATCCGGTTCTACTGGGAGGACGCGCACGCCGAGCAGTCATCGACCACGCCCACCACCGTGCCGACCGCGCTGGCCATGTTCCCCGGTGACTTCCAGTCGATCCGCCGTTTCGCCGATCGGGACCACGCGAACATCGTCCGGTGGACCGTGTACGACAACGACGTCGAGGGCCGCGGTGACGTCGGCGGTCACTACGCCGCCCACCAGGCCACCGAGGTCCTGGTCGCCGACATCCGTGAGTTCTTCGCCAGCCTCCGCTGAGCGGGTCGCGGGGTTGATCGACTCGGGTTCCTGAAAGTCGGGGTGTCCTGCCGGTTCGGATGCCCCGACTTCAATGAACCGGAGTCGATCATGTCCGTTGGGACGCGTTCGGGACGGTCGGAGGGCGCGGTTACTCCAAGATCTGCGTTCTGTTCACGAAGCGGTAGCCTTGGAGAGTGCGAGTACGTGTCGAGCAGACCGCCCTACCCGGGATCGGGGTACGCCACGATCTGGTGACGGAGTCCGGACGCCGCCTGGGCGTTGTCTCCCACCGCAATGGCCGCCGTGATCTCGTCCTGTACGACCCCGACGATCCCGACGCCTGCCAGTCGGACATCCCGCTGACCGACGACGAGGCTGAGGCCCTGGCCGACATCCTCGGCGCGTCGCTGATGCTCGGCCAGCTCTCCGGGCTGCGCGAGCAGGCCGCCGGTCTGCTCACCGAGCAGATCGCCATCACGGCCGGGTCCCCGTACGTCAACCGCAAGCTCGGCGACACCAAGGCGCGTACCCGCACCAGCGCCTCCATCGTGGCAGTGCTGCGCGAAGGCGAAGTGATCGTTTCGCCACTCCCCTCCTTCCGCTTCGCGGCCGGCGATGTGGTGGTCGTTGTCGGGACCCGTAGGGGTCTCGACGGCGTGTCCGCCATCCTCGCCGACAGTGACCCGGACGGCTGAGGCGGATGCACGATTTCACCACGCTGCTCATCGAAGTCGGTGCGCTGCTGCTGCTGCTCGGGCTCCTCAGCCGGCTCAGCCGGCGCTTCGGCCTCTCTCCCATTCCCCTCTACCTGCTCGCCGGGCTCGCGTTCGGGCACGGCGGGCTACTGCCGCTGGACGCCAGCGAGGAGTTCTTCGCAGTCGGCGCCGAGATCGGCGTCATCCTTCTGCTGGTGATGCTCGGTCTGGAGTACTCGGCCAACGAGCTCGTCGGCAACCTGCGCTCGGCGGCACCGGCAGGGTTGATCGACGGCGTCCTCAACGCGTTACCCGGCGCGGGGTTCGCCCTGCTGCTCGGCTGGGACTGGGTCGCCGCCCTGGTGCTCGGCGGCATCACCTGGGTCTCCTCCTCCGGAGTGATCGCCAAGGTCCTCGCCGACCTGGGCCGGCTCGGTAACCGGGAAACCCCGGTGATCCTCTCGGTGCTGGTCATCGAGGACCTGGCGATGGCCCTCTACCTGCCGCTCGTCACCGCCGTACTGGCCGGCACCGGCCTGCTCGGCGGCGGGATCGCGCTCACCGTCGCGGTGGGCACGGTGCTGATCGTGCTGGTGGTCGCCATCCGGTACGGCCACCTGATCTCGTCCGCCCTGTCGGCGAAGGACCCGGAGGCGCTGCTCCTCGGCGTACTCGGTCTGACGTTGCTGATCGCGGGCCTCGCCGCGTCGCTCCAGGTGTCGGCGGCGGTCGGCGCGTTCCTGGTCGGCATCGCCCTCTCCGGCCCGGTGGCGCACCACGCCACCGAGTTGCTCTCGCCGCTGCGGGACCTGTTCGCCGCGGTGTTCTTCGTCTTCTTCGGCCTGACCACCGACCCGCAGGACATTCCGCCGGTGTTGCTGCCGGCACTCGCCCTGGCCGTGGTCACCATGGCGACGAAGACGCTCACCGGCTACCTCGCGGCACGTCGGGTGGGCATCGCGGAACCCGGCCGATGGCGGACCGGCCTCGCACTCGTACCCCGAGGCGAGTTCTCCATCGTCATCGCCGGGCTCGCGGTCGCCGCCGGGAGCGTCGAGCCGCAGTTGGCGGCGCTGGCCGCGACGTACGTCCTGATCACCGTGGTGACCGGGCCGATCCTCGCCCGACTGCCGGACTTCCCGTGGTTCAAGCGGTGGCTGCGCACCCGCGCGGCGGCCCAGCGGCGGGAGCAGATTCCGGTCGTCGACTCACTGCACTGATCCGGACGACGTCAGCGACTGGTCCACCTGAACGCGGCGGCTGCGTGGGTCGCACCCTCGCGTAGGTAGAAGCGGTGCGCCTCGGTGCGCCCAAGGCCGGATTCAAGGAAGACGTAGTCGGCACCCTGTTCGTGTGCCCACGCCCGGGCCGCCGCCAGAAGGCCGGAGCCCACACCCCGGGAACGCCATTCGGGGTGCACGGCGAGATCCTCGACCGAGGCCCGGCGGCCGAAGCGCACCGAGAGGATGTCCAGGTAGACGCTGGCCACCCCGACCAACTGGTCGTCAGGTGACCGGGCTTCGAAGAGCGCGACGTCCTCGTGGGCGAGCAGCTGCGTGGTGCGCTCGACGGCGCGATCGCGGTCCCAATCCACGGGACGGCTACCGGGAGGGGCGAAAAGCCACTCCAGCCCCGTGACGAACTCCTCGGCGCCCCGCTGTAACCGTCTAACGTGGATTGTCATAGGAGCATCATCGGCTGCGCTGTCGATGCAATGGACCCGCCCGTGCCAACGGTTGCGGAATTGCTCCTCGCGGGTACTACCGCACTGCTCGACGGCGGGTTACCGTTTCGCCCCAGCAGCCAGGGTCCGCAGGCGATCGGTGCCACCGCGGGCGAGAGCGGAAGGTTGGCCGGTGAGCGTGCAGGAGTCGACGTTCCACGGCTTCGCCAACCCCGTCGATCCCAGTCCGGCGGAGTTGCGAGCCTGGGCGTACCAACCTGATTCGGTGCCGTTGGCGTCGATGCCGCCCGACTGGGACCTGCTGGTCTCCGGCGATCGACTGGTGTTGACGCTCTTCGAGTTGGCGATGGACCCGTCCTGCCCGGCGCGGCGCTTCGCGTTGCACTGCCTCTACATCTACGCGGCCGACGGCATCCGGACGAACTTCCGCGCCCACCCGAAGCGTCGCTTCCGCAAGCTCGTCGAACAGGCCGAGCGGGACGGCGACGAGCTGATGAAGATCTGGGCGCACAACGGCCGGGTGCTGCTGGCCCGACCGGATCTGTTCGTCTACCGGGACTGGTGCGAGGGCGGCCTGGTCCGCGAGAACCGCCGCCTCGGCTGAGGTCGGCAACGTCCCGGCCCGCACTCACCTCAGGCGAACGGGCCGGGACCCCCGCCCTGGCATCACCGTGTCCCGGCCCGCACTCATGACGGCGAACGGGCCGGGACCCCCCGTGGGTCCCGGCCCGCACGTCGGTCGCCGGTCAGTCCTGTTGCCGTTCCGTCTCGGCTCGTCCCTTGTCGCCGCCGTGGTCGCCTTGTTCGGCGAACCGGCCTCCGACGACCCGGTCCCGGTAGGTCCCCTCGGTCACCTTGTCGAACTTCTTGCGGACGGTCTCGGCCAGGTCTTCCAACCGTTCTTCCGTCTGCTGGGCGACCTTCTTCGCCGGTTCCGCCATCGCTCCCCCTCGCCATGCCGGTAGGTCCGTATTAAGCCGATTGGACCCGTATCGACAGGCTAACCGAAGCGGCCCGGACCGCGCCGGGAAATCCGGTACGGTCCGGGCCAAAGAGGCAGCGCCGGGTGAGCGGTTGGTCAGCGATCGGGCATCCGGCGGGGTCGCCAGACCACCAGCGCGGTGGACGTGCGGTTGGTCGGCACCAGGTCCCGGCCCGGGAAGCGGGCCAGCGACTCCAGCTCAGCCACTCTGCGGTACGCGGCGTCCAGCTCCGCCTCCAACCGGGCCACCCGCTGCTGCGCCTGCTCCAGCAGCCGCTCCAGCCCGATGATCCGCTTGACGCCGGCCAGGTTGATCCCGTCGTCCTGGCTGAGTCGCTGGACCTCGCGCAGCAACACCACGTCGCGGACGCTGTACCGACGCCCGCCACCAGCGGCCCGGCCGGGCTGCACCAGCCCCAGCCGGTCGTACTGGCGCAGGGTCTGTGGGTGCATCCCCGCCATCCTGGCCGCGACCGAGATCATCAGAACCTTGGCCTCGTAGGCAGGGTCACCCGAACCGAGGAACTCGCCCGACATGCCGCTCACCTCCGCGTCCATTCCATCGGACTAACCGACCCGACGCACCCGAGCGTCGAGATGTTCCCGCGCCGCCGGCGGGCTCTGCTCGGCGAACGCCTCCAGTGCCGCGCGCGCCTCGTCCGACAGTCGGGCCGGGACCACCACGTCCAACGTGACCAGCAGGTCACCGGCCTGCCCGTCGCGGCGGACCACACCCTTGCCGCGCGCCCGCAGCACCCGCCCGCTCGGCGTTCCCGGCGGAACCCGCAGGGTCACCGCACCGTCGAGCGTGGGCACCCGCAGGTCCGTGCCGAGCACGGCCTCCGCGAAGGTGACCGGCACGGTCAGCGTCAGATCGTCACCGGTACGCCCGAACAGCTCGTCCGGCCGAACCTTGACGTGCACGAAGAGGTCACCGGCGGGGCCGCCGCGCTCGCCCGGCTCACCGCGCCCGGCCAGCCGGATGCGCTGGCTGTCGGCCACCCCGGCCGGGAACCGTACGTTCATGGTGCGGGTCTTGGTGACCCCGCCGCTGCCGTGGCACTCCGGGCACTTCTCCTCGACCACGGTGCCGACGCCCTGACAGTTGCGGCACGGCTCGGAGAAGCTGAACGCCCCCTGGTCGCGGGTGGTCACCCCGGCGCCGTGGCAGACCGGGCAGGTGCGCGGCTGGGTGCCGGGCTTGGCACCGTTGCCGTGGCAGGTCTCGCAGACTCCCGGTGCGCGAAGCGTCAGGGGCAGCGTCACCCCGCGGACGGCGTCACCGAAGTCCAGTGCCACCTCTGTCTCCACGTCCCGACCGCGGGCCGGACCGCGCGGGGCGGCCTGACCACCGGCCTGACCACCGGTGAAGATCGAACTGAACAGGTCCTGGAAGCCGGCGCCCCCGAAGCGACGGTCGCCGCCTCCACCGCCGCCGAACATGTCGGAGACGTCGAACGGCATACCACCCGGCTGGCCTCCGCCCCGGGCGCTGCGCCGGAACGCCCCCGAGCCGAACAGCGAGCGCATCTCGTCGTACTCGCGCCGGCGGCCGGTGTCCGACAGCACGTTGTAGGCCTCGGACGCGGCCTTGAACCGCTCCTCGGCCTTCGGGTCGCCCGGGTTGTGGTCCGGGTGCGACTCCCGGGCCACCTTGCGGTACGCCTTCTTGATGTCATCCGCGGAGGCGGCCTTGTCCACGCCGAGCACGGCGTAGAAGTCCTTCTCGATCCAGTCCTTCGAACTCACCGGTCCACCTCCTCTCGACCCTCGTGGCCCAGCCGTCCCGCCCACCGCTGCGCGGTGGGCGGGACGGCCCGGTCACTGTCTGGCACTATTCCGGATCCGCGACCGCGACCAGCGCGGGGCGCAGCAGCCGCTCACCGAGCTGGTAGCCGCGCCGCATGACCTGGACGCAGGTCGGCTCGCTGACGTCGGCCGAGGTCTGGTGCGCGACCGCCTCGTGCCGGGTCGGGTCGAACGGGTCGCCCTGCTCGCCGAAGGCGTTCAGGCCGAACTTGCCCAGCGCGGTGGTGAGCTGTTCCGCCACCGTGCCGAACGGCCCGACCAGGTCGCCGTGTTCCCGGGCCCGGTCCAGGTCGTCCAGAATCGGCAGCAGCGCGGCCAGAACCGAGCCGGTCGCCTGCTCCTGCACCAGGCTGCGGTCCCGGTCGACCCGCTTGCGGTAGTTGGCGTACTCCGCCGACACCCGCTGCAGATCCCTGGTGCGCTCGTCCAGATCGGCCCGGAGCGCCTCCAGCTCGGCGCCGAGCGAGGTGCCCGTGCCGCCGCCGTCCACCGGCTGCGCCGGGGCGTCCACCACCGCCGGGCCGGATGGCTCCGGACCGTCGGTCGCGTTGACCTCGACCTCGATCTCGTCGACCACCACCTCGGCGTCCTCGACCAGGCCCTCGGCCGGTACGCCGGTCTCGGCGTCGGCTGCGGTGCCCTCAGGCTCCGACGTGTCGATGAGCTTGCGGTTGTTGCGGATGACGACCCGCTCCTTGTCGCCGTTGGTCGGCTCCGTGGGCGCGGAGCCACCCGGCGTCGACCCGGTGTCGGCCGGGTCGGCGGCTCGTGGCTTCTGCGTCATGCGGCTACCTCATCCCCTTCGCCGTGGATACGTGTCCGAGGCCGGTGGTCACTTCTTGCCGTCCTCGTCCACGATCTCCGCGTCGACCACGTCGTCGGCCCCACCGGTCTGGGAGCCGGTCGCGCCGGCCGCACCGGCCGCGCCGGCCGCACCCGGGCCGGGCTCGCCACCCGGCTGCTGACCCTGCTCGGCCTGCTGGGAGTAGAGCAGCGAACCGGCCTGCTGGGAGACCTGCGCCAGCCGCTCGTGCGCGGACTTGATCTTCTCGATGTCCTGGCCGCCGAGGGCGCCTCGCAGCTCGCCGAGCGCCTCGTTGAGCTGCTCCCGGTTCTCCGTGGGCAGCTTGTCGCCACTCTCGGCGAGGAACTTCTCGGTCTGCCACTGGAGCGCCTCGGCCACGTTGCGGGTCTCGGCGTCGTCGCGACGGCGCTTGTCCTCCTCCGCGTGCTCCTCGGCGTCCCGGCGCATCCGCTCGATGTCGTCCTTCGGCAGCGAGGAGCCGCCGGTGATCGTCATCTTCTGTTCCTTGCCGGTGCCCAGGTCCTTGGCGTGCACGTTGACGATGCCGTTGGCGTCGATGTCGAAGGCGACCTCGATCTGCGGCACGCCGCGCGGCGCCGGCGGCAGGCCGGTCAGCTCGAAGGTGCCGAGCTTCTTGTTGTAGGCCGCGATCTCACGCTCACCCTGGAACACCTGGATCAGCACCGACGGCTGGTTGTCGTCCGCCGTGGTGAAGACCTCGGAGCGCTTGGTCGGGATAGTGGTGTTGCGCTCGATCAGCTTGGTGAAGATGCCGCCCTTGGTCTCGATGCCCAGGCTCAGCGGGGTCACGTCGAGCAGCAGGACGTCCTTGACCTCACCCTTGAGCACACCGGCCTGGAGGGCGGCGCCGACGGCGACGACCTCGTCCGGGTTGACGCCCTTGTTGGGGTCACGGCCGGTGAGCTGCTTGACCAGGTCGGTCACGGCGGGCATCCGGGTCGAACCGCCGACCAGGATGACGTGCTCGACGTCGGAGATCTTGATCCCGGCGTCCTTCACGGCCTGCTCGAACGGGCCCTTGCAGCGGTCCAGCAGGTCCTGCGTCATCCGCTGGAACTCGGCGCGGCTCAGCGTCACGTCGAGGTGCAGCGGGCCGGCCGCGCCGGCGGTGATGTACGGCAGGTTGATGTTGGTCGTGGTGGCGGCGGACAGCTCGATCTTGGCCTTCTCGGCGGCCTCACGGAGGCGCTGGAGGGCCATCTTGTCCTGACCGAGGTCGATGCCGTGCTCACCACGGAACGTCTTGACCAGGTGGTCGATGATCCGCTGGTCCCAGTCGTCGCCACCGAGGTGGTTGTCACCGCTGGTCGACTTGACCTCGATGACGCCCTCGGCCAGCTCCAGCAGCGACACGTCGAAGGTGCCGCCGCCGAGGTCGAAGACCAGGACGGTCTGCTCCTTGGAGCCCTTGTCCAACCCGTACGCCAGGGCGGCCGCGGTCGGCTCGTTGACGATCCGCAGCACGTTGAAGCCGGCGATCTCACCGGCCTCCTTGGTGGCCTGGCGCTGGCTGTCGTTGAAGTAGGCCGGGACGGTGATCACCGCGTCGGTGATCTGCTCGCCCAGGTACGCCTCGGCGTCCCGCTTGAGCTTCATCAGCGTCCGGGCCGAGATCTCCTGTGGCGTGTACTTCTTGCCGTCGATGTCGACGGACCAGTTCGTGCCGACCTCGCGCTTGACCGACCGGATCGTCCGATCCGGGTTGGTCACTGCCTGACGCTTGGCGACCTCGCCGACGAGCACCTCGCCGTTGCGGGCGAACGCGACGATCGACGGAGTCGTCCGCGACCCCTCAGCGTTGGCGATGACGGTGGGCTCACCGCCCTCGAGAACGCTGACGCAGGAGTTCGTCGTGCCGAGGTCGATACCGACCGCACGTGCCATGTTCGCTTCCTCGCTTCGTAAGGTTGTGCAGGTGACGGGCACTGCCCGCGGCTGCCTGGCGAGCACCGCCCGCAGCGGGCCCCACCACAAGTTGAGTGAACTTGACTCAATAGTGCCACGCGTTGGCCAATCGTCAAGTTGAGTTGAGTCAACCCGACGCAACCCACCCGTTATTACCGTCCGGTTGTCTTCCCTTGCATCGGTCGGGCACGCTTTAGCGGTGACGACGCCCGGCGATTCCGCCACCCGTTCCGGCGCGCCCGCCGTCGCAGCCCGCACCGGCCCGCCGGACGCCGCGGAGGAGCCGCCCGCCACCACCGGGGACGACAGCCTCCCCGGCGCGCTGTCGGGTCTCCGGGAGGCGATCGGTGCGACCCGGTACCCCCTCGCGCTGCCCTCCGCCGGCCCCGCCCGGCACAACGCCACCGCCCTCACCGACCAGCTCGACGACTATCTGCTGCCCCGGCTCGCCCGACTGGACGCCCCGCTGCTCGTGGTGGTCGGCGGCTCCACCGGCGCGGGCAAGTCGACCCTGGTCAACAGCCTGGTCAAGGCCCGGGTCAGCGCCGCCGGGGTGCTCCGACCGACCACCCGGTCGCCGGTGCTGGTCTGCAACCCGTCCGACGCGGCCTGGTTTCGACAGGGTGACCTGCTGCCCGGCCTGACCCGCACCACCGAGCCGAGCGACGATCCGCGCGCCCTGCACCTCGTCACCGCGCCGGCCCTGCCCGCCGGGCTGGCCTTCCTCGACGCGCCCGACATCGACTCGGTGGTCGACGCCAACCGGGCGCTCGCCACCCAACTGCTCGCCGCCGCCGATCTCTGGCTCTTCGTCACCACCGCAGCCCGGTACGCCGACGCGGTGCCCTGGGAGCTGCTGCGCAGCGCCAGGGCGCGAGGCGCGGTGATCGCCATGGTGCTGGACCGGGTGCCCGCCGAGGCCACCGACGAGATCGCCGCGCACCTGACCGAGATGCTCGCCGACCAGGGCCTCGGCCGGGCGCCGCTGTTCGTGCTGCCGGAGACCTGGGTCGACGGGCAGGGGTTGCTGCCCGAGGGGGTCACCGCGTCGCTGGCCGACTGGTTCGCCCGGCTGGCCGGCGACGCCGACGCCCGGGCGGCCGTGGTCCGTCAGACGCTGGACGGGGCGCTGGCCGCCCTGCACCCCGCCGTCGAGCAGCTGGCCGACGCCGCCGACGAGCAGCTCGCCGCCGCCGACGGGCTGGACGAACGGGTCCGGGCCGCGTACCGGGGTGCCGAGCGCACCGTCGAGCAGGGGCTCCAGGACGGTCGGCTGCTCCGGGGTGAGGTGCTCGCCCGCTGGCAGGAGTTCGTCGGCACCGGCGAGCTGTTCCGCACCCTGGAGGCGCGGATCGGCCGCCTGCGGGACCGGGTCGTGGCCGCCGTCACCGGCCGGCCGGCACCCTCCGTCGAACTCCGCAACGCCATCGAGTCGCAACTGGTGACACTGCTGCGCGGGGTGGCCTCGGAGGCCGCCGAATCCGCGTACACCGGGTGGAAGGCACACCCCGCGGGCACCGACCTGCTCGACCCCGCGCTCGCCCACCCGAGCGCCGACCTGCCCGAACGCGCCGAGCGGATGGTCCGGGACTGGCAGCGCGGCGTGCTGGAGCTGGTCCGGGTCGAGGGCGGGGACAAACGGTTCGTGGCCCGCACCGCCGCGTACGCGGTCAACGCCACCGGGCTGGCCGTGATGATCGCCGTGTTCGCCTCCACCGCGTTCATCCCGACCGGGCTGGAGGTGGCGACCGGGGCCGGCACCACGGTCGCCGCGCAGGCCGTACTCCAGGCGATCTTCGGCGACCAGGCGGTGCGTACCCTCGCCGCCAAGGCCCGCACCGACCTGCTGGACCGGGTGCGGACGCTGCTCGACGCGGAGGCCGACCGCTTCCTGAGCCGCACCGCGGACGCCCGCCCCGCCGCGGACGTCGGCGACGGCCTGCGCCGGGCCGCGGGGCGGGTCGAGCTGGCCCGGCACCGCAGCGGCCTTTCCGCCGCCGGCAACACCCCGCCGGTCACCGACGAGGAGGGTTCGCGGTGACGAACATCACCGGCCGGGTACGCGAGGCGTTCCGCGGAGACCAGCGGGTCGACGCCGACGCGCTGATCGCCCGACTGGACGCGGTACGCCGGTTCCTGACCGCTGTCGACGGCCTGTTGCCGGACGCCGAGCTGGTGCCCGCGCACACCCTGGTCGAGCGGGCCGGCACCCGACTCGCGCTCTCCCGGGACCACACCGTGGTCGCCCTGGCCGGCGCGACGGGCAGCGGCAAGTCCAGCCTCTTCAACGCGTTGGCCCAGCTGGAGCTGTCACCGGTCGGGGTCCGCCGGCCGACCACCGGCGTCACCCACGCCTGCGTGTGGGGCCAACTGGAGGGCGCCAACCGGCTGCTCGACTGGATCGGCGTGCTGCCCCGACACCGTTTCGTCCGGGAGAGCGCCCTGGACGCGGACGACGAGACGGCGCTGCACGGGCTGATCCTGCTCGACCTGCCAGACTTCGACTCGGTGCAGCGGTCCCACCGACTGGAGGTGGACCGGCTGCTCGGCCTGGTCGACCAGGTGGTCTGGGTGGTCGACCCACAGAAGTACGCCGACCGGGTCATCCACGACAGCTACCTGCGCGAGTTCCACCGCCACCGCGACGTCACCCTGGTCGTGCTCAACCAGGCCGACCGGCTGCCCCCGGCGGAGGTGCCCCGAGTCCTGGACGACCTGCGCCGACTGCTCGACACGGACGGGCTGACCGGGGTGCCCCTGCTGTCCACCACGGCCATCGACCCGGCCGGCATGGTCGGGCTGCGCGGGGCCCTGGAGCGGACCGTCGCCGAGCGGCAGGCCGCGCTGCGTCGCCTCGCCGGTGACGTCGACACGGTCGTCGCCGGGCTCGACGAGCTGGTCGGCTCGGCCCGACCGGCCGGTGGGCCGGACGACTCGACCGTCGACGGGCTGAACCGGGCCCTGGCCGGCGCTGCCGGCGTGCCGGCGGTGACCGAGGCGGTGCAGCAGGCGTACCGGCACCGGGCCGTCGCGGCCACCGGCTGGCCCCTGGTCCGGGGCTGGCGGCGGTTGCGACCCGACCCGCTGCGCCGGCTGCACCTGCCCGGCCCGGTCGACGCCGGGGCCGACCCGGCGGAGAGCCTGGTCGCGGCCACCGCCGTGCCGGACCCGACGGCCGCCCAACGCTCCGCCCTGGGCCTGGCGATCCGCGCGGTCGCCGACCGGGCCGCCGCCGACCTGCCCGCCGCCTGGCCCGGCGCGGTCACCGCCGCCGCCCGGTCCCGCCTCGGCGACCTGCCGGACGCGCTGGACCGCACGATCGCCGGCACCGACCTCGGCCTCGGCCGTCGACCGGTGTGGTGGCGCGTCGTCGGCGGTGTGCAGTGGCTGGTCACCCTGGCTGCCGTGGTCGGTCTGGGCTGGCTGGTGCTCGGCTACGCGCTGCGGGCACTCGGCCTGCCCGCACTGGACAACCCGATGGTCGGGCAGGTGCCACTGCCGACCCTGCTGCTGCTCGGCGGCCTCCTGGCCGGGCTGTTGCTGGCGGCGCTGACCAGACCGGTGGTGCGCTGGGCCGCCCGGCGTGCGCGGGCGCGCGCCGAGCAACGCCTGACCGCGAAGGTCGCCCGAGTGGGCGAGGAGTACGTGCTCACACCCGTGCGGGTCGTGCTCGGCTCGTACGCGCAGGCACGCGACGCGTTGAAGGATGCCGCCCGCCGCTGACGCTCCGCACGACTCGCTACCCCTCGTTGTACGCCCCGGGCGGCGTAGGGTCGGAGCATGGCCACGCCTCAGACCCCCTACGACGCGGTGCTGCACGCCGCACGCGACGTGACCAAGCTGGAGTCCGCCCTCGACGCCGAGATGCTCGGCAGCGCGCTGCTGGGCAGTGTCTACGCGATCGCGGAGACCGACCGCGACACCGCCGTACGGGAGTTCGTCACCGGGTTTCTCGCCGCCACCGCCCGTCGCCGGGTCGCGGCCGCGACCACCATCCGGCAGGTCTTCGCCACGCTCGTCCCGGACGCCGAGGGCACCGACCGGGTGCGTCCGGGCAGCCAGGCACCCAGCTGGGCCGGTCAGCTCGGCCGGGTGCACCTGACCGGCACCTGGGCGTACGGCGACGTGTACGGCGACCAGACGTCCTACCTCGCCACGTTCGCCTACGACGACGCGTCCGGCGGCTCGGAGCACGCGCTGGTGGCCCTGGTGGACCACAACATCGGGATCACCAAGGACATCTTCGTCGGCGGGCCGGCCGAACGGATCCTGGACCAGGTCCGTCAGATGTGCGCGGACGACGAGCTGACCTGGTTCCGTACCGAGAATCCGGCCCGGCTCCGCGGCGAGGTGGCCCGCCACCTCGCGGTGACCGACGAGTTGAGCGAGCTGCCCGGCGAGGGTTCCCTCGCCACCGACCGGGCGCTGGTCGGCGCCCGGCTGGCGCTGCTGCCCACCGCCGCCGACCCGACCGGCCCGGCGGAGGTCGAGCCACCCACCGCCGCCGAGCGCACCGACCTGGTCCGGCGGTTCCTCGCCGCGCCGGAGGCCACCCGCTTCGGGCTGGATTCCGTCGACGGCCCGGAGCTGGCCTCGCTGCACTTCTGCCTGAGCCTGCTGCTGGACCACTCGGCGACCTTCCCGGACGCCGACCCGATGCGCTGGAGCCCGGCGGTGTCCGGCCTCTTCCTGCTCGACTGGGTGCACCGCCGTGCCGTGCTGGACATGGACGACGCGGCCATGCTGCCCCGGGTGCTGCGGGCCTGGGCGCGGTACGCGTCCCGCCAGCGTGGTCTGCCCGAGGCGGCGGCGACGCGCACCGACGAGGCGATCGAGGAGATGGTGCCGGAGTTCGCGCGCCTGTACTCCACGGGTGAGCGACGCAGCGCGGCCACCGCCGCGGTGGCGCAGCTGATGGCCGACGGCGTGGACCCGGACGACCCGGCCGCCTTGGACGCGTGGATCGAGGCGAACCGGCACCGCCTCGCCGACGACGGGGCCTGACGACACCCGAGGCCGGGCGGCAACGTGCCGCCCGCCTCGGCCCGGCGCCTGCGGCCGGTTCAGCGGCCCGGCCCAGCGCCTGCGGGGCGGTCTCAGCGCAGCGGGCCGAAGACCGCTGCGGCGATCAGCGCGCCGAGCACACCACCGGCGAGCACCTGCGGCACCGTGTGGTCCCTCAGCCGCACCCTGGACCAGCCGACCAACGCCAGCAGCGGGGCGGCGGCCAGCACGCGCGCCCCGAACGTCACCGTCAGGATGACCAGGGTGCCGGCGGACACCGCCGAGTGGATCGACATCTTCCACCAGTGGCTGACCGAAACGGCGACCACGAGGCCGACCAGCCCGGCCACCGCCAGCGCCAGCAACGGGCGGGGTGCGCCGAGCACGGTGAGCAGGGCGAGCCCTCCCGCGACCGAGCCGAGGCCGACCAGCAGCGGCACCCGGCGCTGCTCCCGACGGCCGATGTGATGGTCGGTGAGCCGGCCACGACGTACCCCGCCGACGATGTAGGCGAACGGGATGCCGGTGACGAAGATCGTGGCGAGCAGACCCCAGACGAGGCCCTGACCCGGGCGGCGTGCGCTGTGCCAGCTCACCGTGATGATCAGCAACGACACGAGCACGGCCGGCGCGGTCATCTCGGTGACCAGTCGGGCGATCCGCCGCCCCGGGCCGGGTGGGCTGGTGACCGGGCGGAGTTCGGTACCGCCGCCCACGCCACCCCCTCCGGTATGCGCCTACCGCCGAACACCGCCGGCACCGGATGGGCCGCGCCTGTTCGTCACCGTACCGCCGGGGACACCGTGGGGTGCGCCGGTCCGGCCAGCGATGCCAGGCCGACCGCGAACGTCGGAAGATCGGTCGGAGACGACGGGACCACCGGGCTGGGCCGGTTCGTCGGCACGGCGGGGGTGGCGGGCGGCGCGGGCCTGGTGGCCGGAACGGACCAGGTGCTGGTCGGCACGGGGGTGGTGACCGGCACGGACCGGGTGCAGGTCGGGACGGCGGTGGCGGTCGAGGCGTCCGTCGGAGTGGACGTCGGCCCCAGCGTGGAGGTCGGAGTCAGCGTCGGCGTCGGATCCAGCGTCGGCGTCGGGTCCACCGTGGGCGTCGGATCCAGCGTGGGCGTCGGGTCCAGCGTCACGGTCGGGGTCGGGCTGGGGCTCGGAGTCGGATCGGTGCCCGGCGAGCCGGTCGGGTCCGGCTCGGTCGTGCCGGGGTCGGTCGGCGAACCGGTGGGTGACGACGGGGGGACGGGCGGGGTGACGGCCGGTGAGGTGCCCCGGGGCGGCTTCGGCGCCACCGGCGGGTGAGGCGCCCGCCGGGCCGGGCCCAGGTCGGTCACTGTGGGCCCCGACCCCGGCCCTTCCCGGGTACGCCGGGGAGCGGCGGGCAGCCAGCCGCTGGTGGGGCCGACACTGGGGGTGCCGGGGGGTGCGAGTGCCGGCTGGCTGGTCATCGGCAGCGGGATCAGCACCGGCCCGACCGACGGGGTCGGGATGAACGGGATGCTGCTGTCCGGCAGCGCGGTGCTGCCCGGAGTGGCTGAGCCGGCGCTGATCGCGGCGAGGATCGGCATCGACGCGGTGCCGGCCAGCAGCGCGACAGTGAGCAGGTAACCCCGGGTGGGACCGCCGGCGCCGGGGGCGCGGTGCACACCGACCACCCGGCGGTACCCGCCCGGAGACCGGTGCCGGCCGAGAGCTGGTGTGCCGGGACCGTCACCTGGCTCGTGCACCGCACACCCCTTGTCGTCAGCCGTCGGAGGACATGGATGGACGCCGCCAGCCCGGAAGCCGGCAATTAACTCGATAGGCGCGATCCTGCGGGAATCAGCCTTACGTAGTGACCCTCCGTCGTCCAACATGCACCGCGTGTCGACACGCGGTGCTGACCGAACGGTGACGAATCATCGCCGGAACGCCCTCGAAACGCAGGCCGGCATGATGGCGACAAACGCTGGCAAAGCGTGGGCGGTCGCAATGCGGGGCGGGCGTACTGTGGGCGCGCTCACCTGCTCTGCGAATATGGAGCACGACGGCAACGCAGCCGTGACCTCCGCGCACCCTCGCGGCAGGCGCGGTTGAGCGCCGGCACTCCCGATCCGGGTTCGGCCAGAACCCGGCTCACGCCGTGCGGCAACCCCCACCGGGGCTAGGCGCGGCCGCCAGGAACCGGTCCGGCAGCAGCCGGGCAGGCGCACGAGTTGCGCGGCCGGGTGACCCCCCGGTGCCGACGCAGACACGACAGGGAGAGACCGATGGCAAAGGGCGACCCCGGGGGCACCACCCGCAGCAGGCGGCCTGCACCCCGCTCCAAGAAGGGCGCGGCCGGTAATCCGGAGCTGGTGCAGCTACTCACCCCCGACGGTGAGCGGATCGACAGCGCCACCGGGCCGGACGGCACCGAGTACCGCGTGGACTTCACCGACGAGGAGTACCGCGGCCTCTACCGCGATCTGGTGATGGTCCGCAAGCTGGACGCCGAGGCGACCGCCCTCCAGCGCCAGGGCGAGCTGGGCCTCTGGGCCAGCCTGCTCGGCCAGGAGGCCGCGCAGGTCGGCTCCGGGCGGGCGCTGCGCTCGCAGGACATGGCTTTCCCGACCTACCGGGAGCACGGCGTCCTCTACTGCCGGGGCATCGACCCGATCATGCCGCTGGGCCTGTTCCGCGGTGTCGACCAGGGCGGCTGGGACCCGAACGAGTTCAAGTTCAACATGTACACGATCGTCATCGGTGCGCAGACCCTGCACGCCACCGGTTACGCCATGGGCATCACCATGGACGGCAAGATCGGCACCGACGACGGCGAGGCCGCGATCGCGTACTTCGGCGACGGGGCCACCAGCCAGGGCGACGTGAACGAGGCGTTCGTCTGGGCCAGCGTGTTCAACGCGCCGCTGGTCTTCTTCTGCCAGAACAACCAGTACGCGATCTCCGAGCCGCTGGAGCGGCAGACCCGGGTTCCGCTCTACCAGCGGGCCGCCGGCTTCGGTTTCCCCGGCGTACGGGTGGACGGCAACGACGTGCTGGCCTCGTACGCGGTGACCCGCACGGCGCTGGACAACTCCCGGCACGGGCAGGGCCCGAGCCTGATCGAGGCGTACACCTACCGGATGGGCGCGCACACCACCTCCGACGACCCGACCCGCTACCGGATCGCCAGCGAGGTCGAGTCGTGGCAGGCCAAGGACCCGATCACCCGGGTCAAGGCCTTCCTGGAGAAGCAGCAGATCGCCGACGCGGCCTTCTTCGCCGAGGTCGACGAGCAGGCCCGCCGCGAGTCGGTGCACCTGCGCGAGCGGGTGCTCAACATGCCCAACCCGGAGCCGGTGACGATGTTCGACAACGTCTACCCCAACGGGTCCCCTCTGCTCGACGAGCAGCGCGCGACGTTCAACCGCTACATGGAGTCCTTCGAAGGGAGCGCCCACTGATGGCCACGGAGACGCTCACCCTCGGCAAGGCCCTCAACACCGGCCTGCGCCGCGCCCTGGAGACCGACCCCAAGGTCATCATCATGGGCGAGGACGTCGGCAAGCTCGGCGGCGTCTTCCGGATCACCGACGGGCTCCAGAAGGACTTCGGCGACCAGCGGGTGATCGACACCCCGCTGGCCGAGTCCGGCATCATCGGCACCGCGGTCGGTCTGGCCATCCGCGGCTACCGGCCGGTCTGCGAGATCCAGTTCGACGGTTTCGTCTACCCCGCGTACGACCAGATCGTGTCGCAGGTGGCGAAGATGCACTACCGCTCGGGCGGGCGGCTCAGCATCCCCATGGTGATCCGGATCCCCTTCGGCGGCGGCATCGGCGCCGTCGAGCACCACTCCGAGTCACCGGAGGCGTACTTCGCGCACACCGCCGGCCTGAAGGTCGTGACCTGCTCCAACCCGCAGGACGCGTACGTGATGATCCAGCAGGCCATCGCCTCGGATGACCCGATCGTCTTCCTGGAGCCCAAGCGGCGCTACTGGGAGAAGGGTCAGGTCGACCTGGAGGCCCCGCTGTCCGAGGCGTACCCCCTGCACTCGGCCCGGGTCGTGCGGCCCGGCACCGACGTGACGGTGCTGGCCTACGGGCCGATGGTGCGCACCTGCCTGGAGGCGGCGACCGCCGCCGCGGAGGACGGCCGGGAGCTGGAGGTCATCGACCTGCGCTCGCTGTCCCCGCTGGACCTGCGCGCCGCGTACGAGTCGGTGAAGCGCACCGGCCGCGCGGTCGTGGTGCACGAGGCGCCGTCCAACATCGGTCTCGGCGCCGAGTTGGCCGCCCGGATCACCGAGGAGTGCTTCTACTCCCTGGAGTCGCCCGTGCTGCGGGTGACCGGCTTCGACACCCCCTACCCGGCCGCCCGGGTGGAGGAGGAGTACCTGCCCGACCTCGACCGGGTGCTCGACGCCGTCGACCGCACCTTCGGCTGGTGATCGACATGTCCCGGATCAAGACGTTCAACCTGCCCGACCTGGGCGAGGGGCTGACCGAGGGCGAGATCCTGGCCTGGCTGGTCAAGGTCGGCGACACCATCGAGCTGAACCAGCCGATCGTCGAGGTGGAGACGGCCAAGGCGGCGGTGGAGATCCCCGCGAAGTGGGCCGGCCAGGTGCAGGCGATCCACCACCCCGAGGGCACCACGGTCGAGGTCGGTACGCCGATCATCGCGATCGACACCGACCCGGGCGCCGGCCCGTTGGAGGCGCCGTCGACCACGGCCACGCCCAGCGGTGACCTGCCCACCCCGTCGGCGGCCTCGCTGGCGGCGGTGGAGGTGGCGCCGGCCGAGGGCATGGTGGAGCCCGGCCTGATCGGCGGTGCGGCCCCGGGTGGGCGGACCGCGGTGCTCGTCGGGTACGGCCCGCGTACGACCGCCGCGAAGCGTCGCCCGCGCAAGGGCGCCGTCCCGGCGCAGGCCGCGGCGGCACCCGCTCCGGCGGCACCGGCTCCGCAGCCGGTGGTCGCGCCCGTGGTGGCTCCGGCTCGTGACGGGCAGGCCGCGACGGCGACGGGCGGGCTGGTGCTGGCCAAGCCTCCGGTGCGCAAGCTCGCCAAGGACCTCGGGGTCGACCTCGGCACGCTGACCGGTTCGGGCCCGTTGGGTTCGATCACCCGGGAGGACGTGCAGCAGGCGGCGAGCGGTGCCGTGGCCGGGCCGATCGCGACCTCGTCGGTGACGACGAGCGTCGCGAGCTTCGGCGCGGACCGCGAACAGCGCATCCCGGTCAAGGGGGTTCGCAAGCTCACCGCCGAGAACATGTCCCGCTCGGCGTTCACCGCTCCGCACGTGACGGAGTTCCTGACCGTCGACGTCACGAGGGCGATGAAGGCTCTGGACCGACTGCGGGCCCGACGGGAGTGGCGCGACGTACGGGTCTCGCCGCTGCTGCTGGTGGCGAAGGCGGTGCTGCTGGCGGTGAAGCGTCACCCGATGGTCAACTCGACCTGGGCCGGCGACGAGATCGTGGTCAAGGACTACGTCAACCTCGGTATCGCGGCGGCCACCGAGCGTGGCCTGATCGTGCCCAACGTCAAGGACGCCGGTCGGCTCTCGCTGCGGGAGTTGGCGGACTCGCTGAACGGCCTGGTGCAGACGGCCAAGTCCGGCCGCACCTCACCGGCGGACATGTCCGGTGGCACCTTGACCATCACCAACGTCGGGGTGTTCGGAGTGGACACCGGCACGCCGATCCTGCCGCCGGGCGAGTCCGCGATCCTGGCCTTCGGCGCCGTACGGGAGATGCCCTGGGTGCACAAGGGCAAGGTCAGGGCGCGTCAGGTCACCACGCTGGGGCTGAGCTTCGACCACCGGATCATCGACGGTGAGCTGGGCTCGAAGTTCCTGCGCGACATCGGCGACTTCCTCGCCGATCCGGAGGCGGCCCTGCTCGCCTGGACCTGATCGTCCGCAACGCCAGCCACGGCCGGTGTGCCACGGGTTAACGCCCGGCACACCGGCCGTGTCGTTTGGGCGACGGAAACGTCAGCCAGACCGGCTGTTGACCTTTGATTGTTAGGCAGGTGTCTCAGCTCACCTAATAATCGATGGAAGTTGGCCGGGTTCTGCGGTTGAATAGACACATCAGGGGCTGACAACCGAATAGCTAGGGGGACCCACCAATGAGCATGATCGAGCGAATCCGCAACCACCGCGACGCGACCCGCCGCGCCCGTGCCATCGAGCACGCGCTGCGCTCGGCGAACTCGCCGGCGGTTCGCGAGGAGATCCTCGTCATCGCCCAGCGTCACATGAGCTGACGCTCCTCGACATTCCGCACCTCCTCCAGATCGATGGCCCACCCGGTCCGCCGGGTGGGCCATCGGCGTTTCCCGCCACCGGCCACCGGGATTCCGCCCTGCCGCAGCGCCCGGTACGGTGGGCTTCGGTCGCCGCCCGCCGACCCGGCAGGGGCCGAGCTGACAGAAGCTGCTCGACACCGACCGGCCACGCGCAGTGACGACCGGTGCTCCTTGGACGGGCCGTGCCACCACCCGATACCGTGCGGGGAGCCGGCACAGCGGTACGCCGGTGACGCCGGCAGCCACGCCGAGGAGACCGATCGGCGCCGGCGAGCCGACATGTGATGGAGGAGGCGCACCCATGACGTCCGAGGGCCCGCACCGCCCCGGCCAAGAGCCGGACGAGGTGTCACCGGGCGCCGGCGGACCGGCGCCGTACGGCGACCGCCCGGCGCAGCCGGACAACAGCCACAACGCCGCCGGCCCCGACCTGGGCTGGGCGCCCCCGCCGCCGACGCGGCCCAACCCGTCGACGCCAGCATGGGCGACCCAGTCCGAGCAACCGCAGGCCCCCGCCTGGGGTGCCGCCGCTGCCCCGCAGCCCGGCGACCCGGCGCAGCCTGCCTGGGCGGCCGGCGGCGGCACGAGCGAACCGCCGCAGCCCGGCGCCTGGCCCGGCAACGACGGCACACCGGCCCCCGGGCAGCCTGCCCCCTGGGGGGCGCAGCAGCAGGCCTGGACGCCGGCCGAGCAGAGCGCACCCGTACCAAACTGGACTCCGAACGCCCCTGAGCAGCCCGAGTGGGTGCAGACCCAGCCGGCCGCGCGAGGCGCCGCGCAGGTGCCGCCGGCCACCACTGCCTGGCCTGCCCAGGAAGACCCGGCCCGAGCCGGCGCCTGGGGTTCGGCGGCGCAGGCCAACCCGCCCGCCGGTGACTGGCACGGCACCGAGTCACAGCAGCCCGAGATGCCGCAGGCCGGTGGCTGGTCCGGCAACGCCCAGCAGGACGACGCGCCCGCCAACGGCGGCTGGCCCGCCAGCAGCCCCGCCGCACGCGACGACCAGCCGGTGTGGACGCCGGCTGAGCAGTCGCCGCCGGCCTGGGGCCAACCTGCCGAGTCGACCGAGCAGCCGGCCCCCGGGTGGGGGCAGGCCGCCCAGCCCAGTGCCGCCCGTGGCGCGGCCCAGGTGCCGACACCGGCGGCGAACTGGCCCAGCCAGGACGACCCGGCCAACTCCGGTGGGTGGGCCGCACAGCAACAGGCACAACCCGCAGCCTGGAACGACGGCGGCGAAGTGCGGCAGGACCAGGCCGAACAGCCGGCCGCCTGGGGCGGGGCCGAGAGCCGCCCGCAGCAGCCCGACTGGGTGCTCGCACCCCAGGACCAGCCGGCCGAACGGCCGGAGCCGGGAGGGTGGACCCCGGCGGAGCAGAGCGGCCTGCCCGCGCGCGCCAGCGTCAGCGTGCCCACCAACGACGGCGCACCCAGCTGGGCCGCCAACCCGGACAACGCGGCACCGGCCAACCCCGGCGTGCCGGCGGTCGAGCCGTGGGCACCCGGTGAGGTGTGGGGCCGCGCCGAAGCCGAGGCGTCCGCCCAGTCCCGCGGTGGTTGGGAGGCGGACCGAAACGACGAGGCACCTGCCTACCAGCCCGGGCCCGCGCCGGGCATCTCGCCGGCGAACGCTGTGCCGCTGCCCCCACAGGAGCAACGAGTGCCGGGCGCCAGCCTGGCCGCCGCCCCGCCAGCCGACTACGCGTCGCCCCAGGCCCAGTTCGCCCCGATCCCCGAGCAGCCCGCGTACGCCGAGCGGGAGGCCCCGGACGCCGCCGCGCAGTACGAGGCGGAACCGGCCGGCTGGGGCCGCGCCGAGGACGCCCCCGCGAGTGGCGGCGCGATGGTGCCCGCCCCGCGTACCTCTCCGGAGTCCGGAGCGGGTCGCGCGGTCGTGCCGGTGCCGGAGGCCGACTCGGCGGACGGCGCGGCGGCCCGCGCCACGGCGAGCGCTTCGGTGCCGCTGGCCAGCCGGGTGATGCCCCCGACCGACCAGGCCATCCGGCCGACTGGCACGGCGACACCACAACCCCGGGTGTACGGCCGCCCGGCTCGACCGGAGCCGGAGAACGAGCCGGAGCCGGAGGCGTTCCAGGTCGACCCGAGGGCCGAGCGCCCGGCCGCGCCCGAGTGGCAGAACGACTCACAGCGCCAAGCCGCACCCGAGTGGCAGAACGACTCACAGCGGCAGGCCGCACCCGAGTGGCCGAACGACTCACAGCGCCAGGCCGGTCCCGGCTGGGGCGGCGAGGCGGCGGCCGATCAGCGCTTCGACGACCGGCAGCCCGCACCGAACGCGTTCGGGGAGGCCCCGTCGGCGCCGCCGGCGTTCCCGCCCGGTGTGCCGTCCTTCGTCGACACGCCCGGCAACAACCGACCGGTGAACGGCACACGGCCGCACGCCGGTGCCGAACGACCGGCCGACCAGTTCGGCGGCCCCGGGTCGTCTGCCTCCGGCGCCGCCGCCGTGAACGGGGCACCGGCCTTCGGTGGCTCGAGCTACGGCGGCCCAGGGCCCGGCGGGTCGGGCTTCGGTGCCGGGCCGGCGACCGAGCCGGTGCCGGGCGGAAACTTCCCGCCGTCGTTCCCGCCCGCGCACCAGCCCACGTCGTCCTGGGGCCAGGAGACCGGCCAGTCAGACCAGGGCCGGTTCGACGCGTTCAAGCCGGACGCCGACGAGCCGAAGGCGGAGCCGCCGACGCCGAAGGTCCGCAACGGCCGGGTGCTGGCAGCGGTGCTGATCGCGGCGGTGCTGATCCTGGCGGTGCCGCTCGGCCTGCTGATGCTGCTGGGCAAGTTCGGCGGCGGAAACGACGGCCCGGCGTTCGACCCGGCGGTCGGCACCTGCGTGAAGCAGTCCGGTCAGGGTGGCGCCACTGCGGCGGACTGCGGCGAGGCGGACGCCTTCACCATCGTCTCGAAGGTGGACGCCAAGGAGAAGTGCACCGACACGACGCAGCCGCACGTGGTGCTGCCGGGTGACGGCACCAACCGGGTGCTCTGCCTCAAACCGGCCACGAAGTAGCTCGACCGACGGCGGGGTTCACGGGCGACCGTGACCCCGCCGTCGTCGTACGTGGGCCTCTTGCTTCGGGCACAATCCGGTTGTGGAGCACGAACTGGCGGCGGCACTGGAGCCGATCATGTCCGATCTTGAGGGGCCAGGCGGCGTGCAGCCCGATCTCCGGGACGAGCCGTGGCGGGACGATTCAGGGACTGCCAGCGCATTTCTCTACGCTCCCGACGGCTCCGGCCAGGGGATCTCGATCGAGCTGGGCCAGCCAACCGTCACACAGGTCGTCGCGCTCGCCGATCAGGTTCAGGAGTGGGCGGTGGAGTCGTTGTGGTCGATGGGCCGCGCCACCAACTGGCCGCCCTGTCCCCACCATCCATCGAGTCACCCTCTGGCAGCGGTGGCGCGTGCCGGCCGAGCGGTTTGGACGTGTCCCACCCTGAGTACCGAGATCAGCGAGATTGGCACCCTAGCTGTTTGATCGTTGGCAGCTGAGCAGCTCGACACGCCCGATACCGCGTTGCTGAGCTGCCACCGATCTCCGCGACGATCCCCAGTGAGACCAACCAGGCTCGTCGATGCGTACGGCTGGTCACGTCGGCCGATTCCTCGGGCGTGACCCCGCCTGGGCAGCGGGCCTTGCCCTCTCGGAGGTCGCCGACTACCTCGGCGTCTCCCGTCAGCGCGCCGCGGTCCTGGTTGATCGCCCAGACTTCCCGGCCCCGATCGAGACGTTGACCGTCGGCCGGATCTGGGATGCGGCAGAGGTCCGTGCGTACGCCGCGAAGCGTCGGGAGCGTAACGAAGGTGGCGCGGGCTAGAAGCCGCCAGCCGTCTGTCGTCCGGGTCACGGCGGCTGACCGAGCGTGCCGTGGCAGGCTGACAGGCATGGGAACGACTGCACGAGTACGGGCTCCAGAGCTGCAGGGCCGAGGTTGGCTGAACACCGGCGGACGCGATCTCAAGCTCGCCGACCTTCGCGGCAAGATCGTAATCGCGGATTTCTGGACGTTCTGCTGTATCAACTGCCTGCATGTTCTCGACGAGCTGCGCCCGTTGGAGGAGAAGTACGGCGACGTGCTCGTCGTGATCGGTGTGCACTCGCCGAAGTTCGAGCACGAGAAGGACGCCGACGCGCTCGCCGCCGCCGTCGAGCGGTACGGGGTGCACCACCCCGTCCTCGACGATCCTGAGATGGACATGTGGCAGCAGTACGCCGCGAGGGCCTGGCCGACCCTGTCGGTGATCGACCCCGAGGGGTACGTGGTGGCGACCATGGCCGGTGAGGGGCACGCCGAAGGGCTGGCCCGGTTGATCGACGAGCTGATCGCCACCCACGAGGCCAAGGGCACCCTGCACCGGGGCGACGGTCCGTACGTTCCGCCGCCGGCGCCGGAGACCGCGCTGCGTTTCCCGGGTAAGGCGGCGCTGCTGCCGAACGGCAACCTGCTGGTCTCGGACTCGGCCCGACACTCCCTGGTCGAGGTCGCCCCGGACGGCGAGACGCCGGTACGCCGGATCGGCTCGGGCGAGCGGGGCCGGGCCGACGGGCCGGCCGATGCGGCGACGTTCTCCGAGCCGCAGGGGGTGTGCCTGCTGCCCACGCACGTCGCCGAGGTCGCCGGCTACGACCTGGTGGTGGCCGACACGGTCAACCACCTGCTGCGCGGCGTACGGCTGGAGTCCGGCGAGGTGGTCACCGTGGCCGGCAGTGGGCGACAGTGGCGCGCCTCGGTCGACGACCACGCCCACGACGCGTTCGCCGTGGACCTCTCCTCCCCGTGGGACCTGGCCTGGTACGACGACAAGCTGATCATCGCGATGGCCGGCATCCACCAGCTCTGGTGGTTCGACCCGATCAAGCGGACCGCCGGCATGTACGCCGGCACCACCGTGGAGGCGCTGCGCGACGGCCCATTGGCCGAGGCGTGGATGGCGCAGCCGTCCGGGCTGTCGGTCTCCGCCGACGGCACCCGGCTCTGGGTCGCCGACAGCGAGACCAGTGCCGTCCGCTACGTGGAGAACGGTGTGCTGGGCACCGCCGTGGGGCAGGGCCTGTTCGACTTCGGGCACGTGGACGGCCCGGCGGAGACGGCGCTGCTCCAGCACCCGCTGGGCGTGTGCGCGCTGCCGGACGGCTCGGTGTTGATAGCGGACACGTACAACGGCGCGGTGCGCCGCTTCGACCCGGCCAGCAACCAGGTCTCCACGGTTGCCGACGGGTTGGCCGAGCCGAGCGATCTGGTGGTCACCCCGGCCGGTGAGGTGCTGGTGGTGGAGTCCGCCGCGCACCGGTTGACCCGGCTCGCTCCGGGTGCCCTGTCGGCGGCGGGTGCCAGCACGGTGGACGGGCCACGGCACCGCACCGAGCGCAAGCCGACCGACGTCGCGGCCGGTGAGGTCACCCTGGACATCGTCTTCACCCCGGCGCCGGGGCAGAAGCTGGACGAGACGTACGGGCCGTCGACCCGGTTGGTGGTCTCGGCGTCGCCGCCGGAGCTGCTGGTGGACGGTGCCGGCACGGGCACCGAGCTGTCCCGTCGGCTGGTGCTCAACGGCGAGGTCACCGCCGGGGTTTTGCAGGTGACCGCCCAGGCGGCGACCTGCGACGCGGACGTCGAACACGCGGCGTGCCACCTGACCCGGCAGGACTGGGGCGTACCGGTCCGGGTGGTCGACGGTGCCGTGACGCGGCTGCCGCTGGTGCTCCGCGGCCTGGACGCCTGACGTTCCGGAGGGGCCTTCGGGCCCCTCCGATCAGGCGAACGGGGCCAGCGGGATGTCGGCGTCGATCAGGGTGGCACGGACCAGTTCGGCGGCGGAGACCGCGCCCGGTGTGTCGCCGTGCAGGCAGATCGAGTCGACCGAGCAGGGGATGACGGTGCCGTCCACCGCCACCACGCTGCGTTCGACGGCCATTCGCACCGCCCGTTCGGCCACCTGCTCCGGGTCGGTGATCACCGCGCCGGGGGTGCCACGTGGCACCAACGCCCCGTTGGGCAGGTAGGCGCGGTCGGCGAAGGCCTCGGCGACGACCGGCAGGCCCGCGCCGACGGCGAGCTGGGCGAGCGTCGAGCCGGGTAGACAGAGCACGGGCAGCTCGGGGTCGTAGCCGGTGACCGCCGCGACCACCGCCGCCGCCTGGGACTCGTCGATGCTGGCCGCGTGGTAGAGCGCGCCGTGCGGCTTGAGGTAGCGGACCCGGGTGCCGAACAGCCGGCAGAACGCGTTCAACGCCCCCAGCTGGTAGGTCACCTCGTCGCGTAGTTCGGCGAAGTCGTACGCGATGTGCCGTCGACCGAAGCCGGCCAGGTCCCGGTAGCCGACCTGCGCGCCCACCGCGACTCCACGCCGCGCGGCGCCCTCGCAGACCCGCCGCATCGTGGACGGGTCGCCGCCGTGGAAGCCGCAGGCGACGTTGGCGGAGGTGACGAGGCTCAGCAGCGCCTCGTCGTCGCCGAGTCGCCAGATGCCGAATCCCTCGCCCAGGTCAGCGTTGAGGTCCATGGAATCTGACGGTAGTCCCTGGGCGGGCCTGCGCGAGCGGGGTCACGTCGGTGACCACCCCGATGACGGGGTATCCGCCGGTGGTCGGGTGATCGGCCAGGAAGATCAGGGGTTGTCCGTCGGCCGGCACCTGCACCGCGCCGAGCACGATGCCCTCGCTGGGCAGCTCGCCGGCGACCGCGCGGGGCAGCGGCTCGCCGGCGAGTCGCGCGCCGACCCGGTTGCTGACCGGGCTGACGGTGTACGCGGTGCCAAACAGCCGGTCGAGTGCGATCGGTGTGAACCAGTCGTCGCGTGGGCCGAGGCTCAACCTCAGGTGCAGCTCCGGCGGGGGCGCGGAGCAGACGGTCAGGTCCACCGGCGCGGGCGCGTCGAGTGGCTCGCCGAGGGGCAGCCGGTCGCCGTCGCCCAGCCGGGGCGGACCGAGCCCGGAGAGGGTGTCGGTGGCGCGGCTGCCGAGCACCGGTGACACGTCGATGCCGCCCGCCACCGCCAGCCAACTCCGTACGCCCCGACGGGCGGGGCCGATCCGCAGCACCGTCCCGGCCGGCACGGTGAGCGGACGCCCGGTGTCGCCGGGCCGGTCGCCGGCGTGGACGGTCACCTCGGCGCCGGTGACCGCCACCGTGGTGGCCCGGGTCAGCCGCAGCATGCAGCCGGTCAGGGTGATCTCCAGGCCGGCGGCGTGCTCCGGGTTGCCGACCAGGCGGTTGGCCAGCCGCAGGGCCGCCGGGTCGAGGGCACCGGACCGGGGAACCCCCAGGTGTGCCCAGCCGGGGCGACCCAGGTCCTGCACGGTGGTGAGCGCACCGGCGCGGAGCACCTCGATGGTGGGCGGGCCGGTCATGCCGCAGCCATCCGGATCGGGGTGCCCGGGCCGAGTCGGGCCGGCGGGTCGGCGTGGACGTCGAAGAGGACCAGGTCGGTGCGGCCGACCAGCAGCCAGCCGCCGGGGGACGCGCTCGGGTAGATGCCGGCGTAGGGGCCGGCCAGGGCGACCGAACCGGTTGGCACCCGGGGGCGGGGCGTGGCCAGCCTGGGCAGCGCCAGCTCGGCGGGCAGCCCGGTCAGGTAGGGGAAGCCGGGGGCGAAGCCGCAGAACGCGACCCGGAACCGGGTGCCGGTGAGCCGGGACAGCACGGCGGGTACGTCCACGCCCCAGTGTTCGGCCACCGCCGGCAGGTCGGGCCCGTCGAAGTCGACCGGAACGACGATCTCCTCACCGTCGTGCTCGTCCGTGCCGCGACGCGCCGCGGCGGCGGCCACGACGGCTGGTGTCCACCGGGTCAGCTGCTCGGTCGTGGCGGCCGGGTCGGGCAGGTCGTCGAGCAGGACGGTGCTGGCCGCGGGCACGATCTCGACGGCGCTCAGGTCACCATGCTCGCGCCGCCGCCACAGCTCGGCTCGCCATGCGTCGACCAGATCGGCCTGTGGCACGCCGTCGGGGCTGGTGCAGTCGATCAGCAGGGCGTGCGCCCCGACGGGCCGGATCCGCATCGGTTCATCTTCGCCGATGGCCGGCGGTCGCGGTGTTCACGGCGACGGTGCCGGGTGTCACCGGCGTGACTACTTGAAAGTAACCTACGGTGCCGTAACCTGATGACGTGACCACCTCCGCCCCGCTTCGCCTGAAGCCGGTCGACATCGGTAAGCCCCGGATGCGCGGCTGGCTGCACACGTACGCCTTCTTCGTCGCGGTGGTGTGCGGCATCGTGCTCTGCTCGATCGCCGCCACCCGACCTGGGTGGGCACCCCTGGTCAGCTGCCTGATCTACAGCCTGACGGTCTGCGGGCTCTTCGGCACGAGCGCGCTGTACCACCGTCGGGTGTGGTCGGAGCGCGGCTACCAGGTGATGCGCCGGATGGACCACTCGATGATCTTCGTGTTCATCGCCGGCACGTACACACCGCTCTGCGTGATGCTGCTCGCGCCCCGGCCGGCCACCGTGATGCTGGCCCTGGTCTGGGGTGGCGCCCTGGCCGGCGTGGCGCTCACGGTGGTCTGGCCGCACGCGCCGCGCTGGGTGTCCGCGCCGCTCTACCTGGCGCTCGGCTGGGTGGCGGTGGCCATGTTGCCGGAGATCCTGCACGGCGGCGGCGTCGCGGCGCTGGTGCTGCTCATCGCCGGTGGCGCGATCTACAGCGTCGGCGCGGTCTTCTACGCGTTGCGGCGGCCCAACCCGTGGCCGACCGTCTTCGGTCACCACGAGTTCTTCCACGCCTGCACGCTGCTGGCCGCGCTCTGCCACCACATCGCGATCTACTTCGCGCTGTTCGCCTGACCCAACCGGCCAGGACGGGCGCGGCCGGCATCGCAGGATCCGCGCAGCTTCGGGGAAACTGCTGCCTCGACGGGCTTTCAGGCAGCAGTTTCCCCGAAAGTGCGCGGATCTTCGCCGGGTGGTGACTGTCGCTCCGGGGTAGAGACGCGAGCCGGGGCCCCGCGACGCTGCGGGACCCCGGAGTTCGCGAGCGAGGTTCAGACCGGTCGGCCCGGTCGACGCACCTCGCGGTACTCCCGCATGACCTGGTCGTCCTGCACCGGCACCACGCGGTCAGCCACGACGCGTTCCTCGCGGACCGGCGCGGCGACCACCGTGCGGCGACGGCTGTTCCAGAAGTAGAGGGTCGTGATCAGGCCGGCGACGCCGGCCAGCATCAGCACCCAGCCGACCACGGACAGGTCCAGCCAGCCCAGGTCTGCCTCCACGGCGAATGCGAGGATCGCGCCGAGCGCGATCAAGAAGATGCTGCCACCAATGCCCATGTCTCGCTCCTCGGCTCGAACCTGGCGTACGACGCGCCGCGGCCGTCGGTAGGGGTGCGGCATCCATCGACTTACCCAGGCACGGAGATCGCCAATCGGGCAAGCTGGGGGCATGACGGACGCGGACCCCGAGACCCGGACGCTGGTGTTGCTGCGGCACGCGAAGGCCGAGCAGGGCAGCGACGCGGCGGACGACGCCGAACGGCCGCTCAGCACACGCGGGACCGCAGACGCCGCAGCGGCCGGCGCCTGGCTGGCGCGCCACGGTCTGCTGCCCGACGTGGTGATCTGTTCGACGGCCAGACGCACCCGCCAGACCTGGCACGGGGTGGCGATGGGGATGACCGGTTCTCCGCCGGAGGGTGGCCCGGCGGGGCCTCGGCCGACCGTTCGTTACGAGGCCGGCGCGTACGACGCCCACCCCGAGGAGTTGCTGGCGCTGGTCCGCACAGTGGACCCGACGGCTCGCACGGCGCTGCTGATCGCCCACAACCCGGGCATCTCGCTGCTATCCGCGCTCCTCGACCCGGAGGGCGCTACCGACGAAGGGTTGCGTACCGCGGAACTGGCGGTGCACCGTGGCCCGCTCGGCTGGGCGGACCTGGGTCGGTCGGGCGCTCCGCTCACCGAACGGCACACCGCACGCGACTGAGCCACCCGCCGCTTGTCGACGGGTGGCTCAGAGGTAGGCGTCCAGGTCAGGACGGCGGCGCGGTTGGTGGCGGCGGGTCCGGTGGCGGCGGCATCATCGCGGTCGGATGAGAGAGCCGGTTCTCCTCCACGATGAGGGTCCGGGCCCGCTTGCGCCGGTCCTGCCAGAACCAGAGCGTGGTCAGCAGTACGGCCAGTCCGGCCAGGATGAAGACCCAGCCGACCGCCCGTACGTCGATCCACCAGACGTTGGCTCTCAGCGCGAAGGTCAGGATCGCGCCGATCGCGATGAGAAAAATGCCGCTTCCGACACCCATATGCGCTGCACTCCCCCGTGCGGTGGCTCTGGGCGTTCCCTTTCGAGGTCACGCGACGGTTACCCGCCACGCCGCCGGCATACCCGGCCAGGCTCGCCCAATGCGCGGCGTGAGACGGGCCGGATGGAAGGGAGTGGCGTGGGCGGAGAGTTGGCAGTCCGGGGAGGGTCTCCATCACAGACACGGCGACGGCCGGCGGGGCGAGGGCCCCACCGGCCGTCGGTGTCGATCCCGGGTGGTGCGACCCGGAACCGGTCAACCGTGCCGTGACACGGTCAGAAGGCTTCCTCCGGGAGGTCCATGATGTCGAGGTCGGTGCTCTCGATGATCCGCCGGTCGGCACCGATGCGGGGCAGCACCTCGCGGGCGAAGAAACGGGCAGCAGCCACCTTGCCGGTGTAGAACGCCTTGTCGGTGGCGGAAACATCGCCGGCCAGCGCCCTCAGCGCCACGTCGGCCTGCCGCTGGAGCAGCCAGCCGACAACCAGGTCGCCGATCGCCAGCAGGAACCGCCGGCTGCTCAGCCCGACCTTGTAGAGCGAGCGGGTGTCGCCACCCTGCGCCTCGCCCAGCCAACCGGTCATCACACCGAGGATGTTCTGCACCTCGGCCAGCGCCTTGCCGAGCGCCTGCCGCTCCTCCTTGAGCTGGCCGTTGCCCGCCTCGGAGGAGATGAACTCCTGGATCTCGCCGGCGACCGCCATCAGCGCCTTGCCGTTGTCCCGGACGATCTTGCGGAAGATCAGGTCCAGGCTCTGGATGGCGGTGGTGCCCTCGTACAGGGTGTCGATCTTGGCGTCGCGGACGTACTGCTCCAGCGGGTAGTCCTGGAGGAACCCGGAGCCGCCGAAGGTCTGCAGGGACTCGTGCCCGAGCATCTCGTAGGCCCGCTCCGACCCGACGCCCTTTACCAGCGGCAGCAGCAGGTCGTTGACCCGCTTGGCGAGCTTGGTGGCCTTCTCGTCGCCGGCAGCCTCGGCGATGGCGACCTTGTCCTGCCAGGAGGCGGTGTAGAGGACCAGGGCACGAAGACCCTCGGCGTACGACTTCTGCAGCAGCAGCGAGCGCCGCACGTCCGGGTGGTGGGTGATGGTGACCCGCGGGGCGGCCTTGTCCGCCTGCTGGATCAGGTCGGCGCCCTGCACCCGGCTCTTCGCGTACTCCAGGGCGTTGAGGTAGCCGGTGGAGAGGGTGGCGATGGCCTTGGTGCCGACCAGCATCCGGGCGTACTCGATGATCATGAACATCTGCCGGATGCCGTCGTGCTTGTCGCCGAGCAGCCAACCCTTGGCCGGTACGCCGTGCTCACCGAAGGTCAGCTCGCAGGTGTTGGAGACCTTCAGGCCCATCTTGTGCTCGACGTTCGTGGTGTAGACGCCGTTGCGCTCACCCAGCTCGCCGGTGGTCTCGTCGAAGTGGAACTTCGGCACCACGAAGAGCGACAGGCCCTTGGTGCCGGGGCCACCGACGCCCTCCACGCCGACCGGGCGGGCCAGCACGTAGTGCACGATGTTGTCGCTCAGGTCGTGCTCGCCGGAGGTGATGAAGCGCTTCACGCCCTCGATGTGCCAGGAGCCGTCGGGCTGCTGGGTCGCGCGGGCACGGCCAGCACCCACGTCCGAGCCGGCGTCCGGCTCGGTGAGCACCATCGTGGAGCCCCACTGCCTGTCGATGAAGAGCTTGGCCCACTTCTTCTGCCGCTCGGTGCCCTCGACGTGCAGCACGTGCGCGAAGGACGGGCCGGAGGCGTACATCCAGATGGGAGCGTTGGAGCCGAGCACCAGCTCGGCGAGTGCCCACCAGAGCGCGCGGGGCGCGTTGGTGCCGCCCAGCTCGGGCGGCAGGTCCAGGCGCCAGAACTCGGAGTCCATGAATGCCTGGTACGACTTCTTGAACGACGCCGGCAGCGGCGCGGTGTGCGTGGCCGGGTCGAAGACCGGCGGGTTGCGGTCGCTGTCCGTGTAGCTGGCGGCGAGATCCTCACGCGCGAGGCGGTCAAGCTCGGCGAGGAAGCTGCGGGCGGTTTCGGCGTCGAGTTCCGAATACGGCTCCTGGCCGAACGCCTGGTCCGCCCCGAAGACCTCGAAGAGGTTGAACTCAAGGTCCCGCAGGTTGCTCTTGTAGTGGGTCATGCTCGCTGGCCCCGCTTCCGGACAGGTGTTACCGATCAGTAACCACCACTGTATTACTCGCGGGTAGCCAGCGACAAGCGGATCACCCAAGTGACGGCGATTACACACCTCCGGGCCGCGCTGACCGAGATCAGCTCTCCGCGGCACCGACCTCCCAGCTGGGGACGGCTGCGGTCGCACCGGTGCGGGCACCGACGTACTCCATCAGGACCAGAGCGATGTCGTCATCGAGACGACCATGGACCCACTCGATCAGCGCCGTCTCCAGCGAGGCCAGCCCGTTGGCCACCGTGCCGTGGCCGAGCAGTCGCCAGGCGCGGTCGGCGGTGGGGAAGAACTCGCCGTCACGTCGCGCCTCGCCGAGACCGTCGGTGAACAGCAGCAGCCGGTCCCCGGGCTCCAGGCGCTCGACCCGGGGGCGGACCACCGGCATGAACCCGAGCGGAGGTGCCGGTGCCGGCGGCTCCAGCGGGATCACCGCGCCCCGACGCAGCAGCAGCGGCGGTGGGTGCCCGCAGTTGACGATCGTGAGCGTGCCACCGCGCTCCTCGACCAGTGCCGCGGTGACGAAATCCTCGTCGCCGACGTTGCGGGCGACCGCGCGGTCCAGGTCGGCGACGACGGCGCGCAGGTCGGCCCGCTCGTACGCCACGTGGCGGTAGGAACCGAGGACGATGCTCGCCAGCCGGACCGCGTCCAGGCCCTTGCCGCGCACATCACCGATGATCATGCGTACGCCGTAGGGCGTGTCGATCGCCTCGTACAGGTCACCGCCGATCTCGGCGGTGGCGGTGGAGGAGATGTAGCGACCGGCGACCGAGAGCGTGCCGACCTGCGGCCCGAGCGGGCGCAGCACGGCCTGCTGGGCCACCGAGGCAAGCTTGGTCAACTCGACGATCCGGTCCGCCAGTCGCTGCCGGACCGACGTCACCGCCACCGCCAGCCCGGTGGCGATCGCGATCCAGACAACGTTGACCGAGACGACGAGCGACATCTCCGGATCGAGCAGCGCGAAGGCGGCCCCGACCACCGTCGCGGCGACGCCCACCCCCAGCACCACAGGCCAGGCGGCCAGGGCTGCGGCCAGGAAAGGCACGGCCGCCAACAGTGCGAGGTAGTGCGCCGAACGGCCGTCGGCCGCCTCCACCGCGGACACGATCGCGAGCAGAACGAGGGCCGCGCCGAGGGCGGCGCGGGATCCGGGGCTCAGCGGGCGACGGCCCGGCTGAAGGAGTCGCGTGGGTACGAGAGACAGTTTGCCTGATCCGCGTGAAACGGTGAATGAACCTGACCCGTCGTCCGAGAAGGTTCTGACCGGCCGGCCCGATTGACCGGCCGAATCGACGTCAGGTGCCCCGCTCAGCCGAGGACCTCGTAGCGGACGGTGAGCGCGCCCACGTCGACCGAGGCGATGGTGGCGAACGCGGCGCGGGAGAGGTCCAGGCAGCGACCGTCGATGAACGGGCCGCGATCGTTGATCCGCACCACGACCGACTTGCCGTTGGCCGGGTTGGTCACCCGGACCTTGGTGTTGAACGGCAACGTCTTGTGCGCGGCGGTCAGCGCGTTCGGGTTGAACGACTCACCGTTGGCCGTGAGCTGCCCGTCGGAGTAGAACGAGGCACCGCACGAGCCGCTCTCCAGCACCTTGGGGGCGGCCGTGGTCTTCTTGGCGGTCGGCTTCGGCTTCGGCGACGCGGTGCGCTCTTTGCCTCGGGAGGCGGCCTGCTGCGACCGGGTGGCCGAGGGGCTGGCGGACGCGCTCGGGGAGACGCTGGCACTCGGGGAGGCCGCCGGGGAGCTGGGGGCGAGGCTGCTGGCGGCGGTGGTCGGGGTCAGATCGAGGGCCGTCTGGCCCGACTGAGCGGAGCCGGAGGTCAGCTGCACGGCACCGAACGTGCCCCCGACGGCGAGGGCTACGCCGACCGCCGCGGTGGCCACGATGCCCGCCGGGGAGGAGAAGATGCGGGTACGGGAGTGCTTGCCTGCCACCGGCCCGGTCCTTTCGTCGACTGAACAAACCGGGTCGGACCGTAACGAGAGAAGCACTTCCGAAGTCAACGTGGTCATGGTGGTATGCCCGTATTTGCACAGGTACGTGTAGCCGATCATCCGATCCGGGGTGGGCCGGCCGGCCCGGGTGCCGGCACGCCGAGCGACCGTGCCGCAGGATGAGCGGATGCCCGCCGAGTTGACCGAACGCCTGGCCGCCCTGTTCCGCTGGATCGACCCCGGTCCGGGCACCAGTCACCTGGTCAGCGACATCTCCGGCTGGTGGCGAGACCCGGCGGTGCTGGCCGAGCTGGGACCGGCCCTGGTGGCGCCGTACCGGGCCGCCCGCCCGACGGTGGTGCTCGCCCCGGCGGTCACCGGGCTGCTGCTCGGGCCGCTGGCCGCCACCGCCCTCGGGGTCGGCTTCGTGGCCGCACACAAACCCGGTGACGGTCGGCTGCCGGCCGGGCCGCTCACCTGGGCGCAGAGCCCACCGGACTACCGCGGCCGGCGGGTCCACCTGGCCGTACGGGACCGGCACCTCGGCCCCGACGACCGGGTGCTGGTGGTGGACGACTGGGTGCGTACGGGGGCGCAGCTCCATGCCCTCTACGACATCTGTGCGGCGCGTGGTGCCGAGGTGCTGGGCACCGCCGTGGTGGCCGTCGACTGCCCGCCCGAGGTCGCGGCAGAGCTGCGGATCACCGGCCTCATCGACGCCGCCGATCTGCACGCTTGACCTGAACCTCGCTTCAGGTCCGACGATCGATGGATGAGCGACGGGATTCTCGACGAGGCGTACGAACGACTGCATCGCACCGGCCCCGAATACGAGGGCTGGCTCTCCAACCACGGGCCGATGGCCGTCGAGGCGCTGACCCGACACGGGCACCAGCGACAGGTGCACCGTTGGCTCGACGACTATCTCGGCCGACTCGACGAGCTGCCCCGGGGGCTGCACCCGATCGACGACTGGCGGGCGGCGCTGGGCGATCCGAAGCGGGCCGGTGACTGGCTGGCGTACTTCGACCGGCACCTGCGCGAACACCCGTGGCGCGACGTGCTCGGCACCTGGTGGCCCCGCCTGCTGCCGGGCATCGCCGCCGGCGCGACCCACGGGGTGATCCGGGTCGGGCACGCCGTACGCGCGCTCGAAACGGACGACGCGAACCCGCGTCGGCTCACCGAGCTGGCCCAGGCCCTCGGCTACTGGGCGGCCCGCTGGCAGCCGATCCCCGGTGCCGACCGTGTCCTCGACGGCACCTCGGCCGGCCGGGAGGAGATGGGCATGGACGCCGCGTTGGCCGGGCTGCCCCGGATCGACGACCAGACCGGCGGCGTCCGGGATCGGCTGGGCCAACTGCCGGGCGTACCCCGGTGGGAGCCGGCGCTCGCGGCGCTGCGCCCCGCGCGGATCCCGGACGAGGCGAAGCGTGGGCTCACCACGTTGGTGCACCGCGCCGGCCTGGACTACCTGCGCTTCGGGCACGCCGCGCCGGTCATGCTGGTGCACGCGGTCACCGCGCCGACCGCGGTGCTCCGTACCCTGCCGGCCCTGGACCGGACGTTGTGGGCGCCGAGCCTCGCCGCGGCCTGGGCCGCGACGGCGGCCATGACCTCGGTGTACGCCCCATCCGACGGCATCGCGCCACCGACCGTGACCGCCATGACCCCGGCGGAGGTGTTCGCCCGAGCAGCTCGGCACGGCGACGAGCACGTGGTCAAGCTGGCCGACGCGGTGCTCGACGCGCACGCGGCCAGCGGCGACGACCGGCTCCTCACCGCCGCCGGCTACGCCGGCCAACTGATCTGAGCAGGGCCCCGGCGCAATGCGGAAGCGGTCCGGGTCGCACTGGCCTAGCCTCGGCAGGATGTGGCCTCGGATCGGTGAACTGCGCACCCTCGCCCTCGGCACCCCCGGCGAGCTGCGGGCGACCCTCAACACCCTCGTGCTGGCCGGCGTGAAGACCGCGACGGCCGGCCGGCTCGCCTATTACGCGGAGGAGGGCGAGGAGTTGGAGCACGTCGGGGAGCGGCTGGCCCTGGTGGACGACGACGACGCGCTGGCCGGCGTCGTGGAGATCACCGGTGTCGAGGTGGTCCGCTTCGCGGACGTGCCGTGGGACTTCGCCCGCGCCGAGGGCGAGGGGGACCGCTCGATCGAGGAGTGGCGGGCCGGGCACTCGGCCTACTGGGCGCGGCTCGGCACCCCGGTCGACGGCGACAGCCCGATCGTCTGCCTACGCCTGCGACTGGTCTCCGGCGGCGAGGGCGGGGTGGCCAGCGGCGACCTCGGCACCTGACGCCGTCGCCTCAGCCGCGCAGCTCGGGCAGCAACCGCGTCGCCACGTCCGCCAGGATCGCCTCGTCGCCGGCGTACCAGCTGCTGGCGCGCGGCCAGTGCGTCACCACGTCGGTGAAGCCGAGGTCGGCGGCCCGGCCGACCTGGTCGGCGAAGAACTGCGCGCTGCTGAGCGAGAACACCGGCGCCGCGTCCAGTGACAGGTAACGGTCCAGAGTGGTCGGATCGCGGCCGGCCTCCTCCAGCGTGCGATCCATCCGCGCGGACAGCGCCGACACGGTGTCCCACCAGCCCTGCACGTCGTCGGCTTCGGTGCCGGTGGTCACCCAACCCTGACCGAACCGGGCCACCAGCCGCATCGATCGCGGCCCGTTGGCGGCCACCACGAAGGGAACCCGGGGCTGCTGCACACAGCCGGGGTTGTTGCGGGCGTCCACCGCGGCGAACCACTCACCACGCCAGGTGGTGCCGTCCTCGCGCAGGACGAGATCCAGCAGCTCGGTGAACTCGGCGAAACGGTCCACCCGCTGACGCGGCGGCAGGGTCTCTCCGCCCAGCACGGCGGAGTCGAAACCGATCCCACCCGCGCCCAGCCCGAGCAGCAGCCGACCGTCGGAGACGTCGTCCACCGTGGTGATCTGCCGGGCGAACGCCGCCGGGTGCCGGAAGTTCGGCGACGCCACCAGGGTGCCGAGCCGGATCCGGGAGGTCACCGTCGCGGCGGCGGTCAGCGTGGCCATCGAGTCGAACCACGGGCCGTCGACCAGGTCCCGCCAGCCCAGGTGGTCGTACGTCCAGGCGTGGTCGAAGCCCCACTCGTCCACCTGCCGCCACCGACGTTGCGCCTCCGCCCACCGCTGGTCCGGCAGGATGACGATGCCAATCCGCATGATCGCCAGCCTAGCCGGGCGAAGCACCGCAACCGGTTGTCGATCCAGCTCTCGCGGTCAGCTCGTACCCTCCAGAACCCCGCGACCCGGAACACGCCGGGACGTGGTGCCTGGCCGAACCGGCGGGTGACACACGTCACACTGATCTCGGGTAGGGGTGTCCCGTTCGGCTCCGACCCCTTGGCGAGCCGCACCCCACCGGGGGTTGGGCCCGAGGGAAGGAACCACACGAGATGACGAAGGTGACCGCGCAGCTGTCGGTGTCGGTGGACGGCTTCTACGCCGGCCCACGGTTCGAGGGCGACGGCAACTGGATGGACTCGGCGGAGAGCGCCGGGTTCTTCCGGGTCACCCGCTGGGCGACCGAGGCGTCGGCGTGGCGTGAACGGCAGGGCTTCGCCGGTGGCGAGCAGGACACCAACTCCGAGGTCATCGGCGAGTCGTTCGGGGCCGCCGGCGCGTACGTGATGGGGCGCCGGATGGCCGACGGCGGTGAGGTGCCGTGGGGCGAGGAACCGCCGTTTCGCGCACCGGTCTTCGTCGTCACGCACCGCCCCCGCGAGACCCTGCTGCGGGGCGGAGGCACCAGCTTCACCTACGTCACCGATGGCGTGGCCAGCGCCGTCGAGCAGGCGCGCGCCGTGGCCGGCGGCAAGAACGTCGCCGTGGCCGGAGGCGGCAGCCTGGTGCGGCAGGTCGTCAAGGCCGGGCTGCTCGACGAGTTGGAGCTGCACGTCGTACCGGTCGTGCTCGGCACCGGCCTGCGACTGTTCGACGCGGACCTGGACCTCGGCGACAAGGAGGCGATCGAACTGACGCCGACCCGCGTCCTGCACACCCCGCAGGTCACCCACATCCGGTACGCCGTGAACGGTCCCGCCCCGCTCGTGCTCGACGACCGGGGCAGCGGCGGCGGTCCGACGATGACCACGAACTGAGCCGCCCCTTCAGGAGGAGACGCCATGCCACAACTGCTGCGGGTGCAGTGCTTCAACGTGTCGCGCGACGGGTTCGGCACCGGCGAGGGGCAGAGCCTGGAACGGCCCTTCGGCCACGCGGATCCCACCCCGCTGTTCTCCTGGCGGGCGGCCACCGCCAGCTTCGTGTACCGCACCGAGCCCGGCGGCACCCGGGGCCTGGACGACTATCTGACCCGGGACGCCGAGTGCAACATCGGCGCGGAAATCATGGGTCGCAACAAGTTCGGCCCCCAGCGCGGCCCCTGGGAGAACCTCGACTGGCAGGGCTGGTGGGGGGACAACCCGCCGTTCCACACGCCGGCCTTCGTGCTCACCCACCACGAACGCCCGTCGTTCACCCTGTCCGACACCACGTTCCACTTCCTCGACGCCAGCCCGGCCGAGGCACTGACCCGGGCGAAGCAGGCCGCCGACGGTCGGGACGTACGCCTCGGTGGTGGGGTCGCCACCATCCGCGAGTTCCTCGACGCCGACCTGGTCGACACGATGCACATCGCCGTCGCGCCCGTCGACCTCGACCGGGGCGAGCGCCTGTGGAAGAGCCCCGACGAGCTCCTCGACCGCTTCCACCTCGAGTCGGTGCCCAGCCCCAGCGGCGTCACCCATCTCCTGTTCTGGCGGCGCTGACCGCCGGCGGCCCGTGTCGAAGCCCTCGGGCCCGCCGGCAGGCCGGCCAGGGGCTTTGGCACGGGCTCTAGGCGAGGCGGGACAGCACCAGCATTCGGTTGCCGTCGGGGTCCGCGACCCGGGCGGACCGCTCCCCCCACGGCTGGTCGACCGGCTCCTCGATGACCGTGGCACCGCCCGAGCGCAGGGCGTGCACGGCGGCGTCGCAGTCGTCGGCGTAGACGCACAGCTCCCAGCGGTGCGACCCGGCCACCTCGCCGGCCTCCGGATTGGCGGCCAGGCCCAGCTCGCTGTTGCCCAGTCGGAGTGCGACGAACTCCGGGACACCGTCGTCCGGGAACCGGTAGGTCAGCTCGAAACCGACCACATCCCGGTAGAACCCGATCAGTCGTGGCAGGTCAGGTGTCGTCACGATCGGAAAGGCTTCGGTGAACACGGACCACCTCCAAGCCGGACAGTAGCCGCGCCGAGGCTCGGCTGGAACCACCACGGTCGATCCCGGCGAGTGTCATCAGCTTCGGTGAAACCCTTGCGCAGAATGATTTGCGATGCAAACCTATTGGTATTGCAGTAGCAAACGCGCAGCAGGGTGGAGGCCACCGTGTCTGAGAAACCGAGCACCGCACCGGACGACAGAGACACGCCCGGAGAACTCCTGGCGTCGGTGGCCGCCCTCCGGCGGCGTACCCGGGCCGCCCGACACGCGTACTGGTTGCCGCTCCTGCTGTTCGGTCTCCTGCTGGCGATGGCCGCGCCCCTGTACGTCGAGTCGGGCGAATCTCCCGGGATGCGCGCCCCACGGGAGAATCCCGCGCTGACCGGCCTCGGCGGGGTCTTCCTCGAACGTTCGGCGGCGCTCGGCTGGTACTGGCTGGTGGCGCTCATCGGCGGCTACCTGCTGAGCCTCCTCTGGTACCGGTGGCACGGCGTGCGGGTGGGCGTCCACACCCCGACCCGGGCGTACGCCATCGCCGGCATCGCCGGCACGCTGGTCGGGCTCGTGCTGCCGATCACGCTGCGGTACCTGTTGCTCAACACGGCGACCGCGATCTCGAACGGGACCGGTTGGGTGACCACACCACTGTTGGGCATCGCCGATCGCGGCATGGTTCCACATCTGGTCATCGCGATCGGCCTGCTGGTCCTGGCGCGACTGGAACGCAGTCGTGGCCTGACGGTCGTGGCCGTGACCTACGCCGCCGCGGTCGTCGTCGTGAACGTCTACTTCGAGACCGCGAACCTGCAGCCGGGGGACCTGAACCGCTACAGCTTCCTGCTGGCGGCCCTGCTGCCAGCACCGATCCTGCTCATCGGTGGCATCATCGCTCTTTTCACCACGAGTAAGAGGTCGGCGTGAGCAGTGCAGACGGTCCCGCTGACGCGGCCGACGGCCCCGGCGGGCACCCGACGAACGGGCTCAGCGACACCGTCCACCAACGCAACCGGCTCGGCATCCTCACCATCGCCGCGGAGGCCGAGCGGGTGGAGGTCGCCTACCTGCGGGACGCACTCGAACTCACCGCCGGCAACCTCTCCCGACACCTCGCCGTGCTGGAGGCGGCGGACCTGATCCAGATCGAGAGGGGCTACCACGGGCGCAGGCCCAAGACCTGGATCAGGATCACCCAGCAGGGGCAGGCCGCTCTGGCTGCCGAGATCGAGGCGCTGCAGGAACTCCTCCGACGCCACCAACAGTTTCGCGCGTCCACCTGACGACCGGCGATCCGACGCCGGCCGGAAGGGCCCGGTCGTCGTCGGCACCACCGCCTCGCCTACCGACTCCAACGCTCCGCGGGCAGGCACCTGGTGCCGGGTGAGCCGTAGACGACAGTGCCCGACGGGTCCGCGTAGCAGTGGTCGAACTCGTCCGACGGACGAAAGAGCGGAGGTCGCGTCCCTGCCCATCAGGTCGAAGATCTCGACCGGCTCTCGGCCGATGGTCACCTCGCGCCTGATCGCCGGGTAGCACCCGAAGAACGCCTCTCGCCCGTCCAGCTTGTGGAGGTTGAAGGTCGGCGCGATGGAACCACGGAAGCCCTGGCGGGACATGTGTCCTGACCAGGGCTTCCGTGTGTGGAGCGGGTGACGGGAATCGAACCCGCACTGTCAGCTTGGGAAGCTGATGTTCTGCCATTGAACTACACCCGCAAGCGGCACCACTGTACCCGAGTCGCGGAGCCCGTGCACCCAGGCACCCCGCCGTCAGCTTGCACGCGTGCCGCTTCGCTCGGGGGTGCGCGGTTGATCGACTCGACTTCCTGGAAGTCGGGGCATCCGAAGCGCCGGGACACCCCGACATCAACGAAACCGAGTTGATCATGGGGGGGCGGGCTGTCGGTGAGGGCGTACACCCGGTGCCGGCTCCGTCACGACGGAGCCGGCACCGGGATCTCGGCCGTGGTCAGGCGGCCGTGCACTGCACTTCGCGGCTGAGGCGGGTGGGGTGCGTCTGCGGCACGGACAGTGGCGCGGCCGCCGCCGACGGGGCGTGCGGGTCGAGCCAGACCCGAACGGCCGGCCGGCCCGGAGCGACACCCGGGACGCCGGTGACCTGATGCTCGCGGCGGGTCAGCATGGCCACGTCGACGGTGAACTCGAACAGACGCCAGTCGACCTGCGGCTCTGCCCGGGCGCTCTGCGCCAGGTGCGCGACCCGGAGCGGATCGGTCACCGGACGAGCGCGCCCCGCCACGTAGGCCTCGTCGTCGCTCTCCTCCGGAGGAAACGAGTGCAGCGCGTAGCGGCCGTCGCGTTCGAGGTCGCGGCGTTTCGGAGAGTCGATGATGAAGCAGAACAGACCCTCGTCCGTGATGACCGGGGAGACCGGGTGAACCCGGGGACCCCCGTCGGCGCGGACCGTGGCCAGGTAGCCGAAGCCTGGCCCGTACTGCTGGAGGAGAACGCGGATCCCGTCGGCGAGGCGGGGCTCGTCGGCGGCGAATTCGGACCAGGAAGCCATGCGGACATTCTATCGAACAAATGTACGAGCAGCGACCTCGACGCGCTGGTCATCGGCACCGAATCCGGGCACTTTCGGCAACGCGGCTATGGTGGTCCGATGCTGCTCTCCGACCGCGACCTGGTCTCCGAGATCAAGGCCGGCACGCTGGGCCTTGAGCCGTTCGAGCCCACCCTGGTCCAACCCTCCAGCATCGACGTCCGACTCGACCGGCTGTTCCGGGTCTTCAACAACCACCTCTACACCCACATCGATCCGGCGATGCAGCAGGACGACCTGACCTCGGCGGTGGAGGTGCCCGACGGCGAGCCGTTCGTGCTGCACCCGGGCGAGTTCGTGCTGGCCTCGACGCTGGAGGTCATCTCGCTGGGCGACCAGCTCGCGGGCCGGCTGGAAGGCAAGAGTTCCCTGGGCCGGCTCGGGCTGCTCACGCACTCGACCGCCGGCTTCATCGACCCGGGCTTCTCCGGTCACGTGACGCTGGAGCTCTCCAACGTGGCGAACCTGCCGATCACCCTCTGGCCGGGCATGAAGATCGGGCAGCTCTGCATCTTCCGCCTCTCCTCGCCGGCCGAGCACCCGTACGGCTCGGTGGTCTACGGCTCGCGTTACCAGGGCCAGCGGGGCCCCACGCCCAGCCGCGCCTGGCAGCACTGGCGCACCTGGCCCACCCGCTGACGGGCTGAGGCACGACGGCCAGACGACGAGGGCCCGCCGCGACGGATCGCGGCGGGCCCTCGTGGTCACCCGGGATCAGCCGGGGCGGCCGTAGCTGTGGATCGGGCCGTCGTCGACCTTCTTCATCTTGACCGGCTGGCCGGCCTGTGAGGCGTGCACCACCCAGCCGTTGCCGACGTACATGCCGACGTGATGGATGTCGCTGTAGTAGAAGACCAGGTCGCCGGGGCGCAGGTCGCCCTTGCTGACGTCCTTGGTGACGCGGCTCTGCTGGGCGGCGTTGTGCGGCAACGACACACCGGCCTTCGCCCAGGCGGCCAGCATCAGCCCGGAGCAGTCGTACGAGTTCGGGCCCTCGGCACCCCACACGTAGGGCTTGCCGATCTGGGCGCAGGCGAACTTGACCGCCGTGCCCGCAGCGCCGCCGGGATAGCTGGCGGGGCAGGGCGCCGGACGCAGCGGGCCGCCGCCCCCGTTGCCGTACACCTTGAGGCGCAGCTTCTGTAGCCGGTCGATCTCTTCGTTGATCTGCTTCTTCTTGGCCGCCAACTGGGCCTCGGTGCGGGTCAGCTGGGCCACCATCTCGTCCAGCGGCGCCTTCTGCGCGGCCAGCTCGTCGCGCAGGTCGGCCACCTCGCGGACGTCCTGCTGCTGGTTGTGCGCGAACCGGTCGAGCATTTCGAGCTGGCTGACCACCTCGCTGGGCGACCGGCTGCCGAGCATCGCGTTGACGGTCGAGACGGTCTCACCCTTGTACGCGCGCACGGCCAGGGCGCTGACCTTGTCCATCGCGGCGTCGACCTGCCGCTCGAGTGGGGCGATGCGGGCGGCCAGCGCGTCCGCCTGCTTGCGCTTGACGGCGAGGTCGGCCCGGGTGGCGTTGTGCCGTTCGATGATCGGTTCGAGCGTGTTCCAGTCGGCGTCGATCTGGCGCTCGATCTCGGCGACGGACGGGTCGGCGTGGGCGGCCGTGGCGCTGCCCGTCAGGACGACGGCGACGCCGACCAGTGCGGCGAGAGCAGTGGTGAAGCGGGACCAGCGTGGGCGCGGCACGATCGACGGCGGGACGGCGAGAGCCGACCGCTCGGACGACGGCCGCGGGGCATGGAGTGCCACCGGGGTTCCGTACTCCTTCTTCCTGACCGCCTACCGGGTTAGCTGACGGGTTCGGGCGGGAAGTCGGCGCCCTACCGCAGTGGTTGCGGATTCACCCCGAGGGACGTGGGTCCCCGGTTCGCTCGGAAACGACTCGGCGGTGTCGGTCCGTTACCGCCCGGGCTGGGCAGAGCTGCTGTCGGGCCGACAAATGACCAGAGTAGAGACGCCCGTTACCGATCCGCAACCCGTACGGCCGTGACACTCCGTACCGATCGAGTGGGAGTCACCGCCCCTGCGTGAAGAATTCTTTCCGAACAAGTCGATAGATGGAAAGGTATTGACGCGGACTCTCCGGCGGCGCGATGGTGACCTGACCTCTACCCGCGAGAATCTAGGGGGTTCGATGCACCATCCAACCCTGTCGACCGGCTGGCGCGCACTGCTCGCCACCACCGTCGTCGCCGCCGCGACCGCGGTGCCACTCTCCACGACCGCCGTCGCCGCACCGACCACCGATCGCCAGCAGCAGTACGCCGCCGCGGCGACCGAGTACGGCGTACCGACGGGCGTGCTGCTCGGCGTCTCCTACCTGGAGTCCCGCTGGGACAGCAACGCCGGCACACCGAGCACGAGCGGCGGATACGGCCCGATGCACCTGACCGACGCCCGCCACGTGGCCGCCCTACCCGGGCGCGGCCACCACGACGCCGGCGAGGAGGACCCACGCGGCGACGACTCCCGGTCCTCCCGGGTGCCCGCGCCCCGACCCGTCGAGGCGCCCGCGCCGACCGCCGCCGCGTTGCAGACCGTGGACGCCGCGGCCGCGCTGACCGGCGCCACCCCCGAGGCGCTGCGCACCGACGCGGGCGTCAACATCCGGGGTGGGGCCGCGTTGCTCGGCGCGTACCAACGGGAGTTGGGCGCGCCGGTCGGCGCGGACACCGACCCGTCGGCCTGGTACGGCGCGGTGGCCCGCTACGCCGGCGCGGACAGTGCCGACGCCGCCGCGGCCTTCGCCGACGAGGTCTTCACCACCATCGCCGCGGGCGAGTCCCGGGTGACCGACGACGGTCAGCGGATCACGCTGGCGGCACACGCGGTACGGCCCGAGCGCTCCTGGTTGGACCGGCTGGGCCTGCGCCGGTTGGCCCGCCCGGACGGGCTGGAGTGCCCGCGCACCATCTCCTGCGAGTGGATCCCCGCACCCTACGAGGCGTTCGGCGACGGGGACTACGGCAACCACGACCTCTCCGACCGGCCCGCGCGGCAGAAGATCGAGTACATCGTCATCCACGACACCGAGGCGAGCTGGGCGACGACCCTGAAACTCGTCCAGGACCCGACGTACGTGAGCTGGCACTACTCGCTGCGCTCGGTCGACGGGCACATCGCCCAGCACGTCAAGACCAAGGACGTCGGCTGGCACGCGGGCAACTGGTACGTCAACGCCAAGGCGGTCGGTCTCGAACACGAGGGCTTCGCGGCCCAGGGCACCTGGTACACCGAGGCGATGTACCGGACCTCGGCGAAGCTGGTACGGCACCTGGCGCTGCGGCTGGGCATCCCGCTGGACCGCCAGCACATCATCGGCCACGACAACGTCCCCGGCACGGTCGCGTCGACGGTGCGCGGGATGCACTGGGATCCGGGCCCGTACTGGGACTGGACGCACTACTTCGACCTGCTGCACGCGCCTCGACTGGACACCGGCACCCCGGCCACCGGGATGGTCCGGATCGACCCGGACTACGCCACCAACCAACCGGCGTTCACCGGATGCGTCACCGCCGGGGTCCCGTGCCCGCCGCGCGGCTCCTCGTCGGTCGTGCTGCGGAGCGCACCGTCCACCGACGCGCCGCTGGTCAACGACATCGCGCTCCGACCGGACGGCACCCCGAACACGATGGCCGTGTCGGACCACGGTGCCCGGGCATCCGCCGGGCAGACGTACGCCCTCGCCGGACGGCAGGGCGACTGGACCGCGATCTGGTACCTCGGGCAGCGGGCCTGGTTCCACAACCCGCCGTCCGCGCCGACCGCCAGCTGGACCGTCGGCGTCGTGGCCACGCCGAAGCCCGGAAGGACGACCATTCCCGTGTACGGGCGGGCGTACCCGGAGCAGGCGGCGTACCCGGAAGGGGTGCCCTACCAGACGATCTCGCCGCTCCAGTACACCCTGGCCGCCGGACAGCGGTACGCCGTCGGCGCGGTGCTGGCCGGCGAGTACTACCGGGCCAGCACGTTCGACGGCTCGTCGCCGGGCGACTGGACGGTGATCCGCGGCAAGAACCGCTACGCGCAGATCCAGTTCGGCCACCGGATCATGTACGTCGATCTCGCTGACGTGCAGCTGTTGCCCTCCCCGGTGGGCGCTCCCCGCTGACGAACCACGACGGCCCCCGGTCGGTGACCGGGGGCCGTCGTTGCGTGATCTGGATCAGCCAGGTCTGCGGAACCCGGCGACCGGCATCGTGTTGATGCTGGACACCTGCACCGGTTTGCCGGCACGTGGCGCGTGCACCATCTGGTTGTTACCCAGATACAGCCCGACGTGGGTCAGGCCGGAGAAGAAGAAGACCAGGTCACCGGGGCGGGCGTCGGCCCGCGCAACTGCCTTGCCCTCGTTCCACTGGTCACCCGTGTGGTGGGTCAGGGAGATCCCGGCCGCCTTGTAGGCGTACTGGGTCAGCCCTGAGCAGTCGAACGAGTTCGGGCCGGTGGCACCCCAGACGTACGGATCGCCGACCTGCTGGCAGGCGGTCTTGATCGCCTTTTGGGCGGCCACGGCAAGCACACCGTTGATGGTCGGGCACCCGACGGTCTTGACCGTGGTCTTGGGCATCGACGCCTCGAGCTGCTTGATCTCGGCGTCGATCTGCTTCTTCTTGGCCGCCAGCTCGTTCTGCTGCTTGGTCTGGGTGACGATCAGCTCGTCCAGCTTCTGCTTCTCGCCGTCGTACTTGGCCCGCACGGCCAGCACGCCCTCGACCTCCTTGCGCTCCTGCGCGGCCAGCCGGTCGAGCACGGTGAGCTGCTCGGTGAGCGTGTCCGGTTTGACACTGACCAGCAGTGAGCCGATGTCGTGCGACGGCCCGGAGATGTAGTAGCGGGAGGCGAGATCGCCGACCCGGTTGAGCGCCAGCTCGCTCTGAAGCGCCAGCGGCTCGATCTTCTTCTGCAGGTCCGTCGACTTCTGTCGATTGACCTTCAGCTGCGCCCGGACCTTGTTGTACTGCTCGATGGTGGGCTCCAACTGCTCCCACTTCTTGTCGATCTGCGCCTCGATCTCGTCCACCGTGGGATCGGCGTGAGCCGGTGCGGCGAGCAGACCGGCGCCAACTGCGGCGGCGGCGACCAGGACGAGCAGACGGTGGACGCCGCGGCGCAGGCCACCTGGCCGAGCAGACACTTTCAGGTCGTGACGATGAGGGGGCATGGTTGCCACCGGCACCGACTCCTTTGCAACCGACCGCCGGGCGCCTCGCGTGAGGGAAGGGCCGAGGCAGACGACCCACAGCGGTCGGTGCCTCACATTAGGGAAGCTCGGAGCGGTAATCAAGGTGAGCGCAGTAACCATCACTGTCGTGCAACCGCTTGCACACCAAGGGTGTTCACCGATTAGCCAACGATTGCGGTCAATACATCGTCGAGTGTGACCACACCGAGAGGGCGCCGGCCGTCGCTGACCAGCACCATGTGCCGTCGCTCGCGGCGCATGGCCAGCAGCAGGTCGGCCAGCGTACGTTCCGGCGGCACCACCGCCAGCGGTCGGTAGACCCGGGCCGGCACCGGCGACCGGCGACCCTGCCCGGCGTACCCGAGCACGTCCTTGACGTGCACGAAGCCGAGCACCCGACGGGTCGACCGCTGCACCACCGGAAACCGGGACCGGCCGGTACGGGTCGCCAGCACCTCCAGCGACGCCGGTGAGACGTCTTCCGCCACCGTCACCACCGTCGACCACGGCTGCAACGCGTCCGCCGCCGTGCGGCTGTGCAGGGCCAGGGCGCCGGTGATCCGAGCGTGCTGCTCCTCGTCGAGCAGACCCTCCGTACGCGCCTGGGAGACGAGCCCGGCCAGTTCCTCGGCGGTGAACACCGTCTTCACCGCCTCGGACGCCTCGATGCGCCAGAACGCGAGCACCCGGCGGGCCGCCCACTTCATCGCAAGCAGCAGCGGCTTGGTGGCCACGCAGAACGCCAGCATCGCCGGGCCGAGCCACAGTGCGGAGACCTCCGGACCAGCCAGCGTGATGTTCTTCGGCACCATCTCGCCGACGACCGTGTGCAGGAAGACCACCACGCCCAGCGCCAGCACGAATGCCACCGGGTGCACCGCCCGCTCGGGCAGGCCGGCCGCATGGAACGGAGGCTCCAGCAGGTGCGCGAGCGCCGGCTCGGCGATCGCGCCCAGACCCAGCGAGCAGACCGTGATGCCGAGCTGCGCGCCAGCGATCATCAGCGGGATCTGGTTCATCGCCGACAACGCCCAGCGGGCCCTTTTCGATCCGGCGGCCAGCGGCTCGATCACCGTCCGACGGGACGCGATGAGCGCGAACTCGCTGCCCACGAAGAACCCGTTGCCGAGCAGCAGGACCACGGTCACCAACAGTTCAGTCATCGTCGTCCGGCTCCGCCGGGCGCACCACCCGGACCTGCTCGATCCGATGCCGCTCCACCTCCACCACGGTGAACTCCCAGCCGCCCGCCTCGACCGTCTCGCCGGCCAGCGGGATGTGCCCGAGCCGAGCCATCAGGAACCCGGCCAACGTCTCGTACGGGCCCTCAGGCAGCCGGAAGCCGGTCTGCTCGGCCACCTCGTCGGAGCGGAGCACCCCGTCGACCAGAACGGTGCGCTCACCGCCGGGCACGGTCAGCTCGCCGGCATCCGCGTCGTCCACGCTGGCCGGGTCGAACTCGTCGGCGATCTCCCCGACCAACTCCTCGACGAGGTCCTCGATAGTCACCACGCCGTCCGTCCCGCCGTACTCGTCCACCACGATGGCCAGGTCGGCACCGGCCGCCTTCAACGCGGCCAGGACCCCGTCCAGGTCGAGGCTCTCCGGCACGTACACCGGCTCGCGGGCCACCGACCCGACCATGGTCGACGCACGCTCGGCCAGCGGCACGCCCAGCGCGTCGGGCACACCGGCCACGCCGGTCACCAGGTCCAGCGTCTCCTCGTACACCGGGAAGCGGGTCCGTCCGGTCCGCCGGGACTCCTCGAGCAGCTCGGCCACCGTGGCCGTGACGCGCAGCGCGACCACGTCCACCCGGGGGGTCATCGCCTCGGCGGCCCGCTTGTCGCCGAACCGGATCGTGCGGCGCAGCAGCATGGCGGTGTCCGTCGGCAACGCGCCGGCCCGGGCCGAGATGGCCGCCAGCAGGCCCAGCTCCTCCGGCGAGCGGGCGCTGGCCAGCTCCTCCTGCGGCTCGACGCCGAGGGCCCGCACCAGCCGGTTCGCCGAGCCGTTCAATCCCCGGATCAGCCAGCCGAACGTCCGGGAGAACGCGTGCATCGGTCCGGCCGTGGCCAGCGCCGCCGGCATGGGCCGGGCCAGCGCCGCGTTCTTCGGCACCAACTCGCCGAAGAGCATGGAGATGAGCGTGGCCAGGGCCAACGCGAGGAACGGGGTGTAGCGCTCGGTGTTCTCCCCGACCAGTGGGCGCAGCAGCGGGCTGAAGAGCCGGGCCAGGGCCGGTTCGGCCAGGTAACCGGTGAGCAGCGCGGTGATGGTGATGCCGAGCTGCGCGCCGGAGAGCTGGAAGGAGAGTTCGCGCAGCGCCGCGCGTACCGTCAGGGCGGCCTGGTCGCCCGCGGCGGCCCGCCGGTCGATCTCGGCGCGGTCGACCGTGACCAGGGCGAACTCGGCCGCGACGAAGAACGCGTTGCCCGCGGTCAGGGCAACGAACCCGACCAGCGGCAACAGCGTCGTCAAGAGCAGGCCGTCGATGTCCAGATCCCAGGAGTACGCGCCTCAGCCGCCGACCGGCGCCGTCTCCTTGCCGCCCTGCGGCTGCTCCGGCTTGACCGAACGGAGCAGCACGGTCGCCACGTCGATCACCTCGACCTGCTCGCCGGCGCCCTTGCCGTTGACGCCGTCGCTGAGCATCGTCGAGCAGAACGGGCAGCCGACGGCGACCGTCCTCGCCCCGGTGGCCATCGCCTGCTCGCCCCGTGCCAC
>NZ_JAKKFI010000035.1 GCF_022230955.1 Micromonospora cabrerizensis
ACGGTGACTGAGGGGCTGGCATCACCGCCCGCCCGCTCAGCGAGTTCGGATTCGGCTCTCCCGCCGCCGTCGAGCTGCGCAACGTGTAGAAAGCCGCGACCGGGCTGCGGCTGGCCGCCACCCTGGTCTTCGACTACCCGACCCCAGTGGCCCTGGCCGAGCACCTGAACACCGCGCTCGGCGGCGCCGAGGAGAGCCCCACCGCCGGTGTGACCAGGGCGGTCACGGCCGACGAACCGATCGCCATCGTCGGCATGGCCTGCCGCTACCCGGGCGGTGTGACCACGCCGGAGGACCTGTGGCGGCTGGTGGACGCCGGCGGTGACGCGATCGGGGAGTTCCCCCCTGACCGGGGCTGGGATGTAGGGGTGTTGTTCGATCCCGATCCTGACAATCCTGGGACCACGTACACCAAGGAGGGCGGTTTCCTCTACGACGCGGGCGACTTCGACGCGGGATTCTTCGGGATCTCGCCACGGGAGGCTCTCGCCATGGATCCGCAGCAGCGGCTGCTGTTGGAAACCTCCTGGGAGGCGTTCGAGCGGGCCGGGATCGACCCGGCGGTCGTACGGGGAGCGCAGGTGGGTGTGTTCGCTGGGGTGATGTACCACGACTACGTCAGCCGTCTCGGGGCGGCTGACGGAGTCGAGGGTCTGCTGGGTGTCGGCAACGCCGGCAGTGTCGTCTCCGGCCGGGTGGCGTACACCTTCGGCCTGGAGGGCCCGGCGGTCACCGTGGACACCGCGTGCTCGTCCTCCCTCGTCGCACTGCACCTCGCGGTGCGGGCGCTGCGCAACGGCGAGTGCGTCATGGCGCTGGCCGGCGGCGTGACCGTGATGGCCACCCCCGGTACGTTCGTCGACTTCTCCCGGCAGCGGGGCCTGGCGCCCGACGGCCGGTGCAAGTCCTTCTCCGACGACGCCGACGGGACCGGCTGGGCCGAGGGCGCCGGTGTGCTCCTGGTGGAGCGGCTCTCCGACGCAGTGCGCAACGGTCACCGGGTGCTCGCCGTGGTGCGGGGAACCGCGGTCAACCAGGACGGCGCGTCGAACGGGCTGACCGCCCCGAACGGGCCGTCGCAGCAACG
>NZ_JAKKFI010000036.1 GCF_022230955.1 Micromonospora cabrerizensis
GCTCGGGGCTCGGGGCTCGGGGCTCAGGGGCGCGGGGCGGCCTTGCCTTGACGCTGACGACAAGGTTTAGCGTGGTCGCGACGGGCTGGTCGAGGAGGTCTGATGCTGATCGGCGAGCTGGCGGAACGGGCCGGCACGAGCACCCGAACGCTGCGCTACTACGAGGCCCACGGGTTGGTACACCCGCAGCGCTCGGCGAACGGCTACCGCGTCTACGACGAGGCGGAGCTGCGGGTCGTCCGGGAGATCCGGGCGCTGCTCGACGTCGGCTTCGGCCTCGAGGACGTCCGTCCGTTCGTCGCCTGCCTGCGAGCGGGCAACTCGTCCGGCGACGTCTGTCCGGATTCGGTGCTGGTGCTGCGACGCAAGCTCGCCGAGGTCGACGACTACCTCGATCGGCTCGCAGCGGTCCGTCAGCAGTTGCACACCCAGCTCACTCACGCCATCGCGCACCGGGAGGAAACATGCCCCAGGAAACGAGCGTCAGCTCCCTGACCACCATCACCGACGACACATTCGCCGAGCTGGTGCTGGCCAACGACCGCCCCGTCGTGGTCGACTTCTGGGCGGAGTGGTGCCCGCCGTGCAAGATGATCGAGAAGAGCCTGGTCGAGCTGGCACAGGAGTTCAGCGACCGGATGGTCATCGCCAAGCTCAACTCCGACGACAACCCGCAGGCCACGCGACGCTACGGGGTCATGTCGCTGCCGACGCTGCTGGTGTTCCGCGGGGGCGAGGTCGTCGGCTCGGTCGTGGGGTCCAGACCGAAACTCCACCTCCGGCAGAGCCTGACCATGCACGCCGGCCTGTGACCGGTCACCGCCGGCTCAGTGCCGTCTCCAGCCTTCTCCGTCTGACAGCGAGGTCGTGATGTGCGGGTGAACCGGCCCCTGCTGCTGCTCGACGTCGACGGTGTCCTCAGCCCGTACGGCAGTCCTCAACCACCGGCCGGCTACACCGAGCACCGCCTGTTCCCCGGCGAGGAACCCGTCCGCGTCAATCCCGCACACGGCACGTGGCTCACCGATGCGAGCACCGTCCTGGACATCGCCTGGGCCACGAGCTGGAACGACGAAGCGAATCAGCTCCTCGTACCGCTCCTTCGCATCGCTCCCCTGCCGGTGGTCACCATGCCTCGCACACCGTTCCACCCCAGCGAGAAGGTCCCACTCATTGCCGCCTACGCCCAGCAACGGCCCGCAGCATGGATTGACGACCTTCACACGCCCCACGCTCACGAGTGGGCCAAGAGGCGCACCAGCCCCACTCTGTTGATCACCGCCGACCCGGCGATCGGCCTCACCCGCGATTCGATCGACCGAGTCATCGCCTGGGCCACGACAATCGCGTTGCGACCGGGGCCATCCCTGCCCTCCGACACCCTTCAGCACCCCGCCAGCGCCCGTTCAGCGCCCCCAGGAAACTTCGCTCCGCCTGGCAGCGATCGATCATGACCACTGAAGTTGTCGTACGCCTGTTCTAATGTTTGGTCATGGTTGAGGAGTTGGCGCAGGCAGACGACGCGGTCGCTGCGTGCGTTGACGACGCCGCCTGGGCTCTCGCCGACGATGAGCTGATCGCCGCTCTCGACGCCGCGCACCGCCTGGAGCAACGCCTCGCCGCCGTCACCCTCGCCCTGGTCCGCGAGATCGACGGTCGGGGCACCGCCCGGGCGCAGGGCGCGTCCAGCACAGCGGTCTGGCTGCGCGAACGACTCCACCTCACCGTGCCCGCCGCCCGCCGGCTCGTCGACCTCGCCGCCGCACTGGACACCGGCAACCCCGGGATACGACAAGCCTTGGCCGACGGGCACATCACCCTCGACCAGGCCCGGGTCATCGCCGACACCGTCAGCACCGTGCACACCTCAGCCGGCGCGCAGGCCGCCGACAAGGCCGTCGGTGTGCTGGTCGACTGGGCCGGCCAGTCGCACCCCCCCCGCCCCCCCACTCCCGCCACCCCCCCCACCCACCCACTCGCCCCCAACCACCCCGACCCCCCCCCCC
>NZ_JAKKFI010000037.1 GCF_022230955.1 Micromonospora cabrerizensis
CCGGATGGCTAAGCTAGCGCGGGCGCTGAGGTTGTTTGGGTGCGGAGTTGTGGGTGGGCCGGTCCCGTGACAGCAGCCCGGAGTTGTAGACGCCGGCGATGACCACGCCCACCCCGCGACTCTCCGCGGCGGGCAGCAGGTCGTCGGCCGCGCCCTGCTCCAGCAGGGTGTACCGCCCGGCGCACATCATCACGTCGACGTCGGCCTCCCGCACGAACCGGGCCAGCATCGCCGACTGGTTCATGCCGGCGCCGATGGCACCCACCACGCCCTGGTCACGCAGCTCGGCCAGGGCTGGCACGGCTTCGGTCGCGGCCCACTCCCAGTGGTCGTCCGGGTCGTGGAGGTAGACGATGTCGATCCGGTCCAGCCCGGTGCGTTCCAGGCTGGCCTCGATCGAGCGAAGGACGCCGTCTCGGCTGAAGTCCCACACCCGCCGGTGGCTCGCGGGGACGTCGAACCCGTCGGAGTCCCGCAGGTGGGCGTCCTGCGGCGAGGGCACCAGGAGTCGCCCGACCTTCGTCGACACGACGTACTCGTCGCGCGGACGGTGCCGCAACGCGCCGCCGAGCCGGCGCTCGGACAGACCGAGGCCGTAGTGCGGCGCGGTGTCGTAGTACCGGACACCCGCCTCCCACGCGGTGTCGACCGCCGACGCGAACTCCTCGTCCGTCGTGGCCCGGT
>NZ_JAKKFI010000038.1 GCF_022230955.1 Micromonospora cabrerizensis
GGGGGGGGGGGGGGGGGGGGGGGGGGGGGGGGGGGGGGGGGGGGGGGGGGGGGGGGGGGGGGGGGGGGGGGGGGGGGGGGGGGGGGGGGGGGGGGGGGGGGGGGGGGGGGGGGGGGGGGGGGGGGGGGGGGGGGGGGGGGGGGGGGGGGGGGGGGGGGGGGGGGGGGGGGGGGGGGGGGGGGGGGGGGGGGGGGGGGGGGGGGGGGGGGGGGGGGGGGGGGGGGGGGGGGGGGGGGGGGGGGGGGGGGGGGGGGGGGGGGGGGGGGGGGGGGGGGGGGGGGGGGGGGGGGGGGGGGGGGGGGGGGGGGGGGGGGGGGGGGGGGGGGGGGGGGCGGGGGGCGGGGGCGGGGGGGGCGGGGCGGGGGGGGGGGGGGGGGGGGGGGGGGGGGGGGGGGGGGGGGGGGGGGGGGGGGGGGGGGGGGGGGGGGGGGGGGGGGGGGGGGGGGGGGGGGGGGGGGGGGGGGGGCGGGGGGGGGGGGGGGTGGGGGGGGGGCGGGGGGCGGGGGCGGCGGGGGGGGGGGGGGGGGGGGCGGGGGGGGGGGGGGGGGGGGGGGCGTGCTGCAGGGCGCGCTCCATCCGCGCGGACACCGCCGCAACGGGTGCCCACCAGCCCCGAAAGTAGTCGGCTGCGGTGCCGGGGGTCACCCACCCCGGCCCGACCCGGGCCACCAGCCGCATCGAGCGCGGCCCGTTGGCGGCCACCACGAAGGGACCCCGGGGCTGCTGCACACAGCCGGGGTTGTTGCGGGCGTC
>NZ_JAKKFI010000039.1 GCF_022230955.1 Micromonospora cabrerizensis
CCCACCCAGCCGACGACTCCCCGGACGAGGGTGTCCTCGGCCGCGACGGCCAGCAGGTCCACCGTCTCCGCCTCGGAGGCGATGGACTGGACCACCACGGTCGCGGTGACCCCGCAGGCCCGGGCCACCGGCGCGAGGTCGGCGGGTGCGAAGTCGGCGTCGATGGCCGCCATGGTCACCGGGTCGATCCACGGCTGTGGGTGCCGCGCGCGAACCCAGAGGTGGTGGTGTGCGTCGACGATCCCGGCTCGTCCGGGCACCTGCGCGCCCGTCATCGGCCCAGCCAGCCGCCGTCGACGGGCAGGACGATTCCGTTGACGTAGTCGGATGCCGCCGACGCCAGGAACACCGTGGCGCCACCGAGGTCGTCGGCGCGGCCCCACCGACCCGCCGGGATGCGGGTGAGGATCGCCGGGGCGCGGTCGGGGTCGTCGCGCAGCGCCTGGGTGTTGTCGGTGGCGATGTAGCCGGGGGCGATGGCGTTGACGTTCACCCCGTGGGCCGCCCACTCGTTCGCCAGCGCCTTGGTCAGACCGGCCACGCCCGACTTCGACGCGGCGTAGCCGGGGACGGTGATGCCACCCTGGAAGCTCAGCAGCGACGCCGTAAAGATGATCTTCCCGCGACCCCGCTCGACCATGGTCCGGCCGATCTCCCGGCTCAGGACGAACTGGCTGCTGAGGTTCACCTCGATGACGTGGTCCCACATCTCGTCGGGGTGCTCAGCGGCCGGGGTACGGGCGATCGTGCCGCCGTTGTTGACCAGGATGTCGACCGGCCCGAGAGCAGTGATGTCCCGGGCCAGCCGGTGCACGGCCGCGCGGTCACCGAGGTCGGCCCGCAGCGCGGTGAACCCACGCCCACCCGGCCCCCCCCCCCCTTCCCCCCCCCCGCCTCTCCGCCCGC
>NZ_JAKKFI010000004.1 GCF_022230955.1 Micromonospora cabrerizensis
CCAAGATCCGCGCAGGTTCGGGGAAGTTGCTGCTTCCGGGGTGCCGCAGGCAGCAGTTTCCCTGATGTTGTGCGGATCTTGTCGCTCACGCCGCCGAAGATCGTGCTCGATCCTGGAAGTAGTGGTTTCACGACGCGGTGATACCACTCGATCCTGGATCGAGCACGATCGTGGGCAGTGAGGGTGTCCGCCAGCGCGGTATGGTGGCCCCCTCTGTTGTCGGTGAGGGTCCGGGTGCACCGCGAAGCACCCCACAACATGACTTTTTCTCTGTCCGGCGGAGTCGCCGGCGCGGCGTGAGCGCCGCCATCCGGGTCCGGCCGAGGCGTGAGCTACGCGCCGCCCGCCGTCCCCGGCCACACCGCTGTTGGGGTCACCTGATCGCCGCCCCACTCTGGCCGCTGCACGGCGCGAACCTGGGCACCCTGTTGCGTACGTGCGACGCGGTCGGTGCCTGCCTCGCCGTGCCTCCGTTCCGCTGGGTGGATGAGGCCGTGGCCCGGGGCAACACGCTGCGCCAGCCGGGCTGCATCCACCGCGTCGGCAGTCCGCTGCGCTGGCTGGCCGCCGAACGGGCCACCGGCACCCGGGTCCTCGGGGTGGAGCTGGCCGACGAGGCCGTCCGGCTCGGTGACCTGCCCGCCGCCCGGGGCCGCACCGTCGTGCTGCTGGGGCACGAGGCGACCGGCATCCCACCCGAGGCGCTCGACCAGTTGGACGCGGCGGTGGAGATTCCGATGGTCGGCCACGGCCACAGCCTGAACGTCGCGGTAGCCGGCTCCCTGGTCCTCTACAAGCTCGCCGGCCTGCTGTAGAGCAGGCCGGGGCGGCGCCGACAAGGTCAGGCGACGTTGTGGGGGCGGAACTGCACGCTGACCCGGGGGCCGACGGGCCGGGCGGTCTTCGGGATGGCGTGCTCCCAGGTGCGTTGGCAGGAGCCACCCATCACGATCAGGTCGCCGTGGCCCACCGGGAAACGCAGGCTCTCGCCGCCGCCACGGGGGCGCAGCAGCAGGGGCCGGGGAGCACCGAAGGAGACGATCGCGACGATCGTGTCGGTGTGCGCCGAGCGGCCGATGGTGTCGCCGTGCCAGGCGACGCTGTCGCGCCCGGACCGGTAGAGGCACATGCCGGCGGTGACGAACGGCTCGCCCAGCTCGGGAGCGTAGTGCCGGGTCAGCTCCGCTCGTGCGGTGGTGAGCACGGGGTGGGGCAGTTGCCTCGCGCCGTCGTACCAGCAGAGCAGGCGGGGCACGTCGACCTCGGCGTCGTACATGGTGCGCCGTTCGGCCCGCCAGGGCACCTCGGTGAGCAGGGTGTCGAGGACCGTGTCGGAGCCGCGCACCCAGCCGGGGAGGTGGTCGAGCCAGGCGCCCCGGCTGAGCTGGTGCCGGCGGATCTGGCCGGGCAGCGGCCCCAGGGTCGGCCCGGCGTCGGCCAGGTCGAGCATCGACGGCTGGTAGGCGGCCTGCGTCATGCAGCCACCCTAGCAGCCCTTTCGTACACCCGTGCTAGCCCCGAACCGTCGGCGGTCAGCCGGGGAGGGCAGCGGCGTGTACGGCGTCGAACAACGCGTCCACGACCCGTGACCGGCCCTGCCCGTCGATGGTGGACCACCCGCGCGCGGCGAGGGTCGCGCGCCGCTGCGGCGAGCTGAGCAACCCGTGCAGGGTCCGCGCCGCCGTCGCGCGGGCGGCCCGTCCGGCGACGCCACCGGCGGTCAGCTCCGGCAGCTCGCCGAGGCCGGCGGCCAGGCCGTGCCGCACCACCCGGGCGTACGACTCGCGTTGGTTGTCGACCACGCACACCAGCGCGGCGGGTGCCCCCAGGCAGCAGAGTTCCCAGGTGGAGGTGCCGGCGGCGCTGACCACCAGGTCGGCTTCGGTGATCAGGGTCGGCAGCGAGGTGGTCGGCGGGACCGGCCGGATGATCTGCCCGCGCCCGGGGGTGACGTCCTCGACCTCCGCCTCGGTCTCGGGTCGGCCGACGATGACCGTGAGGTCCATGGGGTGACCGGTTGCCACCAGCACGCGGGTCAGCACCGGGGCCGCACCGACCGCGTCGGTGCCGCCGAAGAAGGCCAGCACCCGGGGTCGGCTGACCGCCGTGGCGGGCGGGGCGACCGGCGGCCGGGCGGTGACCACCGCGTCGCGCAGCAGGGCGTACCCGCTGCCGGCTAGCAGCCGGCCGGGCAGCTCCCCCCGGGCACCTGGCCCCGTCAGCGCCGCCCCGGCCCCGGGCCCCGTCAGCTCCGCTGCCGACCCCGGCCCGGGCAGGTCGGCGCCGAAGTTCTGGTCGAGATAGAGGTCGGCGACCTGACCCCGGCTGTCCCCGTCGATGATGGCGAGGGTGTACACGCCGGCGGCGCGCAGGGCGCCCGCCCCGGCCGGGTCCAGCTCGTAGGAGTCGAGGACCATCACGTCCAGGTGGTGTCGCCGGGCCGCCTCGACCAGCTCGGCCGGCGAGTCCGGGCCCGGGTGCAGGGGGATGCCCCGGGCGGCGAGTTCCGCGGTCGCCCAGTCGAGCCGTTCGACGGCGCCGAACACGGTCACGTGGGCGCCTCGGGCGAGGAACTCCTCGGCGAGCGCCAGGCAGCGGACGAGGTGGCCGACGCCCCGCCGTGGGCTGGCGTCGCAGCGCAACCCGACTCGCGGCGTGCTCAGGACTCCTCCAGCTGCTTCTGCCGGACGTCGGCGTTGAGCGCGCGCAGGTGGGGTTGCCCGTCGAGCCAGTCGGCGAGCTTGGCCAGTGGCACGCTGACGTCACCGAAGTGGTCGACGACCGCGCTGACCAGCGCCCAGTCCTGCTCGGTGTCGAGGGTCAGCCGCAGCGCGGAGCGGTCCGGGGTGAGCGTCACGCCGAGCACCCGGAACAGCTCCGGATGGGTGTACGCGTACGAGGTCACGTGCACCCGGTGGTGGTCGGTGGCGAGCCGGCCCAGGGTGCGGAGCGTCTCCGCTCGGATGATCTCGACGTCCAGGCCCCGGGGCAGGGTGCGGGCGATCGACGTGCTCGCGTAGTCCAGCCCGGGGACCGCCCGGTACACCGACGCGACCAGGGTGACGATCTCCGGGTCGAGCAGTGGGCAGTCCGCGGTGAACCGCATGACCGCGTCGCCCGGGTGCGCCGCGAGCGCGCCCACGAACCGATCCAGGACGTCGTCGACCGGCCCGCGGTGGCAGGGCACGCCCAGCCGTTCGCACTCGGTCGCCACGGCGTCGTCGACCGGGTCCGTGCTGGTCGCGACCACCAGGTCGGCCAGGACGCCGCTGTCGGAGGCGGCGCGTACCACCCGACCCAGCACGGAACGCCCGGCGAGCGGACGGAGCACCTTGCCGGGCAGCCGGGACGAGCCCATCCGAGCCTGCACGATGCCGACGATCCGTGGCGCGGCGTGGGCGCCGCCCGTCGGGACCGTTCCGGGCACCGGTACACCGGTCACTGCTGCTCCTCCTGCTTCGGGGCGAGCGCCGCGGTGGCCCGGCGCTTGGCGGCGCGGGCACCCCGCTTGGCCAGTCGGGCCGGGGTGATGGCGAGTCGACCCACCCGGTAGCTGAGCGACCCGCTGAGCAGGCCGATCGTCGTCTCGGCCCGGCGCAGCGCGCGTTCCCGCGAGGTGAGCAGTTCCTCGGTCCACGCGGTCAGTGCGGCCAGCCGGGCGAGTTCCTCGCGCTGGCGCAGCCACGCCTCCCGCAACTGCTGGTAGCTGCGCGCCGCACCCACCGGCGGGTCGGTCGGCGTGACGGCGTGCAGCTCGGCGGCGAGGTCGACCCTGCCGTCGCGGTCCAGACCGTGCAGCGCGGCGGCGACGGCGGCCTCGGTCTCCACCGCCGCGGCGACCGTCGCGCGATCCAGGTCGTGGCCGGCGAGGCCGCCGAGCACCACGGTCAGACCCGCGACGTCGAGAGTGGACGACCACGGGTGGGCGTACCCGCCGGTGAGCAGGGCCGCCGCGAAACGCCACAGCCCGCGCGCCAACACCACGTCGGCGGGCAACGGGCCGGTGGCCCGCCAGCTCGGGTCGAGCACCGCGTACCGCTCGCCGTCGACCACCACGTTGTCGGTAGCAGCCAGCGCCGCCGCGCCGGCGATCCCGCCGTCACCGTCGGCGTGGTCGGCGAGCCAGCCCGCGTATCCGACCAGCAGCGTGCGCAGGGTCGCCAGGTCGCGGCGCAGGGCCGCGTCGAGCAGCAGGGTACGCAGCAGCCGGCCGGCCGGCACCGGCCCGGACAGCGCATCCGCGTCCCGGTACGCGGCCTCGCGGCTGGCGAACGGCGCGGCGGCCGGCACCTCCGTGCCGGTGGCGGCGGCGTGCCCCCAGCGCCACCCCGACGGGCCGTGCAGCACCTCCAGCACGCCGCTCCCGGGACGCCCGGTCTGCATCAGCGCCACCGGCAGATCCTGGTCGGCGGCCGGTGCGCTGGGGTCGGCGGCGGGCCGGTGGGCGAGCACCAGCCAGCCCGGTGCGAGGTCGGCGGCGCGTCCGGCGTGCAGCGCGTCCACCGCCAGCCGGGCCGGGTCCTGCAGCACGGTGTCGCTGGTGAAGCCGCCCGCGCACGCGCCGTGCAGCACGGCGTCGAAGAGGCCGCAGCCGGTGTCCCGGTCGAGGTGGTCGGCGTCGAGCAGCGCCGTCGGGCTACCGGCGTCGGGGTACGCGGCCCAGCACGCGGCCGGTCGCAGCCCCGCCTCGGTGAGTCGCTCGCGTAGCTGGTCCCGGTTGGCCGGGTGGCCGCGATCCAGGACGCCGCCGATCACCCACGCGGAGTCGTCGCGGCCGGCGTACCAGGGAGTGGTGGCGACGAGTCGGTGCAGGCCGAGTGGGTTGTCCAGGCGCAGCAGCAGCGCGCCACCCGGCGCGACGGCGGCGACCAGTCGCGCCAGCACGCCGTCCCAGCCGAGTCGGGTGCCCTCCACCGACTCCACCGGGTCCAGGCCGGCGGCGGCGATCACCACGTCGTACGTCTCGTCGTCGGGCAGCCCGGCCGGGCCACCCACCACCACCTGGGCGGCTCGATGGGCCAGCGCGACCGCGTCCGGGTGGCTGCGCAGCAGGCAGGTCACCTCGGCGTGCCCGAGCTGGTCGAGCAGGGCCGGGTCGTGCGGGCCGGCCACCAGGACCCGGGCGCCGGGCGGCACGAGTCGGGTGGCGAGCGCGGCGAGGGGCCCACCGTCGGCCAACCGCTTCTGCGGCAGGTCGGACCAGGCGAGCATCTCGCCGCCCGGCAGGGTGATCCGGCCGGAGGGTGCCGTCTCAGTCGTCACGGTCGTCCTCTTCCTCCTGGAGGTGCGCCCAACCGAGCAGCTCGCGCAGCTCGGCCGGCGTGCAGCGGTGGTCGGTGCCGAGCTCGGCGCGGGCGATCCGGACCGCGGTGGGCAGGTCGACCTCGGTGCCGTGCAGCTCCGGCCACTGCCGCCGGATGCGGGCGGTGCCACCGAAGGTCGGGTCCTCGTTGGACAGGATCATCGGGTCGCCGTAGACAGCCGGCTCGCAGCCCGCCGCGATGCCGTAGAAGATCGCGCTGGTCAACCGGTTGGATGCTACCCGCCGGTGACGGCGCAGCTCGGTGAGTTGCCGGTCGAGGAACTCCGGGTCGGTGTCCTTCCACCAGTGCCCCCGGTAGCCGTGGCAGATCACCCGGAACCCGGCCCGCTCGTAGAGCCGGCGGACGTTGCGCATCCGGTACTCGTGCCAGTACAGGCAGACCGTGACCGGGCCGGGCTCGGTGGCCCGGATCAGGGCGATCAACTTCCGGTGGTCGCCCTTAACGTGCTGGCCCTCCCACCCGTGGAACGGGTACCAGATGGTGCCCTCCCGCTCTTCGGCCGGCGGGTCCTCGGGCCGCATCGCCAGCAGGTAGGCGAACGGCGCGCCGATGACGACGACGTTTCGCCGCCCCACCGACCAGGCCCGGCGGCGGGTCTGTTCCGACCAGAGCAGGCTGGGCGCGCGCTCGGCGTACGGGTGACCGGGGGCCAGGCCGTCACCGATGTTCCAGCCGTGCTGCACGTACCCGTTGATCCGCGGCGGGTGCCGGTCGCCGAGGCCGGCGTAGCGGGCCAGCACGTGCGCGTGGCCGTAGAAGTGGTTGGCGTGGTGCATCAGGTTCCCATCAGGCGGCGGAACGCACCGGGCCGGCCCGCAGGGCCGCGGTCAGCGCGTCGATGACGCGATCCTGGTAGGTGTCGCTGAGCCCCGGGTAGAGCGGTAGCGACAGTTGCTGGGAGTAGAAACGCTCGGCCACCGGGCAGGACCCACGCCGGTATCCCAGGTCGGCGAAGACCGGGTGCCAGTGCACCGGCAGGTAGTTGACCTGGACGCCGATGCCGGCGGCCCGCATCCGGTCGTACACCTCGCGGCGACGCCCGTCGAGCACGCGGATCGGGTAGAGGTGCCAGACCGGGTCGGCCCAGGACCTGCGGGTCGGCAGCAGCACCCCGTCCAGGTCGGCCAGCGCCTTGTCGTAGCGGGCGACGAGGGCGTCGCGTCGCGCCTTGAACTCGCCGAGCCGCCGCAGCTGGCTGCGGCCCAGTGCGCAGAGCACATCCGGCAGACGGTAGTTCAGCCCGAAATCGTGCACCTCCTGGTGCCAGCCGCCCTCGTCGGGGTGGCGCAGCTCGTCACGCTCGCGGACCAGGCCGATGGTGCGGAAACGGCGGGCACGCTTGAGCACGGCCGGGTCGAGCGCGGCGACCGCGCCGCCCTCGGCGGTGGTCAGGTTCTTCGTGGGGAAGAACGAGAAGGTGGTCAGGTCGGCAAGTGAGCCGACCGGCCGGCCACGGTACGTCCCACCGATCGAGTGGGCCGCGTCGGCGAGCAGCAGCGCGTCGGAGCCCTCCATCGAGGTACGCAACGCGTCGTAGTCCGCCGGGTGGCCGGCGTAGTCGACCGCGGAGACCACCCTGGTACGCGAGGTGACCGCGTCGGCGGCGGCGGCCGGGTCGAGGCAGAAGGTCTCGTCCTCCACGTCGGCGAACACGATCTTCGCGCCGAGAGCCGCCGCGCTGCTGGCCGTCGCCACGAACGTCATCGGCGGTACGACCACCTCGTCACCCGGGCCCACCCCGGCGGCCGCGTACGCGACGTGCAGCGCCGCCGTGCCATTGGAGACGGTGGTGACGCCGACACCACCGGTCCACGCGGCGAGGTCGGCCTCGAAAGCCTCCACCTGCGGACCGGTGGTGAGCCAGTCGCCCCGCAGCACCTCGGCGACGGCGGCGACATCCTCCTCGGTGACCGACTGCCGGCCGTACGGGAGCATTCCCGTCATGCGGCGATGCCGAGCATGTCGCGCAGCTGTTCGACGCTGAGCCACTCGTCGTTGGTGTCCGACTGGTACGCGAAGCCGTCCGGAACCGGGTCGCAGTCGACCGGCGGCTGGTAGCCCCAGGTGGCGATGGTCGGCTGGACAATGAACCGGCCGTCGGCGCGCAACGTCCGCCGGCTGTCGTCGGGGGCGATCATCTCCTCGTGCAGCTTCTCGCCCGGCCGGATCCCGATCTCATGGGTGGTGGCGTCCGGGGCCACGGCCTCGACCAGGTCGAGGATGCGCATGCTCGGGATGCGCGGCACGAACAGCTCGCCGCCCTGCATCTGGTCGAACGAGTCCATGACGAACTGCACGGCCTGGTCCAGAGTGATCCAGAAGCGGGTCATCCGCTTGTCGGTGATCGGCAGGCTCTTGCCCTCGGCGGCGAGCCGGCGGAACAACGGAACGACGGAACCGCGGCTGCCCACCACATTGCCGTAGCGCACCACGGCGAACCGGGTGGGGTGCTGGGCGGCGTAGTGGTTCGCCGAGACGAAGAGCTTGTCGCCGACCAGCTTCGTCGCGCCGTACAGGTTGATCGGGCTGGACGCCTTGTCGGTGGAGAGCGCGATGACCTTCTTGACGCCGGCCTCGATCGCGGCGTCCACGACGTGCTGGGAACCGGTGATGTTGGTGGCGATGTACTCGGAGGGGTTGTACTCCGCGGTGTCCACCTGCTTCAGGGCGGCGGCGTGCACCACGTGGTCCACCCCGTGCATGGCCCGGGTGAGGCGGTGCCGGTCCCGGATGTCGCCGATGAACCAGCGCAGGCGCGGGTCGTCGCCGAGTTGCTGGCGCAGCTCGTACTGCTTGAGCTCGTCGCGGGAGAACACCACCACACGGGCGGGGTCGGCCTCGGTGAGCAGGTGCCGCAGGAAGGTCCTGCCGAAGGAACCCGTTCCCCCGGTGATCAGAATGGACGATCCATTCAACTCACTCAATTTGGTGCTCCCGTGATCGTGGATGAACGGGCGGCCCTCGGCCGGCCGACCGGGGTGAGACGCTAACCATGGCGGGTTAACTCCCCGGCGCTCGCGGGTTAACCGCGACCCCTGCTCCTGTGAATGCCGGGCACCGCGCAGGCGAACACTTCCGGCCTTCCCGTAACGGGCCTGACCTGGCCACATTGGGCCGTTACAGTGACCGCGCGAGTGGCCCCGGCGGCACGTTCCCAGCCGGTCACCGCGTTCACCCGACCTCCGCACCAGCCCGGTGCGGACGGCTCACCCCGAGCGTCACCGACGCGGGCCCACCTGCCCGCCGGGTTCGCGCGGGCCCGGTCCGGCTGGCAACTCTGGAGGCGTTGATGGCATCCGGTAGCGACGTGATCGAACGGCCGGAGGTGCTGGCCGCGACGTCCGACGCCACACCCGCGCGGCGCTGGTTGGTGCCACTGCTGCTGGTCGTCGGTTGGGTGCTCAGCGTCGCCTGGCGGATGTGGCTGTCCCGGCACATCGTGATGCCGATCGCGCACACCGACGAGGACAGCTACCTGAACACCGCCCGCGCGCTGGCCGGCGGGCCGGGTGGCTTCAGCAGCGAGAACGACCTGCTGCGCCGGGTCGGCTACCCGATGCTGATCTCGCCGGCGTTCCTCGGGGACCGGGATTTCAGCGACAGCTACCGGCTCGTCCAGCTGATCAACGCGATGGTGAACTCGGCGCTGCTGCCGCTGGCGTACCTGCTCGGTCGCCGCCTGCTGCGGCTGCGCCGGTCGTACGCGCTGCTCGGCGCGCTCGCGGCGGCGACGCTGCCGGCCACCGCCTTCTACGCGGGCGTCGCCATGATCGACACGGTGATGGCCCCGCTGGTGGTCGCCTGGCTGCTCGCCGTGCACCGCTGGATCGAGCGGCCCGGTCCGCTCGCCGCCGCCACCGTCGGTCTGCTGGTCGGCGGGTTCCACCTGCTGCACTCCCGGGGCCTGGTGATCGTGGCGGTGCACGCCGGGTTGGTCCTGCTGCTGTTCGCCCGCCGCCGGGTCGGCCCGCCCGCGATCCTCGCGGCGCTGCTGCCGGTGCTCGCCATGGCGCTCGTCAACGCCGCGGCCATCCGCTACCTCGGCGACAAGGTCTACCTGCTCGGCAGCACGCCCGGCGGTGGCACCGTCGAGGCGGTCGCCTCCGTCCAGGGGGTGGTCCGCGTCGGCGCGGGCGTCACCACCCAGCTCTGGTACCTCGTGGTGATCACGTTCGGGATGGCGGGGGTGGCCTGGGCCGCCGCCGTCCGCGAGCTGTGGCGCCCACAGCACGGTGACGCCGCCCGCTGGACGATGGGCGTGGCGCTGGTGGTGACCGTCGGGGTGGCCGGCGGCGCGTCGGTGATCCTGGCCGGCATCACCGGCAAGCCCCTGGATGCGATCTACGGCCGCTACGTGCAGATGCTGGCGCCGTTCTGGCTGCTGGTCGGGCTCGGGGTGCTGCTCACCGCCGGCCGCCGGGTGGTCCTGCGCCGGGCCACCGTCGCGGTGGCCCTGCTGGTCGGCGGCGGCGCCCTGATCGCCGTCCGGCTCGCGTACGTGGCCAGTCGCGGAAACTACCTGCGCTACGGCGGTTTCGGCGCACCGGACCTGATGGCGTTGACCGGGAGCTGGCGGGAGATGCGACCGGTCGTCGGGTCCCTGGTCGGCATCGCCGGCCTGCTGCTGCTCGTCGCCGCAGCCGTGCTGGTGCCCCGGCTGCGGATGCCGGTGCTCGGCGTCCTCGTGGTGGCCAACCTCGTGACCATGCAGGTGATCGACCAACGGATGGTGCGGCCCTTCGTCGCGAGCAGCGCGCCGACGCCCCGGGTCGCCGACGTCCGGGTGCGCCCCGGCGAGCGGGTGTGGGCCTCGACCGGCGTCCACTACATCATGCGGTTCAACCTGAGCCACCAGGTGACCTGGACCGACGTCCGGTGGTTCGGCGACCAGGAGCCGCCGGCCGCGGCGCAGGTGGTGTTCGCCCGGTGGGCACCCGGTCAGGCCGACGACTGGGACGGCACCGCGTACGGCTTCGTCCGACTCGGGGGCAACCCGGTGCAGCACTGGGCGGCCTGGCGACGAGTCTGACCCGCCGCGCCCCCGGCGGAGAACGCTGTCCGTGAACGACGGATGTCCGTCGGGGGCACTGTCGGTTAATGGTTTCGGTCGGCAGTGGAAATATGTGCGGCAATCAGCGCTGGCGGCGGTCGGCGCGGGCCAGTGAAATCGGGATGACCGTGATTTCCCGGCCGTCGGACAGCTCCTGCCGGGGAGTCCCCTCGACGAATCGGAAACGCCGGTTCATCTGTCGTACGACGACATTGTGCGCGAGCACCTCACCGTCGAGTCGGTCCAGGTGCAGCCCGTCGAAGGCGTACTCGACGGCCTCCCGCATGACCCCCAGCCAGGCGGGCAGGGTCTCGCCCCGCCGGTCCAGCCCGTCGGCGTCGAGATAGAAGCCCCACGCACCCGATCGAGGGCTCTCCAACCGCAGGTCGAAGAAGGTGACCACACCGCAGGGCAGGTCCTCGCGGACGTACACCAGAACCCGCCGGGACGGGTCGCCACGGACCGCCGACCACCACCGGGCGTGCTCCTCGGCGGTGATCTCGTGACTGGTCTTGCTGACCTGGCGGTTCGTTTCCTGATTACGCCAGGACAACATCAGGTGAACGTCGTCCGCCGTCGCTTCGCGCAGCACGTGCGTCTCGCTTTCTTAACTGTTCACGTCCGGTCGGAGCACCTTACCTGGGCCTACCGGGAAAGCAGATATGCATTCGTTGGGTTGTAGACTGCGGCGCATGAACGAATTGAGTCGCTCGCAGATTCGCGACCTCATGGCTCAGGTGCTGAAGAACCAGGACAAGGAGCTGCCCGAGGACGACTCGGCGCAGTTGCGGGAGATCGGCTTCCGGTCGCTCGACTTCTCCGAGCTGGCGCTGCGGGTGGAGGACGAGACGGGGGAGGAGCTCAACTTCGACGCCCCCGGCCTGCGCCGCATCGCCACCGTCTCCGACGTCCTCGACTTCCTCGTCGAGCTACAGCACCAGTGACCGTCGCGACGGCGGGCCACCCCACACCCACGCACCCGGAGCCGGCCGGCCTCGACAACCGGCTCGTCGTCGGTGGTGCCACGACGACCTGGCGTTCGCTACCGCTGCCCACCCTGCCCGACCCCGCGGCGGTGCTCGCCCACTCCGCCCTGCACGCGCTCGCCGCCGCCCGGCAGCACGCGGCGTACGGCACCGAGCTGTTGCTGAGCACCGCGAGTCGGGTCGACGCCCAGATGCGTACGGAGTTGCGCGAAGCCGGGTTCACCGTGAGCGTCCTCGACGGCGACGGCGTACACCCGAACCCCCCGGCCCGGCCGCGCGCCGCCGAGCCCGGCCGGCTGTGGCTGCTGACCTCGGGCTCGACCGGGCGTCCCAAACGGGTCGGGCACACCCTCGACACGCTGACCACCGTGCGGGCCGACCAGCCGGACCGGACGTGGCTCTGCCCGTACGCCCCCGGCACGTACGCCTGGTGGCAGGTGGTCACCCTGTCGCTGACCCAGCCCGGTCAGCACCTGGTGGTGGTCGAGCCCGACGAGCTGGACGACTGGCCCGCGGTTGCCGCCGCGCACGGCGTCGACGCCGCCTCCGGCACGCCCACCTTCTGGCGTCGCACCCTCTACCGCGACGCCGCCGCGCTGGCCCGGGTGCCGCTGCGCCAGATCACCCTCGGTGGTGAGCCGGTGGACCAGGCCATCCTCGACCAGCTCCGCGACGTCTTCCCCACGGCCCGGATCTCCTGGATCTACGCGTCCTCCGAGGTGGGGGCGTCCATTGTGGTGCACGACGGGCGGGCCGGCTTCCCGGTCGACTGGCTGGACCGCGAGACCCCGGGCCGGCCGACGCTCTCCGTCCGCGACGACGAGCTGGTGGTCACCTCCCCGCACCACGGGGCCGGGTTGGCCGGCCCGATCCGCACCGGTGACCGGGTGCAGGTGCTCGACGGCCGGGTGCTGATCACCGGCCGACTGGATTCCGACGAGATCAACGTCGGTGGCAGCAAGGTCTCCGCCGGTGTGGTCCGTGGTGTGCTCTCCGGACATCCGGCGGTGGCCTGGGCCCGCGTGACCGGCCGCCGCGCACCGGTGCTCGGCCGGATGGTGGTCGCCGAGGTGGTCCTCACCCCCGCCGCCCCGACCGCCGATGCCGATGCCGATGCCGTCGCCGTCGCCGTCGCCGCCGTCGCCGTCGCCGTCGCCGGCTCGATCGAGGCCGCCGACCCCGCCGTCGCCGCCGGCTTGACCGAGGCCGTCGGCTCCACCGAGGCCGCGGACTCCGCCGGCCAGACTGACCCCGCCGGGCACCCGGCCGGGCGTCCGGCGGCCGGCGTGCCCGACGAGGCCGCGCTGGTCCGCTGGTGCGCCGACCGGCTTCCCGAGCACGCGGTGCCACGCCGGATCCGCGTGCTGACCGAGATTCCCGTCAAGGAGACCCTGAAGAGCGATGTCTGACCCCGCCGACACCCAGCTCGTCCCACCCAGCTCCGTGGTCCTCGTCTCCGGCGGCTCCCGGGGGCTGGGCCTGGCCATCGTCACCGACCTGCTCGACGCCGGCGTACGGGTCGCCGCGTTCGCCCGTACCGTCACCCCGGAGCTGGAGAAACTCACCGCCGAGCATCCCGACCAGGTGTGTGTCGGCTCGGTGGACGTCACCGACCTGCGCGCCGCGCAGAGCTTCGTCCGCGAGGTGGAGCAGCGCCTCGGCCCGATCGACGGCATCGTCAACAACGCCGCCATCGGGCAGGACTCCCTGCACGTGCACACCGCCAACGACGACATCGCCCGGATCATCGAGACCAACCTGACCGCCCCGCTGCAACTGACCCGGCTGGTGGTCCGCCGGATGCTCGGCAAGGGGCTACGCGGGCGGATCGTCAACATCACCTCGATCTGCGCGCAGCGCGGCTTCCCGGGCCTGGTCGCGTACTCGGCCACGAAGGGCGGGATGGACGCCGCCACGCGCTCACTCGCCCGGGAGTTGGGCGGCCGGATGCTGGTCAACGCGGTGGCGCCCGGCTTCTTCGCCTCGGAGATGTCCGCCGTGCTCGGCCCGACGCAGCTCGAGCAGATCGTGCGCCGCACCCCGACCGGTCACCTGACCGAGCCGGTGGAGGTCGTGCCGGTCGTACGGATGCTGCTGCGCGAGCACACCAACATCAACGGCCAGGTGATCGTGGTGGACGGTGCCGCCTCCATCTGACCTGGACCGGCTGGTCCGGCCCCGACCGGTGCCCGGTCTGCTCGTCGCGGCCGAGCGGCACCTGCGGATCGGCGCTCCCGCCGACCTGACCGACGCGCTGACCCGCAGTCACCTCGACGACGGGCGCTGCGTCGGCTGGTACGGCCCGCCGACACCCGGATGGCGGGTGGCCGTCGACGCGGAACGCCTGGCCGCTCCGGTGCCCCCGGCGCTGGCCCGCCGGTTCGGTGTGGAGGACTTCTGGGCGCGGTGGACCCGCGCCGAGTGCTGCTGCAAGCTGGCCGACGTCCCGGTGGCGGCGTGGTGGCGTCGCCACGGGCTGGGCACGCCAGCGGACGGCTCGGCGGTCTGGCGGACCCTGTGGCTGGCCGACCTGGTGGTCACCGTCGGCTTCACACCCAACGACCGCCGCCCCGCCCCCCGCCCGTAAAAGCAACCCCAACCCCACCCCCGCGCCCAGCGCCCCGCCCCCCGCGCCGTCGATCAAGGAGTTGTGGTGCCCGGGCATAGCGGACACCAGGGGTGTAAGCCCCCACCACAACTCGATGATCGACGCGGCCCGGCCAAACGCGGCCCGGCCAAACGCGGCCCGGCCAAACGCGGCCCGGCCAAACGCGGCCCGGCCCGGCCTGGCGGCATTGGGCCGGGCCGGGCTTGGGCGACGGTCAGATTTGGTTCCAGCTCAGGGGGGTGCCCCGGGGGACGTCGGTGGTGAAGGTGCGGCCCAGCACCCGGTCGATCTCCACGGGGGCCAGCCCGCCGGCCGGTCGGATCGACCGCACATTGTGGACGTTCACCGGATCGCCGGCCCGCACGTCCTCGACCACGAACAGCGAACGGCGGAACCGCAGTCCCTCCCGCTCGGCCGGGGTGGGGCCGATCGCGGTGCCGCCCAGTGCCGCGTACGCGCGGCCGGACTCGGCGACCAGGGCCGTCAGCTCCGCCGGGTTCAGCGAGAAGTCCGAGTCCACGCCGCCGTCGGCCCGGTCCAGCGTGACGTGCTTCTCGATGAAGCAGGCGCCGAGCGCCACCGAGGCGACCGCCACCCCGATGCCGGGCGTGTGGTCGGACAGCCCGACCGGCACGTCGAACGCGCCGGCCAGCACCGGCAGGCGGCGCAGGTTGCTGTCGGCCGGCGGCGCCGGGTAGGACGCGGTGCAGGCCAGCAGGACGATGCCCGCCGCGCCACCATCACGGGCGGTGCGTACGGCGGCGTCGATCTCGGCGACCGTCGCCATGCCCGTGGAGATCACCATCGGCTTGCCGGTGCTGGCCACGAGCCGGATCAGCGGCAGGTCGACCAGCTCCGACGACGCGATCTTGTACGCGGGGACGTCCAGTGACTCCAGCAGCTCCACGGCGGTCGCGTCGAACGGTGACGAGAAGACGGTCAGCCCGCGCTCCCGCGCCCGCTCGAAGATCGGGGCGTGCCACTCGTACGGGGTGTGCGCCCGCTCGTAGAGGCGGTACAGGTTCTCCCCGCCCCACAGCTCGTGCCCGCTGGAGATCCGGAACGCCGGGGTGTCGACGTCGATGGTGATGGTGTCCGGCCGGTACGTCTGGAGCTTCAGCGCGTGCGCACCACTCTCGGCCACCGCGTCGACGATGGCCAGCGCCCGGTTCAGATCGCCGTTGTGGTTGCCGGACATCTCGGCGACCACGAACGGTCGCTCCCCGGCCCCGACCGCGTGCGGTCCGATTGTGATTGTCGCCGTCATTCCGACCTCTGCTCAGGGATGCCCGCACCGGGGTGCGGTGGTGCTGTCGTCGTCCGACCGGTGGGCGGGCGACCTGGAAAACCAGGGCGCCGGAGGCCAACCCGGCCTCCGGCGTGGTGTGCGGTGGGTGCGGTCACGGCCGGCGGCTCCCGGCGAGCGCGTCGCGCCGACCGGTGGCCACGGCGAGCCCTGCGTCGCCCGTTGTCGTGGTGCCCGTACCCCGGCCCGGGTCGTCGTCGGCGGCGACCGGGCCGGCGCCGCTGTCGACGCCACCCGCCGGGCCGGCGCCGCTGTCGACGCCACCGGCCGGGCCGGGTCGGCGCAGGCGACCAGCGACCCGGTGGGCCTGGCGCAGCGCCGAGTACGCCAGCCAGTCACCACGCCCGACGAGGCGGTGCTTGAGTCCGGTCACGCCCGGCGGCAGGGGGTAACCGTTGGTGGGCAGATACCGACGGTAGTGCTCGGCGGCCCGGTGGAAGAAGTCCCGCCGCAGGTGTGGGTGCAGCCGACCGTCGTTGCCCACCACCACGAGGTAGTGGTTGATCATCAGCTGGAACAGCTCGGCCTGCAACCGCTCGTCCGGGTGCTTCCGGGCGACCCAGTCCAGCAGTCGCTCGTACTGGGCGAACGCGTCGAAGTGCCGCCCGCTGCGCGTGGACGTTATCGCCCCGTGCCGGCCCTGCCGGTACAGGTAGCAGACCCGGTCCAGCACGGAGATCTTCTCGGCGCCGATCAGCAGGGGGTGACTGAACGGGATGTCCTCGTACCAGCCGGGAAAGAACCGCAGCTCCAGTTGGTCCAGGAAGTCCCGGCGGACCACCTTGTTCCAGGCGGTGTGCTGCACCCGCAACAGCTGCGGTTGGTCGTCCAGGCGGTTGACGCCGGGGATCGCGCGCAGCAGGTGGCTGCTCGCGTCGACCTCCCGCCGACCGTCCTCGTGCACCCGCAGGTGGTCCAGCATCAGCACGTCCGGCTCGTGCTGGCGCAGCCGGTCCAGCACCGCCGGGATCGTGCCCGGAGGCACCCAGTCGTCACTGTCGACGAACCAGACGTACCGGCCGGTGGCGACGTCGAGCCCGGCGTTGCGGGCCAGGCCCAGACCCACGTTGCTGCTCAGGTGTACGACGCGGACGCCCTCGCGGCCGGCGGCGTAGGCGCGGAGCATGTCGCCGCAGCCGTCCGGGGAGGCGTCGTCGACGGCGATCAGCTCGACCGCGTCCGACTCGCCCGCCGGGACGTCGGCCCGGATCGACTCGAGGCACTGGTACAGGTACGCCTCGACGCCGTACACGGGCACGACGATGCTCAGCAGCGGTGCATGCGTCGGCTCTTTGACCACGCTCGCCACCTTCGGCGACCAGGGTGGCCGGCCCCGGAACCCGGCGTGGCCGCCGGTGGTGGAGTCTCTGAACTCCCGCCCGACGGAAGGTTAACGACGGCCGGCCGACGCCTGCCGAAGGCAGGGGGATGACGGGTGGGACACGTCCGGTTCACCCGGGAGTGACCCGGTAGGGTGCCTCGGTGCGGCCCTGCTGGGCCGTCGCGGGCGTCGCCGTCGCGCCGTCCGACGCCGCGCCGAGGAGGATTCGAACGTGCTGGTGACCCTGCCGAGCCTCGGGATCCCGGCATGACGAGCGCTCCCGCGGTGTCGGCGGACCGGCCAGCCCTCGCGTCAGCCCGGCTGCCCTCGCTGACCGGGCTGCGCTGGATCGCCGCGTTACTGGTCTTCGGCTTCCACGCCGGCACGATGCGGATCATCGCCGAGCCGGACTACAAGGCGGTGGTCGACGCGCTGTTCACCCTCGGCCTGTCCGGGGTGCAGTTCTTCTTCATCCTCAGCGGTTTCGTGCTGGTCTGGTCGGCCCGGGACGGCGACTCCCGGCGCACCTTCTGGCGGCGACGGATCGCCAAGATCTACCCCAACCACCTGGTGCTGTTCGGGGCGACACTGCTGGTCGCCTGGTGGTTCACCGACCCGGTCCTGCCGGCGGCCGCGCTGGAGAACCTGTTGCTGTTGCAGGCCTGGGATCCCCGGCCCGGCTGGTTCTACAGCATCAACACGGTGAGCTGGTCGCTGTCCTGCGAGTTCTTCTTCTACCTGTGCCTGCCGCTGGCCCTGCCCCTGCTGCGCCGGGCCCGGCCGAGGTTGCTCTGGGTGCTGATCGTCGCGCTGCCACTGCTGATCCTCGCGCTCTGGCCGGCCCAGCAACTGGTGCCGGAGGTGAGCCGGTGGTGGTTCACCCAGATCTTCCCGCCGGTGCGGTCACTGGAGTTCTGGTTGGGCGCGGTGGCGGCCGAGTTGATGCGCCGGGGTCTGTGGCGCGGCCCGGGGCTGACCGCCGCCTCCCTGATCTTCCTGGGCACCTGGGTGGCAGCCACCCAGTGGATCCGTGCGGAGTTGTGGACCACCCTGCTGGCGGTCGCGTACCTGTTGGTGATCACCGCCGCCGCGGACGCGGACGTGCGGGACAGGCGGTCGCCGTGGCGGTCCCGGCCGCTGGTCTGGCTCGGAGAGGTCTCCTTCGCCTTCTACCTGGTCCACGTGCTGGTGATGACGAGTGTGCTGCGCTGGAGCGGTGACTGGGGGACCGGGTTCCCGGGGTGGCGCGGCCCGGTCGTGGTGCTCGGCTTCCTGGTGGCGAACCTGGTCCTCGCCGGGCTGCTGCACCGCTACGTCGAGACCCCGATGATGCGTCGGCTCGCGCCGCGCCGTCCGGCCCGACCGGCGCCCGTCCCCCGACAACGCACTGCCGGATCCGACGCCGCCGGCCCGCAGCCCGTGGCCGCCGGCCCGCAGGCAGAGGCCGCCGGCCCGCAGCCCGTGGCCGCCGGCCCACAGGCAGACGCCGCCGGGCCACAGGCCGAGGCCGCCGGCGAGGGTGACCAGAGCGGCGGTCGATCACCGTACGTCGACTCGCGCTGACACCGTCCACCCTGCTCAGCGGGGGTTCGGCGCGGCGAAAGCCGACACGCCCGTGGTCGGTGCGCACGGGTCGGCACGGCGGTAGCGTGGAAACGTGCTTCCGGTCGCGATCACCTGTCCGCTGTGGTGGGTGGCGCGCTGGGCGACGCGGGTGCTGACCAGCCTCGCCGTCGTCGCGGCCCTGGCGCTTGGCGCGGGCCCGATCTCGGCCGCTGTGCCACCTCCGTTCGCCCTCGGTGCACTTCCGGCGTCCTGCCCGTTCAGCTCCTCGGCGGGTGCCGCGCACGCGGCCCAGGCGGTCCCCGAGGGGGCCGTCGAGGAGTCATCGGCCGCCTGGTCCGACGACGCTCAGCCCGCGCCGCCCGGCGGCCGGGGCGCCATCGCCACCGGCGCGCTGCCGGTGCGCGCGGCCGGGCCTGACCGACTGCCCCTCACCGACGGCCCGAGCAGCCGGGCACCACGGGCCCCACCCGGGCGCTGAGCCACCGGGACGAGCGTCCCGCTGCCGCGCCTGTCGACCCATCCGCACCGCCCCACCGACCCGTGCTCCGCCGTGGCCAGGTGGCCGGTGCCGCTCCCCATCGCGCTGCTCTCTCCCCGAGGTGCCGACCATGAAGACCGCAGTCTTCTACCAGTTCGTGACCGAGGTGCCGCAGGCCGCCGCCATCTGGTCGACCCTGTTCCTGCTGACCCTGGGTCTGCTCGCCCTGCTGGTCGCCCGGCCCGAGCGCGACCGGCTGCCGGACGATCCGCTTCCCGCGGCGCCCACCGCTCGGGAGGTGGCCGCCGCCGAGGCCGTCGACCTGCACCGGTACGCCGAGGAGGTGGCCGTCGCGGCGGCCGGTGCGACCAGGACCGCACAGCGGCGACGTGTTGCCTGGCTGACCGCTCAGGAGGAGATGGAGCGGGCCTGGGGCGGGTACGACGAGGCGGACGCCGCCGCCCGTCGCTTCGCGGGTGCCGGGGCGCTGCCCACCCCGTACACCCCCCGCACCCCCGCCGAGTACGCCGCCCGGGAACGCTATCTGCACCGGGCGGCGATGGCGGCGTACTGGCGGGGTGACCTGACCATGGCGCAGCTCGGTGACGTGTTCGCGCACCGGCGCGGCTGGGATCCGTGCCGGCACCCGGTCGAGCAGGAGGTGCTGCTCAGCCGGGTGATCCGGGACGCGCGACGGGCCGACTACCAGGCTGCCGCCCAACGGGAGCGGGCCGCGTGGCGGGACGCGGAACTGGCCGCCGAGTCGGCGCGGGCCCTCACCGCGGAGGCGTACGCGGCGGCGGCCCGGCTGCGACCGGCCCCGCTGCCCGCTCGACGGGCGGCGTCCGGGGTGTTCCGACCCGCCGTCGCGGCACGGTGGCGCCCGGTCCGGGCGAGTTGAGCCCGATCCGTGACGTGAGCCGGGTCACGCCGCACTCGAATCGGTCGTCCGGCACGATCGGCCCGATTGTTCCCGGGATTGTGGCCGCATTCTCGGCGACCTGTCCGGTTGTCGCCCGTTGGCGTCACCGTAACCGCTTGTCCCATCGAGTCACGTCATCGGCAATACGCGCAGAAATTGCCGCGTGAATTCGGGTTTACGCAGGTGAACCTGGCTTGGCAGGGTGTGGACGGGCCAGTAGTGTCGTCCCGTCCGGTGCGGTAACCGATCGCAAGAGGCGACGCCGCGCCGACCCGCTCAATCGTGATGAACGAACCGGGGACCCATCAGTAAGTCCGGGGTGAATCCGCGAGCCACGGCCCGCGGTAGGGCGATCTTCCCGCCCGAATCCGTCAGCTAACCCGGTAGGCGGTGTCGGAAGGAGTTCCATCCTCGTGCAGCACCTTTCCACCCCTCGGTTGTTCCTTCGCCTCCACGGCGTAGCGGTGCCCCCGCTCATCCGTCCAGTGACGGTGAGCTGACCCCCCGGGTCATCGCCTAACCGCCCGGCCTCGCCCGGGCGTTCCCCTGAGCGGTTCACCATTCGCGGACCATCGTCCGCGCGCTGGCGCCTGCCCGGATGCCGGTCCGGCCCCCGGTGTGCCGCTCACCCCCCGATCCGTGGAGGACCCCGTGAAGCACACCCTGAAGCGTCAGCTCCGCCGCCTCGCCACCGAGCGTCCGTACCAGATCGTCGCCGCGTCCGCCGCGGCCCTCGCGATCGCCACCACCACCGGCGCCCTGCTCACCACCGCCGACGACGCCCCGGCCGGCCAGCGCACCGCGACCACGGTCGCCGAGATGCGCAGCGACGTCGCCGCCTCCCGCGACGAGGTGCGTGAGGCGTCGCCGTCGGCCAGCGCCGCCGCGACCAGCGCCGCCCCGGCCACCACCGCCGCGTCGCCCGCGGCCAAGGCCAGCAGCAACCCGGACCTGACGCGTAAGCCGGAGCGGCCGAAGCCGCCCGCGACGAAGGTGCTCGACTACGACTACGAGGCGCAGAACACGTACTACAACTGCGGTCCGGCAGCCACCCGTAACGCGCTCAGCGCCGCCGGGATCGACCGCACCCAGGCTGAGCTCGGCGCCGAGCTGGGCACCACCGAGATGGGCACCAACTCGGCCCTGGACACCACCCGGGTGCTCAACGCCGAGGTGAAGGGTTCCCCGTACCGGACCCGGATGTTCGCCGGCGCGCCCAGCCCGGCCCAGATGGACCGGCTCCAGGCCGACGTCGTCGCGGCCATCACCGACGGCCGTGGCGTGGTCGCCAACGTCGTCGGCGACGCCACCGACACCGACGGCAGCTGGCACTCCTACGGTGGCGGGCACTACATCGCCGTCGTGGGTTACAAGGACAACGGCCGCACCGTGCGGATCGCCGACTCGGCGAACCCGGCCGACCCGTCGTACTGGATCACCACGATCGACCTGGCCAACTGGATCGCCAGCCGGGGCTACTCCGCCTGACCCAGGCACGCTGGACCGCCGCGGGCGCCGTCTCCCACAAGGAGCCGGCGCCCGTGGCGTCTTCGTCCGTGCCGCCGGCCGGCTGCGCGGTCAGGCCGGCTGTGCACTTAGGCCGGCTGTGCGCTCAGTACGCGATGAAGCCGTACAGCGCTAGGTGGTTCGACCTCGTCCCGCCGACCGTGTGGTCGATCGTGGACGGTTGCACGCTGCCGTTCAGGAAGAGGTAGTCGATCTTGCTGGAACCGTTGGTGGCCTCGGAGCCGTAGCCGGTCATGCCGTAGCCGCTCAACGTGCCGGCCCCGATGCCCGTACGGTTCGCGTCGATGCCCACGACACGGATCGTGGAGGCGTTCAGCAGGCTGGTCGCGTCCGCGCCGAGGTGGATGCCGGTGTTGGCGATGCCCCGGTCGCCGTCGCCGGCGCAGGCGTTCTGCCGGTTCTCCTGGGGCAGGTGCATGGTCGCGGCGAACACGCTCGTGCCGGTCGCCTTGATGGTGAACCGGGCCGCGATGGCGCTGGTCCGCTTCCACTTGTGGAAGTCGGTGCTGTCCGGGTCGCTGTTCGGCGGCTTGTACAGCGTGCACCCGGCGCCGTTGGCGTACGCCGTGCCCGGCTTGAGCCAGCCCGCGCTCCAGTACTTCGAGACGTCGCCGCTGGCCAGGCTCAGCGTCCGCTTGTTCCAGATGATGCCGTTGGTCTGCTTCTTCTTGAGGTCACCGAGCGCCTGAGAGCTGCACCTGTGCGTGCTGCCCCACGGCTCCGGGTCGCTCCACGCCACGATCGCCCCGTAGCTGCCCGCCGGGTAGCCGAACTTCGCCGACAACTGGTCGGCGTACGCCTCGGCCTGGCCGGTGCCGCGGACCTGTTGCACGATCAGGATGTCGGGCGCGACCACGCCGCTGGTGCCGGTGCGACCGGCGTCGTCGACCAGGATCGAGCTCAGGTGGTCCGGCCCGGAGATGCGGGTGCAACTGCCGTCGGAGTTGTTCACCACCAGGTTCTCGATGTTGTTGTTGTAGACCCGCAGGACCCGGTCGGCCGCCACGATCGACTCGGCGCCGCTCGGGGCTGCGCCGAGCGCGGGGGCGCTCAGGGTCGTGCCGAGCGCGACGACCGCCAGGGCCGCGACAAGTGCGGACCGATGCCTCGTGAGCACGGTGGACTCCTCTCCGCGACGGAATCGACAGGTGTCGCTCCTCGTCCAGGCGCCGAACTCTACAGTGGATCTTCACGTTGCGGGGGTGGCGCGAATGACGGCTCTCGTACCGGGCGGTGAACCGTGGGAGACTGCCGCCGTGGTGGATGAATCGGGTGGTCACGCCGGCCGTGGGCCGGTCCTGCTGCTGCTGCACGGCATGGGGGCGACCGGCGACGTGTGGCTGCCCTGGGCGTCGCACCTCGAGCGGCACTGGCCCGGGCGGTGGCTGGCACCGGATCTGGCCGGCCACGGCTGGGCGCCGCCGCTGCCGTCGTACTCCTTCGCCGGCCTCGCCCAGCGGATCGCGCAGGCCCTCGCGCCCGACGACCGGCTCGTCGTGCTCGGGCACTCGCTGGGCGGGGTGGTCGGCCTCGCGATGGCCGCCAGCGCCGCCGGGACGCCGGTGGACGCGGTGGTCGGGCTGGGCATCAAGGCGGTCTGGTCACCGGTGGAGCTGACCCGCGCCGCCGAACTGGCCGACCGGCCGGTGAGCTGGTTCGCCACCCGCGCCGAGGCGGCCCGCCGCCACCTGCGCGTCTCCGGGCTCGCCGGCCTCGTTCCGCCGGACCACCCGGTGGTGGACGCCGGTCTTCGTCAGGTCGACGGCCGGTGGCGCCTCGCCATGGACCCGGCCGCGTTCGCCGTGGGCGAGCCCGACCTGGCCGCGCTGCTTGCGGCCACCGACGTGCCGGTGGTGCTGGCGCGCGGCGAGCACGACCCGATGGTCACCGACGAACAGCTCAAGGAGTACGGCGTACCGGTCGCCACACTGCCCGGCCTCGGGCACAACGCGCACGTGGAGGACCCGGCGGCCGTCCTGGCGCTGCTGGACGCGTACCGCTGACCGGTCAGACCCGTGCGGGCGTGGCCAGGTCCTCCACCGGCTCCAGCTCCCGGCGGGCCGCGCTCAGGAATGCCTCGGCGTACGACTCGGCCGGGAAGTCACCCAGGTAGCGGCGGCGGGTGGCCCAGCGCTCCGCGGCCAGCGGGTCGGTGTCCAGCAGTGCGGTCAGCACCGCGTCCACGTTGGACATGTCCTGCCGCAGCACGTAGCCCGAACCGGCCAGTGGGAACCGCTCGGTGAACCGGTCGCCCGCGTCACCCATGTCGGTCACCGCGTACGGCTTGCCGGAGTAGAGGTAGTCCGAGATCACCCCGGACACGTCGGAGACCAGTGCGTCGGAGGCGTTGACGCACTCGGTCAGGCTCAGCTCCCGGGCCGCCGCGCCGAACACGTGCGGGCGGCCGGTGCGGGCCCGGTCGGCGGCCAGCAACTCGGTCAGTCGGCCCACCTGTCGCGCCGACGCCGGGTTCTGCGCCGTGTACGGGTGGGCCCGCAGGATCACTGTCGCGCCGCGGGCCAGCAGGCGGCGCAGCAGCTCCTCGGCCACCGGCAGCGAGCAGTAGTCGGCGTCGGCGTGGTGCCCGGTCCAGGTGGGGGTGTAGAGCACCGTCGGGTTCGCCAACCCCCGCGCCGGCTCTGCGCGTACCTCGATCGACTCCACCTGTGGGCGGCCGACCACCACGAACTTGTCCGCGGGGATCTGCACGCCGGCGCGGGCGTACCGGTCGATGGCGGCCGGCCCGGCCACGAAGATCCGGTCGAAGATCCCCGACACCGGGTTGGCGCTCGGTGCCTTGTCGCTGTCGCCGTGGTGCAACTGCACGTGGGTGAGCTGGGTGAACCGGATGCAGTGGCTGTTCTTCGCGCCGTGGTTGACGTAGAACGCCGCCCGCAGGCTCGGCACCAGCGCCTCGTCCATGGCCCGCAGGGTGGGGCAGTAGACCACCGGCGCGTCGGTGGCCGCGGCGATCGGGGCCAGGAACTCCGGCTCCCGCAGCACGACCAGGAACGGCCGGCCGATCCGTTGCAGGTACGGCAGCCACATGGTGACCTGGTATTCCGAGCCGGGCGGCGCGGAGAAGTAGAGCAGGAACTCCGGTTGGTGCCGGCGCAGCGCCCGGCCCACCGCCCCACCTCCGGCGCTCGGCCGGAACCGCCGCCGGGCCAGGTCCAGTGCGACCGCACCGGTGCCCGCGCCGACCAGCAGGCTGCCGGCCAGCGCCACCCAGGCGGGAAGGGCGAGCGCGGCAGCGAGTGCCAGGGCGGTGAGCAGCGCGAGCAGGGCGCTGCCGAGCCGGTCGGCGAGGAGCGGCGTCCAGGCGCGCACCGGCAGGTTCGCCGACCGGATCTCCAGGTTGCCGGCCGTCCGCAGGGGCCCCACCAGCAGCACCAGCCCCAGCAGGACCAGTGCGGTGGCGACCAGCGCGAGGTCCAGCCCGTCGTCCAGCCGCCGCGAGTAGCCCACCAGGACCGCGGCGGCGATCAGCGTCGTCTCCGCGACGAGGTCAGCGCTGGGGCGGATGCGCTGCTCGGCGGCCGAGGCGACCACTGCGGCGACGGCCAGCGCCAGGCCCCAGCCGGTGGCGCCGGTGAGCGCCAACACGACAAAGGCCAGCACGGCCAGCCCTGTGCTCAGGCACCGGGCAGCCAGCTTTCGGACCAGGTCGCCGCGCATGTCGCTCCGTTCGTGGTTCCGCAGCCGTGGGCGTCAGTTCGCCGACGCCGCGCCGGCCGGCACCTCGACGGGACCCGGCCCGGACTGGGCCGGCACGGTCGGCGTCGGCCCGTCGCCAGGTGCTCGGCGTACGTCGATCACCTGGCCGGTCAGGTCGGAGACCAGCACGTCCAGCGACGACTGGGCGACGGCCTCCGCGGCGAGCAGGGTGTGCTCCGGCTCCTCGCCGAAGGCCCGCGTCCGCATCGGGGTGGCGGTCCGCTCCGGGTTGATGCAGTTGACGCGTACGCCGACGTCGGCCCACTCGTCGGACAGCGCCTGGGTCAGGTTGACCAGGGCGGCCTTGGTGGCCGAGTAGAGCGCGTAGCGGGCCCGCCCCCGGGTGTAGGAGCTGGAGGTGTAGAGCAGCAGCTGGCCCTTGGTCTGCTGGAGGTAGGGCAGTGCCTGCCGGGCGATGGTCACCGGGCCGACGAAGTTGACCTGGAGCAGTCGGTCCATGGTCTCCTCGTCCATCTCGGCGAGGGCGCCCTTCTCCAGGATTCCGGCGGTGACCACCACGTGGTCGATCCGGCCGGTGGCCTCGAAGGCGGTCGTCAGCGCGGCCTCGACGTCCTCGGCGCGCTCCACGTGGGTGCCGGTGGTGGAACGGCTGAACGGGAAGACCTGGGCGCCGTAGCGCCGGGCCAGCTCGGTCAGCTCGTGGCCGATGCCGTAGCTGCCGCCGAACACCACGATGGTGCGGCCGGTCAGCTCCTCGCTGTAGCTGCGGTGGTCGGTCAGCCGGGGTGCCTGCGCGGCGGCGAGCTGGAAGAGCTTGTCCGCCAGGTGCACGTCGACGGGGTGGGTGACCTTGATGTTCTCGTCGGAGCCGTCGATCACCTTGATCGGGGTGCCGGGCAGGTAGCGCAGCACCACACCGCAGTCGTCGGTGGCGGCGAAGTTCGGGTCACCCTCGGCGATCCGGTACGCCTCACGGATGGTGGGGGAGCGGAACGCCTGCGGGGTCTGCCCACGGCGCAGCCGCGAGCGCACCGGGATGTCGGTGATGCAGTCGTTGTCGTCCACCTGGATGATCGTGTCCGCGGACGGGATGGCCACGTCCACGGCGTCGTAGGTCCACAGCGCGTTGACGCACTCGCGCACGATCCGCCCGCTGAGCAGTGGGCGCACCGCGTCGTGGAAGAGGATGTTGCAGTCCGCCGGGCCGACCGCGTCGAGCGCGATCCGGGTGGTGGCGTTGCGGGTGTCACCACCCTCGATCACCTTGGTGACCTTGCGCAGGCCGGCCTTCTCGACGATCTGCTGGGCGTCGTCGACGTGACCGGACGCCATCAGCACGATGATCTCGTCGATCTCCGGTGCCGCCTCGAAGACCGCCAGGGTGTGCTCGATGATCGGCTTGCCGGCGATCTTCAGCAGTTGCTTCGGGATGCCGAGGCCCAGGCGGGTCCCGGTGCCTCCGGCCAGAACCACGGCCACCGTCCGCGAGGGGCGCCACGGCGTCGGGGTCTCCGCTTCGGCGTCCGGGCCAGTGGTCTGGTCCTGCGTCATTGCCGGATCCTCACTCTCAGGGATGCGTTAACGGAAGGTTCCGCCCGAGCGGCGACGGAATGAACCTTAACGCGCGGACCGCGCCGCCCCAACGCGGGCGACGCGGTCCATGGCGCCGTGTCGATGCTGGTGTTCGCCGGACCTCTACTTGCTGTTCGCGTACGCCTCGTAGGCCCGGATGACCTCGTCGGTGGGCCCGTCCATCCGCAGGACGCCCGATTCCAGCCAGATCGTCCGCTCGCAGGTGTCGCGGACGGAGGACAGCTGGTGGCTGACCAGGAACACCGTGCCCGCGCCCTCACGCAACTCGCGCACCCGCTGCTCACTGCGCTTGCGGAAGCCCTTGTCACCGGTGGCGAGCGCCTCGTCGATCAGCAGCACGTCGTGCTTCTTGGCGGCGGCGATGGAGAACCGCAGCCGGGCCGCCATGCCGGAGGAGTACGTCCGCATGGGCAGGCTGGCGAAGTCGCCCCGCTCGTTGATCCCGGAGAAGTCGATGATCCCCGCGGCCTGCTTGGCCACGTCGTCGGGGTCCATGCCCATGGCCAGGCACCCGAGGGTGACGTTGCGCTCGCCGGAGAGGTCGTTGAGCAGGGCGGCGTTCACGCCCAGCAGCGACGGTTGCCCCTGGGTGTAGATCGCGCCCCGGTTGACCGGCAGCAGGCCGGCGATGGCCCGCAGGATGGTGGACTTGCCGGAGCCGTTGCTGCCGATCAGCCCGATCGCCTCGCCCCGGTACGCGGTGAAGGAGATTCCCTTGACCGCGTGCACCTCCCGGATGTTCGGGGCGTTGGTGCGCTTGACCAACCGGCGCAGTGCGGCCACCGGCGTGGTGCCACCGCCGGCGCCCTGGTGCACCCGGTAGATGATGTGCGCGTCGTCCACGACCACGGTCGGGATGCGCTCCTGCGTCGACGTCATCGTCGCGCTCGCCTCGATGTTGGCGTCGAACTGCTCAGCCAGCTCAGCCACGGCCGTACTCCTGTTCCCCGCGCCAGAAGTAGAGGAAGCCGCCCAGGCCGGCGAGCAGCGCCCACCCGCCGCCGACCAGCCAGAGCTGGGTCAGCGACTCGTTGAGCAGCGGTGCTTCCTCCATCAGGGTGTACCGCGCAAGCTCGATGTAGACCAGGAGCGGGTTGTACTGCACCAGCGTCGTGGCCCAGCTCGGCAGCCGCTCGAAGAGGCTGACGCTGTAGAGGACGCCGGAGCCGTACATCCAGGTGCGCAGGATGAACGGCATGACCTGCTTCAGGTCGGTCGACTTCGAGCCCAGCCGGGCCACCACCAGCACGACGCCGGCGTTGAACACCGCCTGGAGGAGCAGGGCCGGCACCAGCAGCAGCCACTCCAGGGTGAGCGGCTCGCCGGTGACCAGCACGATGCCGATCAACACCACCATCGACGCCAGCAGTTGCTGGAACTGCGTCAGCGTCGTGGACAGCGGCAGGCTGGCCCGGGGGAAGTGCAGTGCCCGGATCAGCCCCAGGTTGCTGCTGATCGCCTGGGTGCCGGCCAGGACGGCGCTCTGGGTGAAGTTGAAGATGAACAGCCCGGTGGTGAGGTAGGCGATGTAGTTCGGCATGTCGTTCTGTGCCAGCACCACACCGAAGATCAGGTAGTAGACCGCCGCGTTGGTCAGCGGGGTGAGCACCTGCCAGAGCTGACCCAGCTTGGCGTTGCTGTACGAGGCGACCAGCTTGGCGTTGGCGTAGGCGGCGATGAAGTGCCGGTAGGCCCATAGTCGGCGGCTGTACTCGACGACGCTGGGGCGCTCACCGGCGACCCGTAGCCCGTGCCGAGCGGCCAGCTGCGCCTGGGTCAGGCCCGTGTCGGGGTCGACCAGCGCGGTGGTGGCCATGGAAATGGCGCTCCGATCTTTCGTGCAGACGGGGTTGCTCGCGACGATGGGATCCTAGTGGGAGATGTGCGCGGGGCGCCGCCTCGTCGCTGCGTGGACAGTAGTCCGAAACACGTCGGGACGCAACCGTATCGTCGTTGCGCTACCCTGGTCCGCGTGACCTGCGATAAGAGCCCTCGATGACCACCGAGAAGAGGCGGGCCCCGGCCGGAGCGGCGGTGCTGCGCGACGAGATCACCACGGCGATCCGGCGCGCGCTGATGCAGGAGCTCGCCGCCGTCGGCTACGGCCGGCTCTCCATCGAGGCGGTGGCCCGCCGGGCCGGCGTCAGCAAGACGGCGATCTACCGGCGGTGGAACTCGAAGCTCGACCTGGTGCTGGAGATCGTCGCCGCGGCGGCACACCGTAAGTTGCCGGCACTGGACACCGGCACCCTGCGCGGTGATCTCGCCCTGCTCTTCCAGGCCGTGGCGCACGCGCTGCGTCACCCGCTGGCGTCGCAGATCATCCCGGACCTGCTGGCCGAGGCCGCCCGCAACCCCAGCATCGACGAGACCCTGCGTCAGGTGGTGTACGCCCGCCAACAGGAGATCGGCGGTCGGCTGGTCACCCGCGCGGTGCAGCGCGGCGAGCTGCCCTCCGACACCGACCCGGACGCCGCGATCGACCTCATCGTCGGCCCGCTCTACTGGCGGCTCGCCATCGCCCGGCTCCCGCTCACCGACACCTACCTCGACAACCTGGTCGAATCCGTGGCCGCCGGGCTCGGCGCCGACAGTGCCCTGCCCCGCCCTCGGGCGGCCCCGATCTCGGGCTGACCAGGCGCCCGACACTCGGCCGCCCGCAGCAGCGGTCCGTCTGTCCGATTCCGCTAGGCTGCCCCCTTGATACCCGGCTGTCATCGATCAGACATCCGCTTTTCGCCTCCCCGAATCCACCGCCGGACGACAAGGACGCCCCGTGACGCAAGTCGAAGACGCTGCTGTGGTTTCAGCGCCAGGTGACCAGAGGAACACCCCGAGCGCGGGTGCCCGGCCTGGTGGCAGCAGCCGGCCCGGACCGGGCCGCGGTCTGATCGGGCGGCTCAACGCCGCGGTGGCTGGTGCGCCCGTCGTGATCACCGACGCGGCGGTGGTCAGCTTCGCCATCTGGACGCTGCTCTACCACCTCAACCTCGGCCTCAACCTGCGCCCGTCGGTCATCTTCCTGGCCTGGGTCGTCCTGCAACCGGTCGCCGCGTACGTGGCCTGGAGGCTGCGCCGACGCGATGTGGTGACGCGGCGCCCCGGCGACGACGAGGCCGTGACCGAGCGGGCCGAGACCCCGGTCGACCGCGCCTCGCTGCTGCGTCGCTACGCCCTGCCGGTCGCCGCCGCGATCGGAGCGGCGATCTTCGCCTCGTTCGGCACCGGCACGCTGAGCTGGTGGTTGGCGGCCGGGCTCGGTCTGGTCGCGGTGGTCTCCGCCTGGCTGGCGCTGCCCCGTGCCGGACGTCCCGCCGACGCCGACGCCGCGCCGGCCGTCCGGGGGACCACCCCAATGCAGGGGTACGTGGTCCTCGCCGTCTCCCTGGCCGCCGCGTTCTTCGCCACGCTGATCAACCGGGTGTCGCTCGACGACGTCTTCTACGTCGGCAAGTCGGTGTGGGTGGCCGAGCGGGACACCATTCCGTTCCGGGACTTCCTGTTCACCGAGGGCGTGCTGCCGGGTGGTTCGGCCAACCCGCCGCTGCCGTCGTTCGAGGTCTTCATCGGGGCGCTGGCCCGCGCCCTGCACATCCACACCGCGTCCGTGTTGTGGTACCTCCTCCTGCCGGTCCTCGCCGTCTTCACGGTCCTCGCCCTGTGGCGTCTCGTGCAGCGCTGGGCCCCGCGCCGCCCGCTGGTCGTGTTCGGTGTCGCGGCGGCCTACATCCTGCTCGTGGCGTACTACGCCGACGCGCTGAACACCTACCACCTGCCCCGGCTCACCCAGGGCAAGAGCGTCTTCCTGCACGCTCTGATCCCCCTCGCCTGGGTGTACCTCACGGACTACCTGGAGCACCGCTCGCGGCGGGCGCTGGTCCTGCTCACGTTGCTCTCCGTCGCCAGCGTCGGCTACACCACCACCGCCGTGTTCCTGCTGCCGCTGCTCGCCGGGGCGGCCGGCGTGGCGCTGCTGGCGACCCGCAGACTGCGGGAGGCCGTCCTGTGCTTCCTGGCCGCATCGGCCTATCCGCTGCTCTCCGGCGTGCTCGTCCAGGTGTTGCGCGGTGGCGTGGAGGAGGCCGCCGCGACGTACGCCCCGCTGCAGGAGCTGCGGACCATCTACGAGCTCACCCTGTGGCTGGGCATCCTCGGTGTCATCGGTGGGCTGGCCGTCTGGTGGTCTCCCCTCCTGCTCCGTCGGGGCGTGCCACAGCAGCTCGCCGCCGGTGCCGCGCTGGCGGTGACGGTCCTCATGGTGCCCGGAGTGTTGAAGCTCGGTGGTGACCTGAGCGGTCTGACGGCGGTGCTCTGGCGGGTGCCGTGGATCCTGCCGGTGCCGGCGCTGGTCGGTCTCCTCGCGGTCATCCGGCTGCCCAGACTGGCCCGGGTGAACCAGGTCCTCGCCGTCGCACTGCCCGTGGTCCTGGTGTTCGCCTTCTACACCCAGGGCAAGCCGATGTGGTACGGCGGTAAGGCGGTCGAGTCGAAGCCGACCTGGCGGATGCCGGAGAACCGCAAGGCCGCCTCGTTCTGGATCAAGAACCTGGACCGTCCCGCCGGCCTGGTGCTCGCCCCGTCGTCGGTCATGCGGTCGCTTCCGATGGTCACCACGGAGGTCCGCGTGGTGCTGCCGCGCGACCTGTACCTCACCGACTACGGCCCGACGACGCCGTTCGCGACGGACCGGCTGCTGCTGGCGAAGTTCGCCGACGGCGAGCCCGTCGACAGCTCCGCGGTCGCCGGGGCGATGGACCGGGTGGGCGTGGGCCTGGTCTGTGTGTGGAAGGGCAACACCGCCGTCCCCGCTGTCGCACCCACCCTGGGGCTGGAACCCTTCGCGTCGCGCAAGGCGCCGGGGGCGATGGTCTGCTACCGCGTCGGCGCCCCCGGCGGGTCCTGAGGCTGGTCGTGATGGGGAGTTTTGACCGGAATGCTGCTCGCATACCCGCTCGATACCATCGCGCCCATTCGCGTTAAGGTCGCAGTCACGTCCGCCAGCCTCGCGCTGGCGTGACGTGACGGGCGCCCACCAGGCGCTTCAGTCTCGGCTCCTGGTGGGCGCGAAGACCGAGCCCAGACCCGATACGGAAACCGTGGGGAGCGAACTCTTTGTTCGGCACGTTCTCAGCTCGCATCGGAGCGGCCGCCAGCGCCGCTCTGCTGCTGCTGGCCTACCTGGTCATGCTCGTCGCTGGCGCACTCGGCTGGATCGCCCTGTTCGCGGTCGCCGGGTCGGCCGCCGTCATCGGCGAGTTCGCCCTCGCCCGCTGGTCGCCCACCTCGCAGCTGCTGCTGGACAAGGCGGGCCTGCACTGGTCGTACCGGCAGCTGACCCGGGACCTCGCGGCCGTGCTGCTCGTCGCCGCCGAGGTGCGGCTCACCGGCGGTGAGCTGACCCTGCTGCTGGTGCTGCCGGCCGTGGTGTGGGTGGTGTCCGTCTTCGCCGGGGCGCTCTCCATCATGATCGAGCGTCGAAACCCGCTCTCCGCCATGGTGCGCAACATCGAGCTGGGCGGGCTGCGTTCCGCCCCCCAGCCGCCGGCCTGGGTGGTGGCGGTCACCGGTGACCGGATGCCGCTGCTCAACCTGCTGCTGGTGCCGGCCGCCGTGGCCGCCGCGGTGCAGCACGATCCGACGCCGTTCCTCGCCGCCGGCACGGTGGCGGTCGTGGCCACCGCCGTGGTGGGCGCCGTCCTGGCGCTGACCTGGTTCCGGGGCCGCACCGCCGGGCAGGCGCCGCTGCTGCCCGCCGTGCAGCGTTGGCTGGACTCCTACCGTCCCGAGGTCGCGCTCTACTTCGCCGGCCCGGCCAAGGACGTCTACCAGGCCAACATGTGGCTCGCCCCGACCGAGGCGCTCCAGCAGCGCGCGGTGGTGCTGATGCGCAGCCGGGAGGCGTTCCTGGAGCTGGCCGACACCCGGCTGCCGGTGATCTGCGTACCGGCCGGCGTCGACTTCATGAACCTCGACATCAGCGGCATCCGCGCCGCGCTCTACTCCGCGAACGTCGGCGCGAACATCCACATGCTCCGGGAGCCGAGCACCAAGCACGTCTTCGTGGGGCACGGCGACAGCGACAAGCAGGCCAGCGTCAACCCCTACAGCAAGGTGTACGACGAGGTCTGGGTCGCGGGGCTGGCCGGCCGGGAGCGTTACGCCCGGGCCGGTGTGGGGGTGCTCGACTCGGACATCGTCGAGATCGGTCGGCCGCAGCTCGCCGGGGTGCACACCTTCGGCGCCGAGTCGGTGGACCGGCCGTTCACCGTGCTCTACGCCCCCACCTGGGAGGGTTGGCTCGACGACGACCCGTTCCACACCTCCCTGGTGCTGATGGGTGAGCGGATCGTCAAGGGGCTGCTGGCCACGAATCCTCGGCTGCGCCTGATCTACAAGCCGCACCCGCTCACCGGGTCGCGGTCGAAGGCGGCCCGGGCCGTGCACGAGCGGGTCGTCGCGGCCATCCGCGCCGCCGGAGGCGACCCGGACGCGTCATCCCTGGACGGCACCGAGCACCTCGTGGTCACCGGTCGTACGCCGGGGTTGTTCGACTGCTTCAACCAGACCGACCTGCTGATCAGCGACGTGTCCAGCGTGGTCTCCGACTTCGTGCAGAGCCAGCGGCCGTACGTGGTGGCCAACCCGGCCGGCCTGTCGGAGGACGACTTCCGCCGTGAGTACCCGACGGCCCGCGCCGCCTTCCTGCTCTCCAAGGACTGCGGTGAGCTGGAGAAGATCGTGTCGGTGACCCGGGCCGGCGACGACCCGATGACCGAGGCCCGCCGGGAGCTGAAGACCTACCTGCTCGGCCCCGCCGAGGCGAACCCGATGGACCGGTTCCAGGAGGAGATCGACCGCCTCTGCCGTTGAGCCGTACGCATGGCGCTGCGCGCCCGGCCCCGACACCTGTCGGGCCGGGCGCGTCTGTGTCAGCCGGCAGAGCCGGGTCAGCCGGCAGAGCCGGGTCAGCCCAGCAGGGCGGCCACCGCGTCGGCGGCCGGGGTGTCCGCGGGCAACGCCTGCGCCGCCACCACGGCCGCGACCGGCAGCGGCCCGTACACGTGCGGGAAGAGTTGCCCACCGCGCGACGGCTCCCAGCGCAGCGTGTCGCCCAACCGCTCTTCGGCCACGCTCAGCAGGGTCAACCCGGTCGCACCGGCGAAGTGCCGTCGCGCCGTATCCACCACCTGGTCGGCGCCGGACAGGTGGATGAACCCGTCCTGCCGGTCCACGGCGGAGCCGGCAAGGGCACCGGCGGCGAGGGCATCGTCCCATTCCGTGTTCGACAGCAGTTTGTAGATCACCTCGGCAGCGTACGGCGGTCCGGTCTCCGTGCTGGTCCGGTTTTCGCCGGTACCGCCGCGCCCGTCGCCCCCCGCCGGGCATGCTCAGGTCAAGGGCCGCGGAGGGGATGGGCGATGCAGAGCTACGACGACGACTGGACCGACAGCCAGCGTGCGCTGTACGACGAGTGCTACCGCGCGGGCGGCGAGTGGGCCGAGGACCCGGACACCCCGTCCGACGACGTCCAGCACGTGATCAACCTGGCCGAGGCGGACGACGACGCCTTCCAGGATGCCGAGATCGACTATCCGCCCCTGGTCGACGCGGTGACCCAGGCCAGCGGCGTCAACGTCACCAGCGTGCCGGCCAGCCACGAGGACCCGGGCTTTCGCGGCTTCACCGACGGCGTCCGGGACGCCACCGCCGACGACACCTTCGGCCTGTAGCGGCCGGTAGCTGGCACATCGCGGCATCCGGCCTCCCGTTCCGCGCACGCTTCTGCCACCATTCGCAGAACGGCGCTGCGACGAAACGGGGGCACGGGTGCGGATCCTGCTGGTGGAGGACGACCGCCGGGTCGCCGCTGCGCTCTCCTCCGCCCTGACCCGCCGCGGCTACGAGGTCGAGCACGCGGGCACGGTCGCCGCCGCCCTCTCCGCCGCCCCGTGCGACCTGGTGCTGCTCGACCTGACCCTGCCCGACGGGGACGGCACCGACCTGTGCCGGGAGCTGCGTCGGCGCAGCAGCCAGCTCGGCATCATCGCGGTGACCGCGCGGGGCGAGGAACGCGATCGGGTGCTGGGTCTGCGCCTCGGCGCGGACGACTACGTCGTCAAGCCGTTCTCGATGGTGGAGTTGCAGGCCCGGATCGAGGCGGTGCTGCGCCGGGCCGCGAACGCCGCGCCGCAGCGGCACCTCATCGAGGCCGGGTCGGTGCGCATCGACGTGCCCGCCCGGACGGTGACCGTCGACGGTCGTGCCGTCACGTTGACCCGCAAGGAGTTCGACGTGCTGCTCTCGCTGGCCCGCCAGCCCGGGGTGGCGGTGCCGCGCGACCGCATCCTGCTCGACGCCTGGGGCACCACCTGGGCTGACCGGCACACGGTCGAGGTGCACGTCGGGTCGCTGCGCGGCAAGCTCGGTGACGCCCGTCTGGTGGAGACCGTGCGCGGTGTCGGCTACCGACTGCGTGACGCGTGAGGGGCTGATGTGCGCCGCCGTCTGGTGATCAGCTATCTGCTGCTGATGGTGCTGGTCCTCATCGCGTTGGAGACACCGCTGGCCGCGACCATGGCCAGCCGCGAGACCGAGCGGGTCCGCGCCGACCGGCTCGCCGACGCCACCCGGTTCGCCTCGCTGGCCGGGCCGGCGTTACGCGACGGCGGGCCGGGCCCGATCGAGTCGGAGCTGACCAGCTACGACAACCTGTACGCGATCGGCGTCGCGATCGTCGACCGGGACCGCAGCACCCCGGTCTCGTCGCCGGGGTACCGGCCCGGCCCGATGACCGCGACCGTCCTGGACATCGCGCTGTCCGGGCAGCAGACCAGCGCCCCCGAGTCGGTCTGGCCCTGGACGACCGACCCGGTGGCGGTGGCGGTGCCGATCAACGACGGCGGTGAGGTGCTCGGCGCGGTGGTGATCGTGACCCCGTCCGGCCCGATCCGCCGAGCTGTCGCCTCATGGTGGCTGCTGCTCGCCCTGGCGGGTCTGCTCGTCGTGCTGGCCTGCGTGCTCACCGCGTTCGGGTTGGCCGGTTGGGTGCTGCGCCCGGTCACCGAGCTGGACGCGGTCACCCACGAGATCGCCGAGGGCGACCGGGGCGCCCGGGTGCAGCACCGCCTGGGCCCGCCGGAGCTACGTCGTCTCGCGGCCAGCTTCAACCACATGGCCGACGTGGTGTCCGACGTGATGGACCGGCAGCGCGCCTTCGTCGCGCACGCCAGCCACCAACTGCGCAATCCGCTCACCGCGCTGCGGCTGCGGGTGGAGGAGCTGGGGCCCAGCCTCACCGACCCGGACGGCCGCTCCGAGCACCAGTTGGCCCTGGAGGAGACCGACCGGCTGGCGTTGGTGCTCGACGCGCTGCTCACCCTCGCCCGGGCCGAACGGGAGGAGAACGAGCGGGTCACCGTGGACGCCGCCGCGGTGGCCGCGTCCCGGGTGGCCGCGTGGGCCCCGCTGGCCCGGCACCGCTCGGTCGCGTTGCGGCTGGCCACCACCGACGCCCCGGCGTACGCCCGGACGGTGCCGACCGCCGTCGACCAGGCGCTGGACGCGCTGATCGACAACGCGGTGAAGTTCAGCGGGGCGGGCGGGGCGGTGACGGTGACGGTGGCCCGCCGCGACGACGGGGTGGCCCTGGAGGTGCGCGACTCCGGCCCGGGCATGACCGAGAGTCAGCTCGGCCAGGCGACCGAGCGGTTCTGGCGGGCCCCGGACGCGCAGAACGTGGACGGTGCGGGGCTGGGCCTGACCATCGCCGCGGTGCTGGTGGACGCGTCCGACGGGCGGCTCACCATGCGCCCGGGGGAGTCGCGCGGGCTGGTCGCCGCCCTGTGGTTCCCGGCGCCGGAGGCCCCGCCGGAGCCGGCGACGGAGGAGGCTCCCGACCTTCGGCCCGCCCCGGTGCGGTGACGCTCGCCGTCAGGGTTTGGCCGCGCGGTACCAGGCGGCGGCCCCCGGGTGCAGCGGCAGCGGCGCGGTGACGATCGCCGAGCGGGGGCTCATCCGGCCCGCCGCCGGGTGCGCGGCGGCCAGTTCGGCCCGACGCTCCATCAACAGCCGGGTCACCTCCCGGACCAACCGTTCCGGCAGGTTGGCCCGCACGATCAGGTAGTTCGGGTCGGCCACCGTGGTCACCGCGTCCACCCCGTACACCGAGCGGGGGATGTCCCGGGAGACGTAGACCTGCCCGTAGCGGGAACGCAGCGGTTCGGTCCACTCGCTGAGGTCGACGATCCGGGTGGCGCTGCGCCAGGCCAGCTCCTCGATGCCCCGCACCGGCAGCCCGCCGGAGAAGAAGAACGCGTCGATCCGCCCGGAACGCAGCGCCGCCACGGAGTCGTCCAACCCGAGCCGCTCCCGGCGTACCTCGTCGCCGCCGAGGCGGGCGACCTCCAGCAGCCGGGTCGCGGTGATCTCGGTGCCCGAGCCGGACGCGCCGACGGAGACGCGGCGGCCCCGCAGGTCGGCGACCGTGCGGACCGGGCCGCCGCCGGTGGTGACCAGGTGCAGCTGGTCGGCGGAGCCCCGCC